>JAJUHK010000028.1 GCA_029279945.1 Pseudidiomarina indica | reverse complement strand
TCAAGCGCCTTCTTCATTCAACTCACAAAGCTCACGTGCGGTGATTCTGTTCGGTGAGCAAAGTGACAAGTTTTGGGAATTGACCAAAGAAGCGTTGCGCCCATTGGTGCCAGCTGAGGCATTTAGTGCGACCGAAAATAAATTGAAATCATTTGCAGCGGGTGTCGGTACGGTGCTGTTCTACGAAGACCAAAACGTGGTCAAAGGCTTACAAGAGCAATTCCCACTTTACGCAGATAACTTTCCAGTTTGGTCTGAACATTCAACTGCTATCGCACAGTTCGCGGTGTGGACTGCATTAGCAGAAGCAAATGTTGGTGCGAGCTTGCAACACTACAACCCAGTCGTCGATGAAGCAGCCGCAAAAGAATGGAGTATCCCAGCGTCATGGGTCTTACGCGCACAAATGCCTTTCGGTTCAAATGAAGGCGAGTTTGGCACCAAAGAATTCATGAACGATGATGAACGTTTCCTGATTTTTTCTTAAGCATTTATCACAGCGCACAACCCCCAGTAGCCCATAGCTACTGGGGGTTTTTTCTTAGAAGCAGCTTTCCAAATGCTTGGCCGGATCAGTGTCGCGTGCTTGTAGCGCATCGGCAACCGTTAATCCTAATGCATTGGCAACCCCTTCGGCATAGTCAGGGTGACAATGATGACACAAGCGAATATGACGATACTTGATGAAATTCTCCGCATCACCCATTGCTGCCGCAGTGTTCTGAAAGAGCGCTTGTTTTTGTGCATCGCTCATTAAATTAAACAAGGCGCGTGGTTGACTGAAGTAGTCATCGTCGTCTTTACGGAAGTTATACCGTGCTCCATCGCCGTTAATCCGTAATGGTGGCTCATGGTACTTCGGTTGTTCCTGCCATTGCGCAAAGCTGTTCGGCTCATAATGCGGACGCCCACCATAGTTTTGATCCACTCGCCCTTGGCCATCACGCGCGTTACTATGAACTGGACACTGCGCTTGGTTAACCGGGATTTGATAATGGTTAACCCCAACCCGATAACGCTGTGCGTCAGCATAGTTGACCAGACGCGCTTGCAGCATTTTATCCGGTGACACACCAATACCACGTACTATGTTACTCGGTGCGAACGCTGCCTGCTCCACATCAGCGAAGTAGTTCTCAGGGTTACGATTAAGCTCGAACTCACCGACTTCAATCAGTGGATAATCGCCTTTGGGCCACACTTTGGTAAGGTCAAACGGATGATAAGGCACTTTTTCCGCATCTTGCTCAGGCATAACTTGTACGTACATCTTCCATTTCGGGAAGTCACCCCGCTCAATGGCTTCGTACAAATCACGCTGATGACTTTCACGATCTTGCGCAACTACCGCTGCTGCCTCTGCGTCGGTCAGGTTTTTAATACCTTGCTGCGTACGCAGGTGGAATTTAACCCAGTAACGTTCGCCCTGCTCGTTCCAGAAGCTGTAGGTGTGCGAACCAAAGCCATGCATGTGACGGTAGGAAGCTGGAATACCGCGGTCACTCATAACAATAGTTACCTGATGGAAAGACTCAGGTAGCAAGGTCCAGAAATCCCAGTTATTGGTTGCGGAACGCAAGTTAGTACGTGGGTCACGCTTCACTGCTTTGTTTAAATCAGGAAACTTTAACGGGTCGCGCAAAAAGAACACTGGGGTGTTGTTCCCGACCAAATCCCAGTTCCCTTCTTCGGTGTAAAACTTCATCGCGAAGCCACGAATATCACGCTCGGCATCTGCTGCCCCGCGTTCTCCTGCGACAGTACTAAAGCGAACAAACATCTCCGTTCTCTTGCCCACTTCACTAAAAATTTTTGCGCAAGTGTATTTGGTGATGTCATTGGTGACCGTAAAAGTGCCAAATGCACCCGAGCCTTTAGCGTGCATCCGACGCTCTGGAATAACTTCGCGAACGAAGTTGGCCAACTTTTCATTCAACCATAGATCCTGCGTTAATAACGGACCACGCTGCCCAGCCGTTAAGCTATTTTGGTTATCCGGAACCGGAGCACCCGCATTGGTAGTTAACGGCGTAGGATCAAATGGACACTTTTTATCACTCATTCCATGACTCCTTCATGTTGAGGTTACAATGCAACAACTGCATCCTTAAGAATTAGCACATTATTGTGATAATTAGTAGGAATTCCGCCTCAATTACACGACTTGTTTGATGTGCGTCGGTAAAAGTTCCGCTGCCTCGGCATCGACCAAAATACGCAAATGAGCGTGCTGCTTCAGTGCCGAAGCTGGCAACTGCTCATCAATAGCACTGCTATATAGGCGTGCC
>JAJUHK010000027.1 GCA_029279945.1 Pseudidiomarina indica | reverse complement strand
TTTACACTCTGGTGTTGTGTTGCATTCTGACAATGGCGCACCGATGAAATCACAGACTATGCGAGCTAAAGCTTATGATCTCGGTGTGACTACCTCGTACAGCCGGCCGCGTGTGAGCAACGATAATCCGTTTGCAGAATCGTTGTTCAGAACTTGCAAATATCGGCCTGAATGGCCTTCTCAGGGCTTTAAAAGCCTAGAAGAGGCTCGTGAATGGGTACTTAAGTTTACACGCTGGTATAACTACGAGCATAAGCACAGTAAATTACGCTTCGTAACGCCGCATCAGCGTCATACTGGACAAGATAAAGCCATATTAGCTAAGCGTAAACAGCACTTGGAAAAAGCAAAGGCAGCCAACCCAAGCCGCTGGGGTAAACGCAATGTTCGCAACTGCGAACCCGTCGGCCCGACAACATTGAACCCTGAGAAAAAGCCAGTTAAGCAGGAAGAAAAACAGGCCGCTTAAATGACAAAAAAGTGTCAACTACCTTGAAAAATGCCGCCAATCGAGGCTATCGTTTGAATGCTGTGAGTGTGGCACCTGAAGTGATCGATGTCATCAGATTAATTACTTTACAGAAGTGAAATAAAGAACCCAATGCTTACACACATCAGTAATGGTTACATTTTTTCAACTGTGCATTCGAGCTTAGCAAATAGCCTTGCTACAAAAGGAGTTAAGTCCCAATTTGTATATAGTCCACTACAGCGAAAAGCAAAAAGAAACCCGGCCGCTGAATCGAATAAGACGATAAATGTTGCGATGCCTCGCATATTTACTGAGTGGATAAGATATTTACCGTTGACTAAAGTCCTGATTTCTTTTGTTACTTTTGTTTTTACTTTGAGAAAGTACAAGGTCCGACTAACTTTTATTATCGCGCATAATTTATGGTCTGACGGTCGGTATGGTCGCGTGGCTGTATCACAAGTTGACAGGTGTGGCTTACACCGTTGCGGTTCGAAACACGGATATTAACTTGTTTTTACCAAAGCTGGGGCATTACCGTTGGCTTATGCGACGCGTTGTTCGGGATGCAAAAAGAACGGTATTCATTAATAAGGCTTACGTTGAACGAGTGGAACGTTTTTTATCCCTCAGTATTTAACTCCATAAAGGCTCTTAGGGTTATTTACAATGGGATAGACGAGCAATGGTTTAACTTGTCTGAAATCGAGAAGGTAAATGATTCTAAGAGAAATTTAATGGCCATCTATGTGGGTTCTTTTTTGCCCAATAAAAACCTAAAAAATAGTCTTTTAGCACTTAGTAAACTCAATAATAGAGGCGATGGGCTCAAGTTTGTCGCAATTGGCGGAACAGAAGCTGAATTCCTACGATGTACAGAACTCTCGGAAATTCCTAGTTGGGTTACTGTGATTCCTCGAACAAACGATCGTGATTTAATAGCTGATCATCTTCGTAACTCTAGAGTTTTTATAATGCCCTCATTTCATGAAACCTTTGGTCTCGTGTACATTGAAGCGCTGAGCCAAGGCTGCTGCATTATCCACTCCGAAAACGAAGGGATTGATGGGGTATTTAACGAACCTTTTATCAAGAGCGTAGATCCGCACAATGTTGATGATATTGCCAACAAGGTTGACGCCTTGGTATCTCAGTTTCCCTGTGGCGTATCGAAGACAGACGTGAAACGTCTTATTGATAATTTTTCATGGCCGCATATTGCAGAACAATATTTAGAAATTATTAACGAAGGAACGATTTGATGAACAAAGCACATGCTCAATTAATAAGCGCGCTGAAGGCAAAAAAAGCCATCATCGGCATCTTAGGTCTTGGCTATGTCGGGCAACCGCTCATGCTTCGCTACAGTGCATTAGGATATAAAGTGGTCGGTTTTGATATCGATGTTGAGAAGGTTACTGAGCTCAACCAAGGGCATAGTCGAATTGAGCATATTTCTGATGCGAAAGTAGCTGAAGCCGCTAAGAACGGTTTTGAAGCAACGACCGATTTTTCTCGAGCGACAGAATGCGATGCGTTAATACTGTGTGTGCCAACGCCACTTAATAAGTATCGCGAGCCAGACATGAGCTTTGTCATTGATACCACAGACATGATCAAGCCATACCTGCGCGAAGGCCAAGTGGTTTCTCTTGAAAGCACGACCTACCCAGGTACGACTGAAGAATTGTTAAAGCCGCGAGTGGAAGAAAATGGTTTGGTAGTTGGTGAGTCTATTTTCCTTGTCTACTCTCCCGAGCGTGAAGATCCAGGTAACCCGAATTTCGAAACAAGAACCATTCCGAAAGTAGTGGGCGGGCAAACGGAGTTATGTAAGCAAGCTGGTATTGCGCTTTATGAGCAGGCTATTGATCAGTTAGTACCGGTTAGTTCAACCAAAGCTGCCGAGCTGACGAAATTATTGGAAAATATTCACCGTGCCGTCAATATCGGTTTAGTGAACGAAATGAAAATCGTTGCTGATCGCATGGGTATTGATATTTTCGAAGTCATTGACGCTGCGAAAACCAAGCCATTTGGTTTTACCGCCTATTACCCAGGCCCAGGTCTTGGTGGCCACTGTATCCCGATTGATCCGTTTTACCTGACTTGGAAAGCCCGCGAGTATGGTTTGCATACCCGCTTCATTGAGTTATCTGGTGAGGTCAACCGAGCAATGCCAGAATATGTGGTTTCAAAGCTGATGGATGGATTGAACGAACAGGGTAAGTCTTTAAAAGGTAGTAAGGTTTTAGTGCTTGGTATTGCGTACAAAAAGAATGTTGATGACATGCGTGAATCTCCTTCGGTTGAGGTGCTTGACAGGATTCGGAAAAAGGGGGCTGAGGTTGATTATTCTGATCCTCATGTTAGTCAGTTTCCTGGCTCAAAGGATTACCCGTTTAAGTTAGCCTCAATCCCAATAACGAAGAAGAGTTTACAGTCATATGATGCGGTGGTTGTGGCCACAGACCACGATAAGTTTGACTTCCAATTTATCTTCGAGAATAGCAAGCTGATAATTGATACAAGAGGAAGGTATCGAACTAGCGACCATAAGCTAATAAAGGCGTAAATGACTTGAAAATTTTATATTTACACCAATATTTCAGTCTCGCATGCGAAGAAGCCGGTATCAGTTTGCGTACTTATAGGCGCTGATATCAGAATGGCAAAGTGCTTGCGGACAAACGTCCGGATGCAGTTCGTCCGGAGCCATCGAACAAACTCTATCGTGGTCGTAGTGCTGCCCCGAAGGGCGCAAAAACACCAGCGACCTTTGAAGCAACCGGCCCTTGCCAGGTGTTTTGTTGGGACATTACTTATTTGCCGAGTAACGTCCGT
>JAJUHK010000026.1 GCA_029279945.1 Pseudidiomarina indica | reverse complement strand
GGTGAATTGGAGGGGCCGCGCCATGAGCAATAATTACCAGTTTCTTAGTTTACAGCGGGTACCCATATTTGGAGGCTTTGAGCCAGCGCCAAGTGAGTTAAGCTATGTTGAAGAATGGATAGAGTCGCAACGAGACCGACTTGCCAACTTCGCCGATGAAGTTGTTGATGCATTCGCTGAATGCCACCGCGCTGCAGCTGCTGAAATGGAAGTAGATTATCCGTTTGAATATGCGCTTGAGGTTTGTGTTCGCCGAAGTGGCATCAACCATATTTGGCACCGAGCTATTTTCTATGGCGGCCGAAAGTCACCCAAGCGAGTCGATTACCACGAAATTAGCCAAAACCGCTTTGCCGACATCCCAGACTGGGAGCGTCTGGTTTACGAACGAGTTATCAACAGCCTTAACTCTCTGTACAAACACCAAGCTCAGTTGCTAAAGCTCATTCAGCGCTATAGAGCATTACAAGCAAGCTTGCGACAGTTCTAACCGGACAAACTTAGATACGCAGTCAGCGGCTTGATGTCATTGCGTCAGCCGCTGACTGAAGCTTTCGAGCCAACGAATCCTATTTATTAAAACAACGCTTTAGAGTCGCTTCCAACCGATCAGCGTTCGCATATAACAGCCCACACACCGACAACACCACAATCGCAAACACACCAAAACCTATCGCTGTCCAAGAGAAGTCAACCATCTTTATGCTCCTATACTACTTATTAATCAATGCCGTTTCGGCAAACAACCTAACTGTCGCAATGCATCCCCGTAACGAAGGGAACTTGCCTGTAGAAAGACTGTCAACTAAAGTGTAAACTAAAGTCAGTTCTATCGTTTAACGTTGGAAAAATATATGAACCTCAAGAATGCGCCCATTTACTATGCTCTGGCTCAGGTCAAGTTTAACCCCGTACTAAAAATGAGCAAGTACGTAGACGATATTCAAGACGAATTTCGGGTTAAAGGGTTCCCTGTCTTTGAAGCAGCAAACACTATGGGGTTAAGATTTTCTGCGAGTGCCGAAAGCCAGCCCAACGTGGAGGCCAACCAAGTTCCTGAATGGATTTTCTCAGATGAGGATAGCGAACGAGGCTTTATTCTCATGAAGGACTCCCTCACGTTTCACACGACACACTATCAGTCAAAAGAAAAATTGATTGAAAACTTGATGCTTGGCTTGAACGCAATAACCGGGACCTTACAGCTCAATAGGGTTAAAAGACTTGGTTTGAGGTTTTTGGATGCTGTAGTTCCGCTAGAAGGCGAGTCTACCGATGACTATCTTGTCGATGGTATAAGAGGGCTTAATCTTGATTTTCCTCTTATCCAATCCATAAGTGAGTCGGTATTTCAAACTGATAAAGGACCAACCGGTATCTCAGGTATACTTGTCACAAAGGTTTACCATCGTAATGGAGAAATAGGCTATCCACCAGATCTGCATATTCGAAATTTGAAAAGCAATCGTAAATTCAAAGAGCTGGGCCAAAATATGCACGCAGTATTAGATACTGACCACTACGTAGAAGGGGATTTCCACCTTGACTTTGATAGTATCGAGAAACAAATTCTCCACTTGCATTCAGGGTTGAAGCTGTCATTTGAAAAAATGGTTACTTCTCACGCTCTCAATATATGGAATAAATAGGAGCTTAACAATTTATGTATAACAGGTTAGGTTGGGAACCAGTAGACTCTAGGGTTAACAATGGTTATTCACCGGCAAAATTCGCACCGTTTATTTTATTAGTTGTAGCAACAGGCTCATCTTATGCCGCAGAACGACTCGATGAATGGCAGCCCTACGTCAAAACACGCATTCCTCTGCAAATCGATGAAGCTCGAGAAACATCGTTACAAGTGAGTGGCGGGACATTCGTAGAAGCTTTTTCCCTACCCGAAAAAGTCTCGTTTATCTTGGAGACTTTTAATTATGGTGTATCAGACTTGGCGAAACTTTTTGGAATAACTCGCCAAGCAATTTACAAATGGAAAAAGGCTGAGGTCTCACCCGAGCCAGTAGTATCAGATAAGCTAAATAACTTAGCGAAAATTGCTGCTGCTTTGTCTGACGCTGACGTAAAAAGAGCGGGCGAACTAATTAAGTTAAAATACTTTGATAACGAATCACTAGTCGAAAAAGCTATGCTTAACAAAATGTCTGATCATTACCTTGAAGAGGTTCTGTCTTATATTGTCAAAATGCAAGCAGCAAACGATAAGCTTGCTAGTGCGAGCAAGTCGACTCGTGAGTCAGAGTGGTTGTCATCTACTTCGATACCGCATAGCAGTGACAATTCATAGTCTTGAAAGGGAATGCAAAACATGACCCAGCCTCACAGATGGAATCAAGGCGACGTTATTGACCAAGAATTACTAAGCTTACTCTTCGAACCAGGTGAGATTTCAGAGGATATAGAATTCGCAGTTATTATTTCTCATGACTGCGATTTGCACAGAGAAAGCTTTTTCGAACTGATAACTTGCTCAACATTGGATAGTCTGAACAAGCAATATGTTAGTGCAAAGCACCCTAGAGCACTGCATTTAGCATTTGAAAACGGTAGCGACGAACTTTTTCTGGAGCTTAAACATGATAGTAAGTGCCGGCTAAACTTCGAACCCATAGAAAAAGAAGCTCCTGCTGAGAAAAGATATATTCTTTCTGAAAGTAATAAGCGCATTTTAAAACAGTGGCTGGCGGCTCGTTATGGTCGGCCTGCTTTTCCAGATAATTTCGAGAGAGCACTTCGTACAAAATATAACTCCAAATTAACGCTGGAAAAAAAGCTAGCAAGTATTCTAAGCGAATACTCGGAATATATCTCAGCAGTTTTTTTTGAACTTTCAGATGAATGTAAATGCGAGTCACCACCTGAAGGAATTTATATTTTAAAAATTTTCATAGCTATCAATTCGAGCCAGGAGATAAGTGATGCACAAAAAGGTGCAACCTCTGCGGCTCATGAAATCGAGTCCGCATTTGTAAAGGTGTTTGGCGAGCCGGGCGAATCAAAAGGTGTAGAGTTAGAACTGTGTCAAGCTATCCCGGAAACTGAAATTTCTTTAACTATGATTCGTAGAATGGATCAATGGAGAGTTGAATACATCAGTCTCGACAAAAGCGAAGATTCAGTCATTACCTCCGGCACGGCGGCTTCGTAACTAAACTAACTCACGCGTGTAAAGAAATGCCACAATATTGCATTTTCGATGCGGCACTTTTAATGATTCGTGAAGTTGAATATATGAAGCCAAGTTTGATCAATCAGACCCAAAGCTATACCACCGAGTAACCCTCCAGAAAAAAGAATTGGAAATGCTTTAATGAATACAAACATCCATGGCATCCCCTGCAAATACTTCTTAGTGCGAGGCGATAAAGTGTAACTATCCCATAAAATAATACAGCTCGCTCGTAGAATTTCTTTTAAACTAAACCAAAGGAGTTTTACGATGAGCAAACGCATGACTGAAAGCCAAATTGTGGCGATTTTAAAAGAAGCCGAAGCCGGTATGCCGGT
>JAJUHK010000025.1 GCA_029279945.1 Pseudidiomarina indica | reverse complement strand
GCGTTCCTACTTTGCCTGTAGCGCAGGCGGTGCAACGATTGAGACTTTGCGTGAGTATGTGCAGAGCCAAGTTACCACTGAATAGAACCGCTGCGCGGTTCCCGCTTGTATCCCCGCCCGATTGGGCGAGGGTTTACGCGGATTTTGCTAATCTTTGGCTGCCGGCCAATAAATCTTGGACTATCATCTTGCTTTTGGACGCTTAATAGGAATATAGTCCTACTTAAGGTGAGGTAAACCATTAGATAACTACGTTGAAGTCGGCCGTTCGCTTCGGCTCGCCACTCGGGCCGCAGCATGTAAGCCAATTAGTTAACCAAGGGTACCTATGAAACAAGCACTGTTCGTCATGCTTTTAAGCCTCGCCACGCCAATGACGCACGCCAGTGAACAGGCCAGCCCGTGCGCTACCGTTGAAGCCTGCATAGCGCTGATTCCCGAAATTGACGTGCCCAGCTACAGCAATGGCGAAGCCGATGACGCTGTTAAAGTCCAGATACGCGCCTTTGGCCGCGCAGCACTTGTGCCCTTAGCAGAGCTTTCCGCGCACCCTAACAGCAACAAACGCCATCTGGCCGATACCCTCATTGCCGATATTCAAGACATACGCCAAAGCGACTTTGAACTGGTACGTGAAGTCATACAAAACAACGTAGAACTAAGCGGTGGCGGCGGTTGGACATACCGCTTGTTGGGGCGCATGGGTGGCGACGAAGCGGCTAAGTTTTTAGTCAGTGAGTTACTGCGTGTTGAGCGTGGTGGTAATCAAATTGTGTTTGCGTTAGCTAAAATTGGGCAACCAGCGATACCTCACTTGCTGAATGCACTGGCGTGCAAGGACAACTGCAATAGCGAAAGTTATGGCGGTTTTGGTGAAGTGTTCGAGAACTTGTATGAGCGCGAAATTGCTGACCAGCAAAGTGCGTTAGCGCTGCTGGCTATGGCAGAAAACAACGCTATTCACCCAGACATGCGCAAACTAACGCTGCGTTATGTCGGTTACATTACTGCAGAAAGCGCTCCGGTTGAGACCGAGTTAATACGCATAGCCAAAGCCAAGCCGGAATTAAGCAATGACACGCTAACCTCATTGAAAGTATTAAAAAGCCCCTATGCGGCTGACTTGTTGGTGGACAAACTCAAACTAGCCGAAGGTGAGGGTTTATACAGCGAGTGGATACTGCGTGACATTAGCTAGCTTGGCCACGTTGCCAAACATGTCGGTGCAGATATAGGGCATTATTTGAACGCCGAGCATTGGAACACCCGAGCCGCCGCAGCGCGCACGCTTGGCTATATTGGCTACGACAAAGCAGCGCCGCGGCTGCAAACCATGCTGCGCAATGACACCGACTGGCTGCAAGTGCACGCCGCTGTACAAGCCTTGCATTGGCTGCAACACAAACCAGCACTAGACGACATTAAGCACGTGGCTGATAGCCATTGGTACCCTTTAGTACGCAACTTTGCTGCCGTAACAGCGCAGCGCTTAAGCCAAGGCCAGCCGCCGTTAGATAAAGACAGCCAGCATTATTATTCCCATCGCGCTAGCAATTGCAGCGCCGAGCAGTTTGCTATTGCATCTGAGCCGGCAACCGCAAAAGTTTATGATGCTAAATTTGAAGGTTTAAGCCAGTTTACCTACAAACACCCATGGTGCGCCGCTGAAGCTGAAAGCGAAGGCCGCGATTTAGAGCAATTTTGCGCATTACCGGAAAGTACCGTCAAACCTGCCGTTGCCGCCAAAGTAGGCGAAAGTTGGCTTACTGGCACCAACCGCGGCGAGTGGGGCGGCGAGATGATGGCCTTCTACCCCGACGGCAGCACAGAGTTGATTCTCAACGAAAACATTGAAGACATATACAGCTATGGCTCAACCACGTACGTAACTACCGGCTTAGCGCATTTAGGCATGAACGACGGCATACTGTACCGCACCACTGAAATAGCCAAAGGCTTTGCCATAGAGCCCATTTACCGCCTGCCCGGCGCACCCATGAGCTCATGGAAAATCAACCCACAGGAAATACTGATCAACACCTACTCTGGGCCGGTTATTTTTAATCCTGCGACGGGGCTGCGTACGCCAGATGGGTGCGAAGCAGAGGTTAACTAACATTGAAATCTTCGCAGCTAGCTACGTAAACGTGCGCAACCACATGTCGGCGGTGACGGTGATCTGCCCTTTTACTAGCGGCTCAGCGCAAAGCGGGCAGCTTAGTGTTTTCAAAGGGGTGAATAAGGTCGTGTCCGAGGGCGTCATGTTATCTAGCTATCCATTTATTTGACAGGCGCAGAAGGATATTGAGTTGGTAATTTCTACTTAAGCTTTGTGCGGTGTCAACGAAAGCTCAAAGCCGCAAGCATGTGCATATTTCACAAGCGTGGCCCAACTTGGGTTTGTATTACCACGCTCAAGCCTGCTGATATTGCTTTTACTTGTATGCATTCGTTTAGCCAACTGTTCTTGGGTAAGACCTGCCTGCGCACGCATACTTAGTAGCTGATTTATAAGTTTGAATTCATCCTCAAGATTGTCGTATTCGGCTTTTACTTGTGGATCGCTCAATGCGCGCGCTTTTAATTTTTGTAAGTTCATGATGTTTTTACCTCCACTTGCCTTTTACGAGCAATCTCAATTTCATTTTGCGGTATTTTCTTTTTCTTTTTGACAAACACACTAAGTACGCAGATCTGTTCGCCATGTAAGTAGCAAAATAAACCGCGGGCAATGCCCTCGTGAGCCTTAGCTCGTAATTCGAAGAGCCCACTGCTTAAGGGGTTTGTATGCGGCGGGCCTAAGTTAGGCCCGTGCGCTTCCATAAGTTCCAACAGCCGAATCATTCTTGCCTGAATTCTAGGCGGAAGACTTAATAAATCCTCCTCCACGCCTCTATAAAACGTGATCGTCCACGACATATAATACAACCTCCATGTTGTCGTTTATGATAACCTCGTTGGCTGGGCTTGTCGAATTTATAAACCGATACGAAATATTATGTGATGCTTGTGAGAGATAGTAATAATCGATAAAATATAGTTGCCGTTTATCTAGCTATCCATTTATTTGACAGGCCCAACGCCGTGGCTTTGCCGATGCCGGCTGCAGCGCCGGTGAGGAAGATGGTGTAGTTGCCCCCGCTAAAACGGAGGCAGTTGCCTCCGTTCAGTACTGACGACGCTATGGATAGCGATAGTATTGAAGATACCAGCCACTTTCTAACTCAATTGAAAACTTTACCTCCTCTTCGCCTCTTACCCGATTAGCGTCCCGATATTCGGTGGTTTCCTGACTGAAGAAGCCTTCGCTATATTCGTAGGTACCATGATCAGCGGGTTGATACCAGTAACCAAAACTGTACCCGTCAGCGAGAAAGGAAAAGGCAGAGATACGTATATATATAGAACACGCAATATTTTCATCTATAAAGGTATGTAAGACCATAAAATCCAGCCCAATTGAGTTTAATAATTTCTCAATATCGGCAAAATAGTGCTGGATGGATTCAGATTCATCGCCGGTTACATCCATGGGGTAGCGAAAAAACCTTGTATCCATTGCTTCTCTGGCTTCACACCCGGTGGTGGCGAGTGTTTCAAAGGCATCCTGATGGGTATAAAAACGCTCAATTTCCTGCTCTACGTTGAATTTCTCCTTACCACCGCATCCACTTAGGGCAAAGGCTATAAAGAGATAGACTAAGCGTCTTATTTGTTGTCTGTGCATTGTTTATGTGCCTCGCTGAAGTCGTTTATATAGAGTATACCAAGCCGTATCAAGGCACCATCGTCGCTATACTCCGCAGGAGAAAGCCCAGTCAAAAAAGTTGATATCGCGCATGCCATTTGATAGAAGGCCCTTATGCACAGCAACTGCTATAGAGGTATGCAGTACGTTAAAGCATTCAGAAATGGCTATTCGGAAACTTCCCGGTACCTTTATAGGAAACCAAACGACAGGTGACGTTATCTATACCCCGCCAACCGGAGAAGATGTAATACGTGACTTGTTAACCAACTGGGAGCATTTCCTTCATACTGACGATGGTCTGGATCCACTCATCAAGATGGCGATTAGCCATTATCAATTTGAAGCTATTCACCCTTTTTATGATGGGAACGGCCGAACAGGTCGTCTCTTGAACCAAGTCAGTGACTGCTCCCCGCCCTAAGCGCTAAAGCGCCACGGGCGAGGCTTCCAACTTCTCAGGCAGCAACTGGTACGTGACCAGATTGACGCTTGCCTCCATTGGCAGAAACCGACAGTCCTGCGGCCTTTAATTTTGAAATACCTTGCGCCTTGATATTTAAGGCTGCATTGATGTCCCGATCATGCTGTGTTGAGCAGGATGGACACTGCCAGTCACGCACGTTCAGTGACAAGTCTTCCAGCTTGTGTCCACAGCAAGAGCAGGTTTTTGAGCTGG
>JAJUHK010000024.1 GCA_029279945.1 Pseudidiomarina indica | reverse complement strand
GCAGGATAGACGGCATGCACGATTTGTAATAACAGAGTGTCTTATATTTTTAAAGAAAGTCTATTTAATACAAGTGATTATATTAATTAACGGTAAGCATCAGCGGGTGACAAAACGAGCATGCTTACTAATAAAATGTTAAGCCGATTTCCTAATCGAGTTAGGTGTAATGGAGCAATCGATCAACTTTCGAAAAGCTACAGACCAAGATCTTCCTGAGATTGAAGAAATAAGGCGAAAGGCATTCGCTCCGGTCTTTGCTTCTTTTCGAAGCATATTGGGGGAGGAGATCTACAAGCGGGCGCAAGAGCCAGAGGACCTTCAACAGGAGGACTTGCTCAGATCTATGCTTATGCCGGATTCGCCTTGGGCTGTATACGTGGCCGAGTGCTCTAGCCGAGTCGTAGGGTTTGTATCTGTACAGCTCAACGTGGAAACTAAAGTGGGTGAGATCGGACTGAACGCTGTGCACCCTGAGCATGCAGGCAAAGGCGTCGGGACTGAAATGTACGAGTTCGCTCTATCGTTAATGAGATCGGCGCATATGAGGGTAGCCACGGTTGCAACCGGAGGGGACACCAGTCACGCTCCAGCTCGGCGAGCTTATGAGAAGGCGGGTTTTGATGTGCAGATTCCAAGTGTGTGGATGTGCAAGATTATCGAGTAGTGGGCTTAACAAAGTCATCAAATCGACCGTCCTACGCTACGCTTCGGCCGGCAATTTATGGCGACGTTAGACATGAAAAGGACCGCATTTTGAGACTCGAAAGAAAAGTTGCTCTAGTCACTGGCGCTGCCAAAGGTATTGGCGAGTCGATTGCAAGGCATTTTGCTGCGGAAGGTGCTTTTGTTTATGTCACCGATATTGATCAGGGTAATGGGCAGCAAGTAGCGTCATCTCTAGGTCAAGCTGCTCGATTTGCTTTATTGGATGTGCGCGATGAAGCTGCTTGGCAAAAGCTGACTAAGGACATAATCGTCGAACACGGTCGACTTGATATCGTTGTCAACAATGCGGGTATTACTGGCTTTGAAGAAGGCTTCGTTCCGCATGATCCAGAGAACGCAACCTTAGACGCTTGGCGCAAGGTTCATGAGACAAACCTCGATGGCGTCTTTCTTGGGTGTAAATACGCGATTAAAGCCATGCGCTCCACGGGTAAGGGTTCCATTATCAATTTATCATCGCGTTCTGGCATCGTCGGTATCCCAACTGCCGCAGCCTATGCTTCTAGCAAAGCAGGCGTACGGAATCATACTAAAAGTGTGGCCTTGTACTGCGCGCAGCAGAATTTAAATGTACGGTGTAACTCAATTCACCCTGCCGCAATTCTGACACCTATGTGGGAACCTATGCTGGGTGATGGGCCAGAGCGTGAGGCTAATATGGCGGCTTTTGTTCAAGATACACCGCTAAGGCGTTTCGGTTTGCCTGAGGAAGTAGCCTGTGTTGCTGTTATGCTGGCCTCAGATGAATCCGGTTATTTAACAGGAACAGAGATTAATATTGATGGCGGCATTCTTGCGGGTTCAGCAGGAGCGCCCGCGAAATAATGTCTAACAAAACGCAGCACGCGCTTCCTGCGGTCGCTGGGACGCCAACCCGCTGCGCGGCTCGTCGCCCGTGTGCTATGCGTTAGGGCAGCAAGGAGAGTACTGTGCTAATTAGCAAGAAGCAAATTATCGGTTCAATAGGTTCATTTATCTCTGTTCTTCTAATTTTTGGTGCAGCATTTTATTATGTCGATCAGCAAAGACTAGCTGCTGTTGAAGCGGAGAAAAATGCTCACAAATTAAAACTAGAGGCGAGTGCAGCCCTAGCGCACGCTCAACAAATAGAAGATCAAATAAGACTTAAAGAAGCCGAAATATCTGAGTCGGTTAAAGCGTACTCACGTGATAAAGAGTTGTCCGAACTTACGCTTAAATTTATAGATGAATTTTCCGACATAGACTTTCTACGCCAGTGTGGCGATAATCCTGAGCACAACGCAAAAGCAAAAAAGGCGAAAGCACTATTACAGTTGATTGAGGCAAAAGCTAAACAGTATGGACGAACTGATATTCTGGAATTATTCGTAGAGAGACAAAAAACAGGTATTGGTGGATGGTCAGCTGTATGCAAGACCTAGCAGAGCGGAGTTGGTCGCTTAAGCTTCAACTTACTACGCTGCTCGTCTTCAGTATGCATTTGCATTAAGCTTAAATACGGAATCATGTGTGAACTAAGGAAAAAATATGGCAATTTGGCCAGACAGACTGTTTGAACTTATTTATATTCCTGCTATGGATGATAAGCTAGATGAATTAGCGGAATTAGCTGAGTATGAAAGTTGGGATTATCAAAATACTCCATCTACACGCCATAAACCTGTATTGTTTAATTATATTCAATATACCTATTCAAAACTGGTAGATGAGAACAAAATTGTTTTATCAGATGATGGCCAGGCCGTAACATTTAACACTGGCCTTGTCACTCCAAACCAAGAAGCAATATTCGCTTATGCTACAACCAATAGAAATCAAGGGTCTCAATCTCCTTGGTTCTTTAATGGTTGGAAAAGAAAGGGCGACCATGATTTAACGAAATTCTCTAACCTCCCTGATATGGCACATTATTTTGATGATCCTTCATCATTAGTATTTGACCCTAGAAAAGAGCTGCGAGCAAATATTGAACACATTGTAAGTGACAACAAAGAGCGTTTTCCTGAACCATATAAGTCGATGGATGATTATGCTGTCCAAACTTTTTTAAAAGGTGCAATAGATAATGCCAAGGAGAGGGTGCGTAGAAACTATAAGACCGCGATCCCGCATTTTTACAGAGGTAGAATTCAGCTAATGTTGCCGTTATGTCTGGGAAGCCCAGTAAGAGCAGATTTAGCAATTGTCGTGGAAGACCATGGTAGCTTTTATCGCGCTAGCACATGTCTTACTCTAGATATGGCTTATAACAATGCTAGACAATTAGCTAGACCGGATAAAGATTGGTTGCTGCCCTAACAAAGCGCTGCTTCGGACAAATTTTACGCTGCGCTCCAAATTTGCCGTAGAGCGTGGCGTTAGCCTAATGAGGAAGTAACTTGGGATTTAAAGAGTATTTACAAATATTCGCCATATGTGTCTCATTAATTGCACTATTTTTTGTTGTTCGAAATTACTGGCGTAAATCGGGGATTTACATAAGGGGGCAATACTGCGTTTCCTCAAGCGCATGGGCAGAAGAGCAATATGTAAGCAGTCTCACGATAGAGAATGTGAAAGACCGGCCTGTCATTATTTTTAAGGTTTTTTTACTGGTTGGAAGAAATTATTACATTTTGCTAAACGACTTTGACCATGATCCGAAAATTCTAAACTCGTATGAGTGTTTTACCTGCCATTATGATCCTGTGGATTTCTATAGCGTAAGCATGAATAGAGTTAAGATGAGCAAACTCCTTAATTCACGGGATGTTCCGGCCCGTATAGTTTTAGCGACTTCAAATGGCAAGTATGTTGTCAAAGAATGGATCAAAAGGTGGGATCCTATAGTTGATTTTTTCAACAATCATATGACGGCCATTATTCATCCAATGCGGCCAGACTCCAAGCAAGGTTTCTATGGTGCAGATGTCAAATATTTGGTAAATATTACAACCGAGGACGGATATAAAAGGACTACCCCAATTTATAAGGAAGACTACAATTTTCCTAGATTCAAAGAATTTAGACTCACAGAAGAGTCTCTTTCGTCTAAAGAAAAACTAGACGAATTTCTAACAGAGCAAGCGGTAAATGGGAAACTCAAGTGCGTCGATGTCGAAGTTTTGGATGCGGAGAAACTGAGAAAAGAAAACTACGGATCTGGATACAACAAAGCATTTGAAGCTGAATATATCGGGTGGTTTAAATATAAAGTACTAGGTAGGTTGCTTACAAAGGCAAGCGACATAAGACTGTACTTTGTAAATCGCAAAGCACGCAAGGCTAACGCCGCATTGCAGCGGACAAGCCGCTGAATGCGGCGTTATATTTGAGGAAGAATTGTGCCAACAACTTGGATTGAAATTGCGGATACTGCAATAAAAATTGGCTTAGGTGCACTAATCAGCGGAGCATCCGCTTATTTTCTAGCTCGGCATAACAATACGAAGTCACTTGAAAAAGAATATTTGGTGAAGCACAGAGTTATGCTTGAGCAAGTCACTTTAGACACAGAGGAAATGACTCACGCTCTTCTAAAGTACTGGTCATTTATTCTTGAGTGGTCAAGAAACAAAGAAAAAGGCTTAAAAAATACATCCGAAAAATCTGAAAAAATTAGAGATTTAAGGTCTGAGGTATTCCACCTATTCAAAGGTTTAACTAACTCAGAAGGTAGGCTTTTATTATTAGGCTGCAAAGAACAGCAAATTAAACTCAGAGAGTATGGTGAAAAAATATCTGAGTTCTATCGTTACGCTTCACGAAATAATGATGATTTAGAAAGTGAAGTTTTAGAAGCTTGGCGAATAAAACTTCTGGACAGTAGAGAAAGTCTTTATGAGCTATTAAATAAAGCTTATAAAAATGTAAAAATATAACTTGGCGTTAAGCATCAGGGAGAGCCATGGAGCAGCTCGTTGCATTACATAAGCACTGGCTGATTGCAGATTCTGTGAAGGAGGTTGTGACCGTTAAGGTTGGCGGGGACCACGGGCTTCCAGAAGAACTCGCAGAGATGGCTGAAATGTTATCGTCATTTTCTCGACTTTCGGTTCTTTATGGCCTGATCTACGTCGTCATCGAAGGGTACAGGGAGATGAAGTGCCAGGACGACGACATCGACTCGCTTCTTAGCAACGAAGAGTTTGTAGATACGTTGCGGCTGTTTCGGAACTCCACCTGTAAATACCCCATTTATAACACAGTCATCTCGTAGAGTATTTATGCCGCATTTCGGTACTCAAATGGCGTCATATCATTGAGTGAATCGTGCGGTCGTTCGTTGTTGTATAGCTCAATCCATTCTTCGGTTATTTGCTTT
>JAJUHK010000023.1 GCA_029279945.1 Pseudidiomarina indica | reverse complement strand
TTATTTTCGGTCGCACTAAATGCCTCAGCTGGCACCAATGGGCGCAACGCTTCTTTGGTCAATTCCCAAAACTTGTCACTTTGCTCACCGAACAGAATCACCGCACGTGAGCTTTGTGAGTTGAATGAAGAAGGCGCTTGACGCACAGCTTCTTTAATCAATTGTGTTAATTGCTCTTGGCTAAGTTCAACGTTCTTGCCTAAAGCATATTGGCTTCTACGCTTCGTAAATAACTTAATGGCTGAATTATCAATCATGTAAAACCCCTTTTCGTAATACATCGCCTGCGTGGCTGATGCTTCTTTAGTATTGCTTAGGATCTTAAAGCAATTACGAAAATGGCACTAGATAGTAAATTATCAACCCAACGTTCCATTTTTGGGATGCCTGAAAACTGAGGCGCAATTTTCGTTCTTAAAGCGTGTCCAATGTGACTTATTTCAAGAGTATTTATTTTCGAAGGCTTTGGACATTGACACCCTTATCACAAAGGTGACCGAGCAGCGTTATAAATTTCTGCCAGAACAAATTATTACCCAGGAGTTTTTCTTACAGGTGAAATCCATGTATCCCAACACAGTGCGAATGATTTTATCGGGCTATACCGACTTGAAACCTGTTACCGATTCGATCAACCGCGGCTCCATCTATAAGTTTTTGACAAAGCCTTGGGATGAGAACTTGCTCCGTCAAGAGATAGCCAACGCGTTTAAAGAAGCCCACCAAAATAAGCTAAATAATAGTCAGAGCTAAATTGACAGAGACAAGCCCAGATGAATCACAAGGTTTAGGTTACCAGTTCCACATCGCCCAGATCCCCACTTCGTTTTGGGTGCGTTCAAGTGTTATGCTGGTGGTATCACTTGTCTTTGCAACGAGTGCCAGAGTTAATTCCGGTAAGATTTTCCAATCTACGCCAAACTGCAAGTAATCCTGTTTAAGTGTAGGGTTAAGGCGGCGACTCGGATGCACAATATCGTAGCGCGCGAACACTGAATAAACCGGTGTTAGTGGATAACTGGCCCATACACTCCAGCCATCACTGGCATCTTCAGTGACTGCGGTGACTTGCTTCCAGTTATCGTTGTAAACATATTCGATGCCCAAGCGGGCACCTTTATGCATATAACTTAATGCCATATTCAAGCGTTGCGCATTATGTTGCTTGTTTAAGTCTGGATTCTTATCGAGTGCGCGAGCCCCCTCATACCAGCCGATTGCGATATCAATGGCAGGGGTGATATGCCACATTGCTGCTGCTTCAATATCTACTTGTTCCGCAACTGCTGGTTTTTTGAATCCAGCCCCAGAGACCATGGCAAAGCCATAGGATAAATGCTCACCTTTGTGTCCGACGTGAACGCCTAAATCTGTTGGTGAGGCGAACTGGTTTTTGGGGTTAAGGCTTGGGTCGATATAACGATAACCCACACGTCGCGCCACATAATCAATCCACGGTAATTCAGCCACCCCTAGCTTGAGGAAGTTACCGTTCTTCCAGCGTCGTTCTACATACGCATGTCGAAACCAAATATCCGTTGGCTCCTGTTGCCGCATCCATTGCACATCGGTAGTGATTTTTAACGACCAATCCGTATTAAATTGGTGATTAAGGTTCACATAGAAGCGTTTCAGATCGGCCTGCCAACCTTCGTTATCGTTGTGTTGGTCACTGATTTGAATCGTACTGAAGTTTGCAAACACCTGGCCAGAAACTGTCGTGGCAGAATCATCTGCTGCTAGCGCAGTCGGGGTGAACAACAACATCGAAACCGCCAAAGCAGCGATCGGGTGTATTTTCATAGGGGAGTCTCCTCATCTGCGGCAGATGGGTTATTGGCTGATCATAATCAAGAAAGTCTTGAATAACCTCACAACTAATGTGTATTTTATATTAGTATGTTCTAAAATAACAATCTAACTACTCGGTCAACCAAGGATATACTGATGAAGATCAATGTATGGGTATTGGTGTTGGTATGTACCGCTTTCATACAAGCACCGCTGTACGCCAAAGGTGATCCAGCTAAAGGAAAGATCTTAGCTGCACAAGGTGATGGCAGTGGTGCTCCTTGTGCAACCTGTCATGGCGCACAAGGTGAAGGCATGGCGGCGGCAGCATTTCCTCGTATAGCAGGATTGAATGCCGATTATGCCCTGCAGCAAATGCTGGCATTTCAGCAGGATAAGCGTGTGAATCCGGTAATGACCATCAATGTTGATAATTTCAATCAACAACAGTTAGCTGACTTAGCAGCTTACTTTGCCACTTTGCCAGTCACTCCGGCTACAACCCCAACAGCCCCTCCAGAACAATTAGCGTTGGGGAAAAAGCTAGCCTTAGAAGGGGACTGGGATAACTATTTACCACCCTGTTCAAGCTGTCATGGGCCTAATAATCAGGGTGTGGATGGCAATTTCCCAGGTATTGCTGGCCAGCATGCAAGCTATATCAAACAGCAGCTCGAGTTATGGCAGCAAGGTCAGCGCAAAAGTGACCCGGTACAGTTGATGGAAGTGATCGCGAAGCGTCTGAAACCAGAGCAGATTGATGCAGTAGCGGCGTATCTAGCAAGCCAACCGGCACAGGCTGATCAATAAGGAGACGGATGATGAAATCAGTGCATAAGGTATTCATCAGTATTGCTATGGTGTTGGCAGCCTGCGTATCAACTGCCATTTTAGCTATGCAGAGCAACGATGTAGGACAGGTGAAACTACCTTCAATTAAGCCTGGGCAGTATGTGCATCAAGCGCCAACTTTAGCAGACATTCAAAACGACAAAGATCTCCATCCTGAACTGCGTAAAGTGATTTTGAAAGGGCGTGACTTATTCATGAACACCCAGCAATTGCGCGGTAAAAATGTGTTTAACGATATGAACTGTAAATCGTGTCACATGGGAGAAGGGCGAATGGCTTGGTCAGGCCCCGTATGGCCGGCAGCGACCACATTACCTGATTATCGAGGTAAAAACGGCCATGTAAATTCGCTTGAGGAGCGCATTGCTGGTTGCTTTTCCTATTCGATGAATGGTACACCGCCAGAGTACGGTAGTGACACCATGTTGGCGTTGGTAGCCTACCATCAGTATATGGCGAAAGGCGCCAAGCTCTATGACCGCAACATTGGTGGGCGTGGGTTTAGTTCATTGGGTACAGCAATGCCAGCTGATGTAAGTTATAACCAAGGTGCTGTGGTGTATGCCCTGAACTGTGCCGTTTGTCACGGCCCAAATGGTGAAGGTAAACGGGTGCATGGTGAGGTAGTATTCCCACCCTTATGGGGCGATGGCTCTTATAACTGGGGCGCTGGTATGGCGCGTGTTTTTACCGCTGCGTCATTTATTAAGAACAACATGCCACTTGGTCAGCCTGGTCGTTTAACCGACAAAGAAGCGTGGGATGTCGCGTATTTCATTAACGCACAAGAACGCCCGCAAGATCCACGTTATACAGGTGATGCAAAAGAAACGCGCGAGAAGTATTTAAACTTCCACAAAGCAACACTGTACGGCACCGAAATCAACGGTAAACTATTAGGTCAGCATGACAATACTGGCGAAAAACCATTTTTAAAGCCAGATGTGCTAAAACCACGAACCTTTGCTGAAGGTGTAGTGCCAGAAATGTAACGTACAACAGTCGTTTTTCATCATCAGCATGCGCCACAAATGCGGCGCATTTTTTTTTAAAGGAGTTGAATCTTACGGCGAGTTAGCAATTAAAATTCGGTAATTGTTGGTAAAGTAACGTACACTATGCATTCCTTTTAGATAAAGATGTATAAGATTAAATGACATTCTCTGAACTTGGCCTGTGCCAACCACTTCTGTCTGCCTTAACACAACAAGGTTATTCCGAACCAACACCCATTCAAGCACAAGCAATTCCGACCGTACTTCAAGGCCATGATGTCATGGCTGCTGCACAAACAGGAACCGGTAAAACGGCTGGCTTTACCCTGCCAATTCTTGAGCTACTTAAAGATGGCGAGCGGGCGAAACCCAATACTGCACGAGTACTTATCTTAACGCCCACGCGGGAACTTGCAGCCCAGGTTGGTGAGAGTGTGGCAACTTATGGTGCCGGATTGCCGCTAAATTACGCCGTTGTTTTTGGTGGTGTTAAAATCAACCCACAAATGATGAAGCTACGCAAAGGGGTTGACATCTTGGTCGCAACGCCAGGGCGTTTACTCGATTTATATCAACAAAATGCCATTCGCTTCCCACAGCTCGAAGTTCTGGTTCTTGATGAAGCTGACCGCATGCTTGATATGGGCTTTATTCGGGATATCCAAAAAATCATGAGGTTACTACCCGCTAAGCGTCAAACACTCATGTTCTCTGCGACCTTTTCAGATGACATTCGCAAGCTTGCCAAAACCATCGTCAAGAACCCAGTTGAATTATCAGTAGCGCCGCGTAACACCACCGCTGAGCGGATTGAGCAGGTCGTCTATGCTGTTGAAAGAACGCAAAAGCCACAGGTGTTGATGCAAATTTTGCGGCAGTTGCATACTCCTCAAGTAATCGTGTTCTCACGGACTAAACACGGCGCCAACCGCTTGGTGAAGCAGCTTCATAGTGGAGGGTTTTTAGCCGCCGCAATTCATGGTAATAAAAGCCAAGGTGCGCGAACCAAAGCCTTAGCAGAATTTAAATCAGGGCAAATACAAGTGTTAGTTGCTACCGATATCGCGGCTCGGGGTCTGGATATTGATAAGCTGCCCTATGTGATTAATTTCGATTTACCCCAAGTGGCAGAGGATTATGTGCACCGTATCGGTCGCACCGGCCGCGCAGGGCAAGCCGGCCAAGCGATATCTTTAGTGACTCATGATGACGTAAAAACCCTCAAAGCCATTGAGAAACTGATCGGCAAGAAAATTGACCGCCGCATGCTTTAGGGGGCGGGCGTGACGCTTAATTTAAATTTGCCCACCAACCCCTTTAAATTTTTCTACAAACGCAGATATCTTCTGAAACACAGACTGTTTTTTGGTTAGATACTGTGGGTTTAACGGACTGAGCTTGGGCAGTGTTGCGTTGAGTTCGGTACCGTTTTCACTGGCGTACTCGCGGCGCAACGATGCGGAGATTATGGAATAGTCTTTCGATATATGGCGCACCCGACAGGAGTCGAACCTGTGACCTCTGCCTCCGGAGGGTAATTTGAGCAAAATAAAACTCTTCTTATTATTACTAGGGGTGCTTGGACTGGTGACTGGATGTGGTTCTTCTAAAGAAAGTCTTCAACTTCATGAAGCTACAGTAATGTTGAAGGAACCGGGGTTGCAGAATTTGGACAACCCCGATAAGCAAATTGCGATTCTACCAACGGGAACTAAAGTTGTTATTCTTTCCAAGGAATATGGCAAGGGCTATTTGGCATATGAAGTTGAAACAAGTGATGGGCTGAAAGGGTACATAATTCACTCAAACAAGATGACCCTAACAAACCCAGATTAACAACAGCTAAGGATGGGAAACAAACCATTTTCCATCCAGTTGTTCCCAGTTTACTTTTAAAACTGTCCCGCCAATATCGGTTGGCGTTTTCATAGGGAAATACCCGTAAATGTTTGAATGATCGCCGTGCTTGGAAAAAAATCACATATCCATCATTTGTGCTAACCGAATAATCAATAAACTTGTCCGGCGTTTTGGTTGTACCATCATTCAGTAATTGAGTTGCATAAATTTCAGCATCGTTTCCATTGAAAAATAGCCATCTTTTGTCTTCGCCGACAAGGATACGCCGAGCGCCGTTGCGCTCTTTCGAGTCAATAAATGCCTGCTTAATCGCCTCGTCTCGCTCAATTTGACGCTGCTCTCGAGGATTGACTGTCTGACCATGTTTCCGCCAGGCATAATACCCACTACGCGATACGTTGAGCACGTTCACCATCCGTTTTAAGCTGAATTGATGCTGGTGCTCAAGAATAAACTCAAATCTGGCTATTTTTGGTTCTTCGCGAAGTAGGTAGCCGCCTTTTTAATATGGCCAGATCCTCTGCCTGTTCAGCTAATTTCAGGGCTTCTGCTTTAAATTCTTGTGTGTGGACTTTGCGTGTTTTATTTGCTTTCATGATTCACCGAGCTAAGTGATTTTACTCACTTAGCTCGGTGTCCAAAAGTACTGGTACGGATCATTGAAAACTAATCTGCTAAAGTCGGGATTAGGGATAGTATCAAGCTACATCGCCTCAGAGAATGCATCAAAGCCATTACCTGATTTCTAGTTTTCTTCTGATTGACTTCAGTTTTAGCCCAATCTATTATATCGTCATTCGACGATTAACGATTTTGTTGTGTATGACCCCTCATAATTTAGTTTCAAACGAACAGCTAGCCACTATCGCCAAAGCGATTGCACATCCTGCCCGCATACAAATTATCCGTCTGCTGCTGAGCAAGTCTTCCTGTATTGGCGGTGAAATCACCAGCGAAGTTGGTCTTGCTCAATCAACCGTATCGGAGCACTTGCGCATATTGAAAGCAGCTGAAATCGTTACTGGTGAGATTGAGCACCCACGAGTGTGTTACAGCCTCAACCCTGAACAACTATTACCGCTACTGGATTTGCTACAACAAATTGCCAGAAATCGGGTTACTAATGATGAAGCGTGCTGTGTTTCAACAAACGACAAAATGGTGTGTAAGTAACGGTGTAACTATGAAGAACATTCTTTTTTTGTGCGTGGCAAACTCAGCTCGTAGTCAGATGGCTGAAGGGTTAGCCAGACATTATCTGCCAGCGGATATCGTCGTGCAGAGTGCTGGTTCTGAACCTTCCGCACTTAACCCCTATGCGGTTAAAGCAATGGCTGAACTGGGTATTGATATCAGCACGCATTATTCAAAAGCGGTTGAGGATATCGATAGCAGTGCCGTGGATACAGTAATTACTTTGTGCGCTGAAGAGGTATGCCCGGTTTTTCTGGGCAAAGTGCAGCGGTTGCACTGGCCTATTAATGAGCCCTCCACAGGTCGTGAAACACCAGAGCAGCTATTGCAGGGGTTTCGTATCGCCAGAGACGAGATAAAGCAGCATATCTTATCGCTATCGGCGCTGCAGTAAGTTCTCGGGGTAGAGTTAGATACTAAAGGTATTGAGTGAAATATGGGTATATTTGAGCGGTATTTATCAGTTTGGGTGGCGTTATGTATTGTTGCCGGTGTAGTACTTGGCAACCTGATGCCGGGCGTGTTTCAAGCGATAGCGGCGATTGAATACGGCCAAATTAACTTAGTGGTGGCACTGCTGATTTGGTTAATGATTTATCCCATGATGGTGCAGATAGATTTCGGTGCAATTAAAGATGTGGGTAAAAAGCCCAGGGGCATCATACTTACGCTGGTGATGAACTGGTTAGTTAAGCCTTTTACGATGGCTGCGCTGGGTTGGTTGTTTTTTAAGGTGTTCTTCGCTGGTTGGGTTGACCCACAAAGTGCGAATGAATATATCGCCGGTATGATTTTACTCGGTGTTGCGCCCTGCACGGCTATGGTGTTTGTCTGGAGCCAACTGACCAAAGGCGATGCTAATTTTACCTTGGTACAGGTGTCTGTGAACGACATCATTATGATTTTTGCTTTTGCTCCCATCGCAGCATTGCTGCTGGGCGTTAGCGATATCGCCATTCCATGGCAGACGCTGTTATTGTCCGTATTGCTATATGTGCTGTTGCCACTCATTGCCGGTGTCATAACACGCAAGCGGCTTAATAAAGGTGGCACAGAGCAGCGTGTCACGGCGTTTTTAGCCAAGATTAAACCGTGGTCGGTCATTGGTCTTTTGGCAACAGTCGTATTGTTATTCGGCTTTCAGGCGCAAACTATTGTCGCCAAACCGCTGGTTATTTTGCTTATTGCTATTCCTCTGTTGCTGCAAACCTATGGCATTTTCGCCATTACCTATGCTATTGCCAAAAAAATGCGGTTGCCACACAACGTTGCCGCACCGGCGTGCATGATTAGCACTTCTAACTTTTTTGAACTGGCTGTCGCAGTTGCCATAGCGCTGTTTGGTTTAAACAGCGGTGCAGCATTGGCAACCGTGGTGGGTGTGCTGGTTGAAGTGCCGGTGATGTTGTCACTGGTGTGGTTTGCCAATCGAAATCAATTCTCGTAAAACTACACCGTTGGCTTGGGCTAACGCTCGGACTATGGCTAATGCTCGTCGCATTGACGGGCACTTTGCTATTGTACCGCGTCTAACTGCTACAACTTAGCTATCCACAGTTAAATCTTGCCCAGTGGCCAACCCAACAGCAAGCGACACAGATACTTGATACCTATACCGAAGGCTATGCCTACCTGCCGCGTAATACAACCCGATAACCTAGCGCCTGCGCATACCTGGCAACAGCGTTTGGCTATCGCCAAACAACTATATCCCGATTTAACCCCACAGCTTATTTCCATTAGCGGGCATAGTGTGCGCCTCACGTTTCCCGGCGAGTGGCATCCAAACGGGCGCAGTGTGTTGAAGTTTGATGCTACCTCTGGCGCGTTGGTAAGCCACTCAGATGTACGTAACAGCAGCCAAGGTTATTTACTTAGCCAGATGATCTATCCGCTTCATGTTGCCGCTGTTGGCGGTATTGCTTGGTTAGTGGTGGTACTCGTTGGTGGGATAGTACTTATTTTGCTACCGATTACGGGAATCTACTTCTGGTGCTGGCGTCAGTACCAGTTATATTTATGATGTAATGGGCAATGGCAATAACAATGGCGTTTTCTACTCACTAATTGGGCTATTATTGTGGATTGGATTGGACTGTATTGATCAGCACCACTCTTTTTGGTTAGGCAGTAGCGCACCAGCTTGTTTCAATTCGGCAAGCGCAGCGCGAACAGAGATGCATGCTTTATCAGACGTCATAATGGCACTGGCTGTTCCTTCTTGGTAGGCAGATAGTCTCAATAAGTTTTCTTGTTCAGCATGAAACAATACAGGCAGAAAAACATCCCGTTGTTCTTGTTGGAGGTGGTTAAATAAGTCCGCTCGTTCGTCAGCTAACGCACCGAATTGATGAGTTTCTAGCGCGTTGCGTAGATGGTCAATAATGATTGGGAGCTTCATGTCTATTCTCTCACATCATGGCGCCAGCAGGCTGCGGCCAAGATCGGTAACTGTGACTTGGTAGGCTTGGGTGTCATAGCGACGGTAGTCGTTGGTGGCTTGGTGATGCCAGATGCCGAAGATGCCAAACAATGTGAGGTAGCGATAGGCAAAGTAGAATTGTCGTTCGCGATGATCGCTATCATCTCGCCACGCGCTAGCCGGGATCGGCTCTTCGTTAAGCGCGGGTATTAAGGTGCTGGTCATGTCGTACAGCATGTTAATCGGAAACTCGTGCTGCGGCAGATAGTGGCTGATGGCAAGCACCGAAGGGGCTACGGCACGTTGCAGTGGACACACCTGGTCGCCGCACACAAAACCCCAATGAAACGTGGTTAAGCAGGCTTTTAATAGTTCGTGATAAATCTCGCCCAGCGCTTGGTTAGCAACTAGTTTTTTGCCTTTCGCGGTGATGGTTAAACTGGTTTTGTTGGCTTTAACCAAGCTACTCTGCGCCATAATGTGTCGAGCAGCAGCAACCATGGTGATTTTTGATTCTGAGTTAGGTACTTCGTATTGCTGCTTGCCAATGCACGGAGTGTCGGGGCTATTGAGCTCAGTCCACATATGTTTGACCCAAGCTACCGGCAGATAGCCTGCAGCCGTGAGCTTAATTGGCTTGTCGCACATGGTTTGCAGTAGCGGCAGCAGAGCTTTCATAATCGGCGCCTCAGCGACCAGCTCGTTGGGTGGCGGGGCAAGGTGCAGCGACGGGTGCGTAAATGGCTTGTTGATAAACTCGTTTACATACTGATAACGCTGTTGCGCATGCATGTTCGCGATAATTCGTTGTAACAGTATTTGGACCGCTTGCTTTTGCATGTCCAGCTTCAGCTCAGCACATGCTTGCTGCTGCTCGGGCGTGAGTTCATCCTCGTTAAACTCTTCGGCCTCATCGGCGGCTATAAAGGCTGCTAACGCCTCTTCGTCAAAGAAATCCTCGTCGTCAGTCTCATCTAGTGCATCCTGATCACCCATTACAAATGCAAAAGCACGGTCGTGGTCGTGGGCTTGTTGTTCTGTTAGTTCGATAAACTGATCGAGGCGCTGTTGGATCTGCGCTAGGTTCGGCTTGTTGCTGGAGCGCTCGGGCATATGTGCAACGCCGCCGCTATCTTCTGCTGGGCAAGCACCTACCGCAGCGATGATTTTAACCGATCTGTGCCGAGGCTGAATGCTGCTGCCCCCATGAGTTACCGTATGACGCCAGTCATCGCCAAAATCATAAACGTAAAGCAGGCTATCGCCTTTGCGTGGCAGCTGGGTGACTAGCTTGGCACCAATTTCAGGTTGTTCGTCAACAAAAGGATCATCAAAAGGGTCATCGTTGTTCGAGAAGAAGCCTGCTGCAGTCTTGAACATATGCAGATGGGAATTGTGTAACTATCCCATAAAATAATACAGCTCGCTCGTAGAATTTCTTTTAAACTAAACCAAAGGAGTTTTACGATGAGCAAACGCATGACTGAAAGCCAAATTGTGGCGATTTTAAAAGAAGCCGAAGCCGGTATGCCGGT
>JAJUHK010000022.1 GCA_029279945.1 Pseudidiomarina indica | reverse complement strand
TTAGTCACATTTAGCTTTGCTCGCTGCCCTTCTTTTAAACGAATCAAAGGGCCCGGCATTTGGCCATTGATGGTTATTGGTGTTCCTACTTTATTTCCCACGAGCAGTGGGGACTTTGCAATGGTCAGATCAATCTCATCGCTTGTCAGGATCTGATCTTTAAAACTGCGTCCCTGAGGAGCAGCCCAAATTGGGGCTACTTTGGCGATTGCTAAAGCAGACGCCACAGTGAATGCAGATTTAATAAACTTTCGACGCCCTTTGTTAAACTCATTGCTCATTATGACGCTCCTCTTTTGAGGTTAAATTTTGATAACGTTGAACGTCCTGTTCCTTATCAGACGGCTCATCAGAAACCGATGATTTAAACCCTTTAATCGCACTACCAAGATCGGAACCCAGGGTTCGTAGCTTTTTGCTACCAAAAAGAAGAATGACAATAACCAGTAAAACTCCTAACTGAACCATACTCATGCCGCCAAATCCCATAGCTAAAGCCCTCCATTTGAGAGTGCTTGCTGCTGCTCTAAACTTGCTACCTGCTGATAAGGTGTAATTGAACCGTCCTTTTTGATTTCATAGACCGTATACGGTTGAAACCGAGTACCCATTTCCATACCAACAGACCCTACCGGCATGCCAGGAACAGTTAATCCAATGCCATTTTCTGACTTTTTCCCAGCTAAATAATGAGAAACCAATGTAGGAGGGACGTGCCCCTCAAAGACATAGCCATTACTAGAAATAGCGGTATGACAGGATTGGACCTCGGCACTAATACCGGAGTCACGTTTTCGTTGGGTCAGGTTGTTCGGATGTTGTACGGACACACTAAAGCTATCGGGTAAAGCTTGTAACCACTTTTCACAGCAACCGCAGTTGGGATCTTTTAGAACGGTTAGTTGCTGCTCTTCTACATCGGTTGCAGATACAGACACGGAAAACAGCATCGCCAAAACAGCGATATTGCGTTTGATAGACATAATTATTCACCGATTAATAAGTTTTAAGGAAACACGCCGAGCGTGTGTTAAATTTCTAGTAACTTATTAAGCGGTAATTATTGGGGGACGGAATAAATTAGACGCGTGTTTAGCACGAATTGAGGTGTCGATGGTCGCATCGACTTTGGCAGAGAGGTTAACTGCAGCGGCATTAACCGAAGAAGACTGTCCGACAAATAAAACCGAGCCGCCGGAGCAATGCCGAATGGTCATGTCAGCACAGCACGAGTTGTGCTTTTGCGTCTCATGCTCGCAATCGTTTGTGTCGGCTTCGTACATCATGCTGTGCTGCATTTGGCTGTTATCATGACATGCGTGAGCTTCTGCCGTTTGCGAAAACGACATCGACACCAGTAGCACTGTCATTAATAACAGAATTCGAATTAGCACGAGCACCCTGCTTTTTGCAATTTAATAAACTTCAGTCTAACGTCATTTTAGCGCATGTCAAATAATAATGATGAATCACGAAATGTTCGCAGGTATGGGCTTTCTATGGATGCTGATTGTGGGAGCTATTTTTATTGTTCCCGCATGGCGTATCTGCTAACGAGTTGGCTACCCTGGTCCATTGGGTCTTCTGATTGTTATCCCTATCGCGAATATCATTCTTCTTTACTTTATAGCGTTCGGCCCATGGAAAAATGTTGATAAATAGCTAATTCACTTTAACCAAAGCAACAAGTATAGCTTTTCATCTCTGATCAGAAGCACGAATTTATTTGCCACTACACGTTCACAAGTTGCAGACCACTATAGCTATGTTCAACGTGTTAAGCGAGTATTGGGCATAGCCAAAAAGTTAAAAGACTCATTTGTGAAAAAGCTTTCAATCAAAAAACTAAAGCTGAAGTTTTAGTAACAAGGTAAGTAACACGCTTGAATCTTAATATTTTTTATCCACTATAAAACAATAAGTTATTAGATCTTATCGATTCCGCCTCCGGCACCATTATTGATAAGGCCTCGCTAGAAATAGCGGGGCTTTTCTTTTTCTGGCTTTGTACCAGATTTGTACCAGTTGTACCATCCACATTGCCCGCCACCCGTTTCAAATGATGACTCGCAAGGTGAGCGTACCGCAGTACCATCTCATACGATGACCAACCGCCAAGCTCCTGCAACTCTTGTAAGCTTGTGCCGCGTTGAACATGCCAGCTTGCCCATGTATGGCGTAAATCGTGCCAACGAAAATTTTCAATACCCGCTCGTTTTAACGCTGCATGCCATGCTCTGGTTGATGTGCGCTCAACTGGTTTGCCTTGATACACAAAACAATAGTGAACATCGTCGCCCTGCACTTCTTGCAACACCGATAAAGCATCGTTATTGAGTGGCACGTTTATCGCCTTTCCTGATTTTGATTGATCAGGATGAATCCACGCAAAACCACGTTCTAAGTCCACTTGATCCCACCGTAGATAACTCACATTCGACTGACGCAAACCTGTAGCCAGTGAAAATTGAGCCATCAACCGCAGATGCTTAGGTAACTCATTCAATAAACGTTGTGCTTCATCGGATCTCCATCAGATTCCTCCACGCATGCATCCAAGTATGCTTGAATAGCTTCGTCATTATCGAGGTGTTGTGTGTATGTAACTACCCCGGGGTTTGTCAACTGCAGTTAACAACCTGTGCGTTGACACGAGGTTTGAAGAGTATGGTTAGTTGGTAAAAGTGGCAAACGTAATATTGTGTAGGATAAAAACTTAATAGTTAAAATTCGACGAAGCTATGTCCGCTGTGTGCCAATTGCGGACGCTAGCACCTCATGATATTAATTGTTATAGGCACCAACAGTAAAATACGATCACTTCCCAAGGTTTCACTTAGGTAACTCTATGTGCACTTCAAGCCCCGTGGGATATGAGTTGTTGAATGAAATTTTCCCATGGTGCAGTTGCACTATCTTTTGTGTAATCGACAGGCCTAAACCAGCGCCTGATACAGCACTATGCTCTTGAAGTCGATAGAAGCGCTCCCCCAACCGCTCAAGTGTTTCTTTAGGGACACCCTTGCCTTCATCAGCAACCTTGATAATGACTCTGTTAGCAGTCTCAAGCGCGACTACCTGTATTTTCGAACCTTTCGGCGAAAATTTCATTGCATTGGACAACAGGTTGGTTAAAACACTAACGATAAGAGTTTCGTCACAAATTATTCGAATAGAGGAAACATCAATGTGCCATTGGTGATTTTCCACTTTATTGATTGGTAAGTGATTTAGCGCCAAAGAGACCAACTTACTGATTTCAACTTCCTCAAACTTTGAGGTAAAGTTTAGGCTATCAAGCCGGTTCAACAACAACAGTTGATTAACAAGGCGTGACATTCGCTTCACGGAGTTAAAAATGGACCTGCCAGAGTGCTTGGCATCGTCAAGTGAATCAGCTGAAATGACATTTTCGGCGTGTACTTGGATTGCGCTTAACGGTGTGCGCAGTTCGTGAGAAGCATCAGCGACAAACCGCTTTTCGCGTTCCAAGAACATTTTAGTTTGATGCAACAACCGATTGAGTGCTTGCCGGATCGGAACCAACTCATTAGGCAGTTCGGACTCAACTGGCGACAAATTATTTAACTCCCTAGCTCTTAGGTCTGCAGCAAAACGGTTTACGGGTTTTAGGACAATATAAACGATGAGGAGTATTATTAGGCTAATTGGAACCCACATTAATAATAGTGGATAGAGTTGCTCTGAGGCCAAGTAGCCACTCAGCTCACCTCGAACATCCTGACGCTGAAAAGTATGAACCCATATGCCTTTGGATTCCTCGAAGTAGCTAAAGATAAACCACGTGTTTTTGTCACTCTTTAATGTATGGTAACCCGCTTCTAAACCCTTAAGGTTCAATGATTGAGCCTGGTTTGTTGAAGCCAGCAAATTACCGTCGACATTGTAAATTTGATAGCCAATCTTAGACTCGTATTTATGGCCGCTCGGACCTTTTTCTTCAGCGGAGCTATCCTCTCCGGTATCATCATATTGCGATATCGGAATTATTTGAGTGACAGACAGTTTATTTTTAGCGGGCGCATAAAACGTTGCGAGCGACTTTGCGGTCTGAGCAAGTTGCGCATCAAAAACCTCATCCAGCTCATGCAGAATAACTCTGTAACTCGCCCAAGTCGTGACGGCAAGTACAGTCACCACGGCTAAGTTGATGCCAACAACCAATGAGCGACGAAGTGACCACAGGCTCATGATGACTCATCTTGTAAGCGATAACCTAGGCCTCTTATCGTTGAGATAAGATTACCATCGATTTTCTTGCGTAAATGGTGAATGTGTACTTCTAGCGAATTACTCTCATGTTCGCCTCCCCAGCCATAGCACGCACTCGCTAATTGCTCTTTACTCACTATTTTTCCTTTATGCAGCGCTAACTGTTTCAGCAACAGCCACTCAAGCCGAGTCAAATTAATTGTTTTGTCACGAAAACGGCATTCCTGCGATGATAGGTCAATATTCAGTTGCCCACAGGTTATAATATCGTTTAAGTGTTGGTTTGCTTTGCGAACCTGCACTCGAATACGCGCTTCTAATTCGCGTAATTCAAAAGGCTTAACCACATAGTCGTTGGCGCCTTCGTTTAATGCCAGTACTTTAGTATCAATATCATCCCACGCTGTAAGTACGAGAATCGGGATTTCTTGGCCTGCTTTCCTTAACTTTTTAATCAGTGGTACGGCATTTCCATCGGGCAGTCCGAGATCAAATATTGCAAGGTCAAATTGATCTGTCCTAAGGGCGGTCTCAGCTTGAGACAAGTTTGCCGCTAGCTCAACCAGGTATCCCATTCGGCCTAGCCCCTTGATTATTCCTTCAGCCAAATACTTATCATCTTCTAGGAGTAGCAAACGCATGTGCTTACCGTCCATCAGGTTTAGTTAAGTCAAGGTGTTCGTTGTAAACAGAGGCTTCAACATTAAAGTAGCCCAGGATCGTATGCGAAAAATTATCATGACTGATAGTAGCACCCGTTTCGTGTTTACTTACATTAAATGTGTCGGATGGCCATACTATCCAGGGTATGTGACGTTGTTCTTTTGGAGCTATCCAGTTAGGCAAGCCATGCAGATAGATACCGTTATCCCCTAGTGATTCACCATGGTCAGATACATACATCATACTGCTGTCCAGTTCAGTATGGCTTTTCAATAACTTTATGACCTGACTTACAAGTTGGTCGGTGACGAGCAAACTGTTGTCATAAGCATTAGTAATTTCATCCACAGAACAATTCGACAGCACTTGACTTTTGCATTCGGGTAAAAACCGTTTCATTTCGTTAGGCGACCGTTCGTAATAGGCAGGCCCATGACTTCCCATTTGATGAAGCACAATAATTGAGTCCTGATGCAAATTGCTTAACCAAGATTTGAGTTGTTCGAGCATATCTACATCATAGCATTCCAACTCCCCACATCGGGACTCGCTCATTTTGACGGTTTTAATTCGATTACAGACATCTTTGCAGCCAGAGTTATTTTCTATCCATGTTGCATTAATACCGGCAGTTTCTAAAACATCTAATACATTACTCGAGTTTCTAGCAACATCCGAGTAATTATCAGCTGTTAAAAAACTGAACATGCACGGCACTGAAATAGCAGTTGCCGTTCCACACGATGTAGCGCTTTTATAGCTGAATATTGGCTCTGATGTCATGAGCGCATTCAGTGAAGGCGTTGTCAGCCGAGCATAGTTATTGATTGAAAAATGGTCCGCACGCGCTGACTCACCCAAAACGATTACCATGACTCTCGGTTTTTCAGACGTACTTACCTGAAACGCATCTTGCCCTAATCTTATAAATTGAGTTGGGGTCTCTAATTTTCGTTTCAAAGCCGAGACGGTTGCTGATATGACGTTGAAAGGAGCGACTCTGTACTTCACATCTCGATGGTTGCGAAATAAAGAAGCGAAGTCGTCATAACTGGTGTAAGCGATACCGACCGCTAATACTGAAAAGCAAGTCGCCGCTGCAATGCCTTGTTTTATTTTTGTTGCCGTACTGGAAGGGGGGAGTTTTATATACGCCAGCAATAACGAAGGGATAACACCAAGTGTTATGAAGGTTTCAAAAAAACTCCCAGAGAGTTGGTCGCGAGCCTCAGCCGTATCGGTCTCAATTGCATTAATTATCATATCTGCATCAATGATAATGCCATATTCCGACATGTAAAAAACTGCAGGAGCAGCAAGAACAAACAACAATATTGCGAATGGCTTGAAAGCATTAACGCCTCGGCTGATGGCGAGCGCAATAGTATAGAAAAAAGCAATGAACACCATTAGTTTGACTTGCGTGAACCCATGAACCCCGTATTCATTCAACGCACTCAAAAGAGGACCCGAATATGCAAGAGCAAGCCAAGCCGCAACGAGTATTAATAAAGCTGGAAAATTAAGCGTCAGTCGCTGCATATTGCTCACCTATATGAAAGATAAATAAAGAAACGCTCCAACAGATGAATGCTGTTGTTATGTCATCAATAAAGAAGTGCGCACCCCGCAGCTGTTGAACACCTCCAAGTACAAAGCCGCAAGAGAGTGAGAGAGTCAGCGAAGCTCTCGCAAGAAAAGGTCTGCTTTTACGCCAGAAAAAGTACAGAGCAATCCAGGCAAAGCCAATACTTGAATGTCCCGAAGGGAAGCACCGACCCGACCCAAAATGAGTGTCGTTGAACGACCATAAGCTGATATATGGTTTGGCTCCGCCGTATAATTGCAAATCCCAAGGACAGTCCATACCAAGCATAGCCTTAAGGTAATTCACTAAACCAAAAGACAACAAAACCGATAAGAGTAACAATACATACCGGCGCCGCTTGCTGTCCCTTTTGGTTGGTAAGAACTGAGCCACGGTTAGGAATAGGACAAACACTACAAATGCGAGATTAAGCTTCCGTATACCGTCATGAAGAATCGTTTCAGTGATAAAATGGTGCCGTAAAGACCACTGTCCCCCTTCGAGCTGGTATAAAGTATTGGCGACCAAAAACTTAAGCTCTAAAAATTCTACGACCAGTAATAAAGCCACAAAAACCACCAAAACACGTGTCCAACGCCTCCAAACCGTCATGGACTCTAAAGCGGCCATAACACAGCTACCCAAACGACGATGAACTGACAGATAGCAATGAATACTGCAGCTGAGGCGATGTCTTTTGCTCGACCGCTGAGCTCGTGAAAGTCGGGGCCAATCCGGTCGACAACCGCTTCAATGGCGGAGTTCAGTAGCTCTGTAATAAGTAAACCAAGCAATGACATAAGCAGTTGCAACCGCTCTGAAAGCTCAAGCTCTGCTATCACTAAAACTGGCAGCAACACCAACAATAAAAGTACCTCTTGTCGAAAGGCCGCTTCAAAACGCCACGCCGCTCTAAGCCCTTTCATGGAATACTGCGTTGCGTCGATTATTCGGGCTACGCCAGTTTTCCCCGGTTTCATAGTCACCTCATTAGGAATGAAAAATTGCATAGTAAGCAGTCAATATTAAGTTCAGCTTAAGGTTTGTTTTTTAGTATTGCGTTCATTATCAGAACTGAGTTGGGCTACTAATGAGCAATACACCTTTACTAAGAGAACTGAAGTCGTCGCTATTCCAATACCGGACGCTTATAGCGGGCTTTTCGCTGGGCTTAATTATACTAAGTATTAGTCGCTTACTATTATTTATATGGCAGTTTGATCGCGTAACTGAGGCAGGAAATCTCAGTTACCTGATGTTGATGGGCCTCAGAGCAGACATCGTTCAAATGGGTTATCTAACATTACCTCTATTGCTATTCGCGCCATTATTTTTAAATCGTTGGGGTGCAAGAGCTTGGCAAAAAGTTCAAAGCATTTGGTTGATTATTGCTATCACCTATATCACGTTTATGGAGATCTCAACGCCTGCTTTTGTTATGCAATACGATTTACGGCCTAACCGTCTGTTTATTGAGTATTTAGAGTACCCCAAGGAAGTGCTAAGTACCCTTTGGGGAGGATTTAAAATCTGGTTACTTTTGACCGTGGGAGTGTTAAGTATTTGCCTGTACGGACTAATTAAGCTTGCTAAGCGACTAAACCAGGCAACTTATGGTCATAATCAATACACTGGCAGGGCGCTTATTGCTTGGCCGCTTTTGATGGTGCTTGTTTTTGCCGGCGTGCGTTCAACCTTAGCACATCGTCCTGCGAACCCCGCATTTTTTGCCGTTACATCGGATGCTTTGGTGAATAGTTTAGTTATCAGTTCGGCCTATTCGCTAGAGTACGCAATTTACAGTATGCGGCACGAGGAAAATGCCTCACGAATCTATGGAGATGCCAGCTTAGAGGAAATTCTTAACACAGTTCGAGCCCAGCCACACCTGGCAGACAAGGCATTTCCATTTGAGGAGTACCCCACAGTGCACTTTAAAAAAGCCTCCCGGAGCTTCGACAAACCCAAAAATATCGTCGTTATTTTGGAGGAAAGCTTAGGCGCGACTTTTGTTGAAGATCTCGGTGGTATCAATGTCACGCCAAACCTACAGCAACTTAGGAAGGAAGGGTGGTGGTTTCGGCAGCTTTACGCAACAGGCACTCGGTCAGTTCGTGGTATTGAGGCGGTTATTTCCAGCTTCTTACCCACTCCGGGAAGGAGTACGGTGAAACTTTCATTGTCTCAGCAAAATTTTTATACCGCTGCTGATCTGTTGTCGCGTGAGGGATATTTCACTGAATTTCTTTATGGTGGTGAAACCCACTTTGACAACATGGGGAGCTTTTTCGCAAGTAACGGTTTCCAGTCTATTCTTGGACAGAGTGACATTGATAACCCCAAGTTTGTCGGTAGCTGGGGAGTGAGCGATGAGGACCTGTTTGACACCGCTCATAAAAGGTTTGAGCAACTAGCTAAAAAGAATACGCCCTTTTTTAGCTTGGTATTTACTTCGTCAAACCACGAACCCTTCGAGTTTCCGGACGATGAAATCGAGCTCTATTCTACGCCCAAAAACACGGTAGAAAACGCTGTCAAATACGCTGACTTTGCGCTGGGTAAGTTTATCGACAAAGCAAAGACGAGTAATTACTGGGAAGATACGATTTTTTTGATTGTTGCTGATCACGATACGCGCGTCTATGGAAACGAATTAGTTCCCATCCAAAAGTTCCACATCCCAGGACTCATTCTGGGAGGCTCTATTCAACCCAAAGAGATTAATGAAATTACCAGTCAGATCGACTTAATGCCCACGGTTATATCGCTTGCAGGTATATCTGCCTGGACGCCTGCGATAGGTCAGGATATTTCTAATGACACCGTGCCACCAGCTAATCGTGCGATGATGCAATTTGGTAATAACTACGCATGGATGACACCTCAAGGGGTGGCCATTTTAACTCCTGGAGAGGATAGAACCGGTCGCTATAACTTTGATGAGCGCAAATTTGTGACTGACCAAAATATCAATCAGAGGTTGCGTACTGAGGCACTAGCGCATGCATTATTGCCTTCTTGGCTATATCAACACCGAGCATATTTTGTCCCAGAGCGTTTAACTGAGCCTTCAAACGAATAGACCTTAGTTAGAAGTTAGATTAAAAGCTTTAAATTGAGCAATTGTGGGGCTGCTACTTGGGCTTTAGTTGGTCAGCTTATCGCTCATAGCAGACCACAGAATTGCCCTGTCAGGCGGCTTCGTGCCAGGAGCGGACGTTAACGCTCGCATTAGCGGCTGGTTTGGAGCGCGGCGGAAAACCAGTCCGGTGGAAGCCCGTAAGGGCCGGAACGAACTTGAATGACTGGTTATGCTCAAGCACTTGGACCATGCTGTTTTGGCCCATGCCAGTCGAATGCTTCCAATGTCTGTTGCAGAATATTTTGAAGCCTCTCCATTGATTCCGGTGACACATCAACCTCCCCATAATGACCGTCAGCCATTGTTGAGCCATATTTGGAGCCATTAAGGGAGTTGAGAATAAGCACACCTCCGTTGGGGGCGCTTATCATATTGTTTTCAACTGGCTTCAGATCCAGAGGCTTCGGGTTCCTTCCAGCACCAAGGCCACGCGATCTATCCTCCAAGTGCTGAGCGCTGTTCCTTACTCCTCGAAGATCGGGAAATGCTTCGCCTACCTGGCCATGCAGCTCTGCAACGATTTCCGGCACACCGTCTTCTCTTGATAAAACCCCAAGGAACTTGTCAAATGAATCAATAGCGTAGAGAAAGGCTCGAGCGTATATGAAAGGTAAATTGTGCTCGAATTCCCGTGGTTGAAATCCATTCGACCATTTTTCTCTTTTGAACCGGACTTCGGTTTTAAAATTGATCTCATCCCACTGCTCGTGCCCCGGAAACCCACCGTACTCTTGCTCTATTTCCCGCCTAATCTCACTCCTTCGTTGGGCATCTCGTTCCCAGTTTTCAGGGTCAGCGACTGAGGGGCAGACAGATCTGGCTTCAGTAAACAAGTTCAGTGCAAAATTTGCCTCAAAATATTGTGATTTGAGTGATTGCAGCAGATTTCCGATTTTCCACGACCAATCCCGATCCTTACTTTCGAGCCATGTTCCAGGGGTTACGATTTCAAACACATACATTGCATATACTCCTAAGAGCATAACGCTTACAGCACGGGCAAATTTGTAGCGCAGCGGAAAATTTGTCCCTGTGCCTGTGATTGTTAGGGCTTCTATCCCTGCGGGGCATCAAGGCACTCCTCAATCAACTTTTCCATATAGGAAACCAGCGCTTCAAAACGCTCCTGCTTCCCCCATCGATCCTCAATCATTCCCAGGTAACCTTCTCGCGCATATTTCAATAGCATTTTATGTTGAGGAGGTACCTGCTTTTCCGCCCACTCCGCAGCCGCATCTTTCGGAGCAATATTGCCGGTAGCAGCGGTCAGCCACATACGTGATAGGGTCAGAACGACATTGCGTTCATCTCCCGCTGCCTCAGCCAGAAGACCGGGCAAGGAATCACGGATTGCCCGTCGGATATCAGTCATTGGCACCGGCTCGAAAACCTTTTCAGCAGAGCTCCCATACAGCGGCAGGCTGTTATCGATCACTTTCTTCAGAACAACTGCAAGATCAGGATCGCGGATTGGTTCCGGGACATTTCCGGCCTCAAACTCCTCTCGCAACCACTCACCGTATACAAACTCAGCCCGAGGCGGGAATTGCCAAGGTACGACATCTGAAACCGTCATCACAGTTAGCTCTAGTGGCCTGATGGCTTGTGGATTCCCAATCGCGCCGGATACGCTCATTAACTGAGATACCAAGGCTTTTCTCTGCTCAAAGGTAGGCGGGTCAGAGACTGCAACCAAGATATCTACGTCGCTGTCGCGCTTTAAACCACCAACGACAGCAGAGCCGAAGAGATAAATGCCGATGATCGAATCACCAAGCACACCTTCAACAACTGACTGTGCCCGTTTCGCTTCATCTGGTATCTCTATATTTGCCATTATTCTCCGGGAGTTCCTCTCGCCCTAACATTTGTATATTGTGCGTGCGCGTTTAGCAACTCGTCCAATTGATGGTTTTCAGCTCTTAACTTACTGAGCAAGCAGGCATTCCTAACTTGAAAGAATCCGAGTTAGCAAAGGCAATTTGAGCATGCTCAGTTACGCTCTACCGAGCGCACAATATCCAACCTTTATTTTTGTTATGTCATTGACAGTAAACGACTTAAACACACAACACAATAACAAAACACGCAATATCGCCGAAGTGAATGTGCCGTACATCGCTGGCGACACCATCACTTACTAATAACGCGACGGCTAGTCACTAGTTGCAGTAACCTGAAAGTCAAAAGGTTCGCTGTTCGCTCGTTACAGACTAATAACATCATCACGAACAAGGTGCATTCTTGTTACCCATAATTAGCACTATTTCATTAAACAACATAGGTTGGCGCGATCGGAGAAATTGTTCTAAATAAAAAATTCATAGACAAACCTATTAAAAATATAGAGAAAAATTCTATCTATGACGCCTGATAAGCTTTATAAGCGTTGAAAATATTGATTTTAATTTTTCAAAAAAATGAAAAAAGACTTCCTTATTAGACATCCACAACGACTTATCAAAAAAACTATGATGAGAACTAAAGCCATAGTTTCGTATTGACTTAGAATAGGAAACCAAGACTTTTTCCTTATTCTCTAACCATAATACCAGTTGTCTAGATAGCGATTTAACGTCTCGCAGATTACCCTCTTCATATTGAGTTTTAATAGTCTTTAACCAAACCAAACTAGACTCTGTAACTATCCCATAAAATAATACAGCTCGCTCGTAGAATTTCTTTTAAACTAAACCAAAGGAGTTTTACGATGAGCAAACGCATGACTGAAAGCCAAATTGTGGCGATTTTAAAAGAAGCCGAAGCCGGTATGCCGGTGA
>JAJUHK010000021.1 GCA_029279945.1 Pseudidiomarina indica | reverse complement strand
GAAACAACTCGTTTCACTGAGAGCGAGTTGCAACGATGACCGGGAAGTTGAGGCGTGTGGGGTTCTTGCTGGAATTAGCGAAGGAAACATGCACCAGCAGTAGGTGAAGCATCAACCAGATAATCCGATGAGATGCCGGTCTGTCTCACTCTCATGCAAAGGTAAGATCAACCATTTAATCCGCTTACCCAAGAAAAAAAGCCATAGCGATTCGGTTGTCGCTGTCGTCTTTGATATGTGAATGGTTGTGCTGGTGCATTAAGACTCACCTATTTATTGCTGATAACAACTTAGTTGGTTTGACTAACGGCTTCATTCAATTGTTTTAAAATACCACAGTGCTCTACCGTGCGCTTCGAGTTGCAGCTAAGACGTAAAGCCTTTAGTTGTTTATTAAGCTGCGTTAAATCCGCTATGCGACGTTCTACCTGCTCGATATGCTGTTCAATCATCTGATTAACATCATCACACTGCGACATTGGCGAGTCATTCAAACTCAGTAACTGACGAATTTCTGCCAAACTCAGATCTAAACTCCGGCAGTGTTTAATAAATAGCAACCGCTCGATATCAGCGTGATCGTAGAGGCGGAAATTACCATCGCTACGTAATTTCGCCGCAAGAAGCTGCTCCTTTTCATAGTGACGGATGGTTTGCACAGAACAGCCAGAGATTTTTGCCAGCTCTCCAATCTTGATCATCTCGATACTGCCTATTGACTCTATAGTAACTACAGAGTTTAAACTAGGTTTCATATCAACCCAAGGTTTATCGGTTATGAATGCAAAATGCTGTTCCAATGATAAGTGTAGCGAAACGGGCAACAGTGAAAATAGCGCCGTTGATGCACCTGATAAGCATGCAAAATATGCCTACCTTAGTGAATTTAGGGTGCCTAAAATGGACTGCCCTGCCGAAGAGCGTTTGATCCGTATGGCGCTGGAAACAGTTGAGCCCGGTGTTCTGTTACAGTTTGATATCCGACAAAGGCAGGTTCGCGTTTTTCACACGGTGAATGCCAATGAAATTACAACAAAAATGCACAGCTTAGGGCTGGGCGCATCGCTGACAAAGACCGGGCCGGTGAAACCCGAAGAGGTAACGCAGGCCAGACAATCCACAGCATCAGGTTCGCTGCGTGAGGAGTTAATTTTAAAATGGTTGCTGGGCATTAACGCGGTGATGTTTGCAGTAGAGTTTGTGACCGGTTGGCTGGCTCAATCAACCGGGTTAATAGCCGACTCTTTGGATATGTTTGCCGATGCAGCGGTATACGGGGTTGCGCTATACGCAGTCGGGCGTAGTAGCAAGGTTCAATTAAACGCCGCACAGCTTGCCGGCTGGCTGCAATTAATTTTAGCTTTTGGGGTGATCAGTGAGGTGATACGGCGCTACCTGTTTGGTAACGAGCCAGTGTCGACGTTGATGTTAATTATGGGCGCTATTGCTTTGGTTGCTAATGTGATCTGTCTTTCGTTAATTCATCAACAAAAAGAAAGCGGCGCGCATATGAAAGCCAGTTGGATTTTCTCTGCAAATGACGTTATCGCAAATGCTGGGGTGATTTTGGCCGGATTATTAGTCACCTGGACCGGGTCACGCTATCCGGATCTGGTAATAGGGTTCATCATTGGATTAGTTGTACTCAATGGTGCGCGCAGGATTTTACAGCTAAAAGCGTAGCTTGTTTTTAAGTCGCAATAGCGCTACCATAGCGCTAACTTACTGAGGGATTTATGTTGGGTCGTACATCAGGCTTATTATTACTGTTGCTGATTATGCTGAATCATGCCGTGATGGCCTGTGATGCGTTAGTTATGCATTTGCCTGATCATGCCCATGCCTACACTGACCTGCAACATGAACACTGCCACTCAGATACCCTTTTCGACGTAAGCAGTGAGCAAGTCACTGCACATAACGTTGCAGATAACTCTGAGCATGATGCCGACGAACACAGTAATCATGCTCATGTGACCTGCTATATCGCTTTTTTTCAGGGCATGGAACTGCTTAACTTCCTTGACAGTGTTATAGCCGCTACCCAACCAGGGTTAAACCTCATTAGCTATCGCCCACCGGTGCCGCCGCCAAATATCTGATCCTGCTTGTTTATCTTTTTTTATTAACGATTAACTTTCAGGAGCATACCCATGCGTATGAGACTAATGCTGCCAGCAATACTGGCGGCGGTATTTTGCGCGCTTCCGCTACGTGCAGAGCCGCAAGCACTGACATTACAACAGGCAATAGATAAAACGCTGCAACACAACCCTCAGCTGCATCAGTTTAAATTTACGCAACAGCGTCTGTTTGCAGAGCGTGATTTGCAAAGCCTTAAACCCGGTTATCAACTCGGTGTAGAGCTTGAGAATGTTGCGGGCACCGGAGAGGCCAGAGGGCTGGCCGGTGCTGAGCTGACAATCGCCTTATCTTCCGTGATAGAGCTGGATAATAAAGCCCAATGGCGCGCTGCGGTAGTAGACGCCAGGCTCAATACTCTTAAATGGCAGCAACAGGCGCAAACCCTGGATGTGCTGGCAGAGCTTACCCGCAATTATATTAATCTATTGGCCAGCCAGCAGGAATTGACACTGACAGAAGAGGCCGTAGAGCTCTCAGAAGCCCTGCTGCAAAGCGCTGAAAAACGTGCTGCCAGCGGTGCCTTGTCAGATGCTGAAATCATGCGGGCAAAGGCGCAACTGGCTCAGGTTCAGATCGGGCGGGACGCCCTGTTGCAGCGCATTGAGCGGCAAAAAATAGCCATAGCACGTTTTTGGGGTGATACCAGCGCCAACTTTAACGTTGTGGCAGGTAACTTGTTTGCTTTTGGTCAAAGCCGCCCTTTTGCCGAGCTGTATCAGCGGCTGCAACAATCGCCGGCGTTAACCATTTTTGCCTCTGAACGTCGGTTAAAAGACGCTGAAGTGCGACTGGCGCAAAGCCAAAACCGCGCAGATCTGAGTTGGCAAGTAGGGGTAAGACGCTATCAGGCCAGTGACGATACAGGCCTTACCTTTGGTATCTCAGTGCCATTATTTGCTGAACGTCGCAATAGTGCAGCCATCGAAGCTGCGCTGGCAGAGCGAAACAATGTCGAGTATCGGCAGCAGGATAGCTTACTGATCCTGCATGAACGCTTGTTTGATGCCTACTCGCAACGACAGCAATTTATTACCAGTTACCAACAGTTGGCGCAGTACGTGATCCCCAACCTGGAACAAGCGCTGGATCTTACGCGTGATGCATACCAGCGCGGGCGCTCAAATTATCAAGATTGGCTTAATGCCCAGCAAGAATTGTTGCAGGCAAAAAGACAAATACTGGAAACCGCCACTGCGGTGCTATTGAGCCAGGTGACGATTGAACAGCTTACCGCCGAGCCGGTAACGCAGTAACTGACAAGATTATTGCCCCGGTGCCGCACTTCATTAACTGTGCGACGTGGCAAACAGAATATACAGGAAGATAGCATTATGAAGTCACATGTAACACTGGCAATGTTTATTGCAGCCTGGCTGATGCCGATGCAAGTAATGGCCGCCAATGAGCAAGAACATGCGCATGTCCATGCCAAAGAGCAAGCGGTAAAACCGCAATCTGACGCTAAGAAAAATGAAGAGCACGAAAAACACGGCGAGAACGAAGAACATGAAGAACACAATGAGCATGAAGGGCACGACGAAAACGACGAGCATGAACACAATGAAACCCTGAGCAGCCGCATTAGTGATGATATGGCTACGGCGGTAAATATTGTCACAGACCGTGCTGACAGCCAGCGATTACGCCAACATCAGGTTGTTTATGGCAAGCTTAGCGCTGATCCAAACAGCATCAGCCATGTTAATGCCCGTTTTCCCGGTATTCTTACCTCGGTGAAATTCTCGCTGGGTGACAGCGTAAAAGCAGGCGATGTACTGGCCGTTGTTGAGTCAAATGAGAGCTTAAATACCTATGCCATTAAAGCACCAATTGACGGCGTTATTATTCAGCGCAGCGCCAATGTTGGTGAGGTCGCACAGCAGCAGACGCTATTCAGCATTGCTGATTTTGGCAGCCTGTGGGCAGATTTTCGCCTGTACCCGTCACAACAAGTTGCTGTCGCGACAGGACAAAACGTGGTCATTCTGGCCGCTGACACTGAGATTAACGGCGTAATTGCACATATCATCCCGTCATTAACCCAGCCCTATCAACTGGCCAGAGTTAAGCTGGATAACCGTGACGGTAAACTGTCGCCCGGGCAATTAATCGAGGGTGCTGTAATAACCGGTGAATTCAACGTTGAGCTTGCCGTTAAAAAATCGGCCATTCAAATACTGGACAATCAAAGCGGTGTCTTCGTGAAAAACAATACCGAATATGTCTTTACCCCATTGCAGCTTGGCCGTAGCGACATGGATTATGTCGAAGTGATTGCCGGTTTAAAGCCCGGCCAGTGGTATGTCACGACAAATAGCTATCTGTTAAAAGCGGATATTGAGAAATCTGAAGCCGAGCACGCGCATTAAGGGGGCACTATGATTGAATCCATGTTGCGCCTGGCTATTGCGAGGCGGTATCTATTTTTAACGCTGACACTGTTGATTATTGCCATTGGTAGCTGGAGCTACCAACAGTTACCGATTGATGCAGTGCCGGATATTACTAACGTTCAGGTGCAAATAAACACGGCGGCGCCAGGTTATTCGCCACTTGAAGCAGAGCAGCGTATTACCTATCCGGTAGAAACTGCCCTGTATGGCTTACCCAATTTAAGTTATACCCGCTCATTGTCACGCTATGGCTTGTCACAGGTAACGGTGGTGTTTGAAGAAGGCACGGACATCTACTTTGCCCGCAATTTAATCAACACCCGGTTGGGCGCTATCAAGGATATGTTGCCTGAGGGCATAGAGCCTGAAATGGGCCCTATTTCAACCGGGCTTGGTGAAATCTTTATGTATACCGTGCAGGCCAAACCGGGTGCACTGCAACAAAATGGTTCACCTTACGATGCCATGGCACTGCGGGAAATCCAGGACTGGATAATAAAACCTCAGCTGGCACAAGTTAAAGGTGTGGTGGAAGTAAACAGCATTGGTGGCTACAACAAGCAATACCATGTGTTACCCGACCCACTGAAACTGCTTAATTATGGCCTGAGTATTAAGGATGTTGAACTGGCCCTGCAAGCCAACAATGACAACCGGGGTGCCGGTTATATTGAACGTGAGGGCATGCAACTGCTGGTACGCTCGCCCGGTCAGTTAACCTCTCTGGATGACATTGCTAATGTCATTATTACGCAATACGACACCATACCGGTAAGGCTGAGTGACGTTGCCGATGTTGCCATTGGCAAAGAGCTGCGAACCGGTGCGGCAACCCAGGATGGTAAAGAAGCGGTGCTGGGTACAGCCATGATGTTAATTGGTGAAAACTCACGCACAGTGGCACGCGATGTCGCGCAAAAGCTGGAGCAGATCAAAAGTTCTCTGCCAGAGGGTGTTATTGCTGAAGCAGTATATGATCGCACCACCTTAGTGGATAAAGCCATTGCAACCGTCAGTAAAAACCTGCTGGAAGGCGCATTACTGGTGATCGTAGTGTTGTTTATCCTGCTGGGCAACCTGCGGGCGGCGTTAATCACTGCGGCGGTGATCCCGCTATCAATGCTGATGACCATTACCGGCATGGTACAAGCCGGCGTTTCTGCCAACCTGATGAGCCTGGGTGCGCTGGATTTTGGCTTAATTGTTGATGGTACGGTGATTATTGTCGAAAATGCGGTTCGACGCTTGGCGCAGGCACAACACAACGGCAGTATCCAACCGCTAAAAGAGCGCTTAAATACAGTGTATCTGGCAACAGCAGAGGTTATCCGGCCTAGTTTGTTCGGTGTGGCCATCATTACCATAGTGTATATCCCTATTTTTTCACTGACCGGTGTCGAAGGTAAAATGTTTCATCCTATGGCAGCGACTGTGGTGATGGCCCTGTTATCCGCTATGGTGTTGTCGCTGACCATTGTGCCTGCCGCTGTGGCGGTGTTCTTAAATGGTAAAATCAGTGAAAAAGAAAGTGCGGTCATAAGAGGCGCTAAAACCCTGTACGCACCGCTATTAGCGCTGGCACTGAAATTTCGCTGGCTGGTGATTGGTTTGGCCAGTGCTCTGGTTGGTGTGTGTCTGTGGTTGGCGACCACGTTGGGGGCAGAGTTTGTGCCTCAGCTTGATGAGGGCGATATCGCTTTACATGCCATGCGTATTCCGGGCACCGGCTTAGAACAAGCCGTTGCAATGCAGGAAATTCTGGAGCAGAAGATCAAAACCTTTGCTGAGGTTGATAAAGTGTTTGCCAGAATTGGTACGGCAGAAGTGGCGACCGATCCGATGCCACCCAATGTGGCTGACAACTTTGTGATATTAAAGCCGCGCAGTGAATGGCCCAATCCGGATAAAACCAAAGCCCAATTGGTCACTGAAATGGAAGCTGCTTTGGCGACATTGCCTGGCAATAACTATGAATTTACCCAACCTATTCAGATGCGTTTTAATGAACTGATTTCCGGTGTACGGGCAGATCTGGGTATTAAGGTATTTGGTGATGATTTAGATCAGCTGGTTACAAGCGCTAATCAAATTCTGCAAGCCGTCAACAAGGTGCAAGGTGCTGCGGATACTAAAGTGGAACAAGTCACTGGTTTGCCAACCTTGTCGGTGATCCCCAACCGAACTGCGCTTGCCCGTTACGGCTTAAATGTGGTTGAACTACAGGATTGGGTAGCAGCGGCAATTGGTGGTACGTCGGCCGGTATTCTGTATGAAGGTGACAGACGCTTTGAGCTGATAGTGCGCTTGCCGGAAACCCTGCGTCGCGATCTGGACAAACTGGCGGTGTTGCCGGTGCCATTGCCAAATGGGGACTTTGTGCCGTTGCAGGAAGTGGCTACCTTAGATTTATCGCCTGCGCCGGCACAAATTAGTCGTGAAAATGGCAAACGCCGGGTAGTGGTAACCGCGAATGTGCGTGGGCGAGACCTTGGCAGTTTTGTAGAAGAGGTAAAGGCCCAAATCAACCGCGACGTTGCATTACCAGCCGGTTACTGGCTGGATTATGGCGGTACTTTTGAGCAGCTGGAGTCCGCCAGTCAGCGCCTTAGCATAGTGGTGCCTGTTACGTTGCTGCTGATTTTAGGTATTCTGGTGATGGCTTTTGCGTCATTTAAAGATGCGCTGATTATCTTCAGCGGTGTGCCGTTGGCGCTTACCGGTGGCGTGCTGGCGTTGTACTTGAGGGGGATGCCTTTATCAATCTCTGCTGGCATTGGCTTTATCGCCTTATCAGGCGTAGCGGTGCTGAACGGCCTGGTCATGCTGAGCTTTATTCGCGATCTCTGGCGTGAGAAAGGTGACTTGCTGTTAGCGATAACGGAAGGCGCGCTTACCCGGTTGCGCCCTGTGCTAATGACCGCTTTGGTCGCGAGCCTCGGTTTTGTGCCGATGGCGATTAATATTGGCACCGGTGCTGAAGTGCAGCGCCCGCTGGCGACAGTGGTGATTGGCGGTATTATTTCGTCAACCTTGCTGACATTGTTGGTATTGCCCGTGTTATATCATTGGGTGCACAAAAACGATAACCGCAAACAGCAAACGGAATAATCATTAACCTGCTTCGCTGCAGCATTGGGCTGCAGCGAAGAACGTTTTTGCAATAGTATGGGTGTTTATGCTAATACGATTAAAACGATAACCGCGTAAATAGTCAGGCGTATTAAGACGTCCCGCCAAATGGGGCTGTCAGCTAGCAAGGGTTGCAAGTCAGCTGGCAAGGGCACTGGCTTTAAAGCAGAGATATTCGCGCCTCCAGGATTTCCCCTTGGAACCCAACCAAATATAAAACCCGGAACCGTTGCTATCAAACGGACGATCTGACCAATAACCTCGCGATTATCATTGCGTTTAAGCCCAATTCGTAACATCTGCCAGTGCGTCGCTATGTGCGGTATAAAATATCTCTGCCCTAAAATATGCGCTCTTTCAAGAGACTTAAACGCATTGTCTAAATCATTGATTTCTTCAGCCTCCTGGGCTGAGCGTATGCTGAGTTGGTACTCATGTTTAATTTTTTTATGGAGTAAAGTTACATAATGAGGGGGTTAGTGATATAGCTTTAACACTCGATTCAAAGCGTCAACTGACTCCATCCATTATGGAGCTTACCTTTGTGAGTTCAGAGCCCGTTAATTATGAAGCCGGGCAGTTTATGCAGTTTCGTATTCCACACTTAAACGAAATATTGTCACGACATTACTCTGTTGCTACGCGGCCTCACCCGACTCGATTTGTGTTTAACGTACGGCAACTGCCCTCGCCAAGTGAAGGGGTGCCCCCAGGCATCGGTTCAAACTACTTGTGTAATTTAGAGCCTGGCGCTCATGTCGATGGTATTGGACCATTTGGTGACTTTCAGCTGACGAAACAAAATAATCACACGCAAGTCTTTATCGGAGGCGGCGCCGGTGTTGCACCGTTAAGAGCGTTAATACAAAGTGAGTTAGCAGCAGATTCTCCTCGTCGTTGCATATTCTTTTACGGCGCACGATATGAAAAAGAGCTCTGTTATAGGGATGAGTTCGAAAGAGATGGGCGGTTAAATTATATACCAGTACTTTCAGAGGTTGCTAAATCAGATGAGTGGGCCGGGCACACTGGCTTTGTGCACGAAACCGCAATGAAATGGTTGGCAGATGAAAACAAAAACACATTGGACGTTTACGTGTGTGGTCCTCCACCAATGCTGAAAGCAACGTTAAAGTCTCTTGCTGACTTTGGCGTTCCGCGAGAACAAGTAAGGTTCGATGACTTTGGGATTTAGCGCGTAAAAATGCCTGAATTAAAGATGAATCTGGGTGGTGATACCGGAAATCGCTCACCTGGGATCGCGGTATGGAACTGGCTAAGCATGCTGATCTAACAAAAGAAATTGGTATACCCGTTTACTTTTGCGACCCCCAATCACCATGGCAACGAGGCACAAACGAAAATACTAATAGTTTGGTTCGGCACAATACTTCCCAAGAAAAACTGATTTATCTGTTCATTCACAGGAAGTTCTTAACAACGTAGCGACCCAATTAAACGAGAGACCGAGAAAAACATTGAGCTTTATGACACCGTCACACATGATTGATAAGGGTGTTGCGTTGATGACTTGAATCTACATCAGCCTTCTTCGCGAAAGAAATAAAGTAAAGTTTGAATTCATCAAGGTCGAATCTGGCAACTACCCAATCAGGGCTCTGTGTCGGGTTATGAAGGTCAGCAAGTCGGCTTACTATGACTGGTGCAAGCGCCCGGGCAAGCTGATTGGCGCTCAAGAGCTGCAGCTTCGCCGCCGGATCAAGGAACTGTTCAAAGCGAGCAGATCCAGCTTGGGCAGCCGGAAAATGATGAAGGCACTTCGCGCGGAAGGCTTTGAAATTGGCCGATACCGGGTTCGCCGGCTTATGGATCAAATGGGCTTGAAGGTGACGCAGCGCGTGGCTTACAAAGTAACCACCAAGCGCAAACACAGCGACAGCGTAGCGGGCAATTTGCTGAATCAGAATTTCAACCCAGTGGGCCCGAATCAGATCTGGGCGGGCGATGTGACCTACTGCCGCACCGGCGAAGGCTGGATGTATCTGGCGGTTGTGATGGACCTGTATTCGCGGCGCATCGTGGGCTGGGCAATTGATAAAACGATGACCACCAGTTTGGTGCTGCGGGCTCTGATTACGGCTTACAACCTGCGCAGGCCGAGCAAGGGGCTGGTGTTCCATAGCGACCGCGGGTCGCAGTACACCAGCAAGCGGTACCGGAAGCAGCTTCAGCGTTTTGGTATGCGAGCGAGTATGGGCGACGTTGGCGCCTGCTGGGACAACGCAGTTGTTGAACGATTTTTTGGCAGCCTGAAACATGATTGGCTCTTTAAAGTGTCACAACCGACACGTGAACATATGAAAAGGGATGTGGCCGCTTACATCCGTTACTACCACCTGGAGCGACTACATTCGGCCAACGGCGGCAGGTCGCCAGTTAACCATGAATTATTGTTTAAAAATGTGTCCGGATTTAGTTGACCAGTACATCCAATGGGTTAAAGTGGTGCTGAAAAGAAGTAAATGTATGCAGTCATGAGGCTATACGCACGCATATACGGAATTTGGCACATACCTCGAGAGGATTAGTTGTTATGAGGCTGAATCAATCAGAACATCCACACCACGTGGATCCGTCGCACACAGATGCGCCGCTCTCAGATCCCGTGTGCGGCATGCGAGTTACAGAGAATTCATCCCATCACATGGAGCATGAGGGTAAGTCTTTCTATTTTTGCAGCACCAAGTGTTTGGGTAGATTCCGTGATGCCCCGGAAAAGTACCTCGATCCCACCAAGTCGGAGGAACATACAACGCCGCATGAGCCCGGCACGACGTACACTTGCCCTATGCATCCGGAGATCCTGCAAGATCACCCGGGAACCTGTCCAAAGTGTGGTATGGCTCTTGAGCCATTGATGCCCAGTCTGGATGATGATAACAATCCAGAGTTGAAAGATTTTTCACGCAGGTTCTGGTGGACGCTGCCGTTTACTGTCATCGTGACAATACTTGCTATGTTCGGCCCGCAGCTTGGCTGGTTCAGCATGAGCGTGCAAACATGGATCGAACTCGTTCTTTCAATACCGGTAGTGTTGTGGGCAGGGCAGCCATTTTTTGTACGGGGCTGGCAATCAGTAGTGAACCGCAGCCCGAACATGTGGACGCTGATAGGCCTTGGTACTGGAGCGGCGTTTATCTATAGCACTATCGCGACGATAGCACCGGGCATATTCCCTGAAACTTTCATGTCGATGGGCCGCGTTTCAGTCTATTTTGAAGCAGCAGTTGTCATTATTTCGCTGACATTGTTGGGTCAGATGCTTGAGTTGAGGGCACGCTCGAAAACATCAGCTGCCATCAAGTCCTTGCTCGGTCTGGCGCCTAAGACAGCACGGCGGATCAACAAGGATGGCACTGAGGAAGATGTGCCTTTGAATCACGTACATGAAGGTGATCGCTTGCGCGTTCGCCCTGGTGAAAAAGTCCCGGTTGACGGCACGATAGAGGAAGGTAATAGCTCATTGGATGAGTCGATGTTGACCGGAGAGCCACTCCCCGTAAGCAAGCGGCCCGGAGACAAGGTGATTGGCGCGACGATGAATACTTCAGGCGCTCTTGTGATTCGGGCAGAGAAAGTGGGTTCTGCCACAGTGCTCTCTCAGATTGTGCAGCTCGTAGCGCAGGCGCAGCGTTCGCGCGCTCCCATGCAGCGCATGGCTGACTTGGTTGCCGGTTACTTCGTTATGGCTGTAGTGGTCATCGCCATAACAACTCTGTTCGTTTGGGGATTCTTCGGTCCGCAACCGAGCTGGGTGTACGGTTTGATAAATGCTGTTGCGGTGCTGATTATCGCTTGCCCGTGTGCGTTGGGGCTGGCCACACCCATGTCCATCATGGTGGCAACCGGCAAAGCCGCTACGCAAGGCGTGCTGTTTCGCGATGCCGCCGCGATTGAGAACTTCCGCAAAGTCGATACTCTGATTGTTGATAAAACCGGCACATTGACTGAAGGACGTCCGGCTTTTGAACAAGCAATTCCGGCAGGTGACATAACTGCCGATGAAGTACTACGTCTTGCAGCGAGCCTCGATCAAGGCAGTGAACATCCACTTGCCGACGCTATTGTGAACGCGGCGCGCGAGCGCGGCCTCACACTCAGTGCAGTCGACGATTTTGAATCAGGTAGCGGCATCGGCGTTCGTGGCCAAGTCGATAGTAAGTCGCTGGTCCTGGGCAATACAGCTCTGATGCAGCAAGACGGGATTGATGTTACCCACCTGACAAACATCGCCGACTCATTGCGCGAAAAAGGTGCGAGTGTCATGTATCTCGCCTCGGATGGCCAACTTGCAGGCCTGTTGGCTGTCTCCGACCCGATCAAACAGAGCACGCTGGAAGCAGTGCGAGATCTCCAGCAAGCGGGGATTCGTATCATCATGGCAACCGGCGATGGTATTGCAACGGCTAACGCTGTTGCCAAGGAATTGGGAATCGACGAAGTGCACGGCGAAGTCAAACCTGCTGACAAGCTTGACCTCGTCACACAGCTTCAAGCTGAAGGTTGTATTGTAGCTATGGCTGGGGACGGGATTAACGATGCCCCGGCTCTCGCAAAGGCTAACGTAGGTATCGCCATGGGGACGGGTACAGACGTTGCCATGAACAGCGCTCAGGTAACCCTGGTCAAAGGCGACTTGCGTGGAATCTCCACCGCACGGCACCTTTCCGATAGTACCGTCGCTAATATGAAGCAAAATCTGGGTGTAACTATCCCATAAAATAATACAGCTCGCTCGTAGAATTTCTTTTAAACTAAACCAAAGGAGTTTTACGATGAGCAAACGCATGACTGAAAGCCAAATTGTGGCGATTTTAAAAGAAGCCGAAGCCGGTATGCCGGT
>JAJUHK010000020.1 GCA_029279945.1 Pseudidiomarina indica | reverse complement strand
TTTGCCTGTAGCGCAGGTGGTGCAACGATTGAAACGCTGAAAGAATATGTACAAAGTCAGGCCACACCTGACTAGAAACGCTTCGCGTTTCCCGCTTATATCCCCGCCCGATTGGGCGAGGGTTTACGCGGGTTTTGCTAATTTTGGTATATCTACCGTGCGGTAAAAGGCTTAATCGAGTTGTCGGAAAATAAGCCGATGCCGGCGGCATAAGGCGTACTAAGAACGTGCAGCAAACGCTGCACGTTTGTTATCGTCGTACTGGGGTTTTAGGCTTCGGATATTTAGGACGACGGCTGCGATGTCCCTCCGGTGCTAAACCTGTGGAATGTTCAATAGATTTCATTATCTCCGCAACTTCAGCCGCTGTTAAGTTACGCCATTGACCCACTTGTAGTTGCCCTAACCGCACATTCATGATGCGCGTTCGCTCTAGTTTTCGTACCTCGTAACCGAAATATTCACACATTCTGCGAATTTGCCGGTTCATTCCTTCAACGATCACCATTTTAAAGACAAAGGTTGATAACCGTTGAACTTTGCAACGTTTTGTCCGAGTCCCTAAAATCGGTACGCCATTCGCCATTCCCTGAATAAATTCTGGGGTTACCGGCTTATGCACCGTCACAATATATTCTTTCTCGTGCTGATTCCCTGCCCGTAAAATCTTATTAACCAAATCACCATTACTGGTCAGGAAAATAAGGCCTTGCGAATCTTTATCTAACCGCCCAATCGGGAAAATTCGTGTACGATGCCCCACAAACTTCTCAATATTGTTGGGTTCGGCTGGGTCTGTCGTGCTGACAATTCCTACTGGCTTATTCAGTGCGATAAAGACAAAACGCTGTTTATCTTGTGCTGCAATTAAGCGTCCATTGACTCGCACACTATCCCTAGGATTAACTTTATCGCCCACGACAGCCAAGCGCCCATTCAGGGTCACTTGGCCTTCTTCGATAAAACGATCTGCTTCACGGCGAGAACAGAGGCCGCTTTCACTGATAAATTTATTTAGGCGAACGGCCTCACGTGGTTGCATAACACCTCAAATCTGTTCAGCAGGAACGTACACCCAGCCATCCATTAAGACCCGCGCACTGCGGCTCATGATAGCTTTAGTGACTGTCCATTGACCATCAATACATTGTGCTTCAGCACCCACCCGCAAGGTTCCCGACGGATGCCCAAACACTACCTGTTGACGCTCACCACCACCGGCGGCAAGATTCACCAAGGTACCTGGTACAGCTGCCGCAGCGGCAATGGCAACAGCTGCTGTACCCATCATAGCGTGGTGCAATTTCCCCATAGATAACGCTCGTACCAATAGATCAATGTCATCTTTGCGAATTGTTTTACCACTTGACGCAACATAATCTGCAGACGGTGCCACAAACGCAATTTTGGGAGTATGTTGACGCGCAGCTGCCTCTTCAATTGACTGAATCAGTCCCATTTTAACGGCACCGTATGCTCGCAGTGTCTCAAAACGCTCCAACGCTGCTGCATTTTCATTAATCGCGCTTTGTAACTCGGTTCCGCTATAGCCAATATCTTTGGCATTAACAAAAATAGTCGGTATCCCTGCATTGATAAATGTGGCTTGTAAACGACCAAATCCTGGTACCTCAAAGTCATCCACCACATTCCCAGTTGGAAACATGCTACTGCTCGCACTTTCACCGTCGTCTGCCGCTGGGTCAAGAAAGGCTACTTGTATTTCAGCCGCTGGGAAAGTCACCCCATCTAACTCAAAGTCTCCAGTTTCTTGCACTTGCCCATTGCTCATTGGAATTTTAGCAATGATCGTTTTTTCGATGTTGGCTTGCCAAATACGCACCTCACACATACCGTTAGCTGGAATGCGCTCAGCTGCAACAAGACCTTGATTAATTGCAAATGCTCCAACGGCCGCAGTTAAGTTGCCACAGTTACCACTCCAATCAACAAACGCCTGATCAATTGACACCTGACCGAACAAGTAATCGACATCGTGTTCAGGGCGCAAGCTCTTATCAAGGATCACCACTTTACTCGTGCTTGATGTTGCACCACCCATGCCATCAGTTTGTTTACCGTACGGATCAGGGCTGCCGATCACCCTCAGCATCAACCGGTCACGCGCTGGGCCAGGCTGCTGCGCTGCAAAGGGTAAATCAGCTAACTTAAAAAACACCCCTTTTGAGGTGCCACCACGCATATAGGTGGCGGCGATTTTAATTTGAGGCCCGTATACCATAACGCTTACACCTCACCAGCTAAGAAATCACTAGCAAAGCGTTGCAATACACCACCAGCAGAGTAAATAGATACTTCTTCAGCGGTGTCGAGACGGCATTTTGTGGGCACCTTAACAACTTCACCGTTATTACGGTTGATTACAAGCGTCATGGTTGCACCAGGTGCTACATCACCTTCAACATCAAAGGTTTCAGTCCCATCAATCGCTAAGGTTTTGCGGGTGGTACCCGGTAAGAACTCCAACGGTAACACGCCCATACCAATGAGGTTGGTACGGTGAATTCGTTCAAACCCTTCAGCCACAATACATTCAACACCAGCTAGTCGAACACCTTTGGCAGCCCAGTCACGCGACGAACCTTGCCCGTAATCTGCTCCAGCGATGATAATTAGCGGCTGTTTACGCTCCATGTAAGTTTCAATGGCTTCCCACATTCGCATGACTTTGCCGTCAGGCTCAACACGTGCGAGTGACCCCTGGCGTACCTTACCGCTCTCGTCTAATACCATTTCATTGAACAGTTTTGGGTTAGCAAATGTCGCACGCTGTGCCGTTAAGTGATCGCCACGGTGTGTCGCATAGCTATTAAAGTCTTCTTCGGGTAACCCCATTTTTGCGAGGTATTCACCCGCTGCGCTGTCAGGCAAAATTGCATTCGAAGGCGATAAGTGATCGGTGGTAATGTTATCGCCTAATACTGCTAATGGACGCATTCCTTTAAGCGAGTTCTCCGTGGCTAACGCGCCTTCCCAGTACGGTGGACGGCGAATATAGGTACTTTGTGGACGCCAGTCATACAACGGGCTAACCTGTTCACCGTAATCAACGTCAATCTGGAACATAGGGTCATACACTTGACGGAATTGCTCAGGCTTCACAGCAGTTTGAACAATTGCATCGATTTCTTCATCGCTTGGCCAAATATCTTTTAAGGTAATTGGCTGGCCTTCAGCGTCATAACCTAATGGATCCTTCTCGATATCAAAGCGGATAGTACCAGCAATTGCATAAGCTACCACTAATGGAGGTGACGCCAAAAACGCTTGTTTGGCATACGGATGAATCCGGCCATCAAAGTTACGGTTACCCGATAACACCGCGACTGAGTATAAGTCTCGGTCAATTATTTCTTGCTGAATCGCTGGGTCTAAAGCACCACTCATTCCGTTACAGGTAGTACAAGCAAAGCCAACAACACCAAAGCCTAGCTGCTCTAACTCTGGCATTAGTTCAGCATCTTCTAAGTACAACTTAACGGTTTTCGAGCCTGGTGCAAGTGAGGTTTTCACCCATGGTTTGCGGGTTAACCCTAAGCGGTTTGCATTACGAGCAATTAATCCTGCGGCAATCATATTGCGTGGGTTACTAGTATTGGTACAACTGGTAATAGCTGCAATAATCACCGCGCCATCCGGCATTAAACCATCGTTAGGAGCATCAATTGGCTTGGCAATACCACGCGCACTTAATTCAGCAGCGGGTAGTAAGGCGTGTGGATTCGATGGCCCAGCAAGGTTGCGTTCAACTTGGCTTAGATCAAAACGTAGGGTACGCTCATATTCAGCACCCTTCATCGCATCAGCCCACAGTCCAGTTTGCTTTGCATAAGTTTCCACTAATTTAATTTGCTGCTCGTCACGCCCCGTTAGCTTCAAATAATCTATGGTTTGCTGGTCGATATAGAACATCCCTGCGGTAGCGCCATATTCAGGGGTCATATTAGCAATGGTAGCGCGGTCTCCAACAGTCAGCGCGTCAGCACCTTCACCAAAAAACTCTAAGTAGGCACCAACCACGCGCTCTTGGCGCAGGAATTGAGTAATTGCCAACACCAAGTCTGTACCAGTAATACCTGGGCGTAAGCGACCGACTAATTCAACACCAACGATTTCTGGTAAGCGCATGTAGGATGCGCGGCCAAGCATCACACTTTCAGCTTCGAGCCCGCCTACACCGATAGCGATAACCCCTAAAGCATCCACCATTGGCGTGTGGCTATCGGTGCCTACACAGGTATCTGGAAATGCAACATTGTCACGGACTTGGACAACCGGCGACATCTTTTCTAGGTTAATCTGGTGCATGATGCCATTACCAGGAGGAATAACATCGACGTTTTTAAAGGCTTTCTTGATCCAGTTTATAAAGTGGAAACGGTCATCATTACGGCGATCTTCTATCGCACGGTTTTTCTCAAATGCGTCTTTTTCGAAGCCAGCATGCTCAACCGCTAATGAGTGGTCTACGATCAATTGGGTCGGTACCACTGGATTTACTTTGGCAGGATCACCACCACGCTCAGCGATAGCATCACGTAATCCAGCCAAATCAACGAATGCCGTTTGCCCTAAAATATCGTGGCATACCACGCGAGCGGGATACCATGGAAAATCTAAATCACGTTTGCGTTCTACAATCTGGCTTAAAAATGCAGGTAACTCTTCCGCATTACAGCGGCGAACTAATTGTTCTGCAAGAACTTTCGAGGTATATGGCAGCCCGTCATAGGCGCCTGGTTTAATCGCTTCTACCGCGGCACGTGCGTCGTAATATTGCAAGTTAGTGCCCGGGAGCGGCTTACGGTATTGGTGGGTCATAGCAAGGCCTCTCGTTCTACTACAAGGAAATCGTTGCAACAGTTTAAAAGAGGCACCGTAGTGCCTCTTGGGTAAATCACTAATTGCGTTCAGCTAAACTAGGTACTGGCCGTGGAGCTGGTCCAATATAATCCGCACTTGGACGAATAATACGGTTATTTGCACGCTGCTCTTTCACATGCGCGGTCCAGCCACTAACTCTTGACATGACAAAAATAGGTGTAAAGAGTTTGGTTGGAATGCCCATATAGTGATATGCCGAGGCATGGAAAAAGTCCGCATTCGGGAACAATTTCTTCTCCCGCCACATCACTTCTTCACAGCGTACCGATACATCATATAAACGGGTATCACCAAATTCATGTGCCAATTTTTCTGACCATGCTTTGATAATATCATTACGCGGATCGAACTCACGATAAATAGCATGACCAAAGCCCATGATTTTTTCTTTACGCTCCAACATACCCAGCAAGGTTTGTTCTGCGTCATCTGCGTCTTTCATAGTCTCAATTAAATCCATGGCTGCTTCGTTCGCTCCACCATGAAGTGGTCCACGTAATGAACCGATTGCACCAGTAACGCAAGAGAAAATATCTGACAACGTTGACGCACATACACGCGCAGTAAAGGTTGATGCGTTGAATTCATGTTCCGCATACAAAATAAGCGATGTGTTCATCACATCAATATGTAACTGTGATGGTTTTTTATCATGCAGCATGTGCAAGAAGTGCGCACCAATAGAGTCATCGTCAGTTTCCGTTTCAATGCGCACACCATCATGGCTGAAACGATACCAATACAACAGAATACTTGGGAATACCGCCAGCATACGTTCAATTTTTGCATTCGCTTGGCTGAAGTCTTCTTCTGGCTCTAAATTACCTAAAAATGAGCAACCAGTACGCATAACATCCATTGGGTGAGCATCGGCAGGAATACGTTCTAACACGTCTTTCAATGCTTGTGGTAAGCCACGTAGCTGTTTCAAGCGCGCTTTATACTCAGTCAATTCTGTTTGGTTGGGTAGTTCACCATGAGCCAGTAAATAAGCCACTTCTTCAAAACTAACTTTTTCTGCTAATTCTTTAATGTCGTAACCATAATAAGTTAAGCCTGAACCACTTTTGCCTACGGTACATAATGCCGTTTCGCCGGCGACTTGACCACGTAAGCCAGCACCTGTTAATTTTTTATCAACCATGGTTAACTCCTTTGTCTATTCTTATTGTTTCTTAAATAATTGATCTAATTTTTCTTCAAACGCGTGATAGTTAAGGAAATCGTATAGTTCAGCACGTGTTTGCATAGTATCCACCACATCCTGTTGATGACCCTGAGTTAGAATGCTTTGATACACATTGAGTGCCGCTTTGTTCATAGCGCGGAACGCGCTCAACGGATACAGAATCAACTCAACGCCCACGCTCGCTAGTTCGTCTTTTGTGAACAATGGTGTCGCACCAAATTCTGTAATATTAGCCAACACTGGCACTGCTAGAGCGTCGGTAAAGGCTTTATAGTGTTCTAAGGTGTGCACAGCTTCCGCGAAAATTGCGTCTGCACCAGCTTCAACACATGCTTGTGCCCGTTCAATCGCAGCTGCTAGGCCTTCCTGTTGAAACGCATCAGTTCGCGCCATGATGTAGAAGTTGTCATCTGTGCGAGCGTCAACAGCAGCTTTTACACGATCAACCATTTCCTCGAGTGACACGATCTCTTTGTTTGGACGATGACCGCAGCGCTTTTGCGCCACTTGATCTTCAATATGAAAACCTGCAGCACCCGCTCGCGTCATTTCTTTGACCGTACGAGCAATGTTAAATGCCCCACCCCAACCGGTATCTGCATCCACCAATAGTGGCACTTCAGTAGCCCCGGTGATCCGACGAATGTCTTCACATACGTCATTGAGTGAGGTCATCCCCAAGTCAGGTAAACCAAACGAAGCATTAGCAACACCAGCACCCGATAGGTAAATAGCTTGGTGGCCAATTCGCTCAGCCATCATGGCGGTATAGGCATTAATGGTACCGACAATTTGAAGTGGCTTGTTAGCGGCGATAGCTTGGCGGAACTTCGCGCCAGCACTGTACATTTGACTCATATTACTTTCCTAGTTGTTGCAGTTTTAATTCAATATTGACACGCGACGCTGCAATATGGCGACGCATCAGCAAATCTGCTAGCTCACCATCACGATTAGCAATAGCATTGATAATTGCCTTATGTTCATCAAATGCCCGTGACACTCGCGGACCATTCATTCCCAGCTGTACGCGGTACATTCGTACTAAAAAGTATAGTTCGTCACACAGCATATTAATGAGATAAGGATTTTTACTGCCGAGAATGACACGATAATGAAAGTCCAGATCCCCAGCTTCTTGGTAATAGCTTTCACCTTCTCGCACTCGCTGCGTATCGAGATGTTGGTTTAGTAGCTCTTGTACCTGTTGGATTTCAGCATCATCCATATTTTCAGCAGCCAAGCGGCAGGCTAAACCTTCTAACTCTTCGCGAATTTGATATAAGGCAAGTAAACCTTCAGTAGAAAGCTTTACCACGCGTGCGCCGGCGTTGGGGATACGTTCAATGAGATGGCAACGCTCAAGCCGCGCCAGCGCTTCACGTAACGGGGCCCGACTAACATTAAACTTTCGTGCTAACTCTGGCTCACTAATTTTGCTACCAGACTCGATCTCTCCCTCAACAATAGTCCGCTGAATTTCAAGTAAGAGTCGATCCGCAGCTGTTACTGGAGAGCGCCACATAGGGCTTTGAGGTGAATTCATCACAATTGTCGACATAATTTAAAGATAATGCCTATGATACGCTGAATATTAGCGATATCCAAGTATAAAATCTGAAATATTGTCGACAATCAAGAGCCGGTTAAGAAGTCGAAGCTATTGCAGAGCTGAACGATTGTTGCTGAAACACCTCCGCCAGAATTGTTTGCTCCATTGAACTACGTAGTTGCGCTTTGCACGGGAAGCGGACAATTAAATGGATTTCTCCTGCGGCGGGCACCGAAATTGTCACCCGTGGTTCTGCTGAAGGGACATTGATACCGCGATGGTCACTCATCCGTTGCATGTAACGCCGCGCCTGTTCAAGGTAATCAGCGCAATGGCGATTTGCAGATTCCAGTAACGCTTGCTGTGCAGCCTGCCAATTGTCTTCTCGCTTAAATGGTACGGTAAACACATGAAGAACAAAATCATGGGTATAACTTTCATTAACCACTGGCTCAGAGACAAACAACGAATTAGGAATTGAAATCATGCGCCCGGTACGCTGATGGGAAAATTTACCAGGCCCGACCTCTAAAATAGTGGTGGTTAACAGGTTTTGGTCAATGACATCGCCACGAAAATCTTTGATTTGAATACGATCACCAATGCTGAACGCACTACCACCCGATTTAACTAAACTGCCCGTCAAACACATAATGAGTTCTTTAGTTGCGACCACAAAGGCTACCGCAATCGCCACTAACCCCAGTGCTAAGGTGCGAAGTTCTTCAGCCCAAATCAGCATTAACCCAAGCACCATAAACAACAACAAGATGTTTCTTGTTTGTACTAGCCAACGGCGACGTAGTTCTGTTGCCTTAACACTTTTACGAATGAACTTCGATGAAATGGCCCGCAGAATGACAATAACGGTGACCAAAATAAGGGTTGCTACGATTGGGCGTAATAAATCCCCCGTAAACTCAAATTCACCAAATAAACCTGTTAGTGTTTCTGGATACATCTGTCGCTCATCCCATCGTTATATATCAATCTGTCATATTACATCATTCGTATAAATAGTCAGTGGTTCACTCGAGTAAATCAAAGAGCTATGCTATCTTTTATACCCCAACTAGAGGATGAACTGTATGACTATGAAATATATTTTACCTATCGGAGTTCTTGCGGTAACTCTTTTCAGCGCGACAGCCGCAGCTGACAGCTGGAAAATTGATGATGAACAATCCAGCCTGCATTTTATTTCGGTAAAAAATGATCATATTGCAGAAGTCCATCGCTTCACCGACATTCAAGGCGTATGGGAAAATAACCACGTCACTATTGAAATCCCGGTGGTAAGTTTAGACACAAATATTCCAATCCGAAATGAACGTATGCTTGAGCATATCTTCAAGTCGACTGAGTATACTGTTGCTAGCGCTACCACGCGTATTGATGATGAGATGTTCCTGCAGTTAGCTCCCGGTGATACCATAGCAACAGCAGTCGAACTGCAGGTAACCATTGCGGGTAACAGCCAAACCTTAAGTAGCCACATTCAGGCCACACGCCTTGCTGACGATCGATTCTTGGTCACTACCACACAACCCATTATGATCGATGCGAGAGCCTTTGACTTTATCGCTGGCGTCGACAAATTACGTGAAATTGCGGGGTTATCACGTATTGATTACAGTATTCCCGTAAGCTTTAGCGTGCAATTTAAACGTTAATGACAGTGACCATTCGACCAGCTGCTCACGCGGATGTGGAGCAGCTTACAGACCTTGAACAGCAAACCTACGGTTCTGAGGGCTACCCCGCTGCGCTATTTTATCAAGCTTTAGCGCAGTGGCCATCGAGTTTTTTCGTGGCAACACAACAGCAACGGGTCTGTGGTTATGTACTCGCAGCACCTGGTGATGATCAGACCTTGTGGATCATGTCCTTATTAATTGCTCCAAGCGCGCGCGGCCACGGCATCGGCCAACAACTGATGCGCTATTTACTTGACCAGCGATGCATTGATACCAAACTGGCACTGACCGTTGCGCCTGATAACCACAACGCCATTCGGTTATACCAACGGTTAGGATTTCGACAAGCAAAGTACATTCCGGATTTTATGGGGCCACAACACGATCGATTACTGTTAATTTACCCTGAATAATTGCTAGGAGCTCGTCCATTATGTTTCATCGCATCGCTGGCCCTGTTGCCGCGCTATTGGCCTATGTCATTGCTCATCATTATTTTGCCATGCCAGCCGCCGCCGCATGGACTCTCGCAACCACAGTTTGGATAGCATGGTGGTGGATAAGTGAGGCGATTTCTATTCCCGCAGCTTCGTTACTGCCCTTTGTATTACTTCCGTTAGGTGGTGTTTCGTCCGCAAATGAAGTTTCGGGTGCGCTAGGCAATCCCATTATTTTGCTATTCATGGCCGCTTTTATGTTAGCTAAAGCAGTAGAAATCAGTGGTGTTCATAAACGCATTGCACTTACTTTAGTACACCGAATTGGCAACAATAACCCGCGCCAAATGGTCTTTGCTTTTATGCTCGCTGCTGCCTTTTTGTCATTGTGGATTTCAAATACCGCAGCGGTACTAGCACTGCTACCTGTTGCATTAGCCCTTGCTGATGCGAGCCCCGATAAAAAATTCCAACGTGCACTCTTACTCGGCCTCGCCTTCTCTGCCTCAGTAGGGGGCATTGGTACACTTATAGGTACGCCTCCCAATTTAATTTTCGCATCGGTCTATGAGAGTTATACCGGAACAAACTTCGGCTTCATGCGCTGGTTCAAAATTGGGTTACCCCTAGTGATTATTGCTATCCCAATGATGGCGTGGTGGTTAACCCGTGGCATCACTGATAGTCAAGAAATGGTTATTGAAGAACCAGGCCCTATACGGAGTGCAGAAAAACGAGTCGTTGCTGTGTTTGGCGTGGTCATTTTCTTGTGGATGACGCGTACTGCGCCTTTTGGCGGCTGGTCCGACTGGGGCACTCTAAACATGATGAACGATGCCACAATTGCCTTCGTTGGAGTACTGATTTTATTTGTTTGGCAAGATGATCAAGGTAACCCGCTCTTGGAATGGCGCACCGCAGTCGAAATTCCATGGGGTATCCTGTTGCTGTTTGCCGGTGGTATTGCGTTAGCTGAAGGCTTTGTGAGCAGCGGTCTAAGTGAAATTATTGGTACAACTGTTGCTGGCTTGGGGCATATCCCACTATGGTTGTTGATCTTCATTATTGCGATTTCAGTAAGTGCATTGACCGAAGTGACATCAAACACCGCTACCGCAACCTTACTCATGCCTGTTATGGCTGCCACTGCTACAGCGTTGGATATGCCTCCAGAACTGTTGATGATACCGACAGCAATTGCGTGCAGTAGCGCCTTCTGTTTACCTGTTGCTACGCCACCTAACTCTATTGTGTTTTCAGCCAACCGGATTACCATTCAACAGATGGTAAGAGAAGGTATAGTGCTCAGCGTATTCATGGCGATGTTGTCAACGCTACTGGTGATGATCTTAATTTATTAGATGTGTCTGCGAGAATCCTCGACCTCTCGGGCGAGGATTCATAACCGCTGCTCTAGAAATGCAGCACACCCATGTAATCAGCGATGTGGACATCATAAGAAGTGGTTTGAGACAGATAATCAGACATTGCTTCTAATGCGTCTGGTTCGCCATGAACCAAATACACTTTCAAATCTGCGGGCAGCTTTGATTGCTTGAGCCAATCCCCAATTTCCGCATAATCCGCATGGCCTGATAACCCATTTAAACGGCGAATCTTGGCTTTAAGTGGTATCCAGTCACCGTGAACTTTAATACGTTCAACGCCTTGCACCATTTTAGCGCCGCGCGTACCACCAGCCTGATGGCCAGCAAATAGTACCGTCGTCCGATAATCAGCCAACCAATGCTTAAAGTGATGCAAAATACGACCACCGGTAGCCATTCCACTACCGGCGATGATAATGTGTGGACCACGTTGTGCTGCTATCGATTTCGATTCCTCAACGCTAGGTGTGAAGATTACTTGTTCTTCCGCAGCAATGCACTGTGCGGCACTGAGTCGATGAAATTCATGGTAGTTACAGTATACACCTGAGGCCTTGATCGCCATCGGGCTATCGAGAAAAATTGGCATACGCGGGATTTTCCGCTGCGCCATCAAGGTTACCAACATATGTTGCAGCAATTGAGCACGCCCCACCGCAAAGCTCGGAATCAATAATGCACCGCCATCTGCTGCTGCCTCATTTACAATATCAGTTAATTGCTGCCATGGTTCTTCAGGGCTATGACGTTGATTGCCGTAGGTCGACTCCAATAGCAAAACATCAACGGGTGGCATGGGTTCAGGCGGCATCATCAGAATATCATTAGGACGCCCTACATCACCACTAAACCCAATGCGCAGGCCACCATGCTCTGCGACGACGCACGCTGCCCCTAAAATATGCCCCATTGGATACAAAGTAAAAGTAATATCCCCTACGTGAAAGGTTTTCTTAAAATCAACCGGCTGCAACAACTGCAGCGCTTCTTCAGCCATTGCTTGATCATACAAGGGTTCGGGGTTTTGGTGGCGACTTAACTGATGTCGATGATAATATTTGGCATCTTCTTCCTGCAATTTACCGCTGTCAGGCCATAATAAACTGCATAATCCAATGGTGGCAGGATGTGTATATACGGGGCCACGGAAGCCATGCTTATATAACACTGGGATAAAGCCCGAGTGGTCAAGATGGGCATGCGTCAGAACTATGGCATCAACATGTTGAATTCCTAGCGGCAACGGCTGCCAGTTGCGTCGACGTAACCACTTATAGCCTTGAAACATCCCACAATCGACCAACACCCTTGTTGTCTCGGTTTCCAACAAAAACTTTGAGCCAGTAACCGTTTCACATCCGCCAAGAAACGTTAAATGCATAGACTGCTCCCTAGTACTGTTGCCAAACTTACAGCAACCAATCAAATGGGCATAACGCCAATGTACGCATACCTAATCGACGTATCCAAGATACGCCAGGTTCAGTTTTGTAACGTGTCGTCCGTTGTCCTAAGCGCTCTTCCCAGTACAATTTCCCTCGTGCATCAACATCTACGCGATACGCATAATTGGGCACAGTATGTGTAAATGCATGATCGATCTGCTGCGCCAACTTTGGGCTATGAATCACAAACCCCAATTCGGTGTTTAACGCTAACGAACGAGGGTCAAAGTTGAATGACCCCAAAAACACACGCTTTTTATCGACACTAAACGTTTTGGCGTGCAAGCTCGACGCCGAGCTACCGAAACGTTCCTTACCTTTTAACCGTTGCCGACGTAATTTACGCTCAAGTTTTCGAGCAATCGGCGACATTCGTTGCACTTCATATAATTTAATACCTGCCGCTATCAGTTGCTTGCGCCATTTGGCGTAACCTGAGTGAACAACGGCAACATCGGTGGCTTCTAATGCGTTGGTCAAAATCGTAATATCAATTCCTTGCGCTGCCATCCGCGTGAGTTCTTGGACACCTGTAGCAGTCGGCACGAAGTATGGAGAAACCAGCTTAACACACTGCTGTGGCTCGCCAATAGCTTGTTGCAGCTGGAATGCTAACAGATGATGTTGTTTGGCAAGTCCTAAGGTTTTGCGTGGGTCGTCAGAAAGCAAGGTGACTTTAGCCCATTCAAAATCAAGCTTTTGTTGAAGAAAATCATGGACAAAAGGTTCTTTATTGATTGCTTCAACAAACTTACGCGCATTTGGATCTGCTTCAATAATACTCGCGCGCTGTTCTAATGCCGTCAAACTAATCGGCTTAGTCAGTGTAACTAACTGATTCAAAGGCACCGCCGACGGGCTATTCCAGTAGTTTTCAAAGTCGCTTTGAGATTCCTCGACGATAGGCCCAATCATAAGTGCATCAAGATCTGAAAACACTACACCGTCGTGAGCCCCAAAATACTCGTCACCAATATTCCGCCCACCACTTATCAGTACTTTTTGATCGGCAATAAACAGCTTGTTGTGCATGCGCCGATTAAGTCGTGGGAAATCATAAAAGTAATTGATAATTCGTGGTCGACGAAGTTTTAATGGATTATACAGACGCACGTCAATGTTTGGATGGCTGTGTAAACCAATCAGCACAGCGTCTAAGCCTGCGGTGTTATGATCATCTAACAGTAGGCGAACTTTAACCCCTCGGTCAGCCGCTTCATGCAGTGCTTCAAATAAAATCGTACCTGTGAGGTCGTTGCGCCAAATATAGTATTGTAGGTCTAAGGTATACTGTGCGTGACGCGCCATCAGTACACGTGCTGCAAAAGCTTCACGCGCATCAAGCAGCGGCAGCACTCCGCTTTGCTGAGGATGTTGCTCAAGCAAAGGCTGCACAGCCTGTGCATAGCGACCAAAAAACGGCAACCCCATAGATTTGTTACACCTGCTAACGACCCTGTTCTGCACGCTGCGCCCGTTTTTTTTCATCCTGCACCACCGTCCAACCATGTAGGTGGTCGATAATAATGCGCGTCAATGCAGCAATATGATCTGCTTCGGCATTTAACGCTGGAATATACGCATATTGCTCCCCTCCAGCCGCCATAAAGTAATCGCGGTTTTCCGAACCGATTTCTTCAATGGTTTCGAGGCAATCAACACTAAATCCAGGGCATATCACATGGACATGTTTAATGCCTTGCCCTGGCATCGCTTTAAGCGTTTCATCAGTATATGGCTGCAACCATTCTTCACGGCCAAACCGTGATTGAAAAGTAGTAATATAATCATCTTGCGCCAAACCGAGATGTTCTGCAATGAGTCGAGAGGTTTTATGACATTCACAATAATACGGGTCGCCTTCGTGCAAGTACCGTAGCGGCACGCCATGATAACTAAAAACCAATTTTTGCGGGCGGCCATGTTCTTGCCAAAAGCTTTGGATGCGCTTAACTAACACGTCAATATAACTGGGATGATCGTGATAATGGTTAATAAAGCGTAGTTCAGGCAGCCAACGGCGACGGGTAAAATCAGCCGCTAGCGCATCAAATGTGGAGGCTGTAGTGCTGGCGGAATACTGTGGATACAAGGGTAACACCAACAGCTTACGCACCCCGGCATCAACCAACTGCTGAATTCCTGCGCTGATTGATGGATTACCGTAACGCATTGCGTACGCAACCACGACATCATCGCCGTATTGATCACGCAGTGCCTGCTGAATGCCCTCGCATTGATCTGCGGTATACCATAGTAACGGTGAACCACGCTCAGTCCATACCGTTCGATAGGCGGCAGCGGAACGCTTCGGTCGCGTTCGTAGCACGATGGCATTTAAGATAAACCACCACAGCAGTCGCGGTGCTTCTACGACACGCGGATCAGACAAAAACTCACGTAAGTAACGGCGTAATGCCGATGTTGTCGGCGCATCCGGTGTCCCCAAGTTGGTTATGAGAACGCCAATTCGATCGCGCTGATTATGTGAAAAGCCGCTACTTCCCTGATATTTCATGTCTGATAACTCCACACCAAAATGCCTAATTCAAGGTTACGTCCACAACGTTACTTTCTGTCGCAGTTGATCAGTGCTGATCCATTCATGGAGTTGCTCTGCCATGCGCTGGCCCTGTTCAACCGCTTGCTGCCAATATGCGAACCGATCAGCCACACTAAGCTTGGCAAAATCAGAACGGTCTGGAATTTTGCCATAGGGTAATGACTTCACAAATTCTTCCGACGGCGCAATCAACACCACCTGTGGCCAATGTTTACCATTGGTACGACGCCACTTCAGTTGTTTATCAAACCATCCAGGTATTACTTCAGAATAAAAGTGCGGGTATAACACCAAACCATCGACTGCACTTAGATCAAGATCAAAATGGTAATCTGTTAGGCCACCATCACGATACATACCAGGTGGTGCACCAGTAATATCCCGTACCCCTTCCAACACCATCGGAATCGAACCTGTCGCCAGCAATGCCTGTTTAAAATTGGCATGGCTCAGTGGCACTTTATAGGTATCAAAATCGTTCCAACGATCAACAAATGTAGCCGCTGAGGCTGGATGATGCATTACCACACGATCATAGAATCGCCGTAAATATTTACGATTCAGGCTATTCGCCAATGCTGATGTAAGTAATCCGGCCATTTGTCGTTTACCCGGTGCACCAGTTAATCCCCGACAGCGTGTTACAATCCAATGATGTCGAAACTTAGTCTGCTTGAGTATTTGATCGATTGCTTGCTCGGGTAAATACTCGTTCAGCAACTTTATCGCTTCATCTGTAATTTCTCGTACGTCTGGTTTTTCACTGTACGTTTGCTGTCGATAAAGCTCGCAAAACAAATCGATGGCTGCAACCGGATCCTGTTGCCCTAAACTCGCGAACCGCCATGCTCCTGCTGAGGTACCAAGTAAATCAAGTGGTTGGTCAAGGTCGTTAAAGAAATGGCCGAATAAGTATCGATCTAGCCCTTGTAACACAAACCATTTCGGACCGCCGGAAGCACCGAGTAATAAACGAACATCTTTGGCCCGTAATCCATGCTCTTGGATGTGTAACCACGCGGTACGTCCAGCTTTTATGGTTAACCAATCAATGGCCATGAATTGTCAATTCCTTGTGCGTCAATAGGTTGATGCCGTTGAGTATATAAGAAAAGTGAGGGGCAATCAGCTATTGTCGCCTCGATTGTGGCAATCTGATATGCTTACCTTAAGCGATTACCGGTCCATGATAGGTACCAGCAACTATAACGACAAGAGAGCAAAAATGAAGGTTATTTCGTTCAATATCAACGGCATTCGTGCCCGCTTGCATCAACTCGAAGCGCTTATCAATAAGCATCAGCCAGATGTTATAGGCTTACAGGAAACCAAAGTACATGATGAACAATTCCCGTTAGCGGCGGTGGAAGCCATGGGATATCACGTCGCCTACTTTGGCCAAAAGGGTCATTATGGCGTTGCACTCCTAAGCAAAAAACCCCTTGAAAATGTTACCTATGGATTCCCAAGCGATGATGTGGATGCACAACGGCGGATGATCATGGGGGATTACTTGACGAATTCAGGGCAGCGTGTGCGTATTATGAACGGTTACTTCCCGCAAGGGGAAAACCGCGATCACCCAGTGAAGTTCCCTGCGAAAGAAAAGTTTTATGCCGACTTGATGAATTATCTCAATCAGGCTGAAGATAGTAGTCAACCCGTTATCTTAATGGGTGATATGAATATATCCCATCAAGATTGTGATATTGGGATTGGGGAAGATAATGCCAAACGCTGGCTTCGTACCGGAAAATGTAGTTTCTTGCCAGAAGAGCGTGACTGGCTGAATAAACTACTCGATTGGGGCTTTGTTGATACATTCCGTCACCAACACCCGCACGTTACTGACCAGTATAGCTGGTTCGATTACCGTTCACGTGGGTTTGACGATAACCGTGGTCTGCGCATCGACTTAATCTTAGCAACCCAACCCTTGCTCGAAAACCTGACTGAAACAGGCATTGACTACGAACTACGAGGTATCGAAAAACCCTCAGATCACGCGCCTATCTGGAGCAGCTTCTCGGTGTGACTGCTCCCCGCCCTAAGCGCTAAAGCGCCACGGGCGAGGCTTCCAACTTCTCAGGCAGCAACTGGTACGTGACCAGATTGACGCTTGCCTCCATTGGCAGAAACCGACAGTCCTGCGGCCTTTAATTTTAAAATACC
>JAJUHK010000019.1 GCA_029279945.1 Pseudidiomarina indica | reverse complement strand
CGCACGTGCTGAACCACCGTAGGTTTTCGCCAATACTGTGGTGATCGCAGCGGTCAGAGTTGTTTTACCGTGGTCAACGTGGCCGATTGTACCGACGTTAACGTGCGGTTTGGAACGTTCAAATTTTTCTTTTGCCATGACTTTTCCTTAACTTAAGTTAAAAGTCCGGTCCATGAATGAACCGGACCAGACTCTACTTAATCTTTAGTTTGACGAGCAGCAATAACCTGCTCAGCAATGTTGCTAGGTGCTTCAGCGTACTTCAAGAACTCCATCGCATATGATGCACGGCCCTGAGTCTGCGAACGCAGGTCAGTAGCGTAACCGAACATCTCTGATAATGGAACCTGTGCACGTACTTCTTTTAAGCCACCTGGTGCATCTTCCATGCCTTCAATAACACCGCGACGACGGTTCAAGTCACCAACGACGTCACCCATGAAGTCTTCTGGAGTAACAACCTCTACCTTCATGATAGGCTCAAGCAATGCTGGGCTCGCTTGTAATGCACCTTTCTTGAAGGCCATGCTACCAGCGATCTTAAACGCCATTTCTGACGAGTCAACATCGTGGTATGAACCATCAAATAGGGTCGCTTTAACACCAAGAACTGGGTAGCCGGCTAAAACACCGTTAAGCATTTGTTCTTGGATACCTTTATCAACCGCTGGAATGTACTCTTTCGGTACCACACCACCAACGATTTCGTTCACAAACTCATAGTTTGGTACGTCATCATCGTTCGCATCGAATTCCATTGGCTCAAGGCGCAACCATACGTGACCGAATTGACCACGACCACCAGATTGACGAACGAATTTACCTTCAACTTCAACCGATTTACGGATAGTTTCGCGGTATGCAACTTGTGGCTTACCAACGTTACATTCAACTTTGAACTCACGCTTCATCCGGTCGACGATGATGTCTAAGTGCAACTCACCCATACCAGAGATGATGGTTTGGCCAGTCTCTTCATCTGTATTAACGCGGAATGAAGGGTCTTCAGCTGCCAATTTACCTAATGCAACACCCATTTTCTCTTGGTCGGCTTTAGTTTTTGGCTCAACTGCCACTGAGATTACAGGCTCAGGGAACTCCATCCGCTCAAGGGTGATCACGTGGTTAGGATCACATAAAGTGTCACCAGTGGTAACGTCTTTCAAACCGATTGCTGCAGCAATGTCGCCCGCTAAGATTTCTTTGATTTCTTTACGGTCGTTTGCGTGCATCTGAACCATACGCCCGATACGCTCACGCTTACCTTTTACTGGGTTGTATACGGTGTCGCCTTGCGACAACACGCCCGAGTACACGCGTAAGAAAGTTAAGGTACCAACGAATGGGTCAGTTGCGATTTTGAACGCCAACGCTGAGAATGGCTCGTCGTCAGATGACTTACGAACGCCTTCAGAGTTGTCTTCTAAGATACCACGGATTGCTTTAACTTCAGTTGGTGACGGCAAGAATTCAACAACAGCGTCAAGCATTGCTTGCACACCTTTGTTCTTAAATGCCGAACCACATAAGCACAACACGATTTCGTTGTTCAACGTACGCTGACGTAAACCTGCTTTGATTTCAGCTTCAGTCAACTCACCTTCTTCAAGGTATTTGTTCATCAACTCTTCGTTAGCTTCTGCAGCTTCTTCAACCAAGTTCGCGTGCATTTCTTCGGCTTGCTCAACCAAATGCGCAGGGATGTCTTCATAGGTGAAGGTCATACCTTGGTCTGCTTCATTCCAGTTGATAGCTTTCATTTTGATCAAGTCAACTACACCAGTGAAGTTTTCTTCTGAACCAATGTTTAAATGAATTGGAACAGGGTTCGCAGCTAAACGGGTTTTAACTTGGTCAACAACACGCAGGAAGTCAGCACCAGTACGGTCCATCTTGTTGACGAACACTAACCGTGGAACTTCATACTTGTTTGCTTGACGCCATACGGTTTCAGTTTGTGGTTGCACACCTGACGAACCACACAATACCACGACCGCACCATCCAATACGCGTAATGAACGCTCTACTTCGATGGTGAAGTCAACGTGTCCAGGAGTATCGATAATGTTAATACGGTGCTCTGGGAATTGCGCGTCCATACCACGCCAGAATGATGTTACAGCAGCAGAGGTAATGGTAATACCACGCTCTTGCTCCTGCGCCATCCAGTCGGTGGTTGCCGTTCCGTCGTGGGTCTCGCCGATTTTGTGCGACAAGCCAGTGTAGAACAACACCCGTTCAGTGGTGGTTGTTTTACCAGCGTCTACGTGAGCACAGATACCAATGTTACGGTAGCGCTCAATCGATGTTTGTCGAGCCATAAATTCCTCTTTGGGTTAACTGTGAGTTTACCAGCGGTAATGTGCGAACGCTTTGTTCGCGTCGGCCATACGGTGGACGTCTTCACGCTTCTTCACAGCAGAGCCTTTGTTTTCTGATGCATCTAGCATTTCACCTGCCAGACGCTGAGCCATGGATTTTTCACCCCGAGTACGCGCAGCATCAACTAACCAGCGCATAGCCAGTGCATTGCGGCGAACTGGACGTACTTCTACCGGTACTTGATAGGTTGAACCACCCACACGGCGTGATTTAACCTCGACCGAAGGACGTACGTTGTCCAACGCAGCTTCGAAAATTTCTAATTGGTCTTTACCTGTCTTCTCAGCCAGGATATCTAAAGCACCATAAATGATCTTTTCAGCGACAGATTTCTTGCCGTCAACCATGACGACATTAATAAATTTAGCCAACAACTCTGATCCGAACTTAGGATCAGGTAGAATTTTACGTTGACCTATGACGCGTCTTCTTGGCATCTCTTATTTCTCCGATTAATTCAGGGTTTTCCCCAAAACTTTGTAACTAACAGTTTGGCCTTACTAACGGAGAACCGTTAAGATTTTGGCCGCTTCGCGCCATACTTAGAACGTGCTTGGCGGCGATCATTGACGCCTGCACAGTCTAACGCACCACGAACAGTGTGATAACGAACACCTGGTAAGTCTTTAACACGACCACCACGGATCAACACCACCGAGTGCTCTTGCAAGTTATGACCTTCACCACCGATGTATGACGATACTTCGTAGCCATTAGTCAAACGCACACGACAAACTTTACGTAGCGCTGAGTTAGGCTTCTTAGGGGTTGTTGTATATACACGGGTACAAACACCGCGTTTTTGTGGGCAAGCCTCAAGTGCCGGAACGTTACTTTTAGTAACCGGCTTTTGACGACCTTTGCGCACCAGCTGATTAACTGTTGCCATTCATTACTCCTGATTATGTTGATGTCGCTCAACAGAATGAAAAATCCAAAATTCCCCTATTCTTTGGCTTGCTGTCGACAAACCACGGGCTAACCGCCCACAAATATGGGAGGCCGAATTTTAATGGTCAATAATTGGACTGTCAAGGAAAAGCGACGATTGACTATAACGACCAAGCGTTGCGAAAAGCTGCCGCCTGGCGTTTTGAAATATCAATTGCTAAGCCATTTTTTAACTGAACGTGGAATCCACCGCTAATACTAGGTTCAATATCAACAATGTATTGGGTATTTATGATCCAACTGCGACTGGCACGAAAGAACATGGAAGTATCTAATCGCTCGGCAATAGCGCCAATTGGACGATAGATAGCCGGCACCGCATATTCTAAGTGCACGCGAGTATAGTTGCCAAGCGCTTCGAAGGCATAAATATCTGCCACTTGCACAAAAAAGCATTGGTCACGATCTTTAATAAAGATACGTTGCTGCGGGCTGATCGGTTGTAATTTGTTTAACTGTTTGGCTTTTTCAATGGCTTTCTGAAGGCGGTCGGTACGGACAGGTTTTAACAGATAATCCAGCGCGTTAACTTCAAATGAACGGATGGCGTACTCATCAAACGCGGTGACGAAAATCACCAGCGGCACTGCCTCCGCCCGTTCCAGCACATCAAAACCAGTGCCATCGGGTAGATCGATATCTAATAACAGCAAATCAACGGGGGTGTCGGCTAATAGTTGTAAGGCCTCGCTCACACTACTTGCTTCACCGACCACTTCCAGCCCAGTTTGGTGCGCAAGTTGCTGTTTCAGTTCCACACGGGCTAAGCGGCTATCATCAACTATCGCAATACGCATTACAATTGTACTCCTTCAGCAACCCGGTACGGGAGTAAGATCGTTAACGTCGCTTGTTGGGTTGCTTCATTACACGCTAAATCGATTGACGCTTGGTGCCCGTACATCAATGCTAACCGTGATTGGCTATTCGCTAAGCCGATACCCGAGCCTTGAGCGCGATGACGGCCGCGCGATGATGGTTGCACCGTATCTTTAACCGCCGTTGGGCCCTGATAGGGATTGGTAATGATAATTTGTAGTTGCTCACCCACACGGCGTACACTCAAATTTAATTCGCCCCCATGTCGATAGCCGGCTATACCATGCTTAATGGCGTTCTCAATACTTTGCTGTAACAACAACCGCGGAATCAATGCACGGTAGGCCTCTGCGTCAACCTCTTGATGGTATTGCAGGCGTTCTTCATACTGCATTTTATTCAGGGCAATGTACTGTTCGACAATGTCGAGCTCATCACAAAGTGCCACTTCCGTATGCTTATGCGCTTGTAGGTTATAGCGCAGCATATCAGCCAATTGTGTGATGGCGTCACGAGCTTTATTCGGGTTTTCAATAATCATTGCACGAATATTGTTGAGCATATTGAATAAGAAGTGTGGATTCAGTTGCTGAATAAGTAAATCCAGTTGCCCTTGCATGAGCGCTTGTTCAGCGTCACGCAGCATGCGAGTACGCACAATTGCAATGTAAGAGGCGCTCCACAGGAACAACAGGAGCATCATATTGATACTGTTACTCCAATACACCATATTAAAAACAGCTTGCATGCGCCCGGGCGCAATGGGCGGATACCACTGTGTACCTGCCATGAGCCATATTGTAAGCCACAATGCGAGTCCTGCAATAAGGCCACCGATCACTGAACCTAAAACCAGATATATCATTTGCCAGCTGGTATTAAAGTGTTTCATCCAACGTTTGTATCCACACCGTACTAGGTGGGAACACACCGCAGCAGAGCCAATCAATACCGCCCCAAAGTAATATTCGGTTTGGCTAAAGATGGGTTGTTGCGACACACTAAACATCAGCAGTGCGTACGCCAAGGCCCAGCCGACAATCTGATAAATCGGATAATAGATGCTACTCATTGATCGTTTCTGTTCCTTGTAAAATGTTCAGAGCATAGTCCAAATCGAGCTGCGCTTGGTTATGGAGAATAACTACCGCACGTGAGCCATCTAAATAAAACCCGACAAAGCTCGTAGCTCCGGCAGTTTGCCCATTATGCCACGCAAACCATTGACCTTTTTCATCTTTTTGTAAAATCCAACCTAGTGATCGCGCACAGCAACGGCCCATGGTGAAACGTGGCGCAAGCAATAATTCAACCGCAGGGGCGCGTTGTTGCAAACGCTGTATCAGTTGTTCAACATAGCGGATCATATCGGGTAATGTTGAACGTACAGCTCCAGCGCCTGCCATTGCTTGAAAGTGCCATGGTGCTACGGGCGTTCCTACCGAGCTATAGCCTTGCGCTAAGGTTGCAAGGGGTTGCTCGCCATTCTGAAGTGGCATGGCCACGTTGCTCGCAGTCATACCAAAAGGTGTAAACAACTCATCCTGGATTAACTGCGCAAAGCTTTTACCATGAACGCTAGCTAACGCCTCTGCAAGAACCCCGTAGCCAAGGTTAGAATACTCATAGTGATCGAGCGATTCACTTGTTGGAGCAACCTCTAAATCAGCTAAATAAGCGAGCGTTGTCGCCAACGTGTAATGGGCATAAGGGTCCGCTTCATCAGCGCCTTCGAACAAATCGCCAGGCAGCCGCGGTAACCCGCTGGTATGAGTTGCCAGCTGTGCTAATGTAATCGACTCTGGTACTTCAGCAAAAATAGATTGCAATGACTGAGACTCAGTGACGCGCTCAGTGACAATACTGTTAGCAAGCAGGTAGGCCACCATGGTTTTGGTGACCGACCCGATTTCGTAGTATGTATGCGCATCATGTTCAGCAAAGTACTTCGTGGTGGTGCCAACTGGGGTGATCACGGCAATGGCACCGCCGTGTTCACCCAATTCAGGCTTTGGGCCGCCGGATAATACCTCCCCCGCTTTCATTTTTTTCAAGGTTAGCGGCAATTCCACTCCTTGCGTAAACGTACCTTCATAGTGACGGTCAGTGTTTACTTGCGATTCATAGGACGCTTGAATCATAGGCACCTTAAACGACATACCTGTGGCTGAAATGCTAAAGTCAGTCATCGGAATACCGTAACTCTGTTGCGCAGGGCTATCTAAGCTACCGTAGTAGCCGCCAGCAATCACTGCCACATTTACGTGTAACGGTAACTGATAACGCGTATTTTCGCCGAGTACACCACCGTAACGACCTTCAAAGGCTAATCGTTCCAAGTCAGCTGCTGACAAACGAGTCAGCGTTAACGGCCGTTTGATACCTTGGGTAAAAGTACCGGTGATTTCATCACCGTTGACCTTACCCACATACATAGCGTCGAGTTCTGTTGCGCTAAACTTAAACTCAGTAGCACTAATTTCGAAGTTCTTTAGCGGCAAGCCCCAGTTTCCTTGGGTAGGGCTATCCATGGTGATTGTGTCGCCGTTAATATTGATGCCAACCACTAAAAACACATTGGGTTGAACTTCCAACTTACCCCGCCAAATACCGTCGAGGTTATGCTCTGCCGCACTGGCAGCTGTGGGAGCCAGTATGGCTGCTGCGAGGCTCAAGGTACCTATTAGTTTGCTAAAACGATTGCGTAAATTTAGTTTGGTATTCATGGTTAACCCCCTTTATTGTTTGAACGTGTTCAGTGTAGCCAAACAATTTAGCTGGTGGGGTTTTATATGACGAGCGAGCCTAGGATCGGATAAGTGGACATTTTTCGATGTTAATAAAATAACAAGCCAGCTTAAGAAACTTAAGCCGGCTTGTGTTTAGGCGATTGCGAGGTAAATGACTTATTCGGCGTTATTGCCGTTATCATCACCAGCATTCAGTGCATCAGCAAGTTGCTGTTCAGCTTCTTGCGCAGTCACTTTTGGCGCTTCATTGGCGGCCATTGCTTCTGCGCGCTTACGCGCACGTTCACGGTGATAAGCAAACCCGGTTCCCGCAGGAATCAGACGACCGACGATAACGTTCTCTTTCAAGCCACGTAATGGGTCTTGCTTACCTTGGACCGCTGCTTCAGTAAGTACCCGCGTTGTTTCTTGGAACGAAGCCGCTGAAATAAACGACTCTGTCGACAACGACGCTTTGGTAATACCGAGCAACTGACGCTCGTAAGTTGCTGGGATTTTGCCTTCTGCACGTGCCTTAGCGTTTGCTGCCAACACTTCAGAAAGCTCCATCATTTCGCCTTCGAGCAATTCTGTCTCACCTGGGTTAGTGATGATTGCTTTACGTAACATCTGACGAACGATTGTTTCGATGTGCTTATCGTTAATTTTTACACCTTGTAAACGATAAACTTCCTGAACTTCGTTGACGATGTAGTTGGCCAGCGCACTCACGCCACGTAGACGTAAGATATCGTGTGGTGCTTCTGGACCATCCGCAATCACATCACCCTTGTTCACTTGCTCACCTTCAAAGATGCTCAATTGACGATGCTTCGGAATCATTTCTTCGTAGGCTTCGCCACCATCCAATGGGGTGATAATCAAGCGACGTTTACCTTTGGTCTCACGGCCAAAGCTAACGGTACCCGAGATTTCCGCCAAAATTGCCGGTTCTTTTGGACGACGTGCTTCAAACAAGTCAGCAACGCGCGGTAGACCACCGGTAATATCGCGTGTTTTTGAGCCTTCTTGTGGAATACGAGCGAGCGTATCACCAACGTTAACCTCAGCATTGTCTTCCAAGTTAATAATTGCTTTACCTGGTAACAAGTACTGCGCTGGCATGTCAGTACCAGCAATCTTAACGTCATTGCCCTTCTCATCGACCAACTTAACCATTGGCCGCATGTCTTTACCAGCAGTTGTCCGTTGGCCTGGCTCAAGAACCACAATGCTAGACAGACCGGTTAACTCATCGGTTTGACGGGTCATGGTCACGCCATCAACCAAGTCAACAAACTGGATACGACCTGCCACCTCGGTAATGATTGGGTGCGTATGTGGATCCCATGTCGCAACAATCTCACCAGCTTCAACAGCAGCACCCTCAGGTTTCTTCAGCAAGGCACCGTATGGGATTTTATAACGCTCACGCTCACGACCGAATTCGTCAATCAGAGTTAATTCAGCTGAACGGGAGGTGATCACTAAGTGACCATTGCTATTGGTAACTGATTTTGCATGATGCAGCTTCAAGGTACCGTTGTTTTTCACTTGGATGTTGTTGGCTGCCGAGTCACGCGACGCCGCACCACCGATGTGGAAGGTACGCATCGTTAACTGGGTACCTGGCTCACCGATTGATTGCGCGGCGATAACCCCCACGGCTTCACCTAAGTTCACCAAGTGGCCACGTGCGAGGTCACGACCATAACAGTGCGCACAAACACCGAAATCAGTATCACAGGTAATAACCGAGCGTACTTTCACTTGGTCGACAGAGTGTTGTTCTAACAGGTCACACATTTTCTCATCGAGTAAGGTGTTCCGTGAAATCAACACTTCCTCAGTACCTGGGATCAAAACATCATCACAGGCAACACGACCCAATACGCGTTCACGCAATGGCTCAACAACATCACCGCCTTCAATCAGCGGCTTGATGTAAAGACCTTCTTGCGTACCACAGTCTTCTTCAACGATCACAACGTCCTGCGCAACGTCAACAAGACGACGCGTTAAGTAACCAGAGTTCGCTGTTTTCAACGCGGTATCCGCCAAACCTTTCCGTGCACCGTGCGTTGAAATAAAGTACTGAAGTACGTTCAAACCTTCGCGGAAGTTTGCCACGATGGGTGTTTCGATGATCGAACCATCTGGCTTAGCCATCAGACCACGCATACCGGCCAACTGACGAATCTGCGCCGCACTACCCCGTGCGCCCGAGTCAGCCATCATGTATACCGAGTTGAAGGAATCTTGCGTTTCCTCTTCACCCTGGGCGTTGATGACCACTTCTTTCGACAGGTTTTCCATCATTGCTTTCGATACTTTGTCATTCGCTGATGACCAAATATCGATAACTTTGTTGTACTTTTCGCCAGCCGTTACTAAGCCGTGCTCAAATTGCTCTTGGATTTCAGCAACTTCAGCTTCAGCTGCGGCAATAATATCTTTCTTGGCCTCTGGAATAACCATGTCATCGATACCAACCGATGCACCTGCCACCATCGCATAGTGGAAACCGGTGTACATAATTTGGTCAGCAAAGATAACGGTAGCTTTCAAGCCAAGATTACGATACGAGCGATTCAACAAACGACCGATCTGCTTTTTACCCATAGGTTGGTTAATCATGTCAAATGGCATGCCTTCTGGCAGGATCAATGACAAGATTGCGCGACCAACAGTAGTGTCGTAAAGCTTGGTTGTTGTTTTAGTTTCGCCGTCATCATCGGTTAAAGTTTCGGTAATACGGACTTTAACACGGGCGTGTAACTCAGCTGTTTTAGTACGATAGGCTTTCTCGGCTTCTTTAGCGTTCTTGAACACCATGCCTTCGCCTTTCGCATTAATTTTTTCGCGGGTCATGTAGTACAGACCCAACACCACGTCCTGTGAAGGAACGATGATTGGCTCACCGCTTGCTGGTGACAAAATGTTGTTGGTTGACATCATCAACGCACGCGCTTCAAGCTGCGCTTCGAGCGTTAATGGTAAGTGAACCGCCATTTGGTCACCGTCGAAGTCCGCGTTATAAGCCGCACACACAAGTGGGTGTAGCTGAATCGCTTTACCTTCAATCAAAACTGGTTCGAATGCCTGAATACCTAACCGGTGCAATGTTGGGGCACGGTTTAATAGTACCGGGTGTTCTTTGATCACTTCATCAAGAACGTCCCACACCTCAGGAATTTCCCGTTCAACCATTTTCTTAGCAGCTTTGATCGTAGTCGCTAAACCACGTGCTTCAAGCTTGCCGTAAATGAATGGCTTGAACAGCTCTAGTGCCATTTTTTTCGGTAGACCACACTGATGCAGACGCAAGGTTGGGCCCACAGTAATTACGGAACGACCTGAGTAGTCAACACGCTTACCAAGCAAGTTTTGACGGAAACGACCTTGCTTACCTTTGATCATGTCAGCAAGCGACTTTAACGGGCGCTTGTTGGTGCCAGTGATCGCACGGCCACGACGACCGTTATCTAACAAGGCATCAACCGCTTCTTGCAACATCCGCTTTTCGTTGCGCACGATAATGTCAGGTGCTGCCAAGTCGAGCAAACGCTTCAACCGGTTGTTACGGTTAATCACGCGGCGATATAAATCGTTCAAGTCTGAGGTTGCAAAACGGCCACCATCCAGCGGAACCAACGGACGTAAATCCGGTGGTAATACTGGCAACACTTTCAGAATCATCCACTCAGGTTTGTTTCCTGATTGGTGGAATGATTCAAGCAACTTTAAGCGTTTGCTAATTTTCTTCCGCTTAGTCTCTGAGTTTGTCTCAGGTAACTCTTCCCGCAACAGTTTGATTTCGTTATCGATATCAATCTGTTGCAACAAGGTGTAGACCGCTTCGGCACCCATTTTCGCCTCGAACTCATCACCATGAGCTTCAAGGGCGTCTAAATAGTCTTCTTCGGTAAGAATCTGACCGCGTTCTAAATCGGTCATACCAGGCTCAGTCACCACGTATGATTCAAAATACAACACCCGCTCGATATCGCGCAGGGTCATATCCAACATTAAACCAATACGGCTTGGTAATGACTTTAAGAACCAAATATGTGCTACGGGACTCGCCAGCTCAATATGGCCCATACGCTCACGGCGCACTTTAGTCAAAGTTACTTCAACACCACACTTCTCACAGATGACACCACGGTGCTTCAAACGCTTGTACTTACCACACAAACATTCGTAATCCTTTACAGGACCGAAAATACGAGCACAGAACAGACCGTCACGCTCAGGCTTGAACGTACGGTAGTTAATGGTTTCAGGCTTTTTAACTTCACCGTACGACCAGCTACGGATCATGTCGGGAGAAGCGAGCCCGATGCGAATCGCATCGAACTCTTCACTCTGATTTTGTGGCTTTAAAAACTTTAATAAGTCTTTCACGGTTTATCTCCTGGCAAATAGCGTCCGGTGGTGTCTCAGTCTTGATCCAACTCAATGTTGATACCAAGTGAGCGGATTTCCTTCAGCAATACGTTGAAGGATTCCGGCATACCTGCTTCCATACGCAAGTCGTTGTCGACGATGTTTTTGTACATCTTCGTCCGACCGTTTACGTCGTCCGATTTCACCGTTAACATTTCTTGCAACGTATAAGCAGCACCATATGCTTCCAATGCCCACACTTCCATCTCCCCGAAGCGCTGGCCACCAAACTGGGCTTTACCACCCAGTGGCTGCTGAGTCACTAGGCTGTATGATCCTGTTGAACGAGCATGCATCTTATCATCCACTAAGTGGTTCAATTTCAGCATGTACATATAACCAACAGTCACATCACGTTCAAAACGCTCGCCAGTACGGCCGTCGTAAAGGGTGATTTGACCAGACTCTGGTAAATCAGCCAGTTTCAATAGCTCTTTAATTTCTTTCTCACTTGCACCATCAAATACCGGTGATGCAATTGGTAAGCCCGCTTTGAGGTTTTCTGCTAGACGCAACACTTCGTCATCACTGAACTCGCTAAAGTCCACTTGCTGACGGGTGTCATCCATGTTGTAAACCTTATCAAGGAACTCACGTACTTCTTCGATACGGGCTTGCTGTCTAAGCATGTTATCGATTTTGGTACCGATACCACGGGCGGCAAGACCCAAGTGAGTTTCGAGAATCTGACCAATGTTCATCCGTGATGGAACACCTAACGGGTTCAACACGATATCAACTGGTTCGCCATGCTCATCATAGGGCATATCCTCCACAGGAGCGATGCTTGAAATTACACCCTTGTTGCCGTGGCGACCTGCCAATTTATCACCAGGTTGAATACGGCGACGAACAGCAAGATACACTTTAACGATCTTCAACACGCCTGGTGCCAAATCGTCACCTTGCTCAATCTTACGACGTTTGTTCTCGTACTTCGCATCGAAATCGGCACGAATTTCCTCGTACTGCTGAGCAATTTGTTCAAGCTGTACTTGGGCTTCTTCGTTCTTCAGGTTTTGCGTCAACCACTTGCTTTGCTCAAGGCTTGCTAATTTCGACTCGTCAAAACCGTTCGCCAACAACAAGCTGCGCGCACGCTCAAAGATACCTTTTTCGAGGATCTTGAACTCGTCAGTTAAGTCTTTCTTAACTTGCTTTAACTGCATCTCTTCAATGGCGCGCGCGCGACTGTCTTTCTCAACACCGTCACGAGTGAAGACTTGTACGTCGATAACAGTACCAGTCACACCGTTAGGAACACGCAGCGAACTATCTTTAACGTCAGATGCTTTTTCACCGAAGATAGCACGGAGCAATTTCTCTTCTGGAGTTAACTGCGTCTCACCTTTCGGGGTTACTTTACCCACGAGGATATCGCCGCCGTTTACTTCAGCACCAACGTAAACGATGCCTGATTCATCAAGCTTGTTCAGCGCCGATTCACCGACGTTTGGAATATCCGCCGTGATTTCTTCTGGCCCTAGCTTAGTGTCACGAGCGACACAGCTTAACTCTTGAATATGAATCGTGGTTAAGCGGTCTTCCCGCAGAACACGTTCTGAAATCAAGATTGAGTCTTCGAAGTTGTAACCATTCCACGGCATGAATGCGACACGTAGGTTTTGACCAAGTGCTAACTCACCCATATCGGTTGACGGACCGTCAGCCAATACGTCCCCGCGTTGTACCGGCTCACCCACATTGACTGTTGGGCGTTGGTTGATACAGGTATTTTGGTTCGAACGGGTGTACTTCACTAAGTTATAGATATCGATACCCGCTTCGCCTGGCATCATCTCGTCTTCATTTACCTTGACGACAATGCGGCTAGCGTCAACTTTATCAACGACACCACCACGCTTAGCAACCACAGTTACCCCTGAGTCAACTGCAACAGTACGCTCAATACCGGTTCCTACCAACGGCTTGTCAGCACGTAAGGTTGGAACTGCTTGACGTTGCATGTTTGAGCCCATCAAGGCACGGTTTGCGTCATCGTGCTCAAGGAACGGTATTAAACTCGCTGCAATTGATACGATCTGTTGTGGCGCAACGTCCATATACTGAACTTGCTCACGCGACATCAGGGTAAACTCATTTTTGTAACGACATGGTACGAGCTCTTCAATGAGTTCACCTTTGTCATTCAACTCAACGTTCGCCTGCGCGATAACGAAGTTACCTTCTTCAATTGCTGATAGGTAATCAACTTCGTCTGTTACCACACCGTTTTGAATGCGGCGATACGGTGTCTCTAAGAAACCGTATTCGTTGGTACGGGCAAAGGTTGATAATGAGTTGATCAAACCAATGTTCGGACCTTCTGGCGTTTCGATTGGACAAACACGACCATAGTGGGTCGGGTGTACGTCACGGACTTCGAAGCCGGCACGCTCACGGGTTAAACCACCCGGCCCTAAGGCAGAAATACGACGCTTATGGGTCACTTCTGACAATGGGTTGTTTTGGTCCATAAACTGCGATAATTGGCTGGAACCAAAGAACTCTTTCACCGCTGCGCTGATTGGCTTAGCGTTGATAAGATCTTGTGGCATCACGCCATCTAAATCACCTAGACTCAAACGCTCTTTCACCGCGCGCTCAACGCGCACTAAACCAACACGGAATTGGTTTTCTGCCATTTCACCGACAGAACGGATACGGCGGTTACCTAAGTGATCGATATCATCCACTTCATCTTGACCGTTACGGATCTCGATGAGTTTCTTCATGACATCAACGATGTCTTCTTTAGTCAGTACACCTGGACCGGTTAAGTCTTCACGACCTAAACGGCGGTTAAACTTCATGCGACCAACCGCTGATAAGTCATAACGGTCTTCGCTGAAGAACAGGTTTTCAAAGAGTGTTTCGGCAGCTTCTTTGGTAGGTGGTTCCCCGGGACGCATCATGCGATAAATCTCAACCAACGCTTCTAAACGGTTAGACGTTGGGTCGATGCGCAGGGTTTCACTCATGTAAGGACCATGATCAAGGTCGTTTACAAACAGTGTTTCAAGCTTCTTGAAGCCTGCGTCACGCAATTTTGCTAACAACTCTAAGGTTAGTTCAGCGTTTGCTTCGGCGATGATTTCACCAGTTTTCTTATCAACGTAGTTTTTCGCCAAAACCTTGCCCACTAAATACTCAAGTGGTACTTCCATTTCTGGTTGGTTCAAGCTGGCGATTTGGTTGATATGACGCGCAGTAACACGACGACCTTTCTCGACGATGATTTCACCTTCGTCGTTTCGAATGTCAAATTTGGCCGTTTCACCACGCAGACGCTCTGGTACCAGTTGCATGTACAATTTTTTGTTGCGGAACTGGTAATACGTCGTCTCGAAGAACATCTCAAGGATTTCTTCAGTGCTGTAATCTAACGCACGCAGGATGATTGTCGCTGGTAATTTACGGCGACGGTCAATACGTACGAATACGTTATCTTTCGGGTCAAACTCAAAATCTAACCATGAGCCACGGTAAGGGATCACGCGAGCGTTATATAACACTTTACCCGATGAGTGTGTTTTACCTTTGTCATGGTCATAGAATACACCAGGTGACCGGTGTAATTGTGACACGATGACACGCTCGGTACCGTTAATCACAAAGGTACCGTTTTCGGTCATCAATGGGATTTCACCCATGTAGACTTCTTGCTCTTTGATATCTTTAACAGTGCCAGGTGCGGCTTCACGATCATAAAGCACAAGGCGCAGTTTAACCCGCAAAGGTGCTGCGTATGTGATACCACGAATCTGACATTCTTGGACGTCAAATACTGGTTCACCAAGGTGATAGCTCACGTACTGCAATTCTGAATAACCGGAATAAGCGGTTATTGGGAATACTGAGCGGAATGCCGCTTCCAGACCGGTATTACCATCTGGATCAGGCTCGATAAACTTTTTGAATGAATCTAATTGGATAGACAGCAGGTATGGCACCTCTAGTACATGAGGGTGCTTACCAAAATCCTTGCGAATACGTTTTTTCTCAGAGTAGGAGTACGCCATGGGGTTCCTCAGCTAGCTGATTGATGACCCTAACCACCGGAGTAGGAGTCGATGGTTAAAAACAAACTACTTAAAGCTTGTCGTTCCCGTTTTGTCACCGCGAGCATGCACCCCAATAACGGGCAAAAATGATACATGCTTTACAGCGCAAAAAGGCTGGTAGCAAAAATGCCACCAGCCCTAGGCCTATTTGGCCAAGTTATGTAAGTGGTTAAACTTACTTAACTTCAACTTCCGCACCAGCTTCAGTTAATTCTTTAGCAAGTGCTTCTGCATCTTCTTTGCTGATGCCTTCTTTAACAGCAACAGGTGCAGACTCAACTAAATCTTTAGCTTCTTTCAAGCCAAGACCGGTTGCGCCACGTACTGCTTTGATAGCAGCAACTTTGTTAGCACCAGCTGCTTTCAAGATTACGTCGAATTCAGTTTTTTCTTCTGCAGCTTCAGCAGCAACTGCTGGACCAGCAGCTACAGCAACAGTTGCAGACGCATCAACACCGAACTTTTCTTCAGCTGCTGCGATCAATTCAACTAAATCCATCACTGGCATTTCAGCGATTGCATTTAAGATATCTTCTTTAGTAAGAGCCATAACTCTAAACTCCTGGGTTATAAATTACAAAAAAATGGTTAAAAAAACCGCTTCTATTTAGCGTCTTTAATTGCCGCCAACACACGCACAAACTTAGTAGGTACTTCGTTAATTGTACGAACGAACTTACTAACAGGCGCTTTGAAGGTAGCGAGCAATTTCGCCAATGCTTCGTCGCGAGTCGGAAGTGACGCAACAGCATCAAGTTTGTCAGCACCCAATAAACCAGAGCCAATTGATAATGCTGTCACTTTCAGGTGTTTATTGTCTTTGGCAAAATCTTTGAATAAACGCGCGGCTGAGCCGGGTGCATCCATTGAGAAACCATAGACAAGTGGACCTGTCAATGCCGGGTCCATGTCCGCAAACTTCGTGTCAGATAACGCACGCTTCGCTAACGTGTTCCGAATAACTTTCAGATACACGCCTTGCTCACGCGCCTGACGGCGAAGGCGGGTCATGTCCGCAACTCCCATACCACGATACTCGGCAACAGCGACGGATAGCGCGTTTGAAGCAACCTCGTTAATTTCCTTAACGATTGCTTGTTTTGCTACTAAACCTAGTGCCACTAGTATCACCTCTTTGTTTGGCCCGCTGCACTTACACGCTTTGGGCCGATCGTTACACCTAGGTAGATAAGACTACATCTACCACGTTGTCACGGTGAATCTCTACCCAGAGAGTCTGGATCGGATATCACCATCTGCGCAGGAAATTAAGTGTCGCAAAAGTTCCCTGGTAAGGAACAACCGCGAGACACCTGCGGTCTTGGACGGGAGCTATAGCTCCAACCCATAAAACTTAGCTTGCGCTCAATGAGCTCTGGTCGATGGCTACGCCAGCGCCCATAGTTGTTGAAAGACTAACTTTCTTAATGTACTGACCTTTTGAAGTTGCAGGTTTTGCACGCTTCAAAGCCACTAACAAGGCTTCTAAGTTTTCTTTCAACTTATCGTTATCGAAATTCACTTTACCGATAGTCGCGTGAATGATACCGGCTTTGTCGTTACGGTAACGGATCTGACCTGCTTTGGCGTTTTTAACCGCAGTTTCAACGTCAGGAGTTACCGTACCAGTTTTCGGGTTTGGCATCAGGCCACGTGGACCTAAGATTTGACCGAGCATACCAACAACGCGCATTGCATCTGGTGAAGCGATAACAACGTCAAAGTTCATTTCGCCTTTCTTCACTTGCTCAGCTAAATCTTCCATACCGACTAAATCGGCACCAGCTGCTTTTGCTTTTTCAGCGTTGGCACCACTGGTAAATACGGCTACACGAACGTCGCGACCAGTACCATTTGGTAATACGGTTGCGCCACGTACGTTTTGATCTGATTTACGAGCGTCGATTCCAAGGTTGACTGATACGTCAACACTTTCAACGAATTTAGCAGTTGCTAATTCTTTCAATAAGTTCAACGCTTCGTTGATTTCGTAATCACGAGCTTCAACTTTCTCACGGATAAGACGTGCACGTTTGGTTAATTTAGCCATCTTACACACCCTCCACGTTGATGCCCATAGACTTTGCAGAACCCGCGATAGTACGCACTGCAGCTTCTAAGTCAGCAGCAGTTAAATCTGGTTCTTTTGTCTTCGCGATTTCTTCTAATTGAGCACGAGTAACAGTACCCACTTTCTCAGTGTTAGGACGGCCTGAACCACTCTTAACACCCGCTGCTTTCTTCAATAAGAAGGCTGCTGGAGGAGTTTTGGTTACAAACGTGAACGAACGGTCTTCGAAAACGCTAATTTCAACTGGAACTGGCGCACCTTTCTCAAGTTGGTCAGTTGCAGCGTTAAACGCTTTACAGAATTCCATGATGTTCACACCGTGCTGACCCAATGCTGGACCAACTGGCGGTGACGGGTTTGCTGCACCAGCTGCAACTTGCAGCTTGATGATAGCTTTTAACTTCTTAGCCATGATAATGCCTCTTAGTTGCGGGTCTAACGCCTCGTAAATCTTAGAGAAAAGACTTACTCGCCGGCTCCCCAATATAAAAAGGAGGCGAATTATAGTTCGATTCGCCTCTTATTGCAAGATTTTTCATTTCACGCCGCTTGCAACAAGCGTTGCGGTGCGTGAACTAGAACTTACGCTTTCTCTACTTGACTGAACTCAAGTTCAACCGGTGTTGCGCGACCAAATATCGAGACCGATACAGTCAAGCGGCTTTTCTCGTAATCAACGCTTTCCACGGTACCGTTAAAGTCAGCAAATGGACCGTCATTAACACGTACCACTTCACCCGGTTCGAATAAGGTTTTTGGTTTTGGCTTATCTGCTGATTCTTGCAGACGATTCAAAATCTTATCTGCTTCAGCTGGTGAGATCGGTGCTGGACGATCTTGGGTACCGCCGATGAAACCCAGTACCCGAGGAATACTGCGTACCAAGTGCCAGGTTTCTTCATCCAATACCATGTTAACCAACACATAGCCTGGGAAGAATTTGCGTTCACTTTTAGCTCGCTTGCCGCCTTTCATTTCGACGACTTCTTCAGTCGGGACTAATACGTCACCGAACTTGTCTTCCATGCCGTGTAATTTGATGTGTTCACGTAGTGATTCGGCCACTCTTTTTTCAAAACCAGAGAAGGCCTGAATGACATACCAGCGCTTTTTAGGTTGTTCGCTCATTGATTAAAACTCCAGCCCGGTAAAAAAACCAACAATGCGAACTAAGATAGCATCCATCGCCCATAAAATCAGTGAAATAATTGCCGTAGCAATCACGACAATCATAGTCGTTTGGCTCGCTTCTTGGCGAGTTGGCCATACCACACGGCGAATTTCTTTTCGGCTTTCTTTGGCAAACTCACGGAATTGACGACCTTTGTCAGTTAATCCCGCAAGTACACCGGCAGCAACAATCAACAATACCACGCCAACTGCGCGATAAAGGACAGAAACGGATTGACCATAGTAATAATTACCTAGTACTGCCGCTGCGAGCAAAGCGATCGCAACTATCCACTTAATCGTGTCGAGAGAGTTGCTTTGCGTTTCGGTATTTGCACTCATTATTTATTCCTGTATGAAAACCGTACGTATACGTTGGCAGGGGCGGAGGGATTCGAACCCCCAACCGTCGGTTTTGGAGACCGCTGTTCTACCAATTGGAACTACGCCCCTGCTGGATCTGTATTGTGACAGAAACGGACGCTGTATTATACCGATCAAAGGCTAGATTACAAGCGCCCGAGCTGATTGTGTCAGCACTTAATGCGTTAACAAAAAAGGGAAGCCGAAGCTCCCCTTTTCAATTATGTCTGTATCACTATGCTGCTATTAAGCAACGATTTTAGATACAACGCCAGCGCCTACGGTACGGCCACCTTCACGGATTGCGAAGCGTAAACCTTCGTCCATCGCGATTGGGTGAATCAGTTCAACAACAAATTTCAAGTTGTCGCCTGGCATTACCATCTCTACACCTTCTGGCAATTCTACTGAACCAGTGACGTCAGTGGTACGGAAGTAGAACTGCGGACGGTAACCTTTAAAGAATGGGGTATGACGGCCACCTTCTTCTTTGGTCAATACGTACACTTCTGCTTCAAACTTGGTGTGTGGCGTGATTGAACCTGGCTTCGCTAACACTTGACCACGTTGGATCTCGTCACGCTTAGTACCACGTAACAACGCACCAATGTTCTCACCTGCACGACCTTCGTCGAGCAACTTACGGAACATTTCTACACCTGTTACTGTGGTCTTCATCGTTTCTTTAATACCAACGATTTCAACTTCGTCACCAGTGCGTACAATACCGCGCTCAACACGACCTGTTACTACAGTACCACGGCCTGAGATT
>JAJUHK010000018.1 GCA_029279945.1 Pseudidiomarina indica | reverse complement strand
CGTTATCGGTTCGCACATGGAATTGCCCCTCTTGCGGAACGATGGATATAGATCGGGATTTAAATGCCGCACTCAATATCCGTGATAAAGGCATTCTGGAATTAAAGGCCGCAGGACTGTCGGTTTCTGCCAATGGAGGCAAGCGTCAATCTGGTCACGTACCAGTTGCTGCCTGAGAAGTTGGAAGCCTCGCCCGTGGCGCTTTAGCGCTTAGGGCGGGGAGCAGTCACCGCTACTTTACCAAATCTTACTAGTGTACGTTAGCCATTAGCCAAGGACTAATAAAAAATAATGACTCAGCGCATGGAACTAACATGGTACAGCAATTAGCATTACTTTTCAGTGTACTCGCCGTATTACTCATAAGTGGTTGTGCCACTTACAGTACGATTAATAATACCCAACAGACGCTTCACCAAGCACCCAACAACTACTCCCTGAAACACTATAACGCTGCCCATAATCGTTCTGATGACATTACCTTAGTACTTGCCTTTTCTGGCGGTGGCAGTCGAGCTGCTGCATTATCATACGGTGTACTACAAGGCTTACGTGACACCACGGTTACCCTCGATGGCGAGCACAAACGTTTGGTCGATGAAATTGACCTGATCAGCTCAGTATCGGGTGGAAGTTTTACCGCAGCATATTTCGGCTTATACGGGGATCGTATTTTTGCTGATTTTGAAGAGGATTTTCTTCGCCGTGATTATGTCTCGGAGTGGATCTACGGTGTTATTAGTCCGTTCTTATGGTTGTCGGACAAAGGACGCACCGACGTCGCCAGCAGCATCTATGAGCAGCGGCTATTTCACGGTGCAACCTTTGGTGATTTACAGCGCCGCAACGGACCATTGATACTCATCAACGCTACCGATTTAGGAGGTGGAAGTCGTTTCACCTTCGTCCAAGAGTATTTTGACTTAATCTGTTCAGATATCGCCACTTACCCAATCTCACGTGCAGTCACTGCATCATCAGCGGTACCCGTGATGTTAAACCCCGTGGTGTTAAAGAACCATTCTGGCTGTACTTCAGCTACTGAAAATTACCTGAAACAATTCGATGATGACTATTTGACCAAGGCCCCACTAGCACCGCAACTACATGCGACAAAGCAAGTATTGCATAGCTATACTAATCATGAGCAACGTCAATACATTCACCTTGTGGACGGTGGTATTACCGACAACTTGGGGCTTGGTGCTTTCTATGAAATGGTCGAACTCAGTGGCGGAATTGCTCATTTCATGGAGCGTATTGGAAGTAAACCCTCAAAACGGCTCGTAATTATTTCAGTGAATGCATCAACAAAGCCACAGTACGATATGGAGCACAGTAACAAAGCGCCCGATATTGAACCAACTATTAGTGCAGTCACTGACACTCAGCTGCATCGTTACAATGCAGCTACTATAAGTTTAATACGTAGCAGCATGGAGCGTTGGTCAACCGAGCTTTCGAGTTTTTGGTATCCCATCGAACCCTACTTCATTGAGCTTAGCTTTGACGGGATCCAACATGAAACGCAACGGAGTTTGTTTAACCAAATCCCCACCAGTCTTTCGCTCAACGAAGAACAGGCGCAGGCATTAGTCAAAGCGGGGATTGAATTGTTATTAAATGATGCCGAGTTTCAACGTCTACTCAATGATATTGAGCACGATCGTTAACAACGCGCTATAGCTTTATGAATTTTGCTTTGCGTCTTCAGCTTCTGCTGCTTTCTTAATGAAAAACCAAGTATAGAATACGCCCATTGCTAGCAAAATCGCTAGACCTGTAAACGAGAAAAACAGAACCGGATCTGTGAAGAATTCGCGTAAAACATCCATAACCTTACTCCAACTGTGGTTTTATGGATATCATAGTCTGCCCACAATTCTTGTTATTGATATAGATCAAACCAATCGTCTATGCTCGGCATGCTGAGATGAGGAAATTACGTGGCGTTAAGTGATAGTTACAAAACTCTGAAATTTGCACCTGATACCCGTGCTCAGCCAGGAAAGTTGCGCGATCTAACACTAACATAGCTTCTAATGGACGCCGAAATAAATGCCTCACCAAATCAAGGCGGGCGACCTGCAAACGTGCTGTTTCACCATGCGCCAACCAGCGTTCTATGTCAATGTGTGGTGGTAGTACAATGCCATGATATTGCGCCGCCCACTGAACGAATTCTTCAAATTCACCGCTAAACCAATGTTTGCTAACCGACGGCAACGGCCGATAGTGTAACTGCCCAGAAACTATTTGGTACAGCTGTTGATACGCCAACCGCCACTGCACTTCTTGCTGCCGCAAGCGTGCCACCCGCGCCCCTGCCGTGACCTGCTCTTGCACCGCCAATTTCAAATCGGCGCGAGTCAGCGCACGCCCCGCATACATAAAGTGCAGCCGCAACAACTGTTGCCCATACGCAGACAGCCCCGCATAAGTGTCCGCTTTAATTAAATGATAGCAACAGGGTGCCACATACAAATTTTGCACCTGATGCTCGGCGCCCGCACGCAGCAATTGCAGATGCAGATCACCACAGGCATGCAAGGCCACCGCGCCATCCACTTGCGCCCACTGCTCATCCAGCCCATGCTGCAACACATCGGCCTGAATAAAGTGCTGCGGCAATTGATGCTGCTGCGCCAGTCGCTGGCCAGCCTCACATAACGCTGGCTGCCATTCCACACTGCACACCGAATGCTGGTAGGTAAAACTTAGCAAGCGCCCTAAATGCCCTTTGCCCGCACACCACTCCATCAGCCGTTGCGGCTGCGTGGGCAGCTGCGCCAGCAAAGCTTCGATTTGCGCCAGTTTGCGCCCGCCAATGCCATTGGTGAGCCAGAATGGAATGTCGTACGAAGGCGGTGCAGCGTCGGCCACCTCATCGGCAATATCAGGCAGTACCAATAATTTCGGAAACCAAGGAGAAAAACAGGACAAACTCAGCCGGCTATCGGCCGCCAGCTCCTCAATTTCTGCTTCACTTAAATTCACAAGATATTGAACCAGCGTCGGGTTCCAGTCGGGGCGAGAACACTCAAAGGGCGAAAATTGCCAGTACTTGGCGTACTCAGCAAGCGTGGTGACGTACTGCTTCAGCATGAGCTCACACGGCCATCAATCACTTGAATCACTCTTGAGGCATACTTCAGCTCGGCAGGGTTGTGCGTGACCATCACAATGGTTTGCCCCTGCTCATTCAGAGTTTTAAAAATACCCATGATGTTTTCACTGTTCACAGAATCTAAGTTGCCCGTGGGCTCATCGGCAAAAATTATCTTGGGTTGGGTGATGAGCGCCCGCGCAATCGCAACGCGCTGCTGCTGACCGCCCGAAAGCTGATGCGGATAATGATTGTATTTTTCTTCCAAATCAACTTGCCGCAAATAATCCCGCGCCTTCTCAATTCGTTCTTGTTTCTTCAACTTGGCATGGTAGGTAAGCGGCAAAGAAACATTTTCCCACACCGTTAATTGAGGAATCAGATTGTAGCTTTGAAACACATAGCCAAAGTACTGATTGCGAATGGCCGCAGCCAGCTCATCATCAAAATAAACGGTGGGCTCTCCCGCCAGCTGATAGTGCCCAGAGCTGGGCGTATCCAATAAACCCAGAATGGTGAGTAAGGTTGATTTCCCGCCCCCCGAAGGGCCGGTAATTGCGACAAACTCCCCCTCATTAATGGTTAAGTTCACATCAAACAACACTTGTTGCTCAATGCCACCTAGCTGAAATGATTTCGTTAATTGTTCAACCCGAAGTAACATCCACCGCCCCCGTTACTGAACCACTGTTGGGGGTGTGTTGCGCCACTGCCGCCCTTGTTCAAAACTCACCACCAGCTCACCAGCGTTGACCCCATCAACAATCACCACTTTCTGCTGCGACACCACCCCAAGGTTCACGCTCCGTTTGGTTAAGGTTTGGTTGTGCGGATCAAACACCCACACATCTTGCCGACTCTGTTCAGTATTCGCGATACGGCGGTCGGCAAACAAGGTGTTTTCAAGCACTTCAGTCGTGATCTCGACAGTGGCTGATAAATCCTGCCGCAGCAACAACCCTGGAGTTGGCTCAAACCGAATAAACACGCTGACAAAGCCGTTATCCACGTTCGGGCTCACCCGTTCCACATCCCCCTCCAGCCAAGTGCCATCCACCCGAATTCGCGCCTGACTTAAATTGCGAATACGCTGAGCTTCCCGCTCGGGAACTTGGGCGACAAACTGCAAGTCATCGCTGCGTGATAAGGCAACAGCGGCCGCACCAATGGTCAAATTCTCACCCAACTGAGCATTGATTTTCTGCACTTGCCCGGCTTCATTTGCCACCAGTGTTAATTCCTCGATGTCACGCTCGATGGCCTTAATTTCGTTCTCCACGTCGGTAATTCTTGAGCGCGCCAAGATATTTTCTTTGTCATGCAAGTTTTCCATCGACGCCAAGGTACGTTGAGCTAAACTATGCTGCCGCTGAAGGTTGTGCAAACTTTCACGCGTCGCCATTAAATCCAACGCCGATACCACATCTTGTTCTGCCAACTGTTTTTGCGCTAAATAGCGGGCTTCCACCACCTTGTACTCGCCCGCCAAACGGGCCACTTCCGCCTCTTGCTGCACAATTTCTAAGGCCAAACGGGCATTTTTCAGTTCATATTCCAACTGACTGTTGTGCAGGCGCATTTCTAATTGCGTACGTTTAAAGAGCAAGTTGTCGTTACTTAGCACCAGCAAGGGCGTTCCGGTTTCAACAAACTGCCCTTCTTCCACCAAAATATGTTGCACCACGCCTTCTTGCTTCACCGTCACCAAGCTGGGGGTGCGGCTTCTGAATTGCCCATTGGCCACCACCTTCACCGCAAAATCGCCCCATTCAACTTGACTCAACTGCAATTCATTCAGGGAAATTTTATTTTGATTCAGCTGAAACAGGGTTACTAGCAACACGACTAGGAGGACGCCAATGCTCGTTAACCACAGCACGAACCGTCGTTTCTTTTTCTGCGCAACTTGTTGTTGAATTTGTTTAAGGTCCATTTCACGATTCACTTCTTAGTAGATTGGCCGGCGTTAGACGACATTGCTGACGTAGCTGCGCCACCGCATAATATCCTGCTCCCGCCAGCACTCCACTCGCTGCCAAAAGCACAAACACCAAGGTTACCACCGTATTTGCACTTAACAAGTGTTGCTGCAAATGGGCATAAATCACGGCAAAAACAGCTGACAAAAGCAACGCAATCCCCCACTCTTGGCCGAGTTCAATCATTAATGCACGGCTCAGCTGCTGGCGATTAGCACCCATTGCCCGCTGCGTTCCCCACTCGCGATTGCGCATGAGCAACACCTTGGCGATATGCTGGGTAAAGGCTAAAAACAGCACACTCAACGACAATCCCATCAACATAAAACAAATGACCATGGTGGTGGTTTCACGGGTCAGCTTGCTGGCAATAAAGTCGACTAACATGCCTTGTTCTCTGATTTCCAGAGCGAGATTGTATTCCACAAAATCCCGTTCTAAATCGTCGCTCAGCTTGGCTAAATCCACGTGCTCAGGAATGACGATATTGCGGTATTGCAATAAGCTTTTATCGCGCAGATAAATGACCAGCGGCGGGGTTGCGACATGAACGTCATAAAGCAAGTCGTTCACCACTGCCTGTATTTGGTAGCGATTGTTATGCGCATCTTGCAAGTAGCGGCCAAGCACGTCCTGAGCATCGAATCCACACACCGCCAGCACACTTTGTGATATCGCAACATCATTGGGCCCCCAATTATCGGCATGAATATCTTGCCCAGTTATCACCGCAAATGGACTGCCATAAAACCGATTCTCCCACCCATCAAATTGTGCTTGGCATTGCTCATCATTGAACTGCAAACTCTTAAAACCCAAATTACGATCACCCGGCAACACACTTAAAAATCCAGCCGTGGGAATTCTCTGTTCAATGGCACGCATCACACTTTCGAAACGGGGATCAATAGGCCCCTCGCCCGTCCGCATCATGTGTATCATTTGGGCGGTTGGTAAAATATTTTCCGTACCGCGCTGCTTTAATGCCTGCCAGTGGCTAAACGTCGATAAGGCCAAAAAGACACTGATGGTGGCTAACGCAAATAACAGAATATTTAACCCGCGCACCTGCAAAATAGTTGCGCGCGTTAGCGTTGTTTTCGCCGTGGTTAAGCCCTTGAGCAGCACCTTCACATTCAGCAATGCAGGCAAACACAGCGCCACAATCACCATGAGCGCCGCAAACGCCATAACCAAGCTCAACAGCGGCGGCAGTGTGATTGCCAAATGCGCTTTTAGCACCTCCGCAGATAACGCATGGAGCACCCCAAGGCTCAGTAACCCCACGCCCGCCGCAACCCACATAATCGGCTGAATAAAATAAATGTTATTTAAAAACAGGCTCCAGCGATGCCCGCCAAGCGCATAACGGCAGCTGTTCTCATAAGCACGCATCAAATTAAAGCGAGTGATCACACTGACAATGTTCACCACAGTGACCAAAAATAATTGCAGCGCGGCAACCAAAAACAACATCTGCATCAGTTGCATGTTGTCCTTGGCTTTCTGGTCAAAAAACGGGCCTTGAATCAAGCCCAAGGTTTTATCATCCGAGCCCAGTAGACTAATCATGCGACGAATATCGCCAAACAGATGTTTTTGATTGTCGTATGCCTCGGCAACTTGGGCTCGCAAAATAGCGTGGTCAGTGGCTGGAGACACTTCAATCAAGGTACGAAAAACAGGAATAAAGTCCGCGATTTGTGCTGCCGAAATATCGGTAAAATGAGTGGCCATCATGGTAAACATTTGGCTCATGCTGGATGCCACAGCGAATTGGGAAATATCTAAAATAATGTCGGCGGGCTGCCCACCGGGGAATTCAAAACTGTCTTGATCGAAGGTGGCGGTCACCTCGTACAATTGCCCGCCCACGCGAATGGTTTCAGGCTGGCCAAATTTGGCTGCAACCGCCGCGCCCACCAAGGTGCACTTCGGGTCACACTGATACCGATGCGCCCCATTGAAGAACTTCGGTTTCAGCATGGACAGGTATTGGCTATTGGTAAAGATAATCGTTAAATTTTGTTCCTGGCCGAACAACTCTACTTGGTTGTTGTTTTGTGACCACACCAAGCGATTTTGCACCCCCGCAATGTCATCCAAAATCTCACTGACAAAGGGGCTAATATGAGACAAAGAACCGCTCGAGTTTTGCACTCCAACCGCAAATAGCTGTTGATTTCCCGTACTAAAGGCGCCGCCCAACGCAACCATGGCCAATAACGTAATAAACGCAAACAGCAAACCAAAGGCGCTTCCCAGCGTCAGCAGCTCCTTTTTCGCCTGAACCCAATACCGCCACAATCCATAGTACATCGCTATCCCTTTTCTCCTACTAGCCTGCTACTAGCTATCCTTATCAGAAATCAGGACATTTTTGTTGGTTTAGCTACTCATTGGTCATGAGTGTTTTAATCAGCACATACTCAGTTGTACTCTCAGCCGCATTCTTTTGAAAGAAATTAACTAAGATTTCTTCAGCTTCTTGGCAGGGTGGGCAAGAACTCAGTTGCGGATCAATAACGTGTAACACAGCAATTTTTTGACCTTGTTGCCAAACCCCCTTATCAGACAAATAGGTTTCTAAAAACGTGAACCCTTGATATTGCTGCTTGGTAAGCGACATTTCTGGAATCGCTTGAGGCTCAGAAAAAGCCTCTCGGATTCCTTCCAAATCGTAGAAAGAAATGGGGTCGCCTTGCTCATTCCACATATAAAGAGCAGGCGCATTATTTGGCATTCCCGAACTTAAAAATTGCATTGCAGGCAACGGAATATCATGCTGAAAAATGCTCGGTTTTGCGCTGACAGTTCCAATCATTAAAAAACACAACGCAGCTATCATGGCTTTCATAAATCGCCCTCCTTGAGAATAAGGGGGGGAGTTTCCCCCTTATATTTTAAAGCCTATTGGCTGAACTCAGGTTGCACTAACTTAAGGTTGCTCACACGTTATCACAATTTCAGTAACACAACCGCCAGAATTACATCTAACACCAACGTATTAAAGGTCGGTTAACCCCCAATGCACTGCGGTGTGACGCACCGCTGCAACATTCTCAGACGCTAAAATATGAATGGGGGTTCGCTCATAGCGCTGCTCCAGTTGCAACTGCTGCTGCAACCAGCGAACCATGGCTTCCCCAGAATGAATGGTGCGCGCACCGCCAAAATACTCGGCAATGGGCGTGGCAATGAGTGGAAAGTGAGTACAACCGAGCACCACCACCTCGGGGCGTGGCAGCCCAGCAAAATAATGATGCAACGCCGCTTCGAGCACCGGGCCGGAATACAAGGCTTCTTCCACAATCGGCACCAGCATGGGCGTGGCCAACGCCTGCACCGAACCGTACCCTAACTCGGCAAGACGTTGTTGATACACCCCCGACTGAATGGTCGAACGGGTGGCAATAATTAAAATGGGTGTGTCTTGGGTGACATGAGGCAATTGTTGCAGGGCTAGCACGCCGGGCTCGACCACGCCGTACACCGGTTTATTGGAGTATTCCTGCATGGTGGCCAGCGCCGTGACACTCACGGTGTTACAGGCTACCACCACGCCCTCGACAGCCGCACCGTTAAAAAACTCAACGGCTTCGAGCGCATAACGCGTGACCGTGCTTTTATCTTTATTCCCATAAGGAACCCGCGCCGTGTCACCGTAATAAAGCAGCTCACTAAAATAGCCGCTTTGTTGCAAGGCGCGCGCCACGGTTAACCCGCCTACGCCGCTATCGAATACACCTAGTTTCACACCCACCTCTGCGCGTGGCGTTAGTCGTCTTTACCGCCCTGGCGCTTTACAAACTGTGACTTCAACATCATGTCACCGGCGCCGTCGACTTTACAATCAATGTCGTGGTCACCATCAACAAAGCGCTTAATAACCGCTTTAGTGCCCACTTTCAACACAAGCGATGACCCTTTGACTTTCAAATCTTTAATTAGGGTAACTTTATCACCTTCTGCCAATGGCGTGCCATGGGCATCTTTCACTTGAGCGGTATCCTCTTCGACAACCTCGTTAGGATTCCATTCGTAAGCACATTCTGGACAAACTAATAATGCTTGATCTTCATACACATAGCTGGAATCACACTTAGGACAATTTGGTAAACTCATAATTTCTCGCTATTTTTACTTAATGCAAAATGAATCGGTAACACGATCATAGCGTTTTATGTCAAGAAAGAGAATAATAGGACAACCAACGGTACTTAAACCGTTGTAAAATGGGAGCAATAACAATGATAACTGATCAAAAACACCAGTACGGTGTCATTTCTAGGTTCTTCCATTGGTTTACTGCAATTTTAGTGCTGTGGCAGTTCACCAAGTTTTTCGATCGTATTGCCGATGGTGAGCACTGGGTTGGTGAAACCTTAGTGCCCTACCACGTTAATATTGGCGCTTTTATTTTAGCCTTTGTCATCGCACGGATGATTTGGGCCTTCACACAACTTGGGCAGCGGCCAGTCAACCCTGAAGCAACAACCATTTGGTCAAAAATCGGTCACATCGGATTGTATGGGTTACTCGTCGCTATGCCATTATTAGGTATGAGCTATTTAGTAGGCAACGGCTATGGGTTAAAAGTATTTGGCTGCCAACTTATTGAGCGTGGAGAGAAAATTGACTGGCTTATGCAACTGGGTCAATTACACTCACCGATGGCTTGGTTACTGCTTATAGCTATTGTTGGGCATGTGGTTATGGTGATTAAACATCATGTTTGCGGTAATAAACAGTTGTTCCGCTCGATGATCTAACCCACATAATATTGAGGTGCTCAATGAAAACTTACCAGCTAGAAATCAAGTGGGGTGTTATTTTCACCATTGCACTGATTTTGTGGGCGCTGCTGGAACGGTTAGTTGGCTTGCATTCTACGTATATCGCACTGCATCCTACCTTAACCATGTTGTTCGCTATCGTAGCAATTGCAATTTATGTCGTTGCATTACGCTCGATACGAGCAACTCGTCCGGAGTTTACCTATAAACATGCGTTTATTTCAGGTGGGATAATTACGCTGGTAGTTACGGTTTTATCACCGTTAACACAATGGTTTATCCATCATATAGTTACGCCCGATTTCTTTACTAACGCTAAAATTTATGCGATTGATGCGGGCATTTATACGCCAGCTGAAGCCGATGCGTATTTCAATTTCAACAACTATCTATGGCAGTCCGCACTCGGTGCGTTGGTCATGGGGGTGTTAACAACCTCTATCGTTGCTATTTTTGTAAGCCGAAATAACATTCAAAAATAACCACGGTAACCTAAAGAATAACAAGGGCTAAGGTAGAGCCATCACCTCAGCCCTTGTTTTTTGGGGGATTACTTCAACCCAAGTTTTTTCAGCACTGCAGCTGCAGGACAAAAACCCGTGAATGCGCTTTGGATTAGGTTCACTCCAACAAATGCTGTTAACCAGACAAAGTTAGGATGAACATAGGCAGTCAACAACAGCGACACCAGCACCATTACCCCAGCAACAATACGAACACCATTATCTACGGTCATGTCACTTTCTCCTCCATAACGATTGTGAAGGCATCATACCCTGATGATTCGCGTTTGTCTAATTTAGTTATACCTAAAACTGTTGCTAACCTATTCACCGCTGCTAGTGTAATTTCCCCCCCCTCTGGCGTTACGAATAATTAAACATAGACGCTAACGAGAGGGTGTAGTTGCCCCCCAAAACCGGACAATTTTAGCAAATATTGGCCTGGGGAATTACACCATTGATTTTCGTTGCATGAGACGAAAAAAAAGACACCTAAAGGTGTCTTTTCTGGGAATTTGGTGGAGCTGGCGTGGTTTTCCACCTAACCACTTTCATTTTTGAAACACCCGCAACCCCTTGTAAGCCATAGGACGCCTGATGTTGTTAGTGATACACATTGTGTCACCAAAGTGGGATAGCTTCATCGTTTTCGGCTCATGCGTGTTATTTTTATCTTTTGATGGTACGCTATAATATCTTTAACTATTCGAACAAATCTAGTTGGCCGCCATCCCGAACCACCCTGAGTGTAGACAATAAATGCTGAAATGTAAGAGCTTATTCGAAATACCTGTATATCGCATCAGCGAAGAGCAATACTATAAAAAACAAAACTCTTATATTGAGCAGTCAAATCAAGACAAAGAGTACCCCATTGATAAAAGCTATTTAAGTTCTAAGTACGGTGGCGATTGGCGCTATAACGAAATTATTGGTTATTTGCGATTTTATAAATACGGCGCTAATCAAATTCGTTGCGAATATTGGGAGACCGAAGCAAAGAGAAAAGTTCGTACAAGGAAAAAACAGTTTATTATGGTCTCAGACAGTTACTGCAGAGAACCGTTTGCACAAAGCGCCTCAAATGCAGAACTTGCAAACGTGATGAAAAGTGCGGTTGAGCACTGTCAAATAAGACTGAAACCACGAGTTTTAGATCGTTCGTTATTTGATGCTACAGTAGATTTAATTGATTGGCAGACGTTTCTAAATTGAAACATTGCGAAGCACCTCAATCGTTCGAATTAACTGCTATTCGGCAAATTCCACCCAGAGTGCCGTGTTATAAATGGACATAACTATTCTATAACCATTTAGCCTATAGCTGTTTTCCTTTTTGATAGCTATGCAAGCGACTCATCATTCCTACGAAAAGCAAATGTTTAAAATAGGAGGATATACCTAACGTAAATTTTACCCCGTAACCACCATCAACGTATCAGCAGTTTAAATCATACTATGGCTATTAATTACACCAATAACCTGTAGGGGTTTGATAGCAATAGCTACTACTAGAGCCACTATCTTTTGATTGACTTGTTTTTTGAGCGTGAATTTGTGCTTCTTGAATAAAACTGGCTGCATCGGCCGTTGCAAGACGACATGCCTTCTCTGTTGGAGTGAATGTTGCAACCACTCTATTTGACATGGAGTTTAACTTGTCAGTGTCATAATATAACCACGAAGAAATGTAGTAACGCACAGAACTTTTGAATCTACCGAAAGTCTGAGGGGTAGTCATTCCTTCATTAAAGCAAGCATGCATTTTAGCGTTTAGGTTAGCCATCCAAACATAATCATTCTCAGATGGTGTTGCGCCACATCCGCTAAGCGCGATGCTAAATATTAAAATTAAGTGCTTCCATAAACGCATCATATCTTTCCTAGATTAATTGACATTTGGCATAACAATAAGTTTTATTTAATGTTTTTCGATTTTTACCACACCAATTCTTCTTAAGCAAGTCATTCTAGAGCTAACACTCTGACCATATGGACAGCGCCAGATAATTCCTGAGTATTAATTGAGCATAGAAGGACAGTTTATGGACGATTATCCATACAGCCATTGTTCGTCTCAAGCGGACAAAGTCTCAACTATCTTGAACTGTACCATCTTCAGGCTACTCTTGATGCACAAAATAATGCGAGCACGTTGTAGTGGTCAAGTAATATTGGCCGCACGTTTCACGGCAATGATGCAGCTCCAACTGATGAAGCCGCGCTTAGCCACGTCCTAAGCTCCTTAGCAGCGCCAGACTTTCGAAACACCCACTCATGCGCGCGTCTAGCCGCTCTTTACGCGGTTGAACTGTTCAGGGCTAAGCCTTGGGGCCAGCAGACCGCTGACACGGCAATGGTGACCGCGCTGGTGCTTATGCGGTTGTGTGGTGCCGACATTGAAGCTGGTAAGAACTATGACCTGTACGACCATTTACGACTTCAACGGACTATTTAATTGAGCTTGCGCGTGCATAAAAAGCCAAACCTACCGAGTAAAATTTGCCCCGCCTGCCAGCGCCCCTTTGTATGGCGCAAAAAATGGGAGCGCTGTTGGGACGAGGTAAAATATTGCTCCGAACGGTGCCGCCGCGAACGACAAACAAAAACGCCGCTCAAATGAGCGGCGTTTTATATGAATGTGGTGGAGCTGGCGTGGTTCTCCACCTAACCACTTTCATTTTTGAAACACCCGCAACCCCTTATTAAACATAGGACGCCTGATGTTCTAAGTGATCCAGATTGTGTCACCAAAGTGGGATAGCTGCAATACTAAAAAATACCCGTCAAATACAGCACTTTTTGTATTTTTCCCGCTCCCACATGGACACGGTTCATTTCGACCAATCTTGACTTCACTATTTTGATAAGGAGTTTGCGAGCGTTGACGAATCCATTATCTTGATAATCCTTGTCAAAAGTAGTGGGGGTACTAAAACTCTTTTTGTCAGAGACCTTGCTGATAGCATATCAACTTAAATTTACCGTAGGGCATTGCCAAGTACTACCCATCAGGCACAGTTCGATATTTAAGGGCTTTCTTTCTCAGCGATATTTCCTGTTTTATTTTGGAGTTGTCATACGGAAGATCTAAAAACTTCGTCGCGATATCCATACTTTCGAATTGAAACGGGTTATAAATATGGAATTCAATCACCCGAATTACAAAGCGTTGGAGTTGATATACCTGTGGCTCAATATCATCCTCACCCACGCCTGTATGAACGAAACGATTTCGATACTGCCTTAGATGCTCTAAAACCAATTTACAATACGCTGTGTCGTCAAAGCAAAAAGCAGCTCGACGAATTGTAAGGTCATAATTAGCCTTCTGTGTACCCGTAATAAACTCAAGGGTACTCCATAGCTTCAAAAAAGAGGCATTGTAGTCTCTGGAATCTAAAGCGCGAACGAATTTTTTTATTGCTAACTCAACGTCATCTCGATACTTGTGTTTCGCTAAGACACCGCGAGTTATCTTTGTATATTTTTCAATTACTGGAAATTTTTGGCGGAAGTCGATGAATCTTTTTTCCGAGACTGGATCAGGGTCATACCAGAACCGATCATCAGCCTGCTTACCTGACGATGTATGCAGCGTATGGAGCTTTCCGAACGTAAGTTGATTGACAGGATTTTTCATCCCATAGGTTTCAGCCCAGTCATAATTGAGTTTGAGGCACCAAATACCACGCAGCAAATCTAAACTTTCAAATATGCGCTCTACAGCCTCCTGCGGCGTCCTAGCAGACGTGTGTGCCAACACATAATAAGCCTTGCTGGTATCTACTTCCTCAATCCCCCAGCTTGATACTCTGCGAGCAGTCTCTTTGCGAGCTTTGAGGTATTTTTTATGAAGATTTTTGACGAAACGAACGTGAACGTCGTTGATTTTTTGATCTGGAAAATGGTTGGTTCGTGTAATATTAATCGTAGTTACTAAAGTGTATCGCTTTAGAGCTGTTGAATTGTATTCACGTACCAACTTCGATACTTCATTGATGATAGTTTTTGGCGTTAATTCAGTTTTGCGAGCTGCAGCACTTACCCCCCTTGAAACTAACCTCCCAGCTTCCGAGACAGGTATATCAGGTTGTCCTAAATCAATTAGCGACTTGAAAACTGAAATATATTCGCGATACTCGAAACCACGAAAGCTTACTTGACCGTTTTCGACCGACCTTATCTCGTCCAACTTATCAATCAAAATCCTAGGCTGGAATCCTTTTTTCCATGTCACTTTTCCCATCGAATTACCTCATTGATTATGATCATATTTCACACTACTCGCGGACCTGCTTTTTTTCAACAAAATCATTGGATTGCTAATTATTTGAGACTTGACAAAATTAAAGATTTATTACATAAGCCATTGTTTTTATTAATTTTTTTGTTGACACCACTTTCTTATTGTAGTAGGATAGCCATGTTGCAAAATTTATACCCAATAACAAAGGAGAAAGAATGCAGCATTAACAACAATTAAGGAGATTTTTATGAAACAATCAATACTAAGCGAGGTCATTAACGAGCTATATTCAAAATTTGAAGTCATTGAAAATGATGATGGAGAACAAATCGTGAGAAAGGTCGATGTAAGCGACGATTCCATTGATGAACTCATCATTTCAGCACATACTCTCTCCCACGACGGTAAACCTATTTGGCCATCAAACTATGTCTATCGTTCGCTATACGCGATCATCTCAACACTCAAATACTCCCCCGATGAATTTCATTCTGAAGAGCCTTTAATCGAACCCGATGACCGTTATTTTGATCTGCTCAAATGGCTGTCTGGAAATCTTGTGCATCTTGCGTATTTTGATGAGGTTTTAGAGGAGTTCTCGAACGCTGAGATAACTGCGACTTTTGCAAACGTTGCAATGGAAGCACAACGGCGCGAGCTCAGCCAAATTGAAGCGAATACGAGACAATACATAGCTTCTTTAGTCAATGAACGGATAGCTGAACTTTGCTAAAGCTTAATTTTTTGCAACTTCAATTGCCCCTAAAATTAATCTAGAAGTCTGAGCAAGAATGTCAGCCAATCACAGAGCTATTCCAGCATATGATATCAGAACGCCTTAGGTTTAACCTTTGGTGCTCCCCCGTGTGCTGATTTGCCTTCTTCACTTTCTTGCTCGTCGCCGTTAATCAAGGCCATAAATAATCGCTTGCGCTCGGCTTTTCGAGCCATTAACTCATTTGTATTGTAGGAAGCGGCTTCTTCAGCGAAATACTCGATAGCATCGATGATTTCAGCGTCAATCCAATGCTCCAAAGTTTTGTCATTCTTATTGCGCACTTTATATTGCTGTGTTTCATAATCGAAGCCTACGATACGGAACTGAGCTAAACTGACGACGTTCCAACGACGTTGAAGTTCAGTAGGTTGTTCAATAGTCATTTTTTCTCCTGTTTGTTGTTAAATAAAGTTGTGAAATTAAACTGCTGATCTTGTGCTCATTAAGTGCAGCAATATAATCTTCAAAATCTTGTATATTCAGTCTTTCAAGTTCAATAAGTTGATAGAACAGCCGAGCAATTTCATTAGGCAACGAGCTCTGTAGTTCAATAATCGCATTAATTAATCGAGCAATGACTTGCTTATGCCGCATTGCTGTCGCGAAATCAGATGACGACAACGCAGCTTTCCATTGACGGATCACCACCAGCAATTCCAGCAACTTACTAAAACATAGACTATGAGTATGCTGGTCGACTAAACGCTTTACATCGTTGCAAAGCTGAATGTCATTATTCATAACGACATCCTTAATTTTTTCGCTGGAATTTTTGCCACGGATTGATAGTCGGCGATTTCTCTTAAACGCTCAAACTTAGCCATTTCACTAAACTCGTGGTCTATGATCCGTTCAATGTGTTGTTTGACCTGTTGGTGCTGCTCACCAAGCGCACTGAGTTGTTCGATAACTTGCTCATACATCTCAGCAATATCTCGCTTTATGGCCTGGGCTCGATCGACATTTCCGTAGTTAAACTGCCTTTTCCATTCGTGCAGCTTGCTCAACATCATCAAAGTCTCACGTTCAAGCTCCAACGTCGACGTGTCCACCTCAAAATCAACATACTGCGATGGACGAATTGACGTATTGCCCTCAATGAACCGTGCAGCCTCATCCCCTTGTTTAACCGCACTTTCAAATAAACCGTATTTTTTCTGTTTAGGTCCATTTAGTGCCTTTAACCAGCCGACAATATAGGCCGCGCTCTCTTGATCTAATGTAGCTGGCAAATTAAACCTTAAAAGAAAGTTGTTTGCCCCCGTCTCGGCAATGAGCTCTTCAAAACCGTAAATGTGCTTATTTCGTGGTATTTCTGTACTGGTAATCCCCACTCTATTGAGTCTTTTGCTATGTCCTGATGCGTGAACTAGTTCATGTGCATAAGTTCCTGCATAAGCGATGTCGGATTTAAACTTCTCGCGCGGAACCATAGCGATGACGTCAGAGCTTGGTCGATAGAAGCAACTGTCTTGATGCGAAGTAATCTCGACACCCAGTTTAGTTGCAGCATCGTCTAACGCTTTTATCGCTATATCTGCACGATCGGAATAGAAACGCTTAGCAAAAGCTTCATCGTTTGCTATCCGTTCAGCTAATTCAAAATAATCACTTTTACTGAACATTTTTTTAGTCGCATCAGCGCTGAGCAGCGGTGATATATCATCAGGATGCCAGACGGGGTAATGGGAACGGGTGATAATCTGACGATATTCTCGTCTCTCAACATCGGAAAGTTGCTCAAAATCAGCTTTTGTTAGTAGCTTTGCTTTGTCATCGGAGCAATGCTTATAAAGCGGTTTGGCAAAGACAACTGCGGCTGCGTTAGGTAATTCGTCAATATTTTCAACACCCAGATCTTCTAAGTTTTTTCGCGTGAGCCAGACGGGTACTGAATAACCCCGCAGCTGCTGCGCAATGCAAAGATGCTCGACATTCTGACCGCTATACTTTCTACCGTCGAGATTGACAGGATGACCAAAGACTATTCGGCTTAGCCACGGTTGTTCCCAATTGAAATTCTCACCGTTTTCGTGGCGGGCAAGGATATCTTCGTAATATGCCAAAACTTTAGCGAGAGGTTCGTCACCAGCTAAAACCTGATCATTCAGCTTGGGTTTAATCGTGATTTTATCAAGTTGTGGGATCAGCTCGTTGATGATGGTTAATTCATCATCACTCACCAATCCGCCATTCTCAATTTGTGTGATAATGCGTTGCTCCACCGATTTTGAAAAATCACGCTGGAAACGCTCAGCCTCTGAGCGTTGTGTGGGAGTTATCGAGGAAGCATTTTTAATGAAGTAATTAAGTTGTTTAACTGACTTAACAATGTCCGATTTTCCAATAAAATCAAACTTGAAACGCCCTTTCAAAAGTACGATAAGCTTTTGTTTTTCTGTTGTATTTAGTTTGTTTATTTCCATTTATTAACTGTTTGTTATACATTCACCGTATCACAGAAAAAACGAAAATCCAGAGCTACCACTCAATTTTTTTTAATTCAAAAAATTAGTTATTACCTAATCAATTTTTCATCACTCACGAACCCGTCTGAACAGCTCTTGCATTGACACATTTCATATTTATGGCACGTTGAAGTTAACCTTCTTGGAATTATTGGTGTAAGCCAATAACAACCATTTGTTAAGCAATACCCACGCCACTGACGTTTTGGGGTATTACTTCAAATGGCTCATCCTGAGGGGTAAAAAACAAGGAGAAAATGAAACGATCAACGGCACTTTTTAAACAAGCAAACTTTACTTATTCCAACCTAAAAAAACTCAAAAAGAGCATACGACACAGCCTGCAGCTCATTGACAAACTGCATTTCAATCCCGAATTGACGCGTTCGAGCTGGCTCTATGTCAAAGCATCGAAAGAGTATCTTCTCAGCATTCCAGAAGCAGACCGAGAGAATATCGCCGAACAAGCTATTTTGCGCATCGGCGAGCAGTTCTCATCATTTAAACAACAAAACAGTCCTACGTCAGACGAAGCTGAGCGGATAAAAATCACCAAAACCATCAGCAAGCGTCGGACGGACTTAACGAATGAATTGAAGAAAGGTTCATACACCGAGAAGCAACGACAAGTCGTTGATATATTCCTGAGTAGAATAAAAAAACCAGTAAAAGACCAAACTGATAGTTATTTTTCGGTGGCTATTCCAAACAAAGCAAGAGAGAAAATTCTCAGTCGGTTTAAAGGCACAAAAGCGGCGAAATTATTAGATAAAATCATCGAATTACATAACGCCAGAATTACTAAACCCGTTAGACAGCAGGCGGTCTTTGGTCGAACTGTCGTGATGCAGGAAAGCTTCTTTAAAATCCCGCTGCACAACCAAGTTGAACTTGATCCAGATGACTACCACAATATCCTGAAAAGTTTTATGACAAAGTACTTTCCCGATCACCCGATTGAATTGGCAATGTTTCACGGGAATGAAAAGGCCAAAGGAGAACCCGACTACAACGCCCATTGTCATATTTTCATTAACGGTCAAAACTCAAGAACGCATCGATACGATCTGATTGACCGTTCAAGAGAAGTTGCAAATGATTTTGCAAAACAAAATGGCTTAGCCCCTATTCCTAAAACGCTGGATGGAATGAAATTGGTTGGTGAATACCGCCAGAAATTATTTTATCAACACGCGAACGAGTACTTAGCGCAAAAGCAGCGTGGTGTAGAATTGTATGTATTACCTGAAACAGAAGAGCGCCGCAGGCAGCGGGAGTTGATTAGAGAAGATGCGAATAAGCCAAAGGAACTCAGGTTTTATAATCAAATCAACTATCAACAAAAGCGAATCAACGAAGATGCAGCGCAGATTAGACAGATCCAAGCGCAACAGGATGATGAGAAGCTCCGCATTGGTCAATTACAGACTGAATTAAAGCGCACTGAAGCGCACCTTACAGAGCAGCAAAACCGCCTTAATCGCTTGATGAAGGGGATGCTTCAAGTCGCTACTAACATTATGACTTGGGCAAGGTTAATTTTTAACATCAATCCAAAACCAGCAGATGATAAGCGCTTAGAGATTATTCAAGTCCTTGATCGGATTAAACCTGATGTATTAGACGATGATGACTTTCAGGAAGTTAGAGAGGTGCTGGACGAAGCCAATCGCTTAGCTGAACAGGTCGAAAATACTCATAATCTTACGATAGAGCGGAAAATCAGTCCTTTTATTAAGCGTATTAAACGCCCGTCAATATAGCTCATTGATTTTAATCCAGTCAGAATTTTAATCATTCCGATCATACCCACCGAAAATTGCGTAGCGATTTTCAACACAGAACAAACCTCAGCCTGTATCTTGAGATTCAGGTTAATGTATAGAGCAGTTAACTCAAAAAACCCAAGCACCTACCTCAAATCCACAGCTTGATTGTCGTATGGTATTCGGATCCTATCAATCAATTTCAGTAGCCATCGTGTAAATACCCCATTTATAACACAGTCATCTCGTAGAGTATTTATGCCGCATTTCGGTACTCAAATGGCGTCATATCATTGAGTGAATCGTGCGGTCGTTCGTTGTTGTATAGCTCAATCCATTCTTCGGTTATTTGCTT
>JAJUHK010000017.1 GCA_029279945.1 Pseudidiomarina indica | reverse complement strand
GTATTTTAAAATTAAAGGCCGCAGGACTGTCGGTTTCTGCCAATGGAGGCAAGCGTCAATCTGGTCACGTACCAGTTGCTGCCTGAGAAGTTGGAAGCCTCGCCCGTGGCGCTTTAGCGCTTAGGGCGGGGAGCAGTCACCAGGAGTTTGCGCTAAAATCTTTGATTCACTCTGTCCAACATTTTGGTAAGGCACCCGTATTCATGTCACTTAATCCTCGTCAACAAGAAGCGGTTCATGCGATTCAAGGCCCTGTTCTTGTCCTAGCAGGCGCTGGGAGTGGCAAAACCCGAGTGATCACAGAAAAAATTGCGTATTTAATTCGACGCTGCGGCTATTCTCCGCGCCATATAGCTGCGGTAACTTTTACCAATAAAGCTGCGCGTGAAATGAAAGACCGCGTTGGACAAACCTTGGGGCGCCAGTACACCCGCGGGCTTACGGTATCGACCTTCCATACCTTAGGTCTCAACATCATTCGCAAAGAAGTACAGAACCTCCAAATGAAATCTGGCTTCTCGTTGTTTGATGAACAGGACACGTTTGCGTTACTTAAAGCACTGACCGAGCCTGAACTCGATGGCGACAAAAACGTGCTTAAATTATTACAGCAAAAAATTGGTTCATGGAAAAATGCGATGCTTACCCCCGAGCAAGCACTCAGCCAAGCGCAACAGCCCGATGAGCAACTCTTTGCTGAATTTTATCGCCGTTATCAGCAAAACATGAAAGCATGTAATGCCATCGACTTCGATGACCTCATTCTACTCCCTACCTTGTTGCTCAAATCCAACGCTCACGTTCGCACAAAGTGGCAGGACAAATACCGATATTTGCTGGTGGATGAATATCAAGATACTAACACCAGTCAATATGAACTGGTGCGGCTATTGGTCGGTGCGCAAGCCAACTTTACCGTGGTGGGGGATGATGACCAGTCCATTTATTCATGGCGCGGCGCACAACCCCAAAACTTAGCCTTATTACAGCGGGATTTCCCGCAACTGCAAGTAATTAAACTAGAGCAAAATTACCGCTCACACGGACGCATATTAAAAGCAGCCAATATTTTGATTGAGAACAATCCCCACGTGTTTGATAAAAAACTGTTCTCAGACATGGAATATGGCGTGCCGCTGCGAGTTATTTACGGCCGTAATGAAGAGCACGAAGCCGAGCGGGTGGTAGCAGAAATTGTTCGGCGACGCTTTTTAGAGCGCACGCCTTACCACCATTTTGCAATTTTATACCGCGGTAACCACCAATCTCGGGTGTTTGAAAAAGCATTGTTAGCGAACCGCATCCCCTACCGTATGACGGGTGGTCAAAGTTTCTTTGCCCGCGCTGAAGTGAAGGATGTCATGGCGTATTTGCGCTTGGTGGTCAATCCAAGTGACGATACCGCGCTCATCCGCATTATTAATACTCCTAAACGGGGTATCGGCCCGCAAACAGTAGAGCGAATAGGCGAGTTAGCGCATGAACTACATATTAGTTTATTGGATGCAGCGGCCCACCCTGCCCTAAAAACACGGGTTGGAACCCGGGAATATCAATCCATTACTTACTTTGTCGATTTTATGCAGCGCTTTGCGCGACGCTGTGAACACCCCGACGAAGTTAATGCCGCTTTGTTCGACCTGATTAAGCTGATTGGTTATGAAGAATGGCTTTATGAAACCAGCCCGAGCGTGGGCGCAGCCGAAATGCGCTGGAAAAATATTAATGAGCTCATGCGGTGGGTCACTGAAATGGTGAAAGGTGACGACGAACATGAGCCACTTAACTTAGAACAGGCAGTTGCAAAATTGTGTTTACGCGACATGTTGTCACGTCAAGAAGAAGAGGAACAAGGGGATCAAGTGCAACTGATGACGCTCCATGCTTCCAAAGGCTTGGAATTTCCGCATGTGTTCATGGTCGGCATGGAAGAAGGGTTGCTGCCACACCAATCCAGTATTGACGAAGGAATGGTAGAAGAAGAGCGACGCTTAGCCTATGTCGGCATCACCCGTGCCCAGCATTCGTTAACCTTCACTATGGCCCGCGAACGTCGCCAATATGGTGAGGTCGTTCGCCCCGAACCAAGTCGTTTTCTCTATGAGTTACCACAAGATGATGTGGAGTGGGAAGATCAGATTAGTGCTAATGAAGAAGCACGCCAAGCCTCGAAACGCCAAGGCATTGAACTCTTGCGCCGCGCATTAAATAATTAATCGGCGGTTACGCTGTTCCAGCCGACGTGACTGAAGTCGGCTGCTCCCGCGATGGAGACTTTACCTGTTCAGGTACTCCGAACAATTCCCCTTGGCCGATAGTCACACCGTTATAAATCAATGCTTGTAGTTGATCTTTATCATTCACACCAGCTGCTAACACCAGCATCCCCAGATCACGGCACAAATGCACAACGTTACGAACCATAATTTGAGCACGTTGACTGGTCGCAATATTTGCCACAAAACGAGGGTCAAGTTTTACATGAGTGAATGGGTAATTCATGATGTACTGTAGCGCACCAGCGCTACGGCCAAACTCATTCAACGTTAAGCCTACACCAAAATCAGCTAATTGCCGCAAACAGCTCAGTTGGCGCTTAGAATGATCATGCAGTTCAACTTCACTAAATTGCAGCACAATGCGTTCTGGAGCCACGCCAGCCGCTTGAATAATCTCTAGTAATACCTTCACATCAGCAAGCTTGAACAAGTTTTTAGCCGACATATTGACGTGAACGGGTGGCACATTTTCATCTGCGGCAAGTAGTTCACAGCAACGAGTTAACATCCAACGGTCCAGGGCAGTGGTCATTCCCGCTTTGTCGGCAATGACAATAAAGCGATCTGGGTGCAGCAAACTCTCGCCACGTTGCCATCGCAACACCAACTCTTGCCCGACTGCTTGATGCTGTTCAAGTGTGAACAATCCGTTCTTCTGTAGAATAAAGTCTTGGTCAAACTGAGCGTGACGTAATTCAGTTTCGCGGTTTAACGATGCAACCAGATCTTTGTGGATGCTTTCATCAAACACCACATAGCGGCCACGCCCCATACTTTTCGCTTGATACATCGCAGCGTCGGCATCACGCAATAAGCGCTCTGCGGAGTCGTTACGGGTTCTGCACTCAGCAATACCAATACTCGCCCCTGAATAATGCTCGGTTTCACCGTACACAAACGGCAACCGCATTTTTTCGATGATCCGATTAGCTATTTCGCAAGCATCATCGATATTGCGAATCATTTCTAGCAAGATGACGAACTCATCTCCGCCAAGGCGCGCCACCGTATCGTTGTCACGAATACACTCTCCAATGCGACGACTGGCTTCTAATAAAAATTCATCACCAGCGGAGTGTCCAAGCGTATCGTTGATATCTTTAAAACGATCTAAATCTACAAACAGAACCGCAAAATTATGATGTGGATAACGTCGTTTATGTTTGAGTGTTTGCTGCAACCGCTCGGTAAACATGGAACGGTTCGGTAACCCGGTTAATGCGTCATGATGTGCATCGTAGAAAAGCTTTTCTTCAACTTTCTTGCGGCGCTCAATTTCGTTAACCAACTCTTCCGTTCGTTCAGCAACTTTACGCTCGAGATACGCATTGACACGTTTCACCTCGTCAGCATTGCGACGGCGTTCAATCGCCACCGCTACGTGTTTAGACACGAAGTTAAGCAGTTCTAAGTCATCTTGCTTGTATTGCACCTTGTCGCTGTAAGTTTGGACTGATAACACCCCAATCACTTCATCGTCAACGACAAGTGGAGAACCTAGCCATTGCGTCGGCTGTGTTCCGTAGTAACTGGTTGACGCTTCAACCTCACCCGCTTCAAGCAATTCAGAGTATTTGCTTTGTTCAATAAAAACTGGACGTTTAGTACGAATGACATACTCGGTCATCCCCCGCCCTATGGGGCGTTGCTTCTGCAAATTATGATCAAAATTATCAACGTAGTATGGAAATTCTAGATGAGTGCGCTCTTCATTTAGCAACGCGACAAAGAAGTTGTCGTTGTTGATCAGCCGACCAATATGTTCATACAGCTGTTCATAGAACGACTCCATTGAGTCGGAAGTATTGATCACTTCTGAAATTGCGAAAAGTACCGAACTAAGCTGCTGCGCCCGCTCCCGCTCGGAGATTTCAAGTTTTAGGTCATCGTTGATTTGGCGTAGTTTGGCGGTCTGATGGTCAATCTCTGCTTGCATCATTTCCCGCTGACGCACCCGCTCAAGGGCGTTGACAATATGCTGCGACACGAACATCAATAGTTCTTTGTCTGCGTCACTGTATCGCACATCTTCACTATAGCTTTGCACCACCATTGCACCGATAACGCGCTGATCAGACAATAACGGAACACCGAGCCAATCCACTGGTGCAGCACCTAAATCTAAGATCGCACCACTGTCTAGCAGGCGCCTAAAGACGGGTTCATCATATAAAAACGGTTTACCGGTACGCATGACATAACCGGTCAAACCTTTGTCTAACAGTTCGGCGGGAATCGATTCAAGTGAGGGTATATCATCATACTCGTCAACGAAGTACACAAATTTAATCGTATCACCACGCTGATCGTACAAACAGATAAAGAAATTTTTAGCAACCATCAACTCACCGATGATGCTATGCACAGACTGATAGAACTGCTGCATATCAGTGACCGACGAGGCAAGCTCAGAGATTTTAAACAGCGCCTTCTGCACCACCTCAGATTGGCGGTACTTCGTTGCTAGCTCTTGCAAGCGCACGACAGCCTTGCGCAATCGCGCAATTTCTCGAAGGTGCTTGTCTGTGTGATGGGCCTGCTGCATGTTGTGCTTGTTATTCTTATTCGTTATTGTTCTCGAACAGCTTGTTTCTTACTTCAATAATGTAAAAAATTAGTAAAAACAATTGTTGAGTATATCTTTCCTCGCAGCAATAGGAAAGAGCCGCGCTCAAAAAAGCGGCACAAAAAAACCGCCGAAGCGGTTTTTTGATTACATATCGGCAATCATATAGTCGATTGCAGCTTGAATTTCATCATCACTACAGTCTAAACAAGTTCCACGTGGTGGCATTGCATTAAGACCATCAATCGCGTGCTTCAGCACTACATCCATACCTTGTGCCAAACGCGGTTCCCAATCAGCCGCATCGTTGATTTTTGGTGCACCCAACACACCGGCTGCGTGACAAGCTAAGCAGTAACGGTTATAAATAGCGTCACCCGAACGCGCACCAGCTGCATTACCCGTTGCGGCAGTTTCGCTTGCACCTGCAACCCGTACTTTAGCAACGGGAGCAATTCGTTCTTTAATTTCGTCTGTAGATTGTTGTGGCAACATGGCAGCACTCGCGCCACCAGCCACTAACGCTAAGGCAGCAACCCAAGCGCGGCTTGATTTTACGACTTTCAGTACGTTCACAGTGGACTCCTGTATTTGCTGATGAGCTTGCGAGCTCGGCTCGTAATTGCGATTATAGCGAGATTCCTTGCAAGGTTAAACATTTCTTCTCAATGTCGACTCAACAACCCAAAGAAGTACGTAAAATAGCGCTTCTGGATCTCGATGCTTTCTTTGCCAGCGCGGAAATACTGCGCCAGCCAGGCCTCGCGCAGCGCCCGTTTGCAGTAGGTGGTGGTGGTGAACGGGGCGTCGTCGCAACCGCCAATTATATTGCCCGACAATTTGGCGTGCGCAGTGCGATGAGTGGCATTCACGCACGCCGATTATGCCCAGAATTGACCTTTGTCCCACCCGACCATGGGTATTATCGCCAGCTGTCGAATCAAGTCCACCAATTACTGTTGCAATATACAGATCTGGTTGAACCTGCCTCAATTGACGAGTTTTACCTTGATCTAACTGCCAATACGCACTATCACGGCAGCGCTAGCATTACTATGGAAAGCATACGTCATCAGTTGCGTCGCATGGGGCTGCCAGGTTCAGCGGGGATTTCCAATCAGAAGATGGTAGCCAAAATTGCCAGCGAAGAAAACAAACCCGACGGGCAGTATGTCGTGGAACCAGAGCAGGTACTGTCGTATATTGCCCAGTTATCACTCAAACGTATTCCCGGGGTTGGCCCGCGCAGCTTAGAGCGCTTGAATTATGCTGGTTTTTTTACCGGCCGTGATGTGCAACAAGCTCGTATTGCACAGTTACAAGACTTACTTGGTGACAAAGCTGGTTGGCTGCTGTATCAACGCTGCCAAGGTATTGACCCGCGCCCTGTTGTCACAGAACGCGTACGAAAAAGCATTGGGGTGGAAGAAACGCTCGCACAGGATTTCAGCCAATTACGACAGGTCGAGCAATTTATTCATGATGAATTGTTGCCGCAGTTGCTGCGTCGCTTGCGGGTCAATCAATGGCAGCAGGCACATATCAAAAATCAAACCGTTAAGTTAAAGTTTCACGACTTTCAACAAACCACCGTATCTCGAACGATTGCCACCGCTTCGCCCAGCTTGTTTTATCAACTCGCTCGCGAAGCTTGGGAACGACGTCAACAGCGACGGGTACGGTTAATTGGCATCAGTGTCCTATTGCCCGACCCTGATGATGCCTTACAACTCGAGCTCGAGTTAGAGTAACAATCCTGCGCCCCGTTGAAGGTTGGGAATTTCAGTGACAAGGTGGCATAATCTTTGCCACTATCCTAACAATCAACAACACTAAGGCTCGCCCTATGCATTGGATGTCCGTACTGCCGCCGATTGTTGCAATCATCGTGGTGTTTTGGCGCAAGGAAGTGATTGGCGCATTGCTTCTCGCAATTGTTACTTCAGAACTGCTGCTAACCATCCATACCAGTACCCCAATCATTAGCACGTTCACCGCTACTATTGAGCGGATCGTTGCGGTGTTCGGTTCAGCCAGTAACACTCGCATCTTACTATTTAGCTTACTGGTTGGTTCGTTGCTGGCGTACATTCGCGAATCGGGCGGTGTTGCTGCCACAGTTGAAGCTCTGCTAGCTAAAGGGGTGGGAAAAACGAAACGTAGTGCCAGCCTAATGACAGTCGGCACCGGCGTCATCATTTTTATTGAATCGAATCTCAGTGTGTTAACTGCTGGTATTTTGTCACGCGGATTATTTGAAAAGCTCGGCATGAGCCGTGCGCGCCTTGCATATTTTATTGATAGTACCTGTGCGCCCGTTTGTATTTTGATTTTACTCAACGGCTGGGGCGCTTATGTGTTAGGCATGATTGAGCAGCAAGGCATTCCAGGCTCTTCGGTGGTTACCTTATGGTCCACAGTCCCTTATAACTTTTACGCTTTAGTAACACTTTCCTTCGTGTTTTATACGGCCATTACAGGCAAAGTATATGGGCCATTGAAAACCGTTGAGCAGCAACCCCAGGCCCATATTGATATTCCCGAGCATGTGCCCAGCAATAGTAAAGCACGCTACATGCTTGTACCCCTTGCCGTGTTAGTATTCGGCATGGTGGCCTTTATGATTGGCACGGGGGATGGTGATTTAACCCAAGGTGATGGTTCTAAATCAGTGCTCTATGCAACAGCACTTGCTTGTGTGGTTGCGTACCTCATGCTGTTGTTAAGCCGTCGGCAAACTCATCAGCAATTGGTGAATATTGGCTTTAAAGGAATGAGTGAATTGCTTCCGCTAGTATCCATTGTCCTGTTATCATTAGCACTGGGTAGTAGTTTACGTGATCTTGGTACTGGCCTGTTCCTAGCAAATTTAGTTGGCGACTTTCTGCCGTTTTATCTCATTGCGCCGATGCTGTTCTTAGTCGGCGCTATAGTGTCATTTACGACAGGAACTTCATGGGGTACATTCGCCATTCTTATTCCCATTGCGGCACCGATGATTATTGCGCTCGATCTACCAGCACCGCTGATACTAGCAGCAATACTGGGGGGTGGTGTGTTTGGTGATCACTGCTCACCGATTTCTGATACTACTGCAGTATCGGCATTGGCATCGGGGTGTGATTTACTTGAACACGTTCGCACGCAATTACCTTATGCGCTGGTGGCCGGCGGTATCTCGTTTGCTTTATACATTATTGTCAGTTTGATCATGATTTAAGGAATTTGCTGTATGCCGTTGTTCAGCACTAACCCAACACCATTGTTAGTTCTAGGGGGCCACCATGGCTAATGGAGTTCACTTCCGCCCTACCCGTGCTGAAATTGATAGCCAAGCATTGCGACACAACGCCAGAATAGCCCGCCAGCTTGCCGGAGATGCTAAATTACTTGGCGTGATCAAAGCCGATGGCTATGGTCACGGCATGCATGCTGTCGCAGAAGCCATCAGTGCCTATGTTGATGCTTTTGCGGTTGCCTTTATTGATGAGGCGATTCTCATTCGTAGCGCCGGCTTCCGACACCCTATTGTGATCTTAGAAGGCTGCTTTAGCGCCGCTGAGCTGCCGATTTGCGCCCATCATAATTTCCAGCCAGTCATCCATCATCAACAACAGCTTGATGATATCTTGATGTTGCGTTCTGTCAGACCACTTGGCGTATGGATCAAAGTGGACACGGGGATGCATCGTCTGGGTTGGAATATTGACGAAGTGGATGCAGTCTATGACGCCTTGAAAGCGTCCTCCAACGTCGCGAGCATCACCATGATGTCGCATTTTGCTAATGCTGAAAAAGCGTCACACCCATTAAATCTTGTGCAACATGAGCGGTTTTTGCATGCCTGTGCGGTGACTGAGGCGACTATTAACACCAGCCTAGAAACCTCAGCAGCCCTGTTGAGTTCTGCCATGGATATGCCACATCATGCCAGCCACTGGATCCGTACCGGTATCTTAATCTATGGTGATAACCCCGTGGAATTGCCCGCTGAACTGCCGGAACCACTACGCCCTGTCATGCGCTTAGTCGCACCCGTTATCGCTGTACGGCAAATACCTGCGGGTGACAGTGTGGGCTACAGCGGCACCTGGACAGCACAACGACAAAGCCGTATTGCCACCATTGCCATTGGCTATGCTGATGGGTATCCTCGCCACGCCAAAAATGGCACACCCGTTTGGATTAATGGGCATGAAGTACCGTTAGTTGGTACGGTATCCATGGACATGATCACTGTGGATGTGACTGATTTCCCAGATATCACCTTAGGTGACGAGGCTGAATTATGGGGGCCTCATTTGAGCGTTACGCGGGTAGCGAAACACGCCGATACCATTAGTTATGACTTACTGACTAATGTGACCGCACGCGTTCCGCGTATTCATCGTTAGTTCGTTGCGTCTTTCACGCGGCAACGAGTCTCACTTTCCCGTGCCAGCATATCTAAATAACCCATGGCAAATGCTGAGCCGACGAACGTCAAATGGACAATCACGTACCATTTAATAGTTTCGTAGTCGATATTTTCAGTGTTCATGAATACTTTCAATAAATGGATTGAAGAAATCGCCACAATGGATGCAGCAACTTTGTTCTTCAATCCGCCGGAGTCGATTTTACCCAACCAAGCAAGCTTTTCAGTCTTCGCATTTATATGCAGCGTTGACACAAAATTCTCATAACCACTGAGCATAACCATAACCAACAAGCCACCGACCAGTGCGATATCGATTAAGGTTAGCGTGATGAGAATTAGGTCAACTTCTTTAATAGTGAAGATGTGGGGAATAACGACCGTTAATTCGTGAAAAAACTTCAACCCCAGTAAAAACACTGCGCCACTTAACCCAATGTAAATAGGCGCTAAAATCCATCGCAGGTTGTAAATAAACGTCTCTAGCAACCGCTGCATGACTATCCCTCAAAAAAACAGACGTGGTAGCATAGCAAAAATTTTGCTACCACACCTGATTTAGATCATGAAATTAATCCTTCATATAAAGTCTGAACCACGCCAACGTGTGCTCGATTTTCGCAATCATATTGGAAGGTCGAGCCGTTACACCATGTGCTGCATCTGGAACACGTACCATCGCCGTGTCTACTTTGCGCAGTTGCAAAGCTTGATAGAACTGCTCAATTTCAGACATGGGTACCCGTCGATCGTTTTCACCACTAAACAGCAATACCGGTGTATTTACTTGACCAACTTTGGAAAGTGGTGAGCGTTGCCAATAGTGCTCATAGTCTTCCCACGGCATTGCTGGGAATTGGTTTTTTATTTGCCCCATATAACTGTCAGCGGTTAAGGTTTTACTAATCCAGTTAATCACCGGATTCGTTGCTGCTGCCGCATTAAAGCGATCAGTCAGACCAACAGCATACGTAGTCGCGATACCACCTGCTGACCCGCCGGCAATAAATAGGTTATTGGTATCGACGATACCCTTTTCGATCAATGCATCGACACCCGACATGTGGTCAGCATGATCACGCTCGGACGCATAGAAGCCATCAAGTTTTAACGCATGTTCGGCGCCGTAAGATGTGCTGCCACGATAGTTGTTATAAAACACGATGTAACCGTCAGCTGCGTAACGCTGATGTTCAGCCGCAAACATTGGACCATAAGCTAAGTGCGGACCGCCATGAATTTCCAATAGTAAAGGGTATTTCTTTTGCGCATCATAATTTGGTGGTGTGATGTACCAACCATGAATTTCGGTACCATCAAAGCTTGAGTTATAAGTAAACTCATGCACCTGACCGAGTTGACGATGACCCAGCACATCGTCATTTAATGCCGTGTAGGTGGTTACTTTAGGTTCCCCACGCCGTGGAATATCAAATACCGCCACATCTGCTGGGCGATAGCTCGAAGCACGGGTATATGCGACCTTGTTTGCTTGTCGCGCAACCGAGTAAGTACCGCTTAAGTACGGGCGACTAACCGATGTTCCGCCCACGTCATCGACCCACTCTACTAGCGAGCCATTGAGCCGTACTTCAGCCAGCTTATAGCGCCCACGGTCAGCAAACTGCACTGCGATACGGTCATTGCTTAACCACAACGGCGACTCTAGCGAACGATCAAAATCACTGAGTAATTCTTGATGCTGCTGCGAGCCGAGTTGCATAACACGTAATTTCGCGTTGTGGTATGGAATCGGGTCATTACCACGGTGTAAGAATGCTAGCTGCTTACCATTGGGTGAAGTAACTGGCGACCACTCACGGCCTGGGAGATTAGTCAGCTGAGTTAATGAGCCATCAACGACCGTTACTTTCCAGATATCCGCTTCGTTGACATCATACTCCCAATCGTCATTACGGTTAGCGCTAAAAGCGATGGCCTTACCATCATCGACCCACGCCAGTGGACCACTGTGACTGTACGGACCTGAAGTTAACTGGCGAGCGGTGCCACCGTCACTCGGCACTACAAATACTTGGCTATAGGCATCAGGTAAAATGCCTGCACCATCACGTTGATAGTATGTTCTTTCCACAATCACTGGAGGCTTAGCCCACGTAGCCCCTTTAGGTGCCTGGGGTTTTTTCACGGCTTTTGCAAAGGGGGTTTTCTCAGCTGGCACCGTCATTAAAAATGCCAATTGCTTGTCATCAGGTGACCATGAAAACTGACTCGGTGAGTAATGAACCTCGGTAATAGCACTGGAAGTATTAGTCGCGACGTGATACACGTGAATTTGATTACGGCCGTCACGGTTTGAGCTAAACGCTAACCGTGTCCCATCGTGGGACCAGGTTGGATTGCCGTAGCTATGAGCGTCATCAAAAAGTGGGGTATGGGTGCCGGCTTTAGTATCGACTAACCATAAACTCCGTTTGGTGTTATCCTTCATGATATCGAAACCATGACGAACATACACAACGTAACGGCCATCTGGTGAAATTTGCACACCATCAGCCCACTCCAATGCGAAGATATCTTCCGATTGGAGAAGTTGTGTCGATTGCTGCGCTGCGACAGGTGTCGCCCCCATGGAAGCCGAGATCGCAGACAGGCCAAGTAAAACAGGTACAAATAGTTTTCGCATAATGAACCCTTGTTGTGTTGCACGAAATACAGTGTACGAAAAAACGAATTAGGACAGACTAATCCATTTTACTTGATTGGCGTGAACGAATCCGATTAGCACGATGGTTCATGCGACAAACAACAGAATTACAACGAGTACCAACAAAACGTACAAGGTAAGCATAATACAAAGCCATCAACGTCTGATTAAAGCGCGTGCAGGCCAGTATTTCAGTGATCATGAGAAATTTGGCACAATTAACCCTACTACTCGTGTGGATTTTGTTTTATTGTATACCATTCCCCTGTATGACGCTGAAGCAGTGCGCCACAACGCAGGGGTTATGGTAGCGGGGCGTTGGTTCGATCGCGATACCATCCATGCGCAATTGCAGAAATCGTATCGGCCTATAACCCCATAAACCAAACGACAGAGTAACTTTGTCCGTAAGGAGGTCGATAATGCTTGACGGTTTATTCGCGCAAGCAGATGCCGTGTTCTTAGCACGCTTTCAGTTTGCTTTTACGACAGCATTCCACATTATTTTTCCTGCATTTACTATCGGGTTAGCTAGTTATCTAGCTGTTCTTGAAGGTCTATTTCTTAAAACACGTAACCCCGTTTACCAAAAGCTATACCGTTATTGGGTAAAGATTTTTGCGGTCGCTTTTGGTATGGGCGTGGTTTCTGGAATTGTACTTAGTTATCAATTTGGAACGAACTGGGCCGTATTTTCAGACAAAGCAGGACCTGTCATTGGCCCGCTCATGGGGTATGAAGTACTTACCGCATTTTTCCTTGAAGCTGGTTTCCTTGGCATCATGCTGTTTGGGATGAACAAGGTGGGTGAGCGCTTACATTTTTTCGCGACCTTAATGGTTGCCTTCGGTACCGCGCTCAGTGCATTTTGGATCCTAGCGGCTAATAGCTGGATGCAAACACCTGCAGGATTCGCTCTCAACGAGCAAGGCCAATATATCGTCACCAGTTGGGTTGAGGCTATCTTTACACCGTCATTTCCCTACCGTTTTGTTCACATGCTACTTGCGGCTTATCTCACCACTGCGTTTGTTGTGGGCGCAGTTGGTGCATGGCACCTGCTTAAAGAAAAACGCTCGGAAGTAGCACGACAAATGTTCTCCATGGCTATGTGGATGGCATTGATTGTGGCCCCCCTACAAGTATTTGTGGGTGACTTACATGGATTGAACACGCAGGAATATCAACCAGCTAAAGTAGCCGCAATGGAAGGTCATTTCACCAGTGAAACACAAGCGCCATTGTATTTGTTTGGCTGGCCCAATGAAGAAACTCAAAAAGTCGATTACGCGATAAAGGTACCAGGTTTAGCCAGCCTTATCCTAAAACACGATATAGATGCTGAAGTTACTGGTCTCGATGCTTTCCCACGCGATGAATGGCCTCCCGTTCCCATCGTATTTTGGTCATTCCGCATTATGGTTGCATTAGGCGTGCTGATGGTCGTACTGGGTATTTGGTCTGCTTGCTTACGTTGGCGTGGGCGCTTGTATGAGTCGCGCGCCTTGTTGCGCGCTGCGGTCTGGATGGGACCATCTGGCTTCATCGCTGTGCTGGCAGGTTGGATTGTCACAGAGGTCGGCCGCCAACCATGGATTGTGTATGGATTACTCCGAACCCAAGATGCAGTTTCACCCATTGATGCAGTTGGTGTCGCCGGCAGTCTTATTGCATTCATTGTGGTGTATTTCATCGTATTCGGAGCTGGTGCTGTGTATATGATTAGAAAAATGGCCAGCAACCCAGAACACACACATATCCCTGAATACGCACGCGTTCCTATGGCCGCTGAGCGACTTTATCACGAGGAGGGTTAAGTGATGGATTATGCATTAATTTGGGCGGTGCTGATCTCAATTGCGGTATTCGCTTATGTTGCATTGGATGGTTTTGACTTGGGAGTTGGTATTCTGTTTCCTTGGTTCCGAGAAGAAAAATTCCGCGACCGCATGGTCAACAGTGTTGCCCCCGTCTGGGATGGTAATGAAACTTGGCTCGTACTTGGCGGTGGCGGATTACTCGCCGTGTTTCCCTTGGCCTATTCTGTCCTGATGCCCGCCCTCTACATGCCGGTAATAGCCATGCTTTTAGGGCTCATTTTCCGCGGTGTTGCGTTTGAGTTTCGGTTTAAAAGCCGTGCCAACAAACACTGGTGGGATATCGCCTTTATGGCAGGCTCAATGGTCGCAACTTTTTGCCAGGGCATAATGCTGGGCGCCATGTTGCAGGGTATCGCCGTGACCGACCGCGCCTATTCCGGAGGCTGGTTTGATTGGCTCAGCCCATTCACCATCTTTTCAGGATTAGCTGTCTGTGTTGGCTATGCCCTCCTTGGTGCCACTTGGTTGATTATGAAAACCGATGGACAGTTACAAGGTCGGGCTTATCGTATCGCAATAAACACGGCGGTCTTACTGATTATCGCTATTGCTGGTGTCAGCATGTTCCTTGTTTCTCACTTTGAAAACGTTGCCGACCGCTGGTTAAACTGGCCAACTTCAGCGGCACTATGGCTGATTCCATTTTTACTTGCAGTCATTGGTAGTGGCTTACTGAATGCTTTGGTGAAAAAACGTGAAGGACAACCTTATTGGTGGGCATTAGGGGTGTTCTTTATTGCGTACTTGGGCTTCTCAATTAGCATCTTCCCCTATCTGGTTCCATTTGAAATTACCCTGTGGGAAGCTGCAGGCCCCGATAATAGCCTCGCATTCTTGTTAGCTGGCGCAGTAGTACTATTGCCAATAATCTTCTTCTACACTGGTTACGTTTATTGGGTGTTCCGTGGCAAAGTGCAAGAAGGTGATGGGTATCATGACTAAACCAGTTTGGCAGCGTTGGCTCTGGTTTATTGGTTTATGGGCCGCTGGGGTGATCACTGTCACCCTAGCGGGCCTTATTATTCGAGCGTTCTTAGCTTAGTTCGCTTGTGCTGAGTACAGTTTCACCCACTCAGTGAGTAACCGCACACCGTAGCCATTTGCACCTGCAGGATGAATGCCACGAGGTGACTCGCTGAACGCATTACCTGCCATATCGATATGGATCCATGGCGTGTCTTTCGCAAAGTGCTGTAAGAAAATCGCACCTGCTTGCGCGCCTGGTGACCCAGTATTTTTAATATCAGCTAAATGGCTGCTGATGATGCCAGGATATGGACCTAATGGTAATTCCCAGACCAACTCTTCTGTCGTTTCACCAGCTTGCTTCATTGTTGCTAAGATATCGTCATGCTCACTGAATACGGCTGAATAGACATTACCTAAAGCGCCAACTTTTGAACCAGTTAGAGTCGCGATATCAGCAATCGCACGTGGTTTAAACTTATCGCGTGCATACCAAATACCATCAGCAAGTATTAACCGACCTTCAGCATCAGTATTCACAACCTCAATTGTAGTACCGTCACCTGCAGTAACAACATCGCCAGGTAGCAACGCTGAACCAGAAATCAGGTTATGTGATAACGGCACGACGGCAACAACGTTTACTGGTGCTTGCTGTGCAGCCAATGCCATCACTGTGCCTAATACCGCGCCACCACCAGCTTTATCAGTTTGCATACGGACAATTGATGCTGACGAGGTTTTTAAGTTGTAGCCGCCAGTATCAAAGGTATTGCCTTTACCGACTAACGCAATTGGTTGTTCTTTACTGCCTTCCCACTGGGCGGCAAGCAAGTATGATTTGTGTTCACTACCTTGGCTGACACCATAAAGCGCACCCATACCAGCTTTACGTACTTGGTTTGGTTTTAAGATAGTGACTTTGATGCCGTATGGCTTCAATGCTTTAGCAGCCATTTCGGCAATAGCTTGCGGATAACCATCGCCACCTGGCAAGTTAGTGATGTCACGTGCTAGAAACACACCTTTAGCGATAGCTAAATAATCAGTATAGTGCTGAGTGACTGCGGCTTGGTTCGCAACGTGCCAATGATAGGTCGTTTTGCTGCGTGCCTTAGCTTTGCTCTTATAGGTATCGAACCGATAGTTTTTCAGATCCATACCGTGAGCAATGGCTGCAATTGCATTAGCATCGTTCAGTAGCGTTGCAACTAAAGTCACATTGCGTTCTTGCGGAAGCACACCAACTAAGTTAGCACCGGCTAACTCTGCTTTTGCACGCGTTAACTTACCCGCTTCACCCATTCCGACCACGATCAAGCGTTTCGCTTGCACTTCAGCAGGCACAGCCACATCAACACGTTGCCCTTGCTTACCCGTAAAGTCATTGGCTTGCAGTGCCGCATTGACAAGTTGCTGTAATTCAGTTGACCAACCATCAACCGTCACTGGCTGATTTTCATGGGCGAAAACCACCATAATGTCGGCTTGACCGGGGGTGCTTTGGCTAAATTCATGATTAATCACAAACTGTGATGCAAATGCTTGCATCGACAGCAATAGCCCTGCAAGTAATGCAACAAATCTCATTGCTTTCATTGTTATTCCTCTACAAGTAACATCCTTCGAGTATTGTATCCAATATGTCAGACAAAAGCGGCGGATTCGGGCAAGTTGCCTATTCCCTGCGACAAGGTTAGATTGGTACAGATTGTATCGGATTAATTCAGGGAAATACCATGCTTCATTACGTACGTACAGTTCTTATTATCGCCAGCCTTATACCAGCACTGCACGCCACAACTGTGCAAGCACAGTCTGCTGATGACATTCGCCAGACCGCACAAAACGCATTAAGCGCGTTTAATATCCCAGGGCTGGCGGTGGTGGCGGTAAAAGATGGTGACGTGATCCTTGCAGAAGGCTTTGGGGTTCGCGATATCCAAACCAATGAGCCAGTAACCGCAGATACTCTATTTGGGGTGGCCTCACACACCAAAGCATTTACTGCAACGGCGATGGCTTTGTTAGTGGAGCAAGGCACACTGGATTGGGATGACAAAGTGATTCAATACATTCCAGAGTTTCGCTTAGCCGATCCAGCCGTTAGTGCTGATGTTACCATTCGAGACCTTCTGAGCCATCGCACTGGGCTAGGCTTAGGTGCTGGCGATTTAATGATTTGGCCAAATACCGATAAAACCATATCTGATATTTTAGCCAGTATCCCTCACCTACCCTTAGCAAGCGGATTACGTGAGCGCTATGCGTACAATAACATTATGTATGTTGTGGCAGGCGAAGTGATTGCCCGAGCAAGTGGGCTGCCTTATGCTGATTTTGTACAGCAACATTTGCTACAACCGATGGGGATGGACAACACCGTCATTGGCTACTCACAAGTTCCAGCTGCAGTAACTAATCTTGCCACTGGAACCATCGAAAAAGATGGTACGTTACATCGGTTCCCGCTGGATTACCTTGAAGACTTCGCTGCCGCGGGTGCGATGTTAAGTAGTGCCAACGACTTTGCTCAGTGGCTCTTGGTGCAAACCAACCAAGGTAAAACAGCCGAGGGGACAACGATTTTCAGCGAGCGTACGCAACAACACCTATGGCATACGGTCATGCCGCTAACAGTGCCAGCCAGCGCGGCTGCAAATGGCTCACAATTTCGAGCCTATGGGTTAGGTTGGTTTGTAAAAAATGAATTTGGCGTCAAGCAAATCTATCACAGCGGCGGCATCTTAGGGATGCTCTCATTAACCACCATCATTCCCGAGCATCGCTTCGCTATTACTGTGATGAGTAATCAACAAGCCTTTGGTGCCCTAACCGCCATCACTCAAGAAGCAATTGAAGATTTATTAGCACTTCCTGATCGAGATTGGTTAGCCGAAGAACAGGAAAAATACCAACAATCAATGCAAGAAAAAGCTGAGTTCACGGTCACAACGCCTGCTGATATCCGCGCACCATTATCGCTCGAATGCTATGCGGGAACCTACCACGACGATTGGTACGGTGATGTTGTTATTACTCATCAGACCGACGGCTTACGCATCGCCTTTGCCCACACCCCTTTATTGACAGGTAGCTTGCACCATTACAATGGTGACACCTTTATTGTGTATTGGGATGAGCCGCTGCTTGAAGCCGATGCGTTTATCGACTTTACCGTTACTCGGGATAATCGCGTGACCGACGCTCGGCTTGAGGCCATTGCACCATTTACTGACTTTAGTTTTGACTTCCATCATTTACGGTTAAAACGGCAGTAATACAGACTGCGTCAGTTGTGGTAGATTAAGCTAACGTTTCCATCAACAACCTCATAGGTGGCATGATGCACGGAGAATTCAAAGTTCCAGGTGGTAAATTAGTCGTTGCCGATATAGAAACTGCTAATCAGCATATTTCTGCGGCGAGTATTTCCGGTGATTTTTTCTTAGAACCCGAGAGTGCACTGAATGATATCAACCAGGCATTAATTGGCTTACCTGAGGACGCAAGCCATCAAACAATTACACGCGCACTGCAGGCAATAATAACTGATGACGTGATGATGTTTGGATTCTCTCCACAAGCCATTGCTACCGCAGTGCGCCGTGCATTAGGTAAAGCCAGTAGTTGGTTTGATCATGAATTCACCATTATCCCACCGGTTACCTTACCAGCCGTTGAGCATGTCGCATTAGACGAGGTATTAGCACAATCGGTCGCAAGCGGTCAGCGCCAACCAACATTACGATTTTGGGATTGGGACGATTCTGTCGTCGTGATTGGCTGCTTCCAGTCAGTCAAAAATGAGGTCGACATGGAAGCCGCCAAAACGTATGGTGTGCAAGTCGTACGTCGTATCACCGGCGGTGGTGCCATGTTTATGGAGCCAGGTAACTGTATCACCTACTCGCTGACCGTACCCACGTCGCTCGTAGATGGCATGAGCATTGAAAAATCTTACCAGTTCCTCGATAACTGGGTTCTCGTCGCGCTTGCCGAAGTTGGTATCAAAGCGCATTATGTGCCGCTTAATGACATCGCCTCTGCACAAGGGAAAATTGGCGGCGCAGCACAAAAACGCTACGCCAACGGTGTGCTGGTGCACCATGCCACTATGGCATATGACATTGATGCTGACCGAATGCTATCAGTACTGCGCACCGGCCGAGAAAAGCTCTCTGATAAAGGCACCACCAGTGCCAATAAACGTGTTGACCCTATGCGTAGCCAAACAGGTTTATCGCGCGATGCCATCATTAATGCCTTCATTGAACAGTTCTCGAAAAGCTACACCAGTCAACCGGGACAGTACACTGATGAAGAATTAGCCGCCGCTAAACAGCTGGTTGTAGAAAAATTCAACACCGATGAGTGGCTTTATAAAATTAGTTAAAATTGATGACCATCCTGTGCAAATTCCATCTGGACAGCCGCAGCGATGGTCACTATAATGCCCGCTCATTTCAAATCAACCAATTCAACGCACCCGTAGCTCAGCTGGATAGAGCGCTGCCCTCCGGAGGCAGAGGTCACAGGTTCGACTCCTGTCGGGTGCGCCACTCCTGCCTAGCCTTCATTGATAGTGACCACCAACAAAAAAGTTCCCGTGACAAATGCGTGACAAATCCATTCATAAATGGCGAGCTCTTAATGGTGCAAGTAAAGACGTTATGTTTCTGCAAACGCATGAATACGGTGCGTTGGGGATAGCCGACTTCACTCATGTTCATTCGCCCGTGACCATTGCGCATGAACCGCTTAAACATATGCTCTTTCATTACCGAATGCCGGCTAGCGGCTGGGCATATGCCCAAGTCATCTATGGCGGTGAAAGCTTTGCTGCGTTCTCTGACGGCCTACAAAAAGCATTTAAGGCCGCCGGCGGAGTCCCGAAAGAGGTACGTACAGATAGTCTGAGCGCGGCTTATCGAAACCATTCAAATGATGACGACTTAACGGAGCGTTTTAATGAGTTAGTCACTCATTATGGCTTTAAGGCCTCCCGCAACAATCGTGGTGTTGCGCACGTGAACGGTGCCATAGAGAGCCCTCATGGACATCTCAAATCACAAGTTGAACAAGCGTTGAAAATCCGTCGAAACTACAACTTCGAAACACGAGTGTAAATACCCCATTTATAACACAGTCATCTCGTAGAGTATTTATGCCGCATTTCGGTACTCAAATGGCGTCATATCATTGAGTGAATCGTGCGGTCGTTCGTTGTTGTATAGCTCAATCCATTCTTCGGTTATTTGC
>JAJUHK010000016.1 GCA_029279945.1 Pseudidiomarina indica | reverse complement strand
GGTTATGGATACTCGCAACCAAGTTATTTTTGCGCTGCTGTATGGTGCAGGTTTGCGCATTAATGAATGCTTGCGTTTGCGGGTTAAAGATTTTGATTTTGATAATGGCTGCATCACTGTGCATGACGGTAAGGGTGGGAACTATTTTGTCATTTTTAATTTTCGCATTAGCTTGCGACGCTACACCCAGTTCCCATCTATTTTGTCACTCTCCTCTAAATAATCCTTAAAAACCCCATTTCCACCCCTCCCAGTTCCCAACTATTTTGTCCGCCCACAGCGCATGTCGGCGTACATTAAAGTTGCTAAATTTTAATGTCTCAAGAATTCGAACCTGTAATGTAGTCATTTTTAGATTTTTTCTGAGATGTCAGGGTCATCCTCGTTTTCTTTGTAGACTAAGTAAACTTCCCCTTCAATGGTTTTAAGCTGAGCCTCGTAAACAACATTTTCTATTAGACGGATTCTTTCAGGCTTCATTATAATTTCATTATTGGCTTCATGAACACTCAAAAAGCTCGTGAAATACGAGCGTTCTATCCAATAGATTTTGGAATCTAATTTTAAAGTGCTGACGACAGAAATATTTTGTCTAACAGGTAAAAACATCAGCGCTAGTATAGCTAACGACAGTAATGGGATGACGGCTTCTTTTAAACTAAAAGCGAGTAACGTTATGACGATAAAATACAGTGATAAGATGCCTGTTACTGTCAACCCTATTCCGTTATTTCCAGTAACTTCATTTATGAAACTGAACTGAAAAAAGTAAGAGAGTAAACTAATAATAAAAGGTAAAGCGTACAAAAACAGGGTGCTTTTTTTACTTAACATGCAGGTATACCTAATTGGTTTAAGGGGGAAATTTGTCTGTGAGCGTCGCTAGTAGCACACATTGACTGTATTATTCTTCTCAAGGTGGGTCAATTTTGTTGGCCATTTAACCGGCCAAGTTCATTGACGCTAGTGCGTGAGGTCGATATTCCAAGGCAGCAGGTGGTCGATATTATTGTCTCCCTTGATAAGCGGCCATTGCTCGAACAAGCGCATCAGGTAGTCAATCGGTTGCACATTGTTGCTGTTACGGTTACGGTGCAATTCGAGCCATTCATGCCGTACTGTTCGATTAAATCGTTCAATAGTTGGCGTTGCTTAAAAAATAACCAGCTGAGGCTCCTGTGCGTCAACCTAATCATCATGAAAAACACAGAGGTTTATAATGGCACATCATCACCATCATACCCATGATAAAGATATGGCCTCCGAAAGGTTAGGCCTTGTTTTTATCCTCAACTTCTGTTTTACCATCATTGAGTTTATTGGTGGGATTATCACAAATAGTACAGCCATATTGGCCGATGCGGTACATGATTTGGGTGATACCATTTCGCTCGGGATGGCATGGTTGCTCAACAAACTGGGTGGAAAACAGGCTGATAGTCAGTTTACCTACGGCTACCGTCGGCTTAGTTTAGCCGGGGCATTTATCAATGCGATTGTACTGATCCTCGGCTCAGCTTGGATTTTGTACGAAGCTATTCCACGCCTGTGGGCACCAGAGATGCCAATGGTTGATGGCATGATGCTATTAGCCATATTCGGTATTGTCGTAAATAGCTATGCAGCGTTTAAGTTATCAAAAGGGAAAACGCTCAATGAACGGGTGTTAAACTGGCACCTGCTGGAGGATGTGTTGGGCTGGGTTGCCGTGCTTATTATTGCCATTGTTCTGCAATTTTTCGACTGGCCTATTTTAGACCCATTACTGTCTATCGCATTTACGCTATTTATTTTATACAACGTATTGCGTCATTTGTTTGAAACAGCGCGGTTATTTTTCCAAGCAGCCCCTGATCGTTCCAGTGTCGAAAAAGTAACTGCCACATTAAAACAGCTGCCACATGTTACCGAAGTGCATCACCTTCACTTTTGGTCATTAGACGGCGAGCACCACGTACTGACAGCCCACTTGGTATTAGCGACAGATATTGATAGTCAGCAGCGGCGCGAATTAAAGCTCGCGATTGATGCTGCTCTATTACCTTATCAACTAAGCCATACCACCATCGAATTAGAGCTGCCAGGGGAAGCTTGTCGGGATGAAATTCAATCCCATAATCATTAAGTTGCCTTTATTTGTTGGAATCTGCTGCTATGCTTATTTGGAACCCATAAGCAAACAAATAAGGAGAACAGCATGAGCTTTCTTTGGTTTCTAATAGTTGGGTTGGTTGCAGGATGGCTGGCTGGAACACTGGTCAAAGGTGGTGGCTTTGGCATCCTAGGTAATATGGTTATCGGTATTATCGGTGCCATGATTGGTGGTTTTTTGTTTAGCTTTTTTGGCGTTGCCAGTGAAGGTGGGATCATTTGGAGTATCGTGGTCGCTACCATTGGCGCTGTCGTACTATTGGTAATTGTAAGAGCCCTTAAAAAGGCCTAATTGAAAAAGCCGCCTATTCAGGCGGCTCTCCTATCTTCCTAAGTAAGATTGATTTGCCGTCCACTAATTACTGCTGGCCGTTGTGCAATCATTTCTGCCCAGCGAACCAAATTCTTATACGAACGAGCATCTAAAAACTCCGCAGCATCATAGACATGACCTAACACCAACGCGCCGTACCATGGCCAAATCGCTATGTCTGCAATTGTGTATTCCTCGCCAGCAACATAGGTATGCTCAGCCAGTTGGCGATCTAAAACATCAAGCTGGCGTTTCGCTTCCATGGTGTAGCGGTTGATAGGGTATTCATATTTTTCTGGTGCATAGGCATAGAAATGCCCAAAGCCCCCACCAAGGATTGGTGCACTGCCCATTTGCCAAAATAGCCAATTTAAGGTTTCGGTACGCTTTGCTACGTCGTGGGGTAACAAGGCATCGAACTTTTCTGCCAAGTACAAAAGGATAGAACCTGATTCAAATACTCGAATCGGTGGTTCAACGCTAGTATCCAAAAGTGCTGGGATTTTTGAGTTTGGGTTGATGGCAACAAAACCACTGCTGAACTGATCGCCTTCCATGATTTGAATTAAATGGGCGTCGTACGCTGCTTGCTTTATTCCTAAGGCTCGTAACTCTTCTAACATAATAGTTATTTTGACCCCGTTTGGGGTCCCTAACGAATAGAGTTGTAGCGGATGTTTGCCTCGTGGTAATTCTTTCTCGTGAGTTGCACCAGCAATAGGACGGTTAATGGAAGCAAAACGGCCGCCACTTTCTTGCTGCCATTTCCAAACTTTAGGCGGAACATACGTGTTTGACATGAGTCTCTCCTGTTCGTGAGTTGGTTATGCCATGGACGGTAAAGTTTTGCGGAATCTCACAAGGGCAATGATACACAAAACCCAGCATCACAGCTGGGTTTTGTGTAGCACGACAGTCAGGAGCTATTAATCGATAACTTCAATGTCATTCTCGACTGATTTAACTCCTTCGACACCTTTGGCAAGTTGCACTGCTAAATCTGCTTCGGCATCGGTTGCTACAACACCGCTCAGCACCACATGGCCGTTGATGGTTTCGACGTTAATGTCACCTGCACTGACCTGATCGGCTTGAAACAGTGCTGCTTTAATGCGTGCAGTCACTGCACTATCACTTAAATAATCTCCGGTTCGCTCTGCAACATCACGGGCATAGTCAGCGGCATCGCTGGCAGCCTCTTTTGTGGCTTCGGTAGCTTTTTCTACCGTTGAGCGCGCCTGTTCACGGGATTCCTGTTGCTCTTGTTGTGAGCAGGCTGACAACGCTATCATGGTGAAAGCCATTAACATTGCAATGGGTAGTGCTTTCATACGAAATCTCCTAGTTTTAATCGGTTCTATCTAAACATAGTAAAGCCTAGCCCGATTACGAGGTGGTTTACAAACATTTTGCGTTTTACACTGGCGGTATTTGGTAAATTGATAACACGAAGGACAACAAGCATGCGCACACTGGGTAACATTTTATGGTTCGTATTGGGTGGGGTTATTATGGGGTTAGGTTGGTGGCTTGCAGGTGCTATCGCCTTTATCTCTATTATTGGTATTCCGTGGGCACGGTCCTGCTTTGTAATCGGTCGGTTCTCATTTTTCCCTTTTGGCCAAGAAGCCATTGATCGTGAAGAGCTTACTCAGCGCTCAGATTTGGGGACGGGTACATTAGGCTGTTTGGGGAATATCATCTGGTTTGTGGTGTTCGGTTGGTGGCTGATGGTTGGTCACATACTGTCAGCGGTGGCTCAAGCCATTACGATTATTGGTATCCCGTTTGCGATTCAGCACCTAAAACTTGCGGGAATTGCGATTTCGCCGGTGGGCAAGACGGTTGTTAGTAAAGAAGTTGCTGCAGCAGCCCGGATGAATAACGCACATGATACGGTGAATAAGTTACGCAATCGCTAACAATATCAAGAAAATCTAACTAATGGAGAGGTTTTATGTGGAAGCAATCGCTGGTGTTGGTGCTGAGCTTAGGTGGTGCTATGGCGCCATTAATAGCGCAAGACATGAGCACGCCAACCCATACTGAAGATCAGTTGGATGCAGAGAACTTTGCTGACTCTGATTTGATTGGGCGGTTTTGGGAGCTGGGTGAAGACCAAAAGCGTGGGATTTTTCAGCTACGAACTTTTCAGCCAAACTTTATTCTACCGGTACATCATAGTTCCAGTATTAATACCCAGCCTACTTCGCCTTCCTTGGGACCATCGGAGCCGTTAGAAAGCTATAAACCAAATGAAATTAAGTTACAAATCTCATTACGAACGAAGTTACTTGAAGATGTATTGCTCGATGGTGACCTTTGGGTTGCTTATTCTCAAGTGTCATTATGGCAAGCGTGGAACTCTGATGACTCGTCGCCGTTTCGTAGTACTAACTACCGACCGGAAGTGTTCTATATATTACCGTGGAAAGAGAAATGGGATTTTTTACCCGGAGATGCTCGGGTTCGGTTCGGCAAAGTGGGCTTAGCACATGAGTCTAACGGACAACGTAAGCCTGATTCGCGTAGCTGGAACTATGTGTATTTTGGTGGTGCGGCAGAATGGGGTCGGTTTATTTGGGAATCGACCTGGAAGCAGCGCATTAATGAGCCCACCGATGATGACAACCCTGATTTAATTCGTTACCAAGGTAACTTTGAAAATCGCATTTCGTGGCGAGATAGTTTGAGTACGTATAGCATTACTCGGATTAATCGGGAGTTATCTTGGGATAAAGGCTCGTGGCAAATTGACTTCACGCATCCGGTTAATTCGAATAAGCCCGATGGGCTACGCTTTTATATTCAATTTTTCTCAGGGTACGGAGAAACCTTGTTAGATTATAACCACCGCCAAAATCGAATTGGTTTTGGCTTTTTGATCCTGAACATTTAAACCGATAAGTACAGGAGCCTTCCAGTGCACAGGCTTGAGTTAAAGGTGCCACCGCTTATCGTGGTGGTTGTCACAGTGGGTTTAATGGCGCTAACCGCATGGCTGGCACCGATGAAACCTTGGCACTTTACTGATGCCACCTCGTTAGCTTGGACCCTGGTGGTGACAGGTGGCTTGGTTGCCTTGGCTGGTGTGAGTGCGTTTCGGCGGGCGCGTACCACAGTAAACCCCATGCACCCTGATACCAGCAGCACTTTAGTCACCAGTGGAATTTATCGCTATACCCGTAACCCCATGTACTTGGGCTTTTTACTGATATTGGCGGGTTACGGTGTATGGTTAGCGAACCTACCGGCGCTGTTATGGTTAATTGGCTATGTGCTGTACCTTACCCGTTTTCAAATTATTCCCGAAGAGCGTTGGCTCAGCCAAAAGTTCGGGGCTGACTTTCAGTATTACCGAGAGCGCGTTCGACGTTGGTTTTAACCAACTACATCCAGCGGCGGAAGTCGGTGCCAATACGCTGTACCCACTCTTGCTGTAAGGCGACGGCGGTCTGATAGGGCTGGTACTTAATCATTTCAGTACCCGCAGCGCTGTGAATAACTAAGTGGGCATAACCGAGCACCCGTAACCATGGTGATTGGTACACTGAGATCTGTTGGGTTTTATACAGCGGATACCAATTCTCTTTACGGCCAAAAACACCGTGACGCTTCGCCAGCCAACCATGTTCGATCACAAAGCCGTAGCGATGCCACCGTGCTACGGCGTACGCTTGCAAAAGAACCCAGGTTCCAGCAGCGATAGCCAGGCTCACCAAGCCAGTGACATCATTAAAATAACAGGTCAGGGCAATGGCTGGCGCGGTCAGCGCTATCCAAAATGATGGGTGTAGTAAGGAAATAAAATGAATTTTTTGCCATAAAAGCGTATCGGTGCGTGGTAGGCCAAGCCATTGGCAGAATTGTGAAAGTTGCTCAACAGTTAAAATTGGTAATACAAAAGTTGTGGATTCTTGCTGTTGCCCAGTCGCCCGAGGTTGCAGTTGATTAACACTAGCGGTGTAACGCCGCAGCAAGCGGCTACGGATGTTTTGCCGAATTTGTACTCGCTGTAATTTTTCATAGCGAAAACCAAGCGTACGTATGCTTAGTAGCCCCATGCGAGCTTGATACAGCTGATCTACTACCGTGAGTTGTAAGTTGTAGTAGCGCAGCATGGTCAGCCCAATTGCGATAAAAAACATCACGAGAATGGTTAGTACCACAATACCAATGCTCATTATGGCGCTGCTTTGAATAAAGCTAAGCTGCTTAGTAAGCCATGGAATAACGAGCTCTTCAAAGAAATCCCCTTGCGTGATGGGGTACATCAATACGGCGAAGATAACGAAAATCTTATTATCAATTAATCCAGCGCGGAAAACCTCACCGAGCGGGAATTGGATATGCTTAACCGGCTTCGTTACCGCTGTGTTTACTGCCTGTTCAGCAACCGCATCAGTGCCAGCGACACATTCTGTCGTCGCGTCCACGGTGGCTGTTCCGTCCAGCATACGTTCGCGTAAATAGTGTGCCCGAGTCATGGATAGTCCTGGGATCTCGACTTCTTTTCCAGCTGAACCAGCACTATCGATGCGTAAGGTCACTAATCCAAAAGGTCTGAGGTACCAACTCTGATCAATTTCTGCTTGTTGAATGCGTTCATATTTTAAGGTGAGGTTAGTTTTACCCAAAATTCCCGAACGAAGGTGAATCGCATCATCGGCTAAACTGTAGAGAAAATAGCGCTGATTCAATACTGCGCGAATAACAATGTAGGTAAGATAAGCGCCTATCACACTGTAGGTTACCCACAGTTTATCGGTCACCACAACAGCAGCTAATACGGGTAATAAGTTGGTGATATTCCTCACCAAGGCCCGAATTTCTTTGGCAGCGAAAAAAACAATGGTTAACAGTGGCGTACGGTGCCATGACAGCTTATTCATGGGTTTCCTGAGCAATCGGTTGTTGGGTAATGGTCTGAATGAGTTCGTGTTTGATCTGCTCCGCAGTGGCAAGTTTGAGCCCAGGAATACTTAAATCAGCACCACTGCTACCAGCGGTATAAAGGACGAGATGGGCAAGCCCTAACGTACGCTCGATAAAGCCTTGGCGAACTTCTACGTGCTGGATCCGATTGATAGGAACTGCCCGAGTTGTTTGCCACAATGCGCCACGGCGGAGGAATACCGCTTCGTCGGGGCGTGCATAAGCGGTAAATTGAAGGCGGCGTGATGGCCAAATAAAGGTCATGGCAAGGGTAAACACTGCCCATGGGATCCCAACCCAGAGAGGTTGCGGTAGCCACTGCCACTCGGTCGGTAATATGTAGATAATGAGACCGATCAGTGCCAAAATCACCATATCGGTGATGACGACCAACTGTAAATACGTTTTATAGGCCGGCTCGACCGGTTGCCATGATAAATTCATCCTGCTAATTTTCCTTTATTTTTTCTGATATTAATTGTTATAGCGAGAAATAATCAGGCAATCAATAGCGCCGGTTGAATTGCACCCCGACCTGCATTTCACGACCTACCCCTGGTTCAAAAGCTCGGCCACTGCTTTGATTGACAACCACTGCGCCAACATACTGTTTGTTAGTAACATTGTGCCATCGCAGCCAAGGGTTTAGTTGCCACTCACCGAGTGCTAATTCGCCTTGCCAATTTAAATGCCAGAGGGCATGGCTAGGAGCTAGGACGGATTGGTCGTCGTTCGCCACAATATCACCGCGATACTCGGTGATCAGGCTGAGACGCTGGTTGGGCAGGTAATCCCAATCCAATTGACTGTACGCGTGCCGTTCTGCAACTCCAGGGAGGCGCCGCCCGTTGTCGAAATCGGCGAGTAACCGTGTTGCGGCAACACGCCAATGCCACGCTGGGCTCAGTTGCCACGCAAGTTCCCATTCGATGCCACGGCGCTGCGTTAGACCGGCATTGGTGTAGGTAGTACGACCATCAATACTTTGATCCACCACAATTTCATCGGTGGTGTCGATCCGGAACCAGACTAACTGGGTACGCAGTGTGGTTTGTTGCCAGCGTAAACCAGCTTCCCATTGACGATTGGTGGCAGCGCCGAGTTCAGTATTGAGGCCAGTTTGTGTATTGTTATATGCCATCTCAGTTAAGGTGGCAGTCTCAAAACCGACACCAGTGGAGAGAAAAGCGTTCCACGCGGTGCTTAGTTGATAGTTTAATCCCAACGACCAACTCCACGCATGTTGTTGCTGCCAGCCACTGTCATCAGGGTTTCCAGGCACCACAAAATAATCATCGACGGCAAATTCAATATGGCTATAGCGAAGGCCAGTGAGCACGGTTAATGCAGATGTTGGTTGCCAATCGGTCAGCATATAGCTAGCGCGTTGGGTGACTTGTCCACGTTCATTACGACGCAACTCACCAGCATAACCTAACTCATTGGTGTAGCCCCAGCGGCGATCAGCTTGACTGGCGTGATGAATTCCAATCGTGGTATGCACAGGGTTTGCGGTTGCCCAGCGTAAGCGGTAACTGGCGTCAATTCCCGTAAACTGCCGGTGTAGGTCAACGACAGCACCAGAACTTTGAATATCTGTACCCGGAAAGGGTAAATACTGTTCCATATTGCGCCAGCCCTGCCATAGATTAACGCGCCAATGCTGGCCGTCCGCTAAGGATAGTGATACTTGTTGGTGATGAATACTCTTGCGGGTGTTAAACCGCTCCGCGCCAGCAAATGTTTGGGTTGGTTGAGTACGCCAATCGGCTGGGCTTAAAGAACCCGGATCTTCAAGTAATGGGGCGTTGTTATCATCGAGGCGTAGGGTTAACTCAAGGTTATCGGTGATGTTGTAGTACCAACGTGCCGCGAGTTGGTCGCGTGCAGCGCTATTCTGTGGGCGTGGACCGTTGGTACGAAAGCGTGCTCCCACTAACCGTATGGCGTGGCGGTCAATAGCCACATCAGCCTGCACCAACTGACGTTGGGTTGCGTTGGCACCGAGCGCGGCTTCAATGTGTAGCTGGTGGTTAAGAGGTCGCTCGCTCCACCATTGAATCACTCCTCCGGCACTGTTGCCGTATACCGTCGCTAATGGCCCTCGAATGACCTGGACACTACTTGGCTCATCGAGCAGTATGCTAGACGTTTGCGCTTGTCCATCAGGCATGGTGAGTGGAATGCCATCCAGTTGTAGTACCACGCCGCGAACACCGAATGCAGAGCGGGCACCAAAGCCCCGTAAGGTGATGCGGGTATCTTGGGCAAAGTTGGCGCGCGAGTCGGCCTGGACGCCAGCCAGACCTTGCAGCAGTTCTGCTGCATCGACCCGCAAGCCAGTGGGTTGTTGGTCGAGATCATGATTAGTGATGGCAGCAGGTGTTGTTTGAGTTGGCAAAGTGGTGCTTTGGTTCACCACAATAACTTCATCTGCAACAACGCTGGCCGAAGCCAGCGTTGTAAAGGTGAGTAAGTAAACACTTACCAACATGGTTATGATGCTGGCTTAATTTGAATGAGACGACCAGCGCGATCGTCGGTTATCAGATAAATGTACCCATCGGGGCCTTGCTCGATATCGCGAATACGTTGTTTGATATCATCAGCAAATAGTGTTTCTTCATGCATGACGCGCTCACCTTCCAGATCAAGGCGGGCGATTTGTGAACCTTTGAGGGCGGCGACAAATAAATCACCTTGCCACGCTGGAAATTGATCGCCGGTGTAAAACATGATGTTCGAAATTGCAATGGACGGCACCCAATAATAATGAGGTTGCTCAGTTCCTTCCACATGAGTGCGCTCTGAAATAATGGTATCGTCGTAGTTCACGCCATACGTGGCGACTGGCCACCCATAGTTTTTCCCTGCTGCTGGAATATTAATTTCATCACCGCCCTTGGGGCCATGTTCTGCTGTCCACAATTCTCCAGTGGTTGGATGGATCGCAGCACCTTGTACGTTGCGATGACCGTAGGACCAGATTTCTGGGAGTGCACCTGGCGTGTTTATAAACGGGTTATCAGCTGGAATGCTACCATCGGGCAAGATACGCACCACTTTGCCGTGGTGCGAGTCGAGAGTTTGCGCATCATCCTTGGCCGTGAACCGATCACCCAACGTGATAAATAAGTGGCCATCGGGTGAAAACACGAGGCGTGAACCAAAGTGGGCAGCACGGTCATATTTAGGGATTGCGCGAAACACTACGGTACCGTCTTGCAACCCGGAATCAGTAAGTTTGGCGCGCATCACCGCGGTGCTGCTACCGTTGCCACCAGCCGGGTCAGCCTCTGAATAGCTTAGATAGATCCACCGGTTAGTAGCAAAGTCAGGATCAACGGCAACATCGAGCAAGCCGCCTTGGCCGGCGTCAACGACGGCTGGCACACCTGGAATTGGGGCGCTGATGGTGCCATCAAGACTGACCTTTCGAAGTGTTCCTGCTTTTTCTGTGATGAGTAGATCGCCCGTTGGCAAAAACGCCATTCCCCAGGGTTTGTTCAGCTCATCGGTAATGGTATGTAAGCTGACTTGGTGGCGCTCGGTGACAATGGGCTCTGCACGCACCGCTGTGGTGGCCGTCAGGGTAATGCCAATGATCATGCCGAGAACTATTCGGTGTAATGTCATGCTTGCTCCTAAATATCTTGGTTGTTCTTGGTCAGTTATTGTAAATATCGGTTAAAAGCGTCGTATGTGCTGTGATTTTGAATAAACTTTACCTTAGGCGTTAACACTGTTAACACAGGTCGTTGTTATGATATCTGCCGAATACTACACAGGAGGCACCAATGAGCCAAGCAACTAAACGGACAGTCAAAGCCACAGTATTGATGTTAGCAATGCTTCATCTTACCGCATGTGGCACTATTTTGTACCCAGAGCGTAAAGGGCAAGTAAGCGGTAAAATTGACCCAGGTATTGCTGCGCTCAACGGTATTGGTTTGTTGTTTTTCTTAGTCCCCGGAGTGATTGCATTTGCTGTCGACTTCTCCAATGGCACCATTTATCTTCCAGGCACTGCAGCCGTTGGGCATGATGACGGGATGCGGGTGGTACAAACCGAAGGGCCGTTAACACCGAATCAGTTACAGGCCATTGTGAGTGCTGAAGTGGGTGTTGAGGTCGACTTGAGTCAAGCGCAAGTGAAAACAGTAACCGCGCCTGACCAAGCCAGTATCGCGCCACAGCTGCAGCAGCTCCAGACTGCTCCTTAATCTACCTGTTTATAGCCTGAGCTATTACGTGAGTAGTGGCTCAGGTAGTAACGCTGCGATGCATTTCGCTAATTGGCGGAATGTTTGGCGGCGAGTTGTGGTGGGTCGATAGATCAAGCCAATTTCACGGAATGCTTGTTGACCGCTCGGCTGTAATGCCACTAATTCAGTGCCATTTAGAATCCCGTGATCAATCGCCATTTTCGGAATAAAGGTCGCGCCTAAACCAGCGTCTGCCATCTGTACCAGACTGTGGAGGCTGGTGGCGGTAAAGGGGTTTATCTTGCTGGAATCAGCAAGCTCACAGGCGGCCACCGCATGACCAGTTAAGCAGTGTTCCTTTTCCAACAGAAAAATCGAATTATCGGGCAGCTTGTGGTATTGCACGGGTTCAGAGAGATTGGTGGCGAGGCTTTGGTGCATCACCAACTTAAATGGATCGCGACCGAGCGTGTAGCTTTGGTTGCCTTGTAAATCAACTGGCAAGGCTAAAATTAAGACATCCAATTCACCATTACGCAGTTGGAGCAACAAGTTATTGGTGGTGTCTTCACGGATATTTAAGTGCAGCTTGGGGTAATCTTGCTGAAGCTGTTTGGTCAAGGTGCCGAGTAAAAACGGTGCAATAGTGGGAATACAGCCTAAGCGTAATGGACCTTCCATCGTCTTCCCTTGGCTTTGGGCAAAGTTTAATAACTCTTCAGTGGCGGTTAAAATTTGTCGTGCTTGTTCGACAATTTCCTCACCTATTGACGTGAATAAAAAGGATTTATGGTCACGTTCAATCAACAAGCAACCGAGCTGTTCTTCGAGATTCTGAATGCCGCTACTTAATGTGGATTGGCTAACATTGCAGGCTTGCGCTGCGCGGTTGAAGTTCTGATGTTGGTGTAGCGCCAGTAAATAGCTCAGATTCCGTAAACTGGGAAGTTTGTTCATTGCTGGTTTCATCGTGCGATCCACCCTCTTAGAGCTTTTAATTGGTATTTTCGATTATCCTAATCCATTTTATTCGTTTTAACAATTTGTTTCGTTCGCCTAGTATGGTCATCGAACAGAGGCAAGCCCTCATCCCTCAATCCTTTTAGTTTTTACAGTAAACGTTCTCAACAAGGAGACAACTATGTTAACAGTAGGCGATAAATTACCAGAATTTGAAGTAGTTGGTGTTAAACCAGGCTTCAACATGCCAGAAGAAAATGGTGAGAGCGCATTCGAAACTATCACCAATGACAGCTTCGAAGGCAAGTGGAAAGTTATTTTCTTCTATCCAAAAGATTTCACTTTTGTGTGTCCAACAGAAATTGTTGAGTTCGCAAAATTAAACGACGAGTTCGCTGACCGTGATGCGATCGTATTAGGCGGTAGCACTGATAACGAATTCGTTAAATTAGCATGGCGTCGTGAGCACCCAGATCTGAAAAGCTTGAATCAATGGTCATTTGCTGACAATGGCAAGAAATCATTAGTCGATGCGTTAGGTGTTCGTGATGCAGTAGAAAACGTAGCGTTACGTGCAACGTTTATTATCGACCCACACGGTGTTATTCAACACGTATCGGTGAACAACTTGAACGTTGGCCGTAACCCAGCCGAAGTACTGCGTATTTTAGACGGTTTACAAACTGACGAGTTGTGTCCGTGTAACCGTGCAGTAGGTGGCGAAACCCTGTAAGCAGACATCACATCCCCCACTATTGTGTGGTGTCTTTAGGTGCTGCGTAAGCAGCACCTTTTTTAAAGCGGAGGAATTACGATGAACATGACTGATTACCGCAATGGTTTAGGCGAACATGGTAAAGATACCAAGTTAAACCTGTCTAACTTGTTTGGTAACGTTGAAACGTCTGGCATGACAGCCACGCAGTTTTACGGCACCGCATTAGCATTAGCTTACTCAATTGGCGATAGCGACTTAATTGCAGCCGTACAAGCAGAGGCTGATGGTAAAATTGAAGCCAACGTTGATGCTGCAGCAAAATTAGCTGCGACCTTAATGGCAATGAACAACATTTATTATCGTTTTGTGCACTTATGCACCGATAAGCAATTTAGCAAAATGCCGGCTGGTTTACGTATGAACGGCATGGCAAACCCAGGTGTTGAGAAGACTGATTTTGAACTGTACTCATTGGCAGTATCAGCACTTAACGGCTGTGGAATGTGTATTGATTCACACGTTGGTGTATTGTTGAAGCACAATGTATCAGCGCAAGTGATTCAGCAGTCGATCAAAATGGCAGCAGTTCTTAATGCTGCAGCGACTGCCAAGCGCATCGCATAATCGCATATGCTGATGTCACGAGGATGTCACACTAGCGCATTATAGTGTGTTGACAATTTCCCCTGAGATCCTAGTTGTTCTCTTGTGTTTTAGCCCGACTATCATGGTCGGGCTTTTTTTTGAGCGATGGTGGCAGGTGAACTTGCGCTGGATCAATATCGATTAGTTGTGGAGGGTAAAATTACCTCAATATTCATATCAAAAGCATGTATAATTAACCCTACTTTCTAGTCTGTCTATAAGCGGTAGGGCTATGGAACAAAAAATTGAAGTGCAACCGGCAGAAAAGGTGAAAATTCACCGTCCCGATCCTAATAAGCGGAGTAACGACTACTCCCCGCGTAACCGTATTTACGTGCGCGATGTCAAAGGTACCTTTGAATGGTTCCGGCGTGGGTTTGGATTTATCCTGCTGGCTCTGTTTGCGATCTTACCCTGGCTGCAATGGAACGGCGAGCAAGCTATTTTGCTCGATATTATGGAACAACGTTTCCGGATCTTTGGTTTGACTCTGTGGCCGCAAGATTTCACTATTCTCGCCTGGATTTTTATCGTTGCAGCCTTTGCTCTATTCTTTATCACCACATTGTATGGTCGGGTGTGGTGTGGCTATATGTGTCCACAAACCACCTGGACTTTTATGTTCATGTGGTTTGAAAAGAAATTTGAAGGCTCGCGCAACCAACGGATTACGTTGGATCGCCGGCCTTGGGATCTCGACAAATTTTTGCGTAAAGCCGGTAAACATACTTCTTGGGTCATCCTATCACTGCTCACCGCAATGACATTCGTCGGTTACTTTACCGATGTACGAGAATTATTTACACAGTTCTGGACGTTTGATGCAGGCTTCTGGGCGACCTTTTCGGTGCTCTTCTTTGCTTTCTGTACTTATGGTAACGCAGGCTATATGCGCGAAATCATGTGTACCCACATGTGTCCGTATGCGCGGTTCCAATCAGCCATGTTTGACCAAGATACCGTCACGGTTTCTTATGATGCTAAACGCGGTGAGCCTCGTGGCGGGCGTTCGCGGAAGAAAGATCCAAAAGAGTTGGGCTTAGGTGACTGTATTGACTGTTACATGTGCGTGCAAGTTTGCCCAACCGGGATTGATATTCGTAACGGTTTGCAATATGAGTGCATTAACTGTGGTGCTTGTGTCGATGCGTGTAATGACGTGATGGATAAGATGAATTATCCACGTGGGCTGATTAGCTACACCACTGAGCGAAATTTACAAGGGGGTAGAACCCGCAAGCTTCGCTTCAAAGCGGTGGGTTATTTCATCGTGATGATTGTCATGTTGGTTGCTTTGGTATGGGATATCGCAACCCGTGTACCGTTGCAAGTAGACGTATTGCGTGACCGTAATCAGCTATATAGCATCAATATGGATGGTTGGGTGCAAAACGTTTTTACCTTGAAGATTTTGAACAAATCGCAGCACACCCAAACCTACCACATTAGAGCGGAAGGGTTTGCGCGAAGTGCTATCATTGGTGCTGATACTATTACGGTACGTGCTGGTGAAGTCGGAACCTTACCGATTACCTTGGCAGTCCATCCAGATGACGTCACCGAACGGGTTCAAGATGTGACCTTTATCGTCACTAATGAAGATGGCACCATTCAGGAAAGTCATGTCAGCCGATTCTTATCCGATTGACGCTGAACAGGATTTTAGCTTCCAGCACCTAACGCCAGAGCGCATTGCTGATGCGCTCGCGGGCGTTGGGGTCGAGCCTCAATCGGGTTTATTAGCACTGAACAGCTATGAAAACCGTGTGTATCAGTTTACCGCTGATGACCAGCGCCGTTACGTTGCTAAATTTTATCGCCCGGCGCGCTGGTCTGCTGCAGCAATTCTCGAAGAACATCAATTTACTCTTGAGCTTGCACATGAAGAAATTCCCGCGGTAGCGCCTTTAGTGTTACAAGGAACCAGCCTCCATTGCTATCAAGGGTATCGTTTTGCGGTATTTCCAAGTGTCGGTGGACGAGCGGTAGAGCCGGGAGATTTAGATCAGTTGGAACGTATTGGTCGGCAGATCGGGCGCTTACATGCGGTTGCGAAGCAAGGTCAGTTTCAGCATCGGCCTACCATGTGTATCGGGGAAGAAGTGAACCGAGCACTCGATGTGTTGCGCTTATCACCACTGTTACCCCATTCCTTACATGAAGCATTTTTTGCTATCGCGGAACCGATAGCGATACAGCTGCAACAGGTGGATTTAAGTATTTTTAACCAGCAGCGATTGCATGGCGACTGCCATTTAGGCAATATGCTAATGCGTGATGAACAGCTTATGTTCGTTGATTTTGACGATGCGCGAACCGGGCCTGCCATTCAGGATTTGTGGATGATGTTGGCCGGTGAAGACCGCGCTGAATGTACGTTGCAACTGGATGTGTTACTGGAGGGATACCAGGAGTTTTGTGATTTTGATCTGCGCGAAGTACAATTGATTGAACCCTTACGCAGTTTCAGAATCATACATTACATGGCTTGGTTAGCACGGCGTTGGCATGATGAAGCCTTTCAGCGAGCCTTCCCTTGGTTCGCAGAACAACGTTATTGGGAACAGCAGGTGTTGACCTTAAAAGAGCAATTTGCAGCTCTCCAAGAGCCACCGTTGCAACTGCAACCACAGTATTGATTTAACCAGTTCGAAACTTAGGATATGTGATTCATGAAAAAGTTGTTGTTTGTGTTAGTAGCACTAATCATGGTGCCAGTTTCAGCCCAAGAATTTAAAGAAAATGTGCACTACGAAGTGATTTCAGAGCAAGGCACGGCTAAACCTGAAATCAAAGAGTTCTTTTCGTTTTATTGTATTCATTGTTACCGTTTTGAACCTGTTGCGGCGGCGATGAAAGAACAATATCCACAAGCATTTTCGAAGTCACATATTGTGTCACACCCAACGCTAGAGTTGCTGGCGCGTGGTTTAGCCGCAGCTAAATTGTTCAAAAAAGAAGAACCAATCAGTGTATCGATTTATCAGCGGATCCATGAGCAGAACAAACAAATCACCACAGCAGAAGAGTTGCAGGCGATTTTCTTTGTCCATGGAATCAGCCAAGATAAATTTGAAAAAGCGATGAAGCATCCGTTGGTAGAAAAACAGGTGTTTGATATGGATCGCGATATGCGCGCCTACAATATCAATGCCACACCAACCTTTATTGTGAATGGTAAGTATCGGTTAAAAACCGAAGGTTTCCGTGATAGCAAAGATTTTGTTGCTGATTTTGTAAGAGCAGCGGGTTACCTATTAGAGAAGTAAACCGCTGCCATAGGGTTGCGTTTAGTTTGAAACTTGCTCACGAATACGAGTAATGACTTCATCTTTACGCAGCCACCGTTGGTTTATCCAATTTTGGAAGTGTTCCTTAAATTCTGCGTCAGCAATATAGTCACCAATCAAATCCTCGGTGACTGGGAGGGTTTCCACATTCACGTAAATATCCCGCAACCGCCCACTTAATAACTGCCACACAGCTGATGTTTTATCGTCAGGATAGACAATTGTAATATCAAGGATAGCATCGAACTGATCGCCCATCATTTGTAATGCAAAGGCTGTACCACCAGCTTTGGGTGGTAATAAATGGCGGTATGGGCTCTTCCGTTTAGCATGTTTTTCAGGGGTATAACGAGTCCCTTCGCAAAAGTTGATCACCGTTGTTGGAATATGGCGAAATTTTTGGCATTTGCGGCGCGTGGTTTCAATATCCTTCCCTTTAAGTTCAGGGTTCTTAGCAATTTGTTCACGTGAGAAACGCTTCATAAAGGGCATATCGAGAGTCCAACACCCTAATCCTACAATTGGCACCCAAATAAGCTGATGCTTCAAGAAGAACCGAGGCATGGGCATATTGCGACACGATAAATGCATTAATACCAAAATATCAATCCAACTGCGGTGATTGGCCATGATCATGTACCACCGGTTGCGGTGTAACTCACTGTCACCTTCAATATGCCAACGAACCGGCTGTGTTAGGCGGAAAGTGAGCGACATGGCGTAACCCCAAACACGGAATAGTGCATTAGCCCAAGTGGAAAACATCCGCTGCACTGCAGGGATGGGAAGCAGCAGTTTGGGTAAACCAACCAGAATAACGAGCAAGCCAATAATCGCGGTAGCTGAAAGCGCGAATGTCAGCGTAATAATAAAACGAAAAGGAATGAGTAACGTTGTGAGCATGCTTATACCGTGTGGTTCTACGCTTATTGTTATGATGAAGCATTCTATAATACGTATTTGCGAAATACTTGCCAGCGGCGGAAAAATTATCTACAGTATACTGTATATTTGTACAGTATTCGTGGTTGTTTTTGTTCGAGGTCCGTCATGGCATTCCCTGCGCAAGTTGAAGCATTAATGCAAAAAGGTTGGCTGTGGCAAGGCCAAGTAGCGCCTCCACAGCAAACCAAACAACAATTTATAAGCAGCGGCTGGCCTGAGCTGGATGAACAGCTTGGCGGTGGTTGGCTACAGGGCAGTATTAATGAATTGCAGATTCAGCAGCCGTTTATTGGCGAGTTGGCGCTGCTTATCCCAGTGCTACAACGCGTGCAAGCGGCTACCTTATGGCTAAACCCACCACAACAACCTTATGCGCCAGGGTTGTCTTATCAGCAGGTGGATTTAGCGCAACAAGTGGTGGTACAAGAAGCCGATCCAAAGTTAGCGTTATGGGCAGCTGAACAAGCGTTGTTAAGTGACTCTGTGCAGTTGCTTTTAATGTGGCATCCGCACTTATCAGCAGTACAGGTTCGACGTTTACAGCAGGCTGCGCACGCGCAACAAAAGTTGGCCTTTGTGATCACACCTTGGCAAAGCTCAGAAGAAGCACGTGCTTATGTGAACCGCTTACAACTAAGTCGTACCGAACAATTGCAAGTGCGTCTCTTAAAACGTCGCTTTGGCTGGCCTCTCCCACCCTTTCCATGTTCAGTCGATAAACTCCTACCGCGCCGGCGGCGTATTGTATGAATGCTTGGTTGTATTTGCATTTCCCTCACTTGTTGCTGGACTATCAACAGGCGTTGCAGCCACCAGAAGCAGCGGTGGTGCCAACCGCTCTGATTCAAACACGAGCACGTCAGCAACAGGTGGTGCAGGCTAATCTAGCCGCCTTGCAGCAAGGGATCAGGCTGGGTATGGCTGATGTGTTGGCGAGCACAATGTGCCCACAGTTACAATTGCGCCCTTATCAAGAAGCACAAGAGCACAGGGTGCTCACCCAATTGGCACAGGTGTTGTACCAAGACATTGGTCATTTAGTGTTAACGCCACCGCATGGCTTGATTTGTGAAGTGCGCAGTATGGTGCAGTTACATCGCGGTTTTCATGGCGTGGTCCAGCGCTTGCACCAACGGTTACAACAATGGCCATTGCGCTACCTATTAAGCAGTGGGTATAGCCCATTGGCCGCACAGTTATTAGGTTGGGCAGGCTGCCCTGTGGTCAGTGAGCACGCCACAGAAGTGAAACAAGCATTGTGGCGATTACCGATAGAGTGCAGTGGGCTTCCAGCAGAGCAAATCGCTAAGCTGCGTGATGTGGGTTTGGTCACTGTAGGAGCCTTATTGCAGCGGCCTCGCGCTGAGTTAGGAGAGCGTTTTGGGGGTGCTCTACTGCATTATTTGGCTGCCCTGACGGGGGAGCTTATTCCCCCACAGTCGCCCTATCACCCACCTGATCGGTTTGATGAAAAAATTGAGTTGGTTGCCGAAGCGCAAAGCTGGCCACAGGTGATGTTTCCATTGAAGCGTTTATTGCAGCAAGTGGAGGGGTTTTTGGAATCCCATCAATGGAGCACGCGTGGGCTGTTAATTCGTGCGCATCATCGTGATGGATCAACAACACAAATCAAGGTACGGCTGGCGCGGCCAACTTGGCAGCAAGGTGAGTTATTGCAATTAAGCCAGTTACACCTAGCGCGACAGCAATTAGCACAACCCGTGTTGGCATTAAGTGTGCGGGTGTTGCAACCTGAACCACGCCAAGCGGTAGCTACCTCCTTGATTGCTCAGCCAGCAACTAAAACAGATGAATTAACAGGTTTGATTGGCCGCTTGCAAGCACGTTTGGGTGAACACAAGGTTCAGCAATTGCATACCGCAATGGATTGGCGCCCAGAGTATCAAGGGCAATTACAACCATGGCAAGCCACTGCAGGACAGCCACAGGTGACCCAGCGGATGCCCCGTTTACGCCGTCCGTATTGGTTGTTGGCGCAGGCGCAACCAATTTTGCGCCAACAGTGGCAACTACAATGGGGACCAGAGCGTATCGTCAGTGGTTGGTGGCAAGCGGATACGATACAGCGCGATTACTACATCGCGGTTGATCGACAGTATCGGCAAGGTTGGATTTATCATTGTTCAGACGGATGGTTTCTGCATGGTTGGTTCAGCTAAGTTAACAAGCCCCGCAGATTATGCCCCAGTGGCGTTACATTGTGTAACGAACTACTCATTTTTGCGAGGCGCCTCACATCCTCACGAGTTCGTTGAGCAGGCTTTAGCTTATGGTTATCAAGCGCTGGCGATTACTGATGAATGCTCTGTTGCTGGCGTGGTACGGGCTTATGTCGCCGCACGCGAGCGGCCGTTACAGCTAATTGTGGGTAGTAAATTTCGCGTACCTAAGCTGGGCACTGTGATTGTGTTAGTGCGGAATCGGCAAGGTTATGCGCAGTTATGTCAATTGATTACCCAGGCCCGCCAACGAGCACACAAAGGCAACTATGCTGTTACAGAAGAGGACTTTTTACAGCCACTTAGTCACTGTTCATTGCTTTGGCGTCCAGCACCAGAACTCTCATTAGAGCAGTGCCAACAGTATGCAAAACAATTAAAAGGGAGTTTTGGTGATTATTTATGGTTAGCTTATAGCCGTCATTTCCATGCAGATGATGCGGAGCGTTATCAGCGCTACCGTCACCTCAGTGACTCTTGTCAGCTGCCGGTTGCGGCTGTATGTGAAGTTTATTATCACCACCCCCAGCGCCAAGCATTACATGACGTGTTAACTGGGATTCGGTTACGGCAGCCGGTGAGTCAAGTGGTCACTGAATTACCACAAAACCAAGAACATTATTTACGCAGTGCCGAGCAGCTACAACAATGCTACCCGGCCGACTGGTTATCGCAAAGCTGCGTTATCGCTCAGCAATGTCACTTTTGTTTAGGGGAATTAAAGTATGAGTACCCTACTGAGTTGGTGCCAGCTGGTATGACTGCAACAGAACATTTGCGGAATCTGACTTACGCTGGGGCACGGCAGCGCTTCCCGCAAGGGATGCAGACGCAGGTAAAAGAGAAGCTCGAAAAAGAGTTGCAGCTGATTGCTCAATTAAAATATGAATACTTCTTTTTGACGATTCATGATTTAGTTCAATTCGCTCGACAGCGTGGCATTTTGTATCAAGGCCGTGGGTCGGCTGCTAACTCGGTAGTGTGTTATTGCTTACATATCACGGCGGTGAACCCCGAACAAATTGATGTATTGTTTGAGCGATTTATTTCTGCGGAACGAGATGAGCCGCCCGATATTGATGTGGATTTTGAACACGAACGTCGGGAAGAAGTCATTCAATACATTTACCAGAAGTATGGTCGGCAGCGGGCAGCGCTGGCCGCCACGGTGATCCGTTACCGTTTACGTAGTGCGTTGCGAGACGTGGGCAAAGCACTTGGCTATCACGAACACGAACTGCAGCATTATTTGCAGCAAGTGGATCGTCGTGATCAGCATCGCAGCTGGCAACAGCAGTTGATTGAGCAAGTGCCTGGATTAGATCTCACTCAGCGTGGGCGTTGTTTATTACAGCTGACGCAAGAAATCTTAGGCTTTCCACGGCATCTATCGCAGCACGTGGGAGGTTTTGTCATTGCCGCAACAAAGTTGACTGAACTTGTGCCCATTGAGCAAGCGAATATGCCGGAAAGAACGGTGATTCAATGGGATAAAGATGACTTAGAAACGCTACATTTGATAAAAGTTGATGTACTGGCGCTAGGCATGCTTACTGCGCTACGCAAAATGCTGCAATTAATAGCCATTCATTATCAGCGATGTCTTACCCTCGCTGATATTCCTCAAGAAGATGCCAACGTCTATCGTATGTTGCAACAAGCGGATGCAGTGGGCGTGTTTCAGGTTGAATCACGTGCACAAATGAGCATGTTACCTCGGCTTCGCCCACAAACTTTTTATGATCTGGTGGTGCAAATTGCCATTGTCCGTCCTGGCCCGATTCAAGGTGATATGGTGCACCCCTATTTACGTCGTCGGGCTGGATTAGAAGCTATTACTTACCCCAGTGATGAAGTGCGGCAAGTGCTGGAACGGACGTTAGGGGTACCAATTTTTCAGGAGCAAGTGATTAAGCTAGCCATGGTGGCAGCAGGGTTTTCTGGTGGCGAAGCCGATCAGCTGCGGCGGGCAATGGCCACATGGAAAAGCACCGGGCAGTTACAACAGTTTGAGCAAAAGCTAATTCAAGGCATGTTGCAACGTGGCTATCAATTGGAATTCGCCCAGCAAATCTACGCGCAAATATGTGGCTTTGGTGAGTATGGTTTCCCGGAATCACATTCGGCTAGCTTTGCGAACCTAGCCTATGCGTCAGCTTGGGTTAAGTATTATTACCCAGCGGTATTTTATTGTGCGCTACTTAATAGCTTGCCGATGGGGTTCTACTCTGCGAACCAATTATTGCAGGATGCCCGGCGCCATCACGTCCCGGTGCTTCCAATCGACATTCAAGTAAGCCAATGGGATCACTTTCTGGAACCCGGTGAACGGGGTCTACAAATTCGATTAGGATTACGACTGATCAAAGGGTTATCACAAGGTTCTATGGCACAAGTGCTGGCACAGCGGTCTGCCATTGGGTTTGCTTCGCTACAACAACTTCGGGAGGTAGGGTTAAGTGCAGCTGATCTACGTCGGTTAGCTGCCGCTGATGCGCTGCATGCTTTGGCGGGGAATCGTCACCAAAGTCAATGGGACAGTTTAGCGGTGCAAACCGAGCAGTTGCCGTTATTTCAAGGTATTCACGAGCAACCAGTACCCAGCCAACCTGTACCACTTCCCACCGAAGCACAAGATATTGCCGGTGATTATCGTGCTATGGCGGTATCATTACGCCGTCATCCGTTGGCGCTGTTGCGTGAGCGACATGGCCTACGAGGTTATAAGTTAGCCAGTGAGTTAGCCTATTGTCGCCCCGGCCAGTGGGTACAGGTGGCTGGGTTGGTGACTGGGCGGCAGCGGCCGAGTACTGCTAGTGGTGTCACCTTTATTACCTTAGAAGATGAGTCAGGTTTCATGAATGTGGTGGTTTGGGCTAGCACTGCAGCTGTTCATCGCTCGGCCTACTTGACGGCTCAGCTATTAAAGGTGAAAGGTAAGGTAGAAATAGAAGCTGGGGTGATCCATGTGGTGGCAGGGATTCTTATTGATGGCACAGCGCAATTAGCCGAGCTTGGCGTATCGGCTAATCGCTCACGAGATTTTCATTAACGGTGCTTTCGTTTACTCGCTAACAGGGTGCACTTGTGTGAGGTAATCTTCTTTAAGTCGGACATAGTTTGCTGCCGACTGCGGTAAAAAGGCTAACTCTGCAGCGGTTAGTGGTCGTATTTCTTTCACTGGGCTGCCCACGTATAGGTAACCACTACGCAATTGCTTGCCAGGTGGGACTAAGCTACCCGCCCCGATAATGACGTCATCTTCAACAACTGCACCATCCATAATGACTGCTGACATGCCAATGAGAATACGGTTGCCAACGTCGCAGCCATGCAACATGACATGATGCCCAACGGTAACGTCATCGCCAATAATTAGTGGGTACCCATCAGCATTACTATCACTGGTTCGGGTTACGTGCAGCACTGTACTGTCTTGGATGTTTGTGCGTGCACCAATACGAATAAAGTTCACATCGCCGCGGGCGGCGACGAATGGCCAGATGCTGCTTTCAGCTCCAATCTGAACATCGCCAACAATAACCGCGGTTGGATCAATATAAACCCGGTCGCTGAATTGCGGTTTTATACCTCGATAACTACGAATATTTTTATTCATATGCCTGTACCTCATGAACATGGCGAAAATGTTAGTCTTTTGATCTCACCGCAAGGGCTACTAACTAGCGTAGCAAAATCTCTAAATGCGAGCGAATTCGGCAAATAGCGGCGCATTTTAAAACGCTTCGCTCACAAAATCAGCAGTCAGTCAAAAAACCATAAAAAAAGTCAAAAATGCCCTTGACGGCAGCGCTTAAATCTCTAAAATGCGCCCCACGCTTGAGGCAGGCAACGAAGCCGCCGAAAGCTGCGGTTTAAGGTCTAAAAAAAGAAGCCGAAAAGGGCTTGACTAAAACCGCC
>JAJUHK010000015.1 GCA_029279945.1 Pseudidiomarina indica | reverse complement strand
GTATTTTAAAATTAAAGGCCGCAGGACTGTCGGTTTCTGCCAATGGAGGCAAGCGTCAATCTGGTCACGTACCAGTTGCTGCCTGAGAAGTTGGAAGCCTCGCCCGTGGCGCTTTAGCGCTTAGGGCGGGGAGCAGTCACCCTTTTTTACTATTCTCTTTTTTAGCCGTGCGTTAGTTGCGGCGGACCGTGCAAGACGGTCACAGTCAGGGCATCTTGTTCAATCGCTTGCGGCAGGTCAGTTTCTAGCAGCTGTTGGATATCAGCGAAGGGTTGATTCAATGCCATAACCCCCCACGCTTGGTTGCGTCCGTGAACTTTAGCAGCGTACAGCACCACATCGGCGAGCTGTAGCGTTTGTTCCCAATTGAGAGCTTGGTCATCAACTGTCGCCAGCGGGTAGTTGATGAAGCCAATGGTGGCAGTGACATGAATATGCTGGTTACCAACCGTGATGGGGGTCGCCGCAATGGTATCTAAAATTCGTTGTGCCATAACGGGCAGTTTACTTGGATCGCTGTTGACCAAGTAAATTAAAAACTCCTCCCCTCCCCAGCGAACCACTAAATCGGTATCTCGGGAAGCGTGAAGTAGCCGCCGTGCTACTTCTATCAATACGTGATCACCTGCCACGTGACCGAGAGTGTCATTAATGCGCTTAAAGTGGTCAACGTCTAGTAGCAGCATTGCATCTTGGCGTTGCGGCGTTGGCTGACGTAAATAATGCTGCAGCGCACGGCGATTAAGCAAGCCAGTGAGTGGATCACGCTCCGATTGTTCGGCTAGTCGCGAGTTCATTATTTTTAGCTTTTGATTGCTGCGTCGCACGGAACGATACAACACAATCACCAATACTACCGCAAACGATGCTAGGGCGATCATTAGCTTCAATATAGTGCGCTTTTGTGCTTCGTTCTCAATGAGTTGCAGGTTCAACTCATTTTTTTGTTGAAGCAACTCAATTTGCAGCGCTTTATCTTTACTGTCGTATAGATTTTGTAGCTCAGCCATGTTCTTTTGCTGCTCACTGCGGTACACCTGCTCGCGGAGGTCGCGTTGCTTTAATAGCACAGCGATGGCTTCAGGATAGTGTTCAAGATGAATCAATGCATCGGCGTATTCACCGAGCAAACTCTCATACTGCACTGTGGGGAGTTTGTCTTCCGACTCGGCAACAATCTGTTGCATGGTCGCTAACCCTTGCTCCACATTGCCTAAAAAGATATCCACGTAGCTCAGATTAAACAGAATCACTTCGGGATTAAATTGCTCCGGGTTAAGCTGCGCCAGTTCGTACACCTCGGTAAGTACCTTGCGCGCTTCGTCATAGCTGCCAGTACGAATATATACGTCGCCCATATTATTGAGCACCGTGAGATATAACCCTATATGATGTGGTTGGTCGTGCAGCTGTTCGCGTAATTTTTGGTAAAGGGTTAATGCGACATCATAGTTTTGGCGAGTGACTTCTACATAGGCGCGTTCGAGGTATAAGTTAGCCCCAAAGGTATCCATGAGGTCATGCTCAAGGGCAATCCGCTCAGCATCATCGAGTTGTTCAAGGGCTAGATCATGATGCTTCTGTTGCCCATACAAGCTCGCAATTTGTATTTTGGTGGATAACAAGCGCAGCAAAGTGCGTGAATCTTGCGTAGCTGATATCGCATCGGCGGCGTGAATATAGTGCTCTAAAGCTTGGTCAAATTGGCTCCGGTGCTGGTACAAAAATGCGACCATACTATGCACAAAATAACGTATCCGTGGTAACTGAACTTGGTCGATATACAGTAACGCGGTATTGATATGAGCTAGCGCAGCAGAGGTTTTCCCTTGCAGTATATAGAGCAATAGCGCACTAGCCTCAGTTTCTGCGATAGCATCAGCGCTCTCACTTTGTTCTGCTAGTTGCCGAACCGCTTTAAGCTCTTCCCAGGCAGCATCAAATTGCCGCAAGCGCGCATATTCAATGGCTAAATAGTTCCATGCTCGCACGCGCGTCAACAGCGGGGTGTTCGTGTTGAGGTTGTGGTGCAGTGTTTGTAGTTCACTTAGTGCTTCGGGGGTGTTTGCACGTGTAAGGACGTTATCGAGTTGCGCTTCAATGACCGGATCAGTGAGCAATTGTGATGAGTTAGCCGCGGCGATGGTCGAGCCAAATCCACAAAAAACTAATAAAAATAAGGATAATAAAGTTCTAGGCATCCAATCCCCCAACACATCACAAATATCGTTGCCAACGTTGACGCATATTTGGTCAGTATAGTAGTACATTAACTAACAATATTCATGGAGTTATTGCGCATTTTGATTTGCGTCGTATAGTGTGAGAACTCACTGTTATGGGAACAATAAGATGGCCTATCAAAACCGTTTAATATTAAGTGGCTTCATCCTACCGGCGTTGCTGCTGGTGGGATGTAATGGTGGTGTACCGACCACCGAACAATCTGTTAGTGCACCCGTGGCCGAGCAACGGCATTATGTGGTGAAATCGCCCCACGGGAATCGTGTCGATCCATATTACTGGTTACGTGATGACGACCGTGCTGATCCCGATGTTATTGCGTATTTGAACGCTGAAAATGAGTATTACGATGCTTATCGTGCGCGTTACGCAGACTTAACCGAGACCCTTGAGGCGGAGATTATCGGTCGTATTCAACAAGATGATACTTCCGTACCTTATCAGCGCGGTGATTATTTGTATGCGATGAAGTACGAAGCGGGCAAAGAGTATCCGATCCACGTGCGAACCGACGCTCAAGGGAATGAACAGGTCATGCTCGACGTGAATGCGTTGGCCACCGGACAAGCATACATGAACGTTGCCAATTTAGCGGTGAGCCCCAACCAGCAATTGTTAGCCTACATGGTGGATAATACTGGTCGGCGTCAGTATGAATTGCGGATCCGTGATTTAACCACCGGCGAAGATTTCGCGGAAACCTTAACAGGCTTGTCGCCAGCGATTGCATGGGCGAAAGATAACCAGACGTTGTTTGTGATCGAAAACGACCCGCAAACGTTGTTATCGACACGGGTGTTGAAATATCGCATTGGCAGCCCGGCAACCAGTGCTGAACTGGTTTATGAGGAAACTGATAACACCTTCTACATGTGGGTGAACAACACAACAGATGGTGAGTACATTCAAATCCATTTGGATCAGACGGTCTCTACCGAGGTACGGGTGTTGGATGCCGATACTCCAGACGGTGATTTTCAAGTGCTAGCACCACGGGAACGTGATTTTCAGTATGAGGCGGATCACTTAGCTGGGCGCTGGATTATTCGTACAGACCTCAATGCACCGAACTACCAAATCATGACGGTTGCGCATGCCGATATCGGTGATAAAAATAAATGGCAGCCATTAATCGCGCATCGTGACGATGTCTTTATCCAAGACTTTGTAGTCTTCAAGGATTACTTGGCAATCAATGAACGCGTGGACGGCTTACGCCGTATTCGCATCATGCCATGGGCAAACCCAGAACAGGCCCAGGTCATTGCTTCGGATGAGCACGTTTATGTGACCTATTTCGAGCGTAACGTCCAACAGGATACGCCGATTTTGCGGTATACCTATAGCTCGTTAATTACACCTTCGACTGTGTATGCCTACAACATGGCAACGGGTGAGCGTAAGATTCTCAAACAACAACCCGTGCCTAACTATGATGCTAGCCTGTACACCACCGAACGTACCTGGGCAACGGCTGCAGACGGCACCAAAATTCCCGTTTCGTTGTTGTACAAAAAAGGCTTACGCAAGGACGGTAGCGCACCTTTGTATCAATACGCGTATGGCTCTTACGGTAGCAGCAGTGAACCTAGCTTCCGCTCGAACATATTTAGCCTCGTTGATCGTGGCTTTGTGTACGCTATCGCGCACATTCGCGGTGGGCAAGAAATGGGGCGGCATTGGTATGAAGACGGTAAGCTGCTGAAGAAAATCAATACGTTTACTGATTATATCGACGTGACCAAGCATTTGGTTACTAACGGCTACGCACATCCAGATAAAGTATTTGGTATGGGGGGCAGCGCTGGTGGTCTATTAATGGGAGCGGTCGCGAATATGGCACCGGAGCTGTATCGAGGGCTAGTTGCTCATGTGCCATTTGTGGATATAGTGACCACCATGCTCGATGAAAGTATTCCGTTAACGACCAACGAGTTTGATGAATGGGGCAATCCAAAATTACAGCCTTATTATGATTACATGCTGTCGTATTCACCGTATGACCAAATCACTGCGCAAGATTATCCAGCGTTGTTGGTCACGACTGGCTTGCATGATTCGCAAGTGCAGTATTTTGAGCCAGCGAAGTGGGTTGCTAAGTTGCGGACGCATAAAACTGACGCGAATCCGTTGATGTTTAAGACCAACATGGCGGCAGGTCACGGCGGTAGCAGTGGCCGTTTCTCACGCTTAAAAGAAGTGGCAGAGGAGTATGCCTTCATTTTGGATTTATTGGCACCAGCCCAATAATCACCGAATGTTGAACTAAAAAAGGCGAGGATAATTCCGCGCCTTTTTTATTGCTTACTTAAGGTTACCACTGCGCATTGTGATACACGTTTTGGACGTCGTCACAATCGTTCAGCATATCCAGCAGTTTCTCCATCTGTGCAATATCGTCACCGCTTAAGTCAGTCATCAGTTGCGGTAAGTACTGTACTTCATCCACCTCAAAGTCGATATCTGGATAGGCCTGTTGAAGGGCTACTTTGGCCTTGTGCGACTCAGTGTGTGGGGCAAATACAGTGATGAAGCCGTCTTCTGATTCAATGTCGGTCACATCGACGTCAGCCATCATGAGGGTTTCTAAAATAGCGTCTTCATCATCACCAGCAAACTTCAAAATAACACAGTGATCAAACATGTGTGAAACACTGCCAGGAGCACCTAATTTGCACTTGGTTTTGGTGAAGCAGTTACGCACCTCGCCGATAGTACGGTTTGGGTTGTCAGTTAAGGCATCGACTAACACCATACAATTGCCCGGACCAAAGCCTTCATAGAGGGCTGGTGCGTAGTCTTCACCTGCACCACCTTTTGCTTTATCAATGGCTTTGTCGATAACGTGCGCAGGTACTTGGTCTTTCTTGGCGTTCTCAATCAGGCTACGTAATTGCAGATTAGCATTGGGATCTACGCCACCTTGCTTCGCAACAACATAAATTTGACGGCCATATTTGCTGTACACTTTACTTTTAGCGGCAGCCGTTTTGGCGATGGATTCTTTTCGGTTTTGATACGCGCGACCCATAGTTATTCCCAATCTTGTCAGGTTGTCAGAAAGGTGGCAATTTTATACCCAGTTACAACTGATAATCCAGCTTAAACCAGAAGGTACGTCCAGGTTCGTGCACTTGTGCTGTCTGTTCAAAGCCTGCCACCATAGCTCCAGCAGTGCTTAAATGTTCGGCGTACGTGTGGTCTAATAGGTTATCAATACCGAAGCTGATCTGCCACTGTGGCGCAATTTGCCAATGTGCGTTGATGGCTAAGGTGCCAAATCCAGCGGTTTCTTTAAAGTCATTACCGATAATATTACCTTGCCCAATCGCAACGCGATCTTGGCTGGCAACGATTCGCCACAACCCTGCAAATGTCCAGTCGTGATGCCGGTATTCACCACCAAACTTCAGTTCCAGTGGCGGCTGCTGGGCGAGTGGACGACCATCAGTGAGGTTACTACCGTGGGTGTATGCCAAGGTGGCATCGACCAACCACTGCGGTGTTAAACGATAGGTTACCATGGCTTCAGTACCCCAACTTTCGGTCGCTACTGACCGTACTATATCGGGCATGCGGTGCTGGCCGTTTTCAATGAGAATAAAATCATCGACCCGGTTGTAGAAGCCATGAACCAACCATTCGAGTCGTTCCGCGCGGTGATGATAGCCCATATCGAGCTGGTGAGTTAGTTCAGGCGCTGTGTGAAAAGAACTGGCTAAATCAGGGCTGTGGTTCTGGTTACCGATCAATTCCCAGAAATCTGGGAAGCGCTCAGCGCGGCCAATACCTACATACCATTGTTGGCCGTCGTACTGGTATTCTAATCGCACGAATGCACTGTAGAGATCATCATCACGTTGCTGCAGCGCTGTTGGGTTGGGTTGCGGCATGGCCGGCATCCCTAAAAACTCGCGCTCATCGGTAGCGCGCCAATTATCCCAACGTAGCCCGCCAAGCAGCTGATAGTTGGTGGTGAGCACATAACTACCCTCGACGAAAACACCGTACTGTTTCACCGTAGCGGTCGCCCGTCGCTGTTGTTGCTCGTAGGGCATTACCGATTGATTCATGCTACTGCGGTCACGATGTTGTTGGTACTGATGGTCAACACCGATTTTAAGTTGACTGAACCAGTCGTGATCGAGCGTTGCAACCATGCGCCCACCCCGAGTATAACGGTCAGGATTACTGGCGCTGGGGTTGGGCATCATTGGGCTAGGCACAAATTCACGTAGGCTGTAGTTATCCATCACATGATCGACATAGCCGTAATAAACTTGCGTGTCGAGTTCAGCTAACCAAGGCGTCAGGTAGCTTTCCTTCCAACGCACACTGGCGCTGTCACGGTCAAATAATGAGCCATCCATACCCCGGTCGGCATACGCAGCTTCGGCACCACTGGTACCTAAAGTCAGCAACACAACAGTGTCGGTGTCAGGCAGCCAACCAATCTGCGTATCGACCGCCCAGCGGTGATAAGCACTATGGACTTTTTGACCATCACCATCTTCGTAGTGATCTGCGTCACTTAAGCTACCGGTTAACCGCCAGAACCCTTTATCGCCGCCGGTAGTTATGTCAGCATTGCCTTCGCGCCGTCCCCAAGAGCCAGCCACGAGGCTTACTTGGCCAGGACTTTGTTCAGCATCAAATTGATAATTGGTGCGTTCAAACAATACCGTGCCGGCGGTGGGACCGTAGATGACGGTTTGTGGGCCTTTAATAATACGAATTTGATCGTAGTTTTGGGGATTGATGTAGGCAGTTGGCGGATCCATACGATTACTGCAGCCACCTAACACCAACTGATCATCGCTGGCAATGGTCAGCCGTGAACCAGCAGCACCACGAAAAACGGGGTCACCACTAGTGCCACCTTTGCGGATCAGTGAAAACCCTGGAATGGATTTGAGATAATCGCCACCGTCATGAGCGGGTAAGGGCTGCTGGGGTGCTTTGGGATCTTTCACTAATTCAATCGTGGTTAGTGGGCGGGCACCAGTTACAACAATACGTTCAAGAGGTTCAACAGTTGCGGCTTGAGGAGCTAATGTTAGGACTAAGGGTAGGGCAGATAACATGACAAATTTCCTTATGACGACAGTAATAATTCTATTATCAACCGATTGAATTCAAATGGGATGTGGCAAAATGTCGCAGCTGGAAATCTGTCATAACTGATGCATACTTAAGAAGTATCGGCCGCTATCTATCAAGGAGTGAGGTACAGTGACCTTGCGGGATATTTTGACAACAGTGTTGTTACTTACATTGACGGTGGCGGCGCATGGCGTTATTTGGTTTCATGGTGCAGCCAGCAACCCATACGCCGTACTGGTATTGGTATTGATGGCAGCCGCCATGCTGTTGCTGCCATTTCATTTAGCCTGGTGTGTGATGGTAGCTGGCGTCGTGGGGCAATTGTTGCAGCTGCAAGCACCGTTACCCACAATGCATTCGATGGATACCCACTATCGCGCTATGGTGTACGGCCAAGTGTTTGCGGCTTTATTGTTAGGCGTAACCCTGCACTGGCTGCGTTGGCGCTTGTTGAAGCAACAAGCCGCGTTACGCGCTATGCATCAGCGTCAGCATCGGAACGAACAGTTGGTGACTATTGGTACCGCTGCGGCGCAGTTTAGTCATGAAGTGGCTACCCCCATTCAAACCATGCAGTTTATGTTGGAAGATGCCCGTCAACGATACCCGAACGATGAGGATTTACAGCGGGTGGAGCAGCAAATCCGACGCATCCATAACTTATTAATGGATTGGCGCGAAGTTGCTGAAGATGTGCGTATGCATCGAGTGCTGGAGTTGCCGGTGACCGAACTCGTGCACCAGCTTCGTGATGCTATGTTGATTGCTCGTCCAGATATTCGCATCGATTGGCACCACGAAGTGTTAGATAACGCCGTCATCACCGCTGATCGTACCTTGTTGCCAGCCTTATTAAGCTTATTACATAATGCTGCTGATGCAGCAACGCTTGAGAGCAAAATAAAGGTCGTGGCAACGATCCGCGGCAATCAATCAGGGAGTGAATGGGTGCTGCTAATCCGTAATCAGGTGGCAAGTAACAATGCAGCTAAACTACGCGAGCTTGGGCAACAATTGCAGCCCAGTCAACAAGGCGTGGGGGCGGGCACCTTGCTGAGTTATGCCACCTTAGAGCGTTTTGGTGGGCAAGTCCGGTGGCGGTTGGAACACGATGAAATTGTCACCGAAGTGACGTTACCTGTGGTGAGCCATGACTGAAACAGTGTTAATCATTGACGATGATATTCAGCTACTTCTTGCTTTGCGACAACGGCTGGAGCGAGCAGGTTATGACGTGACCACTGCGGCAACTGTGCTGGAAGTAGAAAAACTTAGTTTCACGCATGTAGACCATATTCTGCTCGATTTAAAGTTCGGTGAGTTTAACGGTTTAGAGTTAATAAAACCGTTAAAAACACGGTTTAACCCGTCAAAATTAGTAGTTTTAACTGGGTATGCCAGTATAGCGACCTCAGTCGCTGCTATTAAAGCGGGTGCTACCGACTATTTAGCTAAGCCAATTCAAACCGCAGTGCTATTACAAAGCTTAGCGAAAGATGCCGTCGATCCCCCGCCGGTGAGTGACCAACCCCTTACGCCCGCGCAGTTAGAGTGGGAACATATTCAGCGGGTGATGCTGGCGCATCAGGGGAATATTTCAGCGACTGCACGAGCGTTGGGGATGCATCGGCGTACATTGCAGCGTAAACTCAGTAAGCACTCACCCATTAAACAATAATCATAACTAGGTGTGATATGACAGAAGTATACGTCCAAGCCTTTCTAGATCCAGATAGCGAAACCTTTAGCTATGTGGTGTATGACGCTATCGAGCGAGACGCGGTAATCATTGATCCAGTCTTGGATTTTGATTACAAATCGGGGCGCACCCATACCACTGGTGCCCAGCGCCTAGTCGATTTTGTTAAGGAGCATCAGTTGCGCGTTGCGTGGGTGTTAGAAACTCATGCGCATGCCGACCATCTGTCTGCCGCTCCGTTCATTCAAGCTGAAGTAGGGGGTAAGCTCGGTATTGGAGAGCATATCCGCGACGTTCAGGCAATTTTTAAAGATGTCTACAATCTAGAAAAAGAATTCTTACCTAACGGACATCAGTTTGATCACTTGTTCACTGATGGTGAGCAGTTTCACGTTGGCCGGATGCAGTTTCGTGTGATGCACACCCCTGGGCATACACCTGCCGACGTGTGCTTTGTGGTCAATGAACGCATGATTTTTGTTGGTGACACGCTGTTTATGCCAGATGTGGGGACCGCCCGCTGTGATTTCCCCGGCGGTAATGCTGCCACGCTATATCAATCGATTCAGCAGATATTGGCATTACCACCGAACACCGAAATTTATATCTGTCATGACTATCCGCCAGCTGGGCGCGATTATCAATATCGCACTACAGTTGCTGCGCAACGCGAACAGAACATTCATGTGCGAAGCGAGATCAGCGCAGCAGAGTTTGTCGCAATGCGCGAAGCACGTGATGCCACCTTGCCAATGCCACGCCTAATTCTGCCTGCGATTCAGGTGAACATTCGAGCAGGTCATTTTCCTCCGCCTGATGTTGATGGCCAGATTTATTTGAAACTGCCCATTAATCGATTATAAGCGTAGCCTTAAGAAGCGAGTTTTTATGTCAAAGTCATTGTCCGCAGTGGTGTTTTGGGGGATTGCCCTGTTGTCATTTACGCCGTGGGTAAACGCACCATTGGCTCTGGTGTTGGGAGCTATTGTTGCTAATGGCATAGGGTTGCCCGCGTATGTTAACCCGGCAGCGTGGGTAAAACGCTTGTTAGCGATTGCCATTATTGGTTTGGGTTTTGGTGTCCAGCTCGACGTGGCCTGGCAAGTAACAACTGATTATCTAAGCCTCATGGTACTCAGTATTGTGGTTACCTTGGTGCTGGCGCTGGGGTTGGGGCGCCTGTTGCGAGTCGATGGAGTGACCAGTCATTTGATTGGTTCAGGTACCGCTATTTGTGGCGGTAGCGCTATTGCTGCTGTGGCACCGGCCATGCAGGCAAGAAATGATCAAATGGCGCTCGCTTTAGGTAGTATTTTCACGCTTAACGCCATAGCTCTTATTATCTTCCCGTGGCTTGGCAATGTACTGGACTTATCACAAACAACCTTCGGCGCATGGGCGGCGATGGCGATTCATGACACCAGTTCAGTGGTTGGCGCAGCGCAAGCTTATGGTGATGAAGCGCTACAAACCGCCACTACATTAAAATTGGCGCGTGCATTGTGGATTATTCCATTAGCATTGGTTACAGGTTGGGTGTATCAATGGCGCACACGGCAAGAATCCACCCGTAAGCTCAAGGTGCCAGGCTTTATTATTGGCTATGTTTTGGCCATGGTCGTGGCGGCTATGTTGCCCCAGCTCGATTCTGTTTATCACCTTGCCTTTGGGCTAAGCAAGCAACTACTAGTGTTTTGCCTATACTTGGTAGGTGCTAGTATTACGTGGGCACGGCTACGTGCGGCAGGCTGGAGACCCTTGGTGTTAGCGGTGTCGATTTGGGTGGCGATAGGTGTTTTTACGCTGAGTTGGCTGCTGACCATGACAAAATTTTAATGGCATAAGTTAGATAAAAATCGTCTTGCGTCAAAATCTAAAACGACGCAGGATTAACAGCAACACAGAAGTGATTGCGGAGGTTATGATGAGTGTACGTATTGGCGATATTGCCCCGAATTTTACGATTGCCACCACTCAAGGTGACATCGATTTCCATAGCTGGTCAGCTGGCTCTTGGGTGTTCTTTTTCAGTCATCCAGCCGACTATACCCCAGTTTGTACGACGGAAATGGGTCGTACTGCACAATTAGCACAAGAATTTGAACGCCGTAAAGTGAAGTGTTTAGGGTTGTCGACCGATACCGTTGAGCAGCATTTGGGTTGGATTAACGACATCAACGAAACACAAAATACGAATGTCCAATTTCCGATTGTGGCGGACAAAGAGTTAAAAATTGCGCAGTTATATGACATGATTCACCCAAATGAGAGTGAGACCGCTACAGTCCGTTCGGTGTTTATTATCGACCCGAACCATAAAGTACGGCTGATCATGACGTACCCGATGAGTGTAGGCCGTAACTTTACTGAAATTCTGCGCGTCATCGATGCCTTACAAACCGGTGATCAGTACGGTGTTGCGTGCCCAGCAGATTGGCAAGTGGGCGGTGATGTGATTATTCCGCCCAGTGTGTCGTCAGCAGATGCAGAAAAGAAATTCCCACAAGGATTCAAAACTGTTAAGCCCTATCTGCGCTATACCAGAGTTGATAAATAGTTCTAAGCGGCATGATAGTAGCGGCGTATGCGATAGATTTTGAGCGTTTATTACCGGCCCTGAGTGACTGGTTAACCGACGCTGAACGCGACGCCGCACTGGCGTATCGACAACTTCATCGACAACAACAGTTTTTGGCGGGACGCAGCTTACTGCGTTGGCTGGTGGCAACCCAGTGGCACTGCGCAAGCGGTGCCATTGCCATTTCTCGCCAGGAAAATGGTGCGCCTGCCCTTTCGGTTGGTGGTCAACAGTGGCATTGCTCCATTAGCCATATTCAAGGAGCGGTGTTGGTGGCTGCAAGCCCACAGCATGTTGTTGGCGTAGATATTGAAACCATCCAACCACGAAAGCGGTTAGTCGCTATGGCAACCGCCTACCAAGATGGCTTTTTCGCAGGCATTGATGGTTCTCATTGGCCGCTGTTTTATCAACGTTGGACGTTAGCCGAAGCTGTCACTAAGGCCGAACAAGGCCTGTTGCTCCGTACGCTCAGGTCACCATTACAGGATTATCCAACCCGTGCCAGCCATTATCGGGTAGGTAACTTGATGATGTGTTGTTACAGCGCTACCGCAACTGTTGAACCTATTGCATTTCGTTGCTTTCCCTTTCCCGTGTAGGCGTTCAATGGTACTCTTGGGCGATAACAATAATGACGTAGGAATACCATGACACCAGAGCAAGCAAAACAATTGGTTGAAATGCAAATCGCATTTAACCAAGTCATTGACCCAGCTTATCCCGAGCAACCGCAAGTGACACGTGACGATGTGAAAGCCATTTTGGTTGAATTGGGTGAGTATTTCGAACACACCGCATACAAATGGTGGAAAAAGCAGTCAGCTGATTGGGCGCAAGCCAATATGGAGCTTATTGATATCCTACATTTTGCCATTTCTGACGCAGTAGAAAATGCCTGCCAGCACGGTTGTAATCAGCAGCAAGCAATTGATGAGGTGGCCGGCTTAATCATGCAAGGTACGGCTGCCAACGTTCAGGTAGCGGATGGCAAGGACATTGTGGTGGCACTCGCGCACGATGGTGATGCCCAGAAACCACTGCGTTGCGGCGAGCGGTTGTTCGCAACCTTAATGGCAGCATTGATCCAAGCATACGGTGACGCCAACACCGTTTATTTAACATACATTGGTAAAAATGCACTCAATAATCTTCGCCAGTTGCGTGGTTATCGCCAAGGTACCTATGAAAAATTGTGGCAAGGGCGTGAAGATAACGAAGTGATGATGGAATTATTGGCAGCCCATGCGGATGACATCATTTATGCAACGGCCCCCTTACAACATGCGCAGCAACTCTTAGTTGAATACTACGATACTCACGTGGCGGCTTAAGCCGCCATCAGAGTACCTAAGTGGCCCATTAAAAGGCTTTTACAAAGCGTAATACCGTCTTATCGTTGGTTTTCAGCTGTAAGGTGCTAGCATTGTCGCCGATATCAAATTGATTCACCTGTTCCAACGCACTGAAGATCTGCTGCTCGACTTCCATTTGGGGCCCGCTACACATCATCTTCGTTGCCGCAAGTGGCTGGAAGCGTAGCCCTTCACCAGTCAGCTCATAGCCACCGTGAAAACGGTTACAACCACTAAACCCATATACTGTACCTTGGTCGGTGAATTGGATCGATGGTGCTGCTTCTAAACCACTTGCATGCAATTCCCATAAAGCACCGGTAAATAACCGATGTGGCTCTCCAGCACAACCAGGGTATGATTGATCTGCCATGGTCAACGTGGCGCTGTACGGGTAGGGCATGCCGGTCATTGAATCGTGGCAAAACTCCGCAATAATCGTAAGTTCAGTGTTGTCGTTCAGTTGTAATTGCCATTGCGCCGGCTGGGTATTGTTAGTGGTTACCCTGATCTCAGCGAAATCTTGATCCCCTTTAGGTTGCCGCAAGGACGTGCTGGTGGGGTTATGCTGAATTAGCCAAAACGGCTCATTGCCGCGCGCACTAAATTGCTGTGGCAGTGCGGTGACATCGAGACACAATGGGTACGCTTGCCCGCCAATAGTCAACTGCGCTTCTGAGCCTTTGGTCCAGAACTCAAGTTCTTGTTCGGCATTAGTATAACGCGCGCCCGATGCGCTGATATCCTGCTGCAACAGCGTACGGTGTTCGCCCACCTGAAGGGTTGCACCTGTCTGGTTAAACTCAGCCGTAACGGCCAGAGCTCCACATTGATAGTCAACGATGGTTGTGGCTGGTCCACGCTCACAGGCGGTGAGTAAAACGGCAGTGCCAAGGGCGACCCCAACGAGATTAATACGCATAACATCACTTCCTTTATTGAACTGCTTCCAGATAACGGTCGATGACTGCAGTAACAGCTTCGTCACGTGGCTCAACTTTACTTGGAAAACTGGTGATTTGCTTACCATCAGCCGAGACAATGTATTTATGGAAATTCCATGCTGGCGCTTGATTGGTTGCTGTGGTTAGTTCCTGAAAGACCGGGTTGGCTTCATCACCGGTGACTTTACTGGTCGCCATCATTGGGAAGGTAACCCCATAGTTAACGAAACATACGGTAGCGGTTTCAGCTTCATCGTCATGTTCCTGACGAAAACTATCGGACGGGAAGCCTAAAATGACGAACTTGCTATCGTGATACTCCTCGTAGAGCGCTTCAAGTCCTTCAAACTGACCGGTATAACCACATTGGCTGGCGGTATTCACTACCATCACTACTTTGCCGGCAGTGAGCTGACATAAGTCGTGGTAAGTATTGGTATGAAGACCCCGCATTTGGTGCTGGAAAGTGGCTAAGCAACCATCATCAGTGACACCGACGCTGGCAGCGTCAGCGAGAATGACTTCCTGTTGTGAACCACCGGCTACTTTGTTGTAGAACCCAAAGCCAACCACAGCAACCACGGCAACGGCAACAAGAATAAGAATTTTGACGATTCGCATAGCCATTTACCTCAATGAATGAATAGGGTTTATTAACTATACGCCGAATCAGAAAAATACGACAATCGAATTCCCAAGTTTTGCAAAATATTATGGTTTGCTAGGCTGGTTTAAGCTGAGAATCATGTATGATGAAAGCAACCTGTTTCGCAGTTATTGATGAGTTGGAGTACGGATGCAACGATTCTCTCGCTTGACCCTGGGCGTGCTTATCGCGCTCATAGTGATAGTCTTGTCTATGCTGCTGCGCTGGTGGCAAGGCCCTATCGTGTTGGTTCAGGAAGTAACCGCAGCACCACTGGTGCAGTCAGTGGTTGTTGCCGGGCGTGTGACTGCCGATACCCGCGTACAAGTTAGTAGCGAAGTGTTAGGTATCGTGCAACAACGCTGGGTTCATGAGGGTGAGCAGGTCCAGAAGGGGCAACCGTTGTTGACCTTAGGCGCCGCAGAATTCACGGCGCAGGTGCGCCAATTAGAAGTTGCGCTAGCTGAGCTGACTATGCGTACCCAACCCCAAGCCCTGGCTGATTTAGAACAGGCTAGAACCGAACTTGCCCAAGCTCAACGAGAAGCTAATCGGCGTGCAGAATTGCTTGAGCTTGGTGTTATTCCTCCGGAAAGTTACGAACAAGCCAAGCAGTTGGAGCACCTTGCTAGGCTCAACGTTAGCCGCGCTGAAGTCCAAGCTCAAGCCGTCGCTGCTGGGGGCACCGTACAACAAACACTTGAACAACAGTTAGCTGCTGCGCAGGCACTGTTAGCGAAGACGCAAATTACAGCACCAGTCGATGGGTTGCTGCTAACCCGCCATGTTGATGTTGGCGATGTCGCGCAGCCTGGCCAGGTCCTATTAACCTTAGCAGCAGCTGGACCGATTGAAGTTCGTGCTGATATTGACGAGCGTAATTTGCGTTATTTGGCATTGGGACAAGCGGCTACTGTGATCGCCGATGCTTACCCTGAGCAACCATTCTCGGCCGTCGTGAGTTATATTGCACCGGTGATTGATGCAACCCGCGGGACGGTAGAAGTTCGTCTTGCGCTCGAACAACCCTTGGAGTTTTTACGGCAAGATATGACCGTTTCGGTGACCATCGAAGTGTCACGTCGGGATAACGCCTTGGTGATCCCAAATGAAGCGCTGTACTCCTCCCAGTCAGTGTGGGTGGTGCGTCACGGAAAATTACAGCAGCAAACAATCAGGGTCGGCGTCCGTGGCTTAACGCACTCTGAAGTGACCCAAGGGTTACAACAGGGTGAGCAGGTGGTCATCAATACTCCATTCACAGCAACAGAGGGGCTACGTGTTCGTGCGCAAGTGGTGGACTGATTGGCTGGTGGCTCTCGCATTTCTACGGGATGGCCGTGGACAAACGGTATTGATCACTGTGGGTGTAGCTGTGGGCGTGGCGGTGATTGTCTTTGTGACGGCTCTTATTGAAGGGTTGCAAGCTAATGTTATTGAACGCACGTTGGGCACCCAAGCTCATATTCGGTTGTTGCAGCCCGATGAAGTAAATCGAGTCGCACCCGTCACCGACGGTACTATCCACCTCGTACATGAAGATCAACGCGCTCAACGCCTGCGCAGCATCCAAAACTGGCAAGAATTGCTGGTAGCGCTGGATCAGCGGGCAGATTTAACTGTGGTATCACCGTTGGTTTCGGGGCCTGCACTTGCCCAACGTGGTGCAGCCGTAAAATCAGTGGCCTTAGTTGGTATTGATTGGCCGCGCTATCGGCAATTACTGCCATTGGACGACTACATTGTGGCAGGGCAGGTCCGAATTGGTGCTGATGATGTGTTGATTGGGTCACAGCTGGCGCATGAATTAGGGGTGCAAGTGGGTGCTAAAATTCGCCTTGATACGGGGCAGACTAATGCGCGAGTAGTGACTATTGCGGGTATTTTTGAATTAGGTGTGCGGGAACTGGATGCGCGCTATGTTTATATGGACATGAAGCAGGCACAACCGCTGCTACAATTGATCGGTGGAGTAACTGTCATTGATATACGGGTGACAGATATCTTCCAAGCGGAGCAAATAGCACAAAGATTGCACCGTTTGACGGGGTTGAAAGCCGAAAGTTGGATTGCCACCAACGGTCAGCTAATGAATGCTCTGAGTGCGCAAAGTTTATCGACCAATATGATCAAAATATTTGTCGGTGCGTCTGTTGCTTTTGGCATCGCGAGTGTGTTGTCGGTCAGTGTGGTACAGCGCACTCGAGAAATTGGTATATTGCGTGCAACCGGCGCTAGTCGAGCTCAAATCTTGCGTATTTTTCTGTTACAAGGGGCTCTGTTTGGTTTGTTGGGGGCATTGGTGGGCGTAGCTGTGAGTTATGCTCTCGTGTGGGTGTTTAACAGTTTTGGGCCAGGCCTATTTTACATCCCGATCGCTCCACAACTTATTGTCAGTGCATTGGCGTTAGCCATGGTGACAGGTATTGGTGCCGCGGCTTGGCCAGCGCGCCGTGCGGCTAATCTAGACCCGGTCGAGGCCATTCGTTATGTCTAAGATGGCGCGCGAAATACTTAGACTCGAGGGGATCTGTAAGTCTTATCACGTGGGGCAACCCAATCAAACTGATGTATTGCATAACATCAGTTTTAGCCTTGATAGTACAGATTTTGCAGCATTAGTGGGTCCATCAGGTTCAGGTAAGAGTACCCTTTTGAATGTGATGGGATTACTCGATCAACCCACCGCTGGCGAATTGTATTTGCTAGGTCAAGCAACCAGTACTATGATGGAGGAGCAACGAACCCAATTGCGAGGACGTGAAATTGGATTTGTGTTCCAATTCCATCATTTGATCCAAGCGTTTAACGCACTTGATAATGTGCTGATGCCATTAATGCTCAACCACGGTAAGCCGACCCAGGAAGATGTGGAGTATGCGCATTATTTATTGCGACAGGTGGGGTTAGAGAAGCTTGCAAATCGGCGTCCGAATGAGTTATCTGGTGGTCAGCAACAACGCGTTGCCGTGGCTCGAGCGTTGGTCAGTAAGCCAGCATTACTGCTAGCCGATGAACCAACGGGCAACCTCGACTCAAAGTCGGCGGCAACCGTGTTTGAATTATTTCGGAAGATGCAGGTGGAGCACCAATGCGCTGTGCTATTGGTGACTCACGATGAGCGGTTATCGTCGGCCTGTGATCGCACCATCACGTTATTTGATGGGCGATTGCAGCAGGCCTGATTGGGGATTACTCGTTACGCATTGAACCTGTTTGTTCAAAACGTTCATGCCAGCTCAGAGCTTCCTGGAGTAGGTGCGGGGTATGCATTCCGCGGCCACTGGCACATGCACGTTCATAATAATCACGCAGCATTGGTTTAAAGTCTGGATGCGCACAGTTTTCGATAATAGCCTGCGCACGTTGTCGCGGCGATAAGCCACGTAAGTCGGCAAGACCTTGTTCAGTAACGATGACTTTGACGTCGTGCTCAGTGTGGTCAACGTGTGACACCATGGGCACTATCGTCGAAATTTTGCCATTTTTGGCAGTCGACGGAGACATAAAAATAGATAAATAACCGTTCCGAGCGAAGTCGCCCGACCCACCGATACCATTCATCATTCGTGTACCCATAATATGAGTGGAGTTTACGTTACCGTAGATATCGGCTTCAATCATCGCGTTGGTGGCAATGACACCTAAACGACGAGCCACTTCAGGATGGTTACTGATTTCTTGTGGGCGTAATAAAATCCGTTCACGGTAGAACTCGATATCCTTGTCAAACTCTTCAATACCCGCAGGGCTTAATGAAAATGCTGTGGCAGAAGCCATCCGCAAGGTGCCGGATTTCAACATGGCCAACATGCCATCCTGAATGACCTCAGTGTATGCGGTTAGGTTCTTGTACTTTCCGCTGTCGAGTGCTTGCAGCACCGCGTTGGGAATATTGCCAACACCCGATTGTAACGGTAATAGATTGGCAGGTAAGCGACCTTTCGCAACTTCACTATCAAAGAAATCAAGAATATGCTCAGCAATACGGCGTGACGCTTCGTCTGGTTCTTTGAATGGCGAGTTCCGATCCGGTGCGTTGGTTTCTACAATTGCAATGACTTTTTCAATTGGGCAACGTAAATAGGGTGCACCAATTCGTTGGTCAGGTTCAGTCAGCTGAATGGGTTTACGGTTGGGTGGCAAGGCGGTGCCATAATAAACATCATGCATGCCTTCCATCCGCGCATTTTGCTTATAGTTCACTTCCAAAATGACTTTATCGGCTTGCTCAATCCAAGTTTTGTTGTTGCCGACCGATGATGATGGAATAAGCGAGCCGTCTTCACGGATACCGACAACTTCAATAATGGCGATATCCATTTTGCCAAAGAAACCTGCCCAAGCGTATTGAGCTACTTCAGATAAGTGATAGTCAGCGTAGTTCATGGTGCCTTCGTTAATGCGCGCGCGACAAATTGGGTCACTCTGGAAAGGCAAACGCATTTCGATACCATCAACTTCGGCCAGTTTACCGTCTAACTCAGGCGCTGTTGACGCCCCAGTTAACACATTAATCCGGAAAGGTTTGCCGCCCGCGGCGTTGTACGAACGGATGCGTTCAGCTAACGCACCTGGTACCGCTTTTGGATAGCCCGCACCAGTAAATCCGCTCATTCCCACGTTCGCTCCTGCTGGGATCATTGCCGCTGCTTCCTCAGCACTCATGACCAGATGGTTAAGAGCAGTACATAAAATTCGAGATTGTTTAGACATGATCTTACCTGTAGGTTAACTCACAAGACTGCATTCTTTGTGTGGTAAGCAATGCAGGTACAAGCGCGCTATTCTATGCGCGAATTAGCGCACTTTAGCAGTTTATGCGACGAAATTCTAAGTCGAGTTACTACCCACAGTTATTCAATGAATACAGGATCAGCCCGCTAGTTTGAGTAAATCTGCGTAGAAGCGTTGCGCAACATCAGGGTGTGAACGTAAGCGTCCTTTAAATACGTTCTGACCGACTTGACGAAATAATGGGTTGTTTGGATCACTCGATGGCCCATGGGCAAGCTGTTTCAAGTGACCTGGTAGCGGCAGGTAAGGCACTTCAGCGGACAGCCGTGCGGCCATAAAAAAGGCAATAGAGTAGCGCTCACGGGCAATTGCTGGGCTCACGACGCGGTGATAGGTTGCTTGTAAATACCCATCTGACGCCAACTCTAACAATTCACCAATATTCACGACTAAGGCGCCAGGTAAGGGTACCACGGGTAACCATTGACCTTGATGTTCGACTTCTAAACCTGATTGTTCATCTTGCAGCACTAAGGTTAAATAACCGGGATCCTTGTGTGCTCCCACCCCTTGATTATTGATACCTTGGCGTTGCGGATAGCGAATGAGTTTGGTGTGCGCATATGGTTGCTCGCCGATTGATTCTTTGAAAGCTGTGGACGGTTGTTCTAATGCCACCGCAAAGGCCTCGAGCAAATTCATGCTGATTGCAGACAACTGTTGTTGCCATGCCAACATGGTATCACGCATGGTTGGCAACGCGTTGGGCCATTGATTGGGACCAATTAAATGTTGCCAATGGGCGTGAATATCTTCTGGTGCTAGTGCAGCTTCTTCCAGCATGAAATCAAATTGTTCACGCTGATCACTGCGGCCATTGGTTAGTTCACTACCCACCGTTGAATAACCACGAAAATGGGGAGATTTCACCATCGCGACCTGCTGTTTTTGCGTTAGCGGCAGCGCGAAAAATTGCTTGGACAATTGTTGTACATACTGAATTTGATCGTCGCTAATACCGTGCTCAGTTAAATAAAAAAATCCATAGTCACGGGCAGCGCGTCCTAACTCGTGAATAAATTGCTGTCGTGCTTGGCCACCTTGATGCCATTGTGCCAGCTTTAATACTGGTAACGGCAAGCTGGTATTGCTGAATGGGGTCATAACTCGCCTCGATAAATAAACTATTGATGGGCTTATTTTAAAGGACGCAGCACTGGCTCGAAGGAATATATTACGATTTTATATAACCATTAGTTATAAGGAGTGGCTGACGCAAATGCTACCGTTGATATTTCGAGTTAGCAGATGATTTGCTATAATTGCGGGTTACCGTGGTGGTGAAGCGTAACGAAAGAGTTTAGGTAGCCGTATGTCAAAGTTAGAAAGTATTGTATTAGAAGCGCCCACAGAATCAAACAAGGTTTTGTTGCACTCTTGCTGTGCGCCTTGTGCCGGTGATGTGATGCAGCGCATGGTGGATGCTGGAATCGATATTACGGTGTTTTTCTATAACCCAAACATTCACCCTGAGAAAGAATATTTAATTCGCAAAGAAGAGAATATTCGGTTTGCCGAAAAACTCGGGATCCCCTTTATTGATGCCGACTATGACACCAAAAACTGGTTCGAGCGAGTAAAAGGTTTAGAATGGGAGCCGGAGCGTGGCGAACGTTGCACGGTGTGCTTCGATATGCGTTTTGAGCGTACGGCATTGTATGCTCACGAGCATGGCTTTGACGCTATTACCAGCTGTTTAGGTATTTCCCGTTGGAAAAATATGGAGCAGATTAATGAGTGCGGAGTTCGAGCAGCATCGCGCTATCCCGACGTGACCTACTGGACTTTCAATTGGCGTAAGCAGGGCGGTTCTCAACGTATGGTCGAATTGGCCAAGCGCGAACGTTTTTACCAACAAGAGTATTGCGGCTGCATCTACTCACTGCGTGATACCAATCGCTGGCGCGTAAAAAATAACCGTCCACGTATCGAAATTGGTGTTCAATTTTACGGCATGGACGGTACCGAATAAAATAATGGGCGTAGTGCATTTAAAGATTGATTGACAACAGGTGGTACCCTGGGCGTTTCAACGGCATAATGACTACCACCAGTAATTTGCTTAACTTCAGCGACCACATCCACCTCTTTCCCGTTGAGAGCATGGGTTGCCCCAAGCTCTTTGGTCATAGGTTACTAAAGCCCACGCCATTACCGCTTATTTTTACATTCATTGCTAGGAGACTCTTATGTGGTATCGGACTATCGCAAGTGTTATCGCTTTTGTCAGTGTCGCTGGTTGTACCACAGCAGACGCCCCAACGGCGCCCGCTACCACAGCTGCAGTAGCTGTGCAGCACGTTGGTGCAGTAGCTTCACCAGATATTTATGGTGCTATGGTCGCTGAGCAAATCCTTGCTCGCGGCGGTAATGCAGTGGATGCAGCTATCGCTACTGCATTTACCCTAGCCGTTACTTACCCTGAAGCCGGTAACATTGGCGGTGGTGGGTTCATGACAATTTGGTATGACGGCCAGCCGTATTATCTCGATTATCGTGAAACAGCACCCTTGGCTGCGCACCGCGACATGTACCTGGATGAAACTGGTGAGGTAATTCCAGATATGAGCCTTGTTGGGGTAAAAGCCAGCGGCGTCCCTGGTACCGTTATGGGCATGTGGGAAGCTCATCAAAAGTTCAGTCAATTGCCATGGCACGAGTTACTCCAGCCGGCCATTTATTATGCTGAAAATGGCTTCGAGGTTTCCGATAAACAAGCAATTTATCGTTCGAATTTGTTTAAAAAACTTGCCGCAACAACAAATTTTATGGATTACTTTGGCACCATGCAGGCGGGCACTGTGTTAGTGCAAGAAGAACTTGCAGCCACGTTAAAGCGCATTGCTGAGCATGGGCCTGCAGATTTTTATAGCGGCCAAACGGCTGAATTGTTGGTGGCTCAAATGGAGCGAGATGGTGGCTTAATCACCCAAGACGACTTAACCAGTTATCGCGCGAAATGGCGCACGCCGTTGGTCATTGATTGGCACGATTATCAGCTCGTCACTGCACCCTTACCAAGTTCTGGCGGGATTGCATTAGCGCAACTACTTGGCTTGAAAGAGCGGTTAGCTGAGCATTTTGAGGGGGTGGAACATAATAGCCCGCAATACGTACACCTCATTGCTGAAATTGAAAAGCGGGTGTTTGCCGACCGCGCAGATTATCTCGGAGACCCCGAATTTGTTGATGTACCCCAAGCCCAGCTATTGGCCGATAGTTATTTAGACCGTCGCGCAGCAGAAATTAATCCGCATGCCATTTCGGTAACCGAGAACGTTAAACCCGGATTAGAAAGCTATAACACCACGCATTTTTCAATTCTTGATCAATACGGTAATGCCGTGTCCAATACCTATACCCTTAATCTAAGCTATGGCAATGGCGTGGTGGTAGAAGGTGCGGGCTTCTTATTGAACAATGAAATGGACGATTTTTCGGCCAAACCAGGTATGCCTAATGCCTTTGGCGTAGTGGGCAGTGATGCTAATGCCATTGAGCCTGGCAAGCGGATGCTGTCGTCCATGTCGCCGTCTATTTTAGTTAAGGACGATAACGTTGCGATGGTCATTGGTACCCCGGGAGGTTCAACAATTTTTACATCGATTTTCCAAGTCATTAATAACGTTTATGACTTTGGTATGTCGCTGCAAGAGGCGGTATCGGCACCGCGCTTCCATCACCAATTACTGCCTCAAGATCAGATCACCATGGAGCCTTATGGACAGCTCAGTGAAGCAACCCAAGCACAGTTACAGGAATGGGGCTATCACTTAGTAACTCAAGGGTGGAATTTGGGAGATATTCAGGCCATTCAGGTGGTGGATGGTGAAGTACAAGCTGTGGCCGACCCCCGCGGACGTGGTGTCGCGAAGGTCTTCCACAAGCCATAGTAAAACATTACTTGAACGGGTCCGGACGTGGTGTGTCTGGGCCTGATTCAGGTAATAATGGCAACATAAACTGCGGGCGTTCGCCAGTTAATGATTCCATAAAGGCGACTAAACTAGCCAGCTCGTGTTCGGTAAAGTTCCGACCCAACTGTAACTGCCCCATAATTTGGGTAGCTTCTTCTAAGGTCTCTGCCGCGCCATCGTGGAAATAAGGGTAGGTGAGTACTACGTTGCGTAGTGTGGGAACCTTAAACATGAAGCGATCCATTTCATTGCCAGTGACATCAAAGCGACCTTGGGCAGGCGAATCTGATTCGTAGGGTTGCACCAACCCCATTTTCATGAACGACTTACCGCCAAGCGCTTCGCCATAGTGGCAGCTGACACAGCCGACGCTTTTAAACAGCTCATACCCTTCTAATTGTTGTGCCGTCAACGCGTTATCGTCGCCTTTTAGCCATTGGTCAAAAGGTGAATTAGGTGTTACTAATGTTTTCTCAAACTCTGCAATAGCATCGGTGATGTGGTCCAGTGTGACCTCATCGGTCCCGTAAATGGCTTTAATTTGTGCCCGGTAACCTGGGATAGATTGAATTACATCGACTGCCAGTGAGTGTGGCATTGCCATTTCCACGTTGGCGGCAATAGGGCCTGCCGCTTGCTCTTGTAAGTCGACGGCACGACCATCCCAGAACTGCGCGATTTGCAGGCTGGAGTTATAGACAGTCGGTGAGTTGACTGGGCCAGCTTGCCATCTATGCCCAATTGAGGTTTTTAAGTTATCAGTACCGCCATAGGACAGGTTATGACAGGTGTTACAGGAAATAATCCCCGACATAGATAAGCGTGGATCAAAGAATAATTGTTTACCCAATTCGACTTTCGCTGGAGCCTCACTGATGTACGGCTTGATGATTTGAATAGGTTCATTCCGAACCTGTTCTGCAGCGCTGGGTGAAACTATAGCGATGGTCATTGTGCTTAAAATTATCGCCGAAAATACCTTCTTCATGCTTAAAACCTCTTAAAATAACCCTATTTTGTGAGTATATGTGATGCACATGTCATATCCTTGATAATTATCAACAAATCAATTGCCCTTGCAAATAACGCTCGATATACTGGCCGAACACCTGAAGTACGGGGCTACTTGCGTATACAACTTGTTCTCGCCACTACAAGGAAAGGATATCCCGCATGTTCGTAATTTTCCCAAACTCGCAAGCAATTGCTGACTATCTCGCGAAATACATTACACAGAAAATCATTGCCAACCCTGCCACCTCGCTCGGGTTAGCAACGGGTAGCACCATGGAGCCCATTTACGCTAGGTTGTTACAGAAGGTTCATACCGACCGACTTGATTTATCCCAACTCACCACCTTCAACTTAGATGAGTACGTTGGCCTCGGGCCTGACCATCCACAAAGCTACTATTACTTTATGCAGCAACATCTGTTTGCAGCAGCTGGATTAACGCCAGCGCAGGTTAACCTGCCTTGTGGTGTGTGTGCTGATCTTGAACAAGAATGCCAAGACTACGCAGCTAAACTAAAAGCGCTCGGGGGAGTAGATACCCAGTTACTTGGGATTGGCAGCAACGGACATATCGGATTCAATGAACCTGG
>JAJUHK010000014.1 GCA_029279945.1 Pseudidiomarina indica | reverse complement strand
CGTTATCGGTTCGCACATGGAATTGCCCCTCTTGCGGAACGATGGATATAGATCGGGATTTAAATGCCGCACTCAATATCCGTGATAAAGGCATTCTGGAATTAAAGGCCGCAGGACTGTCGGTTTCTGCCAATGGAGGCACGCGTCAATCTGGTCACGTACCAGTTGCTGCCTGAGAAGTTGGAAGCCTCGCCCGTGGCGCTTTAGCGCTTAGGGCGGGGAGCAGTCACCCATAAATACCAACTTTTGCTTCAGGCTTCGGTACTAGGTGCCGCAGAATGTTTGCGTTACTTGTTGTTCTGGGCTTGCCGGCTGTAATTCCTCTTGCCATTGTGGACGTTCAGTAAAAGGTTCGGCAAGAATTTGTTGAAGTCGATTAAAGTAAGTTAGATCACCGGTTTGTTCTGCTTCCGTAATCGCTCGTGCCACCAAGTGATTGCGGGGAATATACGCAGGATTGACGTGCCTAAGTTGCGCAACGGTTGCCGGGCTTACCACTTGTTGCCAATCGTGATACCACAAGCGCCAATCTTCTTGGTCGTTAAATAGTATTTTAGCGCGCGAGGCATCGCCGTCCGCCAATACACGAAAAGCGAGGGTGAAATCTACCTGATGGGCGTGCATTAAATTCAAATAACGTTGTACCAGTTGCTGCGCACTAGGCGTTGCTGGTAATCCAATTTTGGTGCACATAAACTGCCAGTAGTGTTTTTCGTAGATAGTTTGAAAATCTTCTAGGACAGCTGTCGCTTGCGGAACACTAGCAGCTTCGTCACCGAGTAAGGGCAGCAGGGTTTCTGCAAAGCGTGCCATATTCCAAAGCCCAATTGCGGGTTGATTATGGTATGCGTAACGGCCACGCTTATCGATAAAACTAAAGGACGTGGTTGGATCATAGGCTTCCATAAAGGCGCAAGGCCCATAGTCAATGGTTTCGCCACTTAAGGTCATATTGTCAGTGTTCATCACACCATGAATAAAGCCAAGACTCATCCATTGTGCAATTAACTTAGCCTGTCGGTTTTGTACATGTTCGAGCAGCTTGAGGTATGGTTTGCTGAATCCGATAAGGGATGGATAATGCCGTTCAATAACATAATCCATGAATTGCTGGAGTAACTCGAGTTGGTTGAGATGCAGTACATATTGTGCGGTACCTACCCGTAAATGACTCGCCGCCACGCGGGTCAGAATAGCCCCCGGAAGAGCTGTTTCACGCTGCACTGTCTCACCAGTCACCACCGCCGCCAGCGCCCGAGTGGTGGGGACGCCAAGCCCGTGCATAGCTTCACTGACAAGATATTCACGTAACACCGGACCAAGTGCTGCGCGGCCATCGCCGCCACGAGAGAAGGGCGTGCGCCCGGAACCTTTTAATTGCACGTCAACCCAGTCTTCACCCTGCGCGACTTCCCCAAGCAATACCGCACGTCCATCGCCCAACTGTGGTACGAACTGGGCAAACTGATGACCTGCGTATGCTAATGCATGGGGCTTTACCCAACTGGGTAATTGATTTCCAGAAAAGAGTGCCAAGCCAGCATCGGAATCGCGTAAATCGGCGGGCCAAGCAAGCTCATCAGCTAGCACGTGGTTAAATGCCAACCACTGTGGAGCTGTTACTGGAGTTGGGGCACACGGAAATGCTAGGCGGGGAAATCGGGTTGCATATGAATGCCGATGGTGGAACGATGTCATGATAAAATCTCGTTGAAATGATCCCCCTCAGTGTACCTTGTTAGGCCTGTTTTGTCGCACTGGTCGTGCCAATTATATGCGATATTTCGTTGACATAATTTTATTTTAGACTTTACTATGTGAAGAAATAATAACCATATAGGCAAGGCAACATGAGCTACCGATTGCGCTGTCAGCTGAGCTGGCAACGAGTCGTGCCTTGGCTGGTAGCCGTGTTCGTGTTAGGTTTGATATCGTCTGTACAAGGTAACAACTGGGCGAACGAAAAGGACTGCCAAGGCTGTCATTCAAGTGTATACCAACAATGGCAAAAATCGCACCATGCTAATGCAATGGTGCCGACCACGCGCGCAACACTCGATGATCTTCCGGTCAGTTACACGATAGGGTACGAACCACTACAACAATTCCTCATTACTACCGACAAGGGGCGCCTACAAGCCTATGGTAAGGCTTGGGACACCGAACAGCAGAAATTTTTCCAGCTGTATCCAGAGCAAGCAGATACACCAGAACATCCTTTACATTGGCGTCAAATTGCGCATCAAGCCAATACCCAGTGCATTGCCTGCCATGTTACTAATTACCAGCAAAACTACGATGTTGAAACAGACGAATTTAAATCATCTTGGCAAGCATTAGGCGTTGGGTGCCAGAGCTGTCATGGGCCAGCACAACGACATGTTGAATGGGCGCAGCAAAGCGAACCAAGAACAGCAGTAGCAGGAGTTGGCCTTGCAGTTCAAGTGTTTGACGCTGAGCAACAATTACAAGTTTGCGCGCAGTGCCACAGCCGTCGTAATGAAATTCAACCGTTTAAACCTACAGTTGCAATCCATGATCAGTTCATGATCAGCCCTTTAAGTGACGATTTATATGAAGTCGATGGAAAGATCAAAGACGAGGTGTTCGAGTACGGTTCCTTTATTCAAAGTCGCATGTATCAAGCCGGTGTAGTCTGTAGTGATTGTCATAATCCGCACAGTGGGGATCTTCAAGCTCCGGGACAACAGGTCTGTGCGCAGTGCCATACCACGAGCGAACAGCAAAACCACCATTTCCACTTAACGCAAAGCAGCGGTGCACAATGCACCAACTGCCATATGCCGGCCAAAGTCTACATGGGTAATGATTGGCGTCGTGATCACAGTTTCTCTAGTCCCAATCCAGCACAAGCTTTAGCGTTGGGGCATAGCGATGCTTGCTTAGGTTGCCATCAAGATGTTGACCCAAACCTTATTATTAGTGCCTTTAATCGGTGGTATCCCGACGCACAACCCCGTGATGGTGGTTATGCAGTTGCTCTATTCAAAGCGCGTAACGGGAAGGATGGAGCAGCTGCCGAGCTATTGGCCCAATTACGCCGAGATGATCAGCCTGCGATTCGCCGTGCTGCCCTGATAAGTGAACTACCGAATTACCCATCCACTGATGCGCAGCGACAAGTCGCACAAGCTTTGCAGCACTCCGATGCAATGGTGCGCAGAGCGGCAATTGAAGTCGCGCCAAGCTTATTTTCAGCATCTGTGTTACAGCAGTTATGGCCTCGATTGCTCGCTGATCCTGCACGGGCGGTACGAGTTACCGCTATCGAGCAACTTATTGCGCAAGAAATGCCGTTATCCCAGACTCAGGTGGCAGAGTATGAGCGCTTACAACAACATCATTTGGGTACTGCTCAAGGGCATTTTAATCAAGCGATGGTTTATTCGCTGACACAGCGTAATGACAAGGCTATCCCAGCATTAGAACAAGCGCTCATTCGTGATCCGAATTACATTCCTGCGCTGGTGGCATTAGCACAAGCTTATGAACAGCAATCCGCCACTAAGGCGATTGAGTTGCTAGAGGATTCCCTGGCAAGGTTGCCAGAAGCTGCCGAGCTGCCATACGCACTCGCATTGAGCATGGTAAGGCAAGGCCAATTACAGCAAGCACTAAGCTATTTAAAACGAGCTACTGAGCTGGCCCCAGAGAATAGTCATTACGCTTATGTCTATGCTATTGCGTTGCACGATAGTGGGCAACGCGACGCTGCTCTGAATGTTTTACGCGAGGCATTAAGTAAGGCCCCGCACCACCGCCATTTAAGAATGGCGATCTTGCACTATACTCAAGACACTAACGAACGAGTTGCGTTGTTGGAGCAACTACAAAAAATAAACCCCAATGATTCGATGTTGCTAACACCGAGCGCAACAAGGAGAACACCATGAAATACTCTACGGCATGGTACTTAGCCTTACTCACGACTTTCACTTTAGTCGGTTGTAATGGGAGCAGTTCAGATCCGGAACCATCACCGCCAGTTGTCGTTGATCCTGATCCGGACCCGGTTGAGTTATCACCAAATATTCTGTTTGTTATTATGGATGACGTGGGGATTGATCAGTTAGATGTGATGGGGTATGGCGGGGTAAATCCGCCGCAAACGCCGTCCATTAATGCGATTGCACAGGCGGGGGTGCGATTTAGAAATACTTGGTCGATGCCCGAATGCTCGCCTGGCCGAGGTGCTTTATTGGCTGGTGCGTATCCCTTACGAACCAAAATGTACCAAGCATTAGGGCCGAATGATTTAGCTAACTCACAGCTGTCCCCCTATATCCAAACAGTTCCCAAGATGCTGCAAGAAGCAGGGTATGAAAATGGTCTGTTTGGTAAATTTCACTTGGGCGGCCCTGAGCACAATCCGTACGAATATTCGACCCCTAATATGCTTGGTTGGGATTATTTTTATGGTTGGTTAGGAGGGTTACCAGCCTCTATTGATACGACAGCCGGTGGTGTTGCTGCTGCAGGCACATATAGTTGTGGTTTTGTCCCGAGCCTAGCGCAGAATGCCGCTGTGGGTGCTGATCAAGGCGCTTGTTACACCGCAGCCAATCAATGTACAGAACTTTCTTATAGCGGTGAGGGCGATAGCGTTGGCCTGCAGTGTGTGTTGCAAGGAGGTATTTTAGTACCCAACGCAACCTGTGAAGCTGAAGCACCCGATTATCTCGTGTTTGATCGAGAGAACGCTCACTATGTCTCTGAGTTGGTAATCAATGACGGCGCTGACGTAGAGCTCGTCCCTTTAGCCGATCCACGTGGCCGGGGTTATCGCTCAGTCATTGAAGTGCAAGCTGCGACCGAATGGATCAACAGCCGTAGTGGCGATAAGCCGTGGATGGCAACGGTGAGTTTCAGTGCACCACATACGCCACTACAGCCACCACCCGCAGAGCTCATGGTTCGTGATTTACATCATGAAATCGAAGCGCAATGTGATTTAAGTCCAGGCAATACGCTCAATGCACGGCGTATTGCTGACGCCATGATTGAAGGGCTAGATACTGCACTAAGTCACCTGTTGATTGAAACAGGGATCGTGACTGTCACTGATGAAGGCATGGTCTATAACCCTGAGAGCAATACGATGGTGGTCATCGTGGGTGACAATGGTTCCTTTGGCCCGACGGTGAAAGCTCCATTTGACGTAAACCGCGCAAAAGGGACGGCCTATCAAACTGGTGTATGGGTACCTTTGGTGGTTGGCGGCCATTTAGTACAGAACCCAGACCGTGACGTTGAACATATGGTTAACGCCACCGATGTGTATGGTTTATTTGGTGAGATTGCTGGGTTAGACGCTGATGTTATCGCTCAGGGTGGGCCAGATAGCTTCGGTCTCATGCCGTATTTGGAAGACGAAACCCAAGCCAGTTTACGTGACTATAACTTCGCCCAAGGCGCATTGAATATTCAACTTAATGACGGTCGCAATGGTCCCTGTGTGTTTACCACCATGTGTTCCCATACTCCTACTAGCAAAGGCGTTTGTGAAGATAACGGTGGTGTTTGGTGGGGCGTTGGTGCGGATGACCCGCTGGTGGTAGGGACTTATAACTCCGGTGATTTGGAGCAGTGTTGGCAGGTGAATCAAGTGATTTATCACGCAGACCCAGCGAACTACGAGGCAAACCGTTTGGATATGGGACCCACGCTGTATCAAGCGATTCGGAACGATAATTACAAGTTGGTGCAAAACCATGCATTGGATTACGACCCTGCAACTGATGGACCAACCGATTGGTTTTCGATTGAGTTCTATCAGATTGATCAAAACCATATTCCATTATTGGATACGGCAGGTCGAGATTTATTGGTTGGTTTAGGTGAATCCGGGCTACCTGCGCTCACTGAAGAAGAGCAACAAAACTATGCTGCATTAAATGCTGCTGTGGCTGAAATAATGAGTTCTCAACCACATTGTGAAGGTGATGGTAACTATGATGGAGTGGTTGATGAACAGGACGTTGCAAATTATCACGCAATTGTGGCTTCTGGCTGGACGGGTTCAAGTTGGTATGACGTGAACTTTGACGGTAACACGGATGAAGATGATCTCAATGTGATTGAAGCAGCTTTAGGCACAGTTTGTAGTTTATAACACTACTGAGGACAACCACTATGAAACAACCATCACAGTTACGGCTGATAATGCTGCTCATGATGGGAACGCTGTTAATTGCTGGCTGCGGCAGTGATAGTGATAGCACACCTGATGAGCCGCCCGTGAATGTCGATCCCGAAGAACCACCGGTGGGGCAAGATCCACCTCCCAACATATTGTTCCTGGTGATTGACGATGTTGGGATCGATCAATTCAGTGCCTTTGGGTACGGTGGTGCAACACCAGCCAACACGTTGAGTATCAACACCATTGCCGAAGCTGGAGTACGCTTCCGTAATACATGGTCCATGCCAACGTGCTCACCTACCCGCGTGAGCTTTTTCGATGGCCGCTATCCATTTAGGAATGGTGTTCACAACGCCATCTTATCGACGGATTTAGCGAATGCACAGATGTCACCATATGCCACCTCACTACCTGAAGTATTACGAGACAAAGCAGGGTATGTGAACGGTTTGATCGGTAAAATGCATCTTACGGGCTCAGATTTAGGGCCAGATAACCATCCGCTAGGCGATGAAGCAATGCGGGTGTTAGGTTGGGATTATTTTGCTGGTTATCTTGATGGTGCGCCATATCCAATTGACACCACTGCTGGTGGCATAGCACCAGAGGGAACTTATCAATGTGGTTGGGTTCCGGTGACGAGCCTTGATGCCGAGCACGGTGCAGATTTTGGCGTCTGTTACTTTGCAGACGGTAGTCATACGGTAATGGATGACCCAAATACCTATCCAACACCTGGGCGTACCTGCGTAGAGCAGGGCGGGATCCTTGATCCAAATACCACGGTATATAGCGAAGACCGTTTTGCCGAACTGCGGTTTGATGTGCAAAACGGCTACTACACCGGGGAATGGAAAGTAAATGACATGGATGGCAACGACTATACCTTGACGCCAGCAGATCCTGAAGCACGTGGCTATCGGACAACGTTAGAAACGGATCGTGCAATCAACTGGATCAAAGCGATGCAAGAGCGTCCCGCTGATGAGCAAACACCATGGATGCTGAGTCTAGGTTATTCGGCGTTACATGCACCATTGCAGCCACCACCTGCAGCGTTATTACCTAACCCTGATGCGATGCTGAGTTTGGCTGGTTGTGGGACCCCTGTTGCTAGTCGCTTGGCCGATGTTGGTGTGATGGACCCTACAGAGCTTGCGGAGTTTGCTGAACAACGTATTGTCGTTCAGCACATGCTTGAGGCTATTGACTACGAGATGGGCCGTTTATTTGAGAGTGTGGGTATCGCAACCCGTGATGATGAAGGCAACCTTGTCTATAATGAGGAGAGTAATATCGTCGTGGTGATCACGGCAGATAACGGCACCTATATGCCGTCGGTAAAAGCACCATTTGACCCGCTACGCGCGAAAGGCTCGTTATATCAAAGTGGTGTCTGGGTACCTTTGATTGTGGCTGGGCCGACGGTGGTTGAGCCTGATCGAGATGTTCCGCATATGATTAATAGCACGGACTTATTCCGTTTGTTTACCGGGATTGCTGGAATCGATGATGAAGGCGTTGCTGCCGAATTAAATCTTGATGCACAGGCAGTCTTCCCTTATCTAGAAAACCCAGATCATCCACCGATTCGTGATTATAACTATGCTGAATTGGCGCTAAATCCGAATAATAGCCCACCACCACCTTGCGTGTTACCACAGGCCAACCTATGCGTACAGATTTTTCCGCAAAAAGAAGTCTGTGAAGATCAAAGTGGTGTTTGGTATGGCCCAGGCAACGAAATTGATCCAGATGGATTCACCTCATGTTGTGCGGTGAATACATACCTAGAAGGACTTGGCGAACCCAAGCTGAGTTTGTTCCCTGAACAACAGTTCACTTTCCGTGATGGGGAATACAAACTCGTGCGGCTAGCCCGGCCTAACTGCGACGCCGAAGGGCTCATTCATACGGAAGAGTTATATGAAGTGAATGAAAGCCCAAACCCTATGGAGCTCAAGCTTGACCGTGAAGATGCCAACTTGCTCGCAGATGGTGAAGAAAATCTAAATGCTGAGCAATTAGCTCGTCTCACTGCCTTGCGCAGCGGGCTTGACGCATTGTTGGCCACCAAAGTGGAATGCCCAGGCGACGGCAATGGTGATTTGCTGGTGGACCAAAGTGACTTAGATGAGTGGGAGTATTGGGCGGCACCTGAGCGTGGTAAATCGAGTTGGTATGATCTAAATCTCGATGGCATCACTGATGCAGCCGACAAGGCAATTATTGAAGAAAACTTTGGGAACGATTGCCGCGTTTCGCTCTAATAGTGAGTTAATCTTAAAGCTGGGATTACCCCGAAAGGGGTAGTTCCAGCTCCTCTAAATACCTCTGAATTTTCAGTCTGAAAACAGTTGATCCTGATCAAATTTTATTTCGTATTGGCTCTTACAATGACCTCACATTGAACAAGGAGAGCTGTATGAAAAAATCATTATTGGTATGTAGTTTACTTGCGTTAGGTGCTGCTGCGCCGGCTTACGCTGATTTTTCAGTGAATGTTGGTGCTATCGGGGTAATGCCAAATGATAGTAGTGGTTCGCTACCAGTGATCGAGAACGTTGCTGGCGCGCCCGCCGGTAGTATGGGCGTTCGCGTAAATAGCGATATCCAGCTCGGCCTAACTATTGACTACAAAATCGACGAAAACTGGACCATCGAATTGATTGCAGCCACGCCATTTAGTCATGATATTCGTGGCTCAGGTGCGATTAATAATCTAAAAATTGGTAAAACCAAACATTTACCACCAACCTTAATGGCTCAATATCACTTTGATGTCGGCAATGATGCTTTCAAACCATTTGTTGGATTTGGTCTGAACTACACAACTTTCTTCGAAGACAATGTTGATACTGAGTTGACAGATACGCTAACCACTTTAGGTGTGATAACAGCAGCTGATAGCGTGGACTTAGCGTTATCTGACAGCTTTGGCTACGCCCTCCAGGCCGGCTTCAACTATAAGTTGACTGACAAATGGGGCATCCACGCAATGGTAAGCTATATGGATATCGACACTCGTGCGGACGTGCGTATCAACGGTGTCACTGCGGAATCAGTGCATGTTGATATTAACCCAACAGTCGCTATGATTGGTTTACGTTATAACTTCTAATTGCCGTGCGCAAAAAGCAAAGGGAGCATCGGTGCTCCCTTTTTTTGGTTTGCAGCGGTTGACTAACGCAATGACACATGACCAGCCTTAATGGCTTGATAAAGGCTGTTCGTCAATGGTTGATAACCTTGCTGCTCATCAATAAGCACATACAGTGGGTCGGTAATCTGTGATAGTGAAAAGCTTTCTTGTTTCAATTGTGCCTTCATCACTTTGAATGTGCTAGTAAGCTCGTGTGCCGAGCGTAACCGAACAAAGCGAGGCAGCGCGTAATCGGGTAATTTGTCACGGATATACTGGTAAAACGCTTGAGGGTTAAACTCACGACCATGGTTAAGAACCAACGAGACCATACCGGCACGGCCTTCAGCATTGGGTACTTTAACGCCATAAACAACCGCTTCTAGTACATCGTGAAAACGCGACACATAAGCTTCCACTTCGGTTGTCGCCACATTTTCTGATTTCCATCGAAAGGTGTCACCAACCCGATCAATAAATGCGATGTGCCGAAATCCTTGATGAAGCACTAAGTCACCAGTGTTGAACCAACAATCACCTTTTTTAAAGACATTTTGAAAGAGCTTTTCTTGGTTAGCTTGCGGGTTATTGGTGTAACCGTCAAATGGCGCTTTAGGAGATACTTGCGTCAGCAATAAACCAACTTCACCTTTTTTCACTTTTTGCAAACGCCCATGAGCGTCTCGCAACGGAGTTTCGTTATCATGGTCAAAACGAACAATGGCATAAGTCATGGGGCTGAATCCAACCGTACATTTCAGATTGAATGCGTTAACAAAGCCTGCATTACCTTCGCTAGCACCATATAACTCATATACTGCGGGAATGTTGAAACGTTGCTGAAATTCATCCCATAGCTCAGGCCGTAAACCATTGCCAATGACTGCGCGGATGGTATTACGCCCATCATCAGGATGAGTAGGTTGTTGCAGTAAATAACGACACAATTCACCAACATAGACGAAGCATGTCGCGTTAAAGTGCTGCACTTCTTGCCAGAAGAGACTAGCACTAAAGCGTTCCGCAATAGCCAAGCAAGAACCAGTGATAACGGTTGCGCTCAATGCAATGGATAGCGCCGTATTGTGCGACAGCGGCAGCGTGCTATATAACGTATCACGTTCGGTAAGGGCTAATGTCATGCGGCCGAAACCAACACCTGCTTTATACCAACGTAAATGTGTCATAGCTGCTGCTTTGGGTAACCCAGTTGTGCCAGATGTCAGTACGTAGTAACAATTTTCACCTAAGGTGATGGTCGCGGTGATGTCAGGATTGTCACAGGGGGTCGTTGGCGTTAATTCAGCTAAGTTAACATCGCCGTTCTTCGGTTGCCCAGTGAAAGCTTGCGGAGCTAATTCTGCATAAGGGCGTAATACCTCATAAAATTCATCCGCAGCAATGATTAGCTTGGGCTTGATTACCGCAATGCTATGGGCCAACACATCGCCGTGCTGCTTAGGGTTAAGCATTCCTGCAACCGCACCAATTTTATTGATCGCAAATGCCCACGCGAGTTGCTCTGCACTATTTTGAAACATGAGTCCGACACATTCTTGTCGTTTAATGCCGTACCTCATGAGTGCCTGGGCGAGCCGATTAACCCACTGATTAAATTCAGTATAGGTATAGGTGGCAGTTTGAGTTTTTAAAAATATACGCTGCGGATACCGCTGAGCAGCGAGTTGCAAATAATAGCCAGTAGAACCACGATGATGTTTCTTGGCTCGTGACAATGTCCAAAGGGCACACATAAAACGCGGTAACTTGGGTATAAAACGCCACATCGCGCGACTAAACTCGCCGAATGAAATGGTCTGGCTGCATGGATTACTGCTCATTGCTCAGTACAATTCCCCTAAAACACTAACACATCAAGCTGTTAAATTGCCTAATCATAAGCGTAAATGCAAACGAGAAATAACGTAAAAACTCATGAAGTTGCAAAATCATGAAAATCCGATAACGTAAAGTTAACCTTTTATGGATACGTTGTACTTAAGTAAGGAATGAGTAGATGGCATCAATAGCAACGCCCCAACCGAAAAAGCGCTCATCCGATATGGATGCAGCCATTCGAATCGTCCATATTCTTCATATTTTGTTTGAGCGTACGCCGCGAACAACAAATGAAATTCGTGAGCAGCTTAAAAATCATATTGACGATGTCCCCCATATCAGAACCATTCAACGCGTTATGGCTGAGCTGGAGGGTAAGTTTGGGGTATATCGTGACGACGACTATAATTGGCATATTAACCGCCAAAGTTTTAATGAATTGTTCGACTTAGACGATACAGTGGCAATTGCGTTACTCGTAGCAGAACAGCAGCTAACACCGATTACACCGCCTCATATGCTACAGCCACTGAACGGTTTGTTTAATCAAGCTCGAGCAAAATTGGCGAGAAGTGAAAATGCACTAGCACACTGGACGCGGCGGGTGTGTGTTGCTAACGCATCTCATCATTTACACCAACCACAAATCCATCCGCTATTACACAAAGCCATTCAGGAGGCAGTGTTTAATCACAGTGTATTACGGATTGATTATTGTAAACACCAAGGTGATGAACCGGTTAAGTTAGAGGTCACTGCGCTAGCGATTTTTTATCGCGGCGCGGTACCTTATTTAATTTGTCGTGATCACGGTCAATTGGATGAACGCAATGAAGGGATTCGTCAATTACCGTTTTCACGCATTAAAGATGTGGCAGTGAGTATTACCGGAAACCCGATTGTTAACGGCTTCGATCTCGAGCATTACCGGCAAGGTGGGTCGCTGGAATATCGGTTTGGCGAGCCATTTGAATTGACATTGGAAATATTTAATTCGGTGCGTCGGGAAGTTGAGGACGCGCACTTAGGTGAAAACCAAGTCATTAAGCCGGTCGAAGGGCACCCGAATGTATTTAACATGACAGTGAGAGTGCCCTACACACTTAATTTGATCCAGTGGCTGCTAGCGCGGGCGCCGTATCTGAAAGTGATCGGCCCTGCAGACTTTAAAGAAAAATTTTATCGGGAATTGCAGTTAGCGTTGCAACATCAAGCAGAGGAAGTGCTGACTGTACCCGCACAGCCGACGTTCCGACCGTAGATTTGTCTACGGTCGCAAATCACCGTGTAAGAATTTGCAGACGAAAACGACTTTGCCATAGTGTTCAAACGACCAGCGGATACAAGATTGCAGTGCTGCCATAACATCATCGTAATCACCAAATATTTGCGTGCTTAGCGTATTGGTGATGACGTGGAGGTTAGGAGCTTTATTCAGCTCATCAATAAACCCTTGGATGGCGTCAATATAGTTGTCTTGCAACGGGTATTTGCTGATTTCAACGGTCAGTTTCATGAATTCTCCTTAATCGATTACTAGGTACGACGTAATTTGTCGCCCTAGTGTGGCACCTTCTTATTGTGGAAAGCAATAAGAGGGGTGAAGTTATGTTTAAGCAATTGTCGACTAATCACTTAGTACGTCTGTTAGTTCGTCTGCAGAGTACACCGAGTGAGAATTGGCAAGTCATTGGCGAGCGATTACGGCAGTTTAATGAACTGCACGCAGAGCTCGATCGCCGCTGTTATCACGGCCCGCGTCCTAGTCGCAAACTCAAACAATTGTGTGTAGAGGATATCAACGCAGCTTTGTATGCGGTAGATCCCATGCAAACTGGTTGCCGAGATTATGTCGTTGACGATGAGTATTTATTGATTGCTGTTGGTGCGTTCAAACTAGCACAACAAGGTTTAGTGATAGAGGCGGCATTGTATCAAGCATTAGCTACAAGGTTTGCTGAAGACAAGATAAATGGTGACCGCATCAGTGAAGTCATAGACGTTCTGGTTGGCATAAAAGAATTGAGCGACCAACAATAATTAAAATTTAGGGCGGATGCTAATCGCCTATGTAAATAGCATCCGCCCATAGTTGGCGTTGCTTACCGGGCATCGGGGTGTTGATGGCGGGGGGATTACAATGTGTCATCTCGTTTTTGCTTAGTTTGTCGAATTGACACAGAATTCTGAACACTACCGTTGCTGGTTCTAAAATTTTGATTTGAGTTCCTATCCTAGGATTGGCGGTAATCCGAATTAACCCTTCAAGTTTTCATTCCGGAGTTCATTGGATTTCATACTTCTCAAGATAATTCTAGCCACTTCAACTAAACCAAAAATCAACGCTATGAATAAGCATTCATTAAATAATATGACTTGCTCATCAACAGATAAGGGGCCTACGAAGTGAGAATTTAGCAACCCATTAATCATCATTAATAGGTAAGCTAAGCCGAGAAATACTAGTAACATAAGTAATGTAGTAAAAATAAACTTATATACAGTTTTCAATATAAAGTGCTTTGGCATTATGGGATTTCCGAAGGAATTAGTTCATAATCTCAATCGTTATAATAGTAGTTTTGTTCTACAATTGAAAACGGCGCTACCAAATCATTGAATGAAAATCCACGTGTCCATATATATCCAGGATAATTCGAACATACGATAAAGGTTGAGCAGTTGATCCGTACCACTAAAAGTGGACACTTTGCTAAGCACTATTTTTTAATTCAAAGTTCTCTGGGCTGAGATAGCCAATAGCACTGTTAGATGGGGAAATGAGCTAGGTCAGAATTTCCCGTAACCGGGCCGGATTCTCACCCAGCCAGCGTTTACAGGCGCGGCGCAGGTTATTGGAGTTGGAATAGCCCAATTGCGCCGCTAATTGGCTGTTATTGTAGGGCTGCTGCTGAAGCAATTCCACCATGCGAAACAGTCGCATGGTATCGACACACTGCTGAAAACTACTCTGATATTGAGCCAGCATGCGTTTGCAGGAAGACACACTCAACTGCATGTGCACTGCAAGATTATGAATCGACAGTTGTTGCTGCTGCTGCAAACAGCGGTAACTCCAGCGCAAGGTGTGCGTGAGTGCTGAGGGCGTTTTGGCCTCGCGGTGCCGCATGCGACAAAACGCTTGCGCTTGGCGGTAATAATCCGGCTCATGGGGCAAGGGCTGGAACAGCTGCGCTTGTGGAATACGCACGGAGACAAATGCCCCTTCACTGATGTTTTCAAACCAACGGGACCATTGGGGCAGGGGATTCAAGCTGGCGGGAAGTTTTAATTGCCATTGGTGAATCGCAAGCCCACGTTGTTGAGCAATGGTGAGCAAAATACTAACACTCAGAATACTCGACGTAGCTACCGCTCCACAGCTGGGTAAAAAGTAAATATCCAACATCCCTTCATGCCCTCGGGCCACGCCAAATTCTAACGGCTGAATCAGCTGATGGTAATGCTGCAATTGTTTGAGCACATCAAATAAATGGGGGGCTTGCAGGGCAAGCTCCGCCAACGGACTCAAGCGTTCATGAATGATGGTTTGTGCCACGAGCGGCCAAACTTGCGGATCTTGGACAAAACGTTCGGCATTGTGAACCACTTGAAACCAATCTTTCAGACTGATGCGATGATTGCTCAATTGCCAATCGGTGGTGGTAGTAAGGGAAGTGCTTTTAAATAACCGACTGGCTGGCACGCCACGGCGTTCTGCGAGCGGTACCAAGCTTTGCAGTAATGGCTTACTGAACAGCCGAGGGTGGTTAATGATGTGCCAGTTGCGCATCGTTACTCTGCTTGCTGGTGGCCACGGAGGATTGTTGCATTAAGGCATTGAGTTGTCGTAGAGCTGCGGCGGCATTGGACTCAGTCACGCGTAACAACGATGCCTCTAGGCGCACCTCGGTGACCTTATTCAAAGCTTCAGTTAAGGCATTTAATAGCGTCCGCACAATGATTTCTGCTTGCTCCATGGTGGTATGGGGCAGCACCAGCACAAAGCGGTCAGCGTGTTCGCGGCACGCCGTATCATCGGGACGCGAGAGCAGCACCAACAACTCGCCCAGTTGCCGTAGGAGTTGATCGCCCACTGCACAGCCAAGCTGCTGATTCAGGAGATCAAAGTTCTTGATATTGATACCTACCAGCGTAAGTGATTGTCCCGTGGCTCGCTGCAACGAAATTTCACGTTTTAAGACGTACTCTAAGTAGGGTTTGGTGTAGAGCAGGGTGAGCGGATCGAGCCAGCGATGCTCCCGTAAATGGGTTTCACGCAGCCGCATTTGCCGTTGCATGATTTGCGTTTCATGATACCACTGGTGAGCGGTGAGTCCGAGCACGACAAACCCAATGGGCATGGGCAGTGATTCGAGCCAGCTCATGAGTTGGGAGGACTCAGGATAACGGAGAAACTCGTCCCACACATCCAAGGTCATAGAGGTCAATAATAAGCTTCCCCCCAGATAAATGCCGTTAGTAATGCGGCCTGCTGCACGAGTTTTTAACAGCAGGCCTAACACAAAGGCCATAATTAATAAGCTCGAGCCTTCCCCAACAAAATCCAGCCAGTTAATTTCAGCCGAAGGCTTCCAGGTACCGTAATTGATCGCGAAACTGCTTGCGGCGATGAGGATTAGGAGAAGTAGTAAAACTTGCCAAGTTATCTTGAAATTCGTCACAGGTGCGCTCGAAGGTCAGATGGGCCAATTCGTTGGCGATTTTAGCGCATGGATATGACAACCCTGTGACTCACTTCTGCGCCGCTTGAGCCCAAAAGACCCGTATCAAAAAAGCTCACCCACCAAGAGCTGTCGGCATTTGTTTGTCACATCCCCCGCTTATAGTGACCAGCGTAAAAATTCAGTTCTTTCACTACAGGGTGAGTCCAACTATGAAAAAATCCTATCTTGCTTGGTTTATTGCCGCTACTTGCGGGGTGCATAGCAGCGCGCTATTGGCGCAAGAAGCAAACCAGTCAGCCACGCCAGCCATCGATGAAAGCATGGAAGAAGTGGTAACGATTGGTAGTCGTGAAGCCATTCAAAAAGCCGTGCAGCAACAGCGTGATGCGGGCGGTATCATTAACGTGGTCAAAAAGGACGACATGGGTAAGCTGCAAGACGACAGTGTGAGTGATGCATTACAACGGATCCCTGGCTTATCCGTGGAGCGGGACCAAGGGGAAGGGCGATTCATACGAGTTCGTGGCTTAGCACCTGATATGAACTCGGTTTCTTATAATGGCACCACGCTTGCTGCGCCTGAAGCTGGGCGACGGGCGGTCGCGTTGGATGTGATTCCAGCGGACTTGTTGGAATCGATTGAAGTCAATAAAACATTGACGCCAGATATCGCTGCTGGAAGCTTGGGTGGGAATATTGAGTTAAAAAGTATGACCGCATTTGATCGTGACGGCCGCTTTTACTCGTTGACCACCGACTTAGGCTATAACCAGCAAGCCAGTGAAACTAACCCGAAAGTATCGGGCGTGTGGAGTAATACCTATGCGGTTGGAAATCGCGAGAATGCGTTCGGGATTGCCATTGCAGGTAGCTACCATGACCGTTCATTCACCACCGATAACGTGGAAACCGGCGGTAACTGGGACTTTGATGAGCCTGGTTTAGAAGAAATGGAACAGCGCGCCTACAGTGTGAATCGTGAGCGCACCGGCTTGGCATTAAACCTCGACTTCCGCCCGACAGACCATTCGGATTACTACTTACGTACCTTATACAGTGAATTTGCGGACACTGAAATTCGCCAAGGCAATGTGATTGAATTTGAAGACCCGATGTTACCAGATACGACGGGTGCGGCCGAAGTAGTCAAAGAACTTAAATCACGGAAAGAAACCCAAGAGATCACCGCATTTGTTCTTGGTACCGAGCAACGGCTTGGGGATTGGACCGTGGTGCTTGAAGCGGGCTCCAGTAAAGCCAATGAGGCTCAGCCATTAGCGATTGGTGGGGCGCAATTTAAGCAAGCATTCGACCAAGGGTTTGGCTATACCGGCGTGGATAACTTGCAAATCATTGCCCCAAGCAGCATGCATGACACCTCTGGTTATGAGCTGGATGAAGTTGAAATTAGTGACGCGTTTACCGAAGAAAAAGAAAAGAACGTGAAGCTTGATGTGGCCTACGATTGGTTACAACCTTCTTATCAAGTGACCTTTAAATCGGGGTTGAAATTCAGTCAGCGCGAAAAAACCGCTCGTGAAGATATCTTTATTTACGAAGACTTTGCTGATTTAGGAGTGACCGATTTATCCCTCAGCGATTACTACGGCGGTGACGTGAAATACGGCTTGCAGAAATTTGGTCCTGGCGTGTCAGCTGATGCCGTGTGGCAATTACTGGAACCACTGGACCGCAACGCGTTCCGTGACGATGTGGAATCATCGATTTCCAGCTACGATATTGAAGAAGATATCTCTGCGGGTTATTTAATGGCGGATATTCAGGGCTCTAACTGGCAGGTGATTGTGGGTTCGCGCTATGAATATGATGAGCGATTAGCTGTCGGGAACCGTTATGACGATCAGACCGGAGAATTCACCCCAAATATCAGTGAGTACAGTCATGCGCGTTGGTTACCAAGCTTAGTTACCCGCTATGATTTATCCGATCGCACCATTGCTCGGTTTGCATTGACCACAGGCATGGTACGCCCAAGCTTCGAGCAGTTGCGTCCCAGCTATTACCTCGAAAATGACGATGGCGATTTAAAGTCAGAGTTTGGGAACCCGAACTTGAAGCCGCTCACCTCGAACAACATTGACTTAGGCATTGAGCATTACGACGACAATTTAGGAGTGATGTCAGCCATGTTGTTCTACAAAGACATCAAGAACTTCGTTTATGAAGCCGACTTGGCGGGACGCCCTGGTTACGAGGCTTTTGACGAAGCGGTTACCTACATTAACGGTGATGACGCATGGGTGTATGGCTTAGAGCTGAACTTTATTCACCAGTTGAAGGGCCATAACAACTGGCTCGACAACTTGCTATTTAGCACCAACTTAACCTTCACTGATTCTGAAGCGACGGTGGATTGGTTGGACGATGGCGTGATGATGGAGCGCGATATTCCATTACCAAGTCAATCAGATACCACCGCGAACTTTGCCGTGGGCTATGAAACCATGAACTTAAGTTTGCGGTTAGCGGCCAACTTTAAATCCAAATATTTGGTGGAGCTTGGCGACATTGAAGACAACCGTTATGACCTGTACGAAGACGACAACATGACGGTGGACTTCTCTGCGAAGTATTTATTCAACGACCATGTGAGCATTTCGTTCGCAGCGAATAACCTGACCAACGAAAGCTACTATGTATACACCGGTCGCCGCGCCTATAACGCACAATACGAGCGTTATGGACGTAGCTTCACGCTCGGTTTACAGATTACAAACTGGTGATCAAAATGATTTCGTTCAAACAAGCATTTATTACGACAGCAGTTTCCAGCTGCTTATTACTGGGGTGCGCCAATGCCACCCCAGAGTCTCAGGAACCCGCAACCGTCTTGCAATCGCAGCGGATGTTGCAGTTGAGCCCCGATACAGCAGTGTGGGGCGCAGTCAATGATGGCACCCAAGAGCTGAAGGTGTGGTTGCAGCAAAAAGAATCCGTCCAGCTGCTCTGGCAGGGGGAAATCACCTCCCGCGTGGTGGAAGATATCTGCTTTTATGAAAGTGTTGAAAATCAGCAGCTGTCGGTGTTTTTAATTGGCGGCCGCGGTGGTGCGGACCAGTTATTGTTGCGTCAAGATCAGCAGTGGTTAGCAGAGCCGTTGCGGATTCGAGAGTTAAATATTCCGTATGACAGCACCGCGTGTGTGGTGCATCAGGGAACCTTGTATATTGCTGAAGGTGATCAGGCCATTTGGGCGTATCAAGCAGAGCCGGAAGCGGATGATGGCCGTAACTTAGTGGCCGTTAAATCACCGTTTGGCGCCATTGAAGCCGAGTTGAAAGCGCTGGAAATAATGCCGGATGGTCGGTTGTTGGCCTTGGAAGAAGAACCGCCAAGACTGTTGGAATTCTACCCGCACGATGACGGCTACACCATGGCACACGTCTACCCAGTAGCTGGCTTTGACAAGTTGCAAGATATCCAGTTGGTGGGCGATAACCAAGTGGTGCTGAGTGTTGACGAAACGGGCGAACGTTCAGACGTGATTCAATTGCGACCTTATTCTGGCCAGCCAGTTGTTGCGGAATCGGTCACTCCAGTGTTGCAAGTCGCAGCCACGTTGGAAACAGAACCGGCGTCACGCCGTGGTGATGTGATTGATGATCCAGCGGTTTGGGTACATCCTGAGCATCCAGAGCAAAGCCGTATTCTTGCCACCGATAAACGAATTGGTTTGATGGTGTATGACATGCAAGGGCGCTTGCAACAAGAATTAACCATTGGTCGACTCAATAACGTGGACGTTCGTGGCCAGTTAGCTGCGGCATCGCTGCGAAATGATGACAGCATTCAGTTGTTTCATATTAGTGCGAACGGTGAATTGAGCTTAGCCGCGAACATTCCGACCGACCTGACAGAAATCTACGGGTTGTGCATGGGCTACCATGATGCGACGCAAACAACCTCGGTTTATGTGAATAGTAAAACAGGTCACATTCAGCATTATGTGGTCACCCCTGAAGGCGGGGAGTTGGTGCGTGAATTACGCGTGCCGTCACAGCCAGAGGGCTGTGTGGTCGATGATGCACAGCAACGCTTGTTTGTGGGTGAAGAAGATGAAGCTGTGTGGCTGTTCGATGCACTCGCGACCGGGTCAACCCAAGGGGAGCCGATTATTTTGGTGGCGGAGCATCCAGAATTAGTGGATGACATTGAAGGCTTGGCCTATGCCGTGGTTGATCAGCAGCCACTGCTGTTTGTCTCTAGCCAAGGGAATGACAGTTACATTTTGTTTGAAGGGCAAGCTCCGTGGAATTTGCTGGCGCACTTCCGCATCCGTACGAATCCAGAACTTGGCATTGACGGTGCTTCAGAAACTGATGGCTTGGAAGTGACCACGCAGTCGTTGGGAGCCGGTTTTGAACACGGCGCGCTATTGGTGCAAGACGGCCGTAAACGGATGCCGGAAGCAGGGCAAAACATAAAATTGGTGCCGTTAGAGCGTGTTCTCGCTTTGTTTAAATAAAGGGTGTTGTGGTGAAATAAAAAGCCGGGTCTTGGTAACAAGTCCCGGCTTTTTTGTGTCTGCCTTTGGCTGCTTTGGCTATTCCTTCAACTATTCCTTCAGCGCGGCTGGTGCATGAATTAAATCAGTGCCATTCCAGCACCGATGAGGGCGTGGTTTATTGGGGTTTTCACAACGGCGTTCTGCCGTGTTAGGCTGCTCATCAATAAATTTTTTACCCGATGCTGTTTTCACCAGGGTAAAGCCATCATAGAGTTCACCGGTAGCCGTGAGAGAACGATACACCAATTGATCCTGCGAAAACTCGATGGCTTGGAATAATTGAGTATCCTCACCAGTGCGATCCATGCGTTCTTGGGCGGTGTCGCTGACTAAATACATTTTCGGGCCTGCCACCGACACTGTATAGACGGGGCCTTGTTCCGCCAAACTGTGCGCTTTGTGATCACGGCCGTAAGTATGATCATGGCCTTGTAAGACAAGATCAACGTTGTACTTTTCATAAATTGGCTGCCAATGCTCACGTAATGGTGGGTTATCGCGGCCCAGTGAGACAGAATTCATTGGGTGGTGATGCACCACCACGGTCCAGCGGTTGGGGTTATTTGCTAAGACCTGCTCAAGCCACTCTGCCTGAGCTTTCGCATGTTCGTTCGACTGCAATGCTTCGGTGGAATCCATGACAATGTAGCGCACGCCTTGTACGTCGGTGTAGTAAACCGTCTTGGAGAGATTCGCTGGGCCGTTGCCAGAAACTTTGTAGTGCGCCGTCCAGTTCGGTAATAGATACCGTAGAGGCTCGTTATCGTCACTACTAAACTCGTGGTTGCCAGCCGCAGGAACTTGCAATACCGATGCACTGAGCCAACTGGTTGCATCGTACCATTCGCCCCATTCGTCGTCATGAATGCCATCGCGCGAGTTCACTAAGTCGCCCGCGTAAATCATCACTTTGGCGCGGGGTTCGGTTAAAATGGCCTCACGCACGGTGCGTGAATAATGGGAATACACGGCATTTTGTGCATCGCCAAAATAAAGCGCGGTATAAGGCTCGAAGGTGGCAGCCGGCGTTCGAAACTGATGCCAGTTGCTCCATGTATCGCCGCCTTTGACGCGATAAGCATAAAGGGTGTCAGGTGTTAGGTTGTCGAGTTTTACGCGATGGTGATGCGCTTTGCCATTGGGGGTTTCCAGTGCGACAAAACTGCCTTGATGTTCCGTTGCCGTGAGGTGTAAGCCAGGCGTGGGTTGCGCCACGGTAATCTGTAAAATCGATTCGTTGACACTGGCAGCTGTGCGCCAGGTGACTTGTTGTGACGTGCTGGCATTGGTGCCCGGTAAAATGGTGACGCGATCTGGGTAGATCGTAGGCTGGTAACGAGGTGACTCGGCGGTCACTAAGGTATTTGCCTCCGGTACTGCGGGTATGCTGTTCGGCGCCGCAAGCAGCGACGTGCTGACGCCTAGCGACAGCGCGGCACAGGCAATGGCTATCGCCAATTTGCTCGGCTTGGTGTGAATAATAAATTGAGCCATGATAACTCCTTAGCTGATTCAATGATAAAAAGAGACAGACTAAGGCTATCAGCCCACCATGACACGCAATTGACGTATCTTGCAGACAGGTGAGCTAATAAGAGGAGGAGGCATAAAAAAGCCCGTTTTCACGGGCTTTTTTTTAAGGGCGAATATCATCCGCGATTGGATTTGACATGGACTGTCGACGCAAGGGTTGTACGGGCTCAGTTTCTAACTGACGCTCTAACAGTTCGATGGCAAACTGCAGTTGAGCATCGTGCCCCTTGAAGGTTGCGTGAGGGAGGTTCTCAACGTCATAGTCGGGCTCGACACCGTAGCCTTCAATGACCCAGCGACCGTCCATTGCGTATTGAGCAGTTTCAGCAACACGTGCCACACCGCCATCCGCTAAGGTATTCCGTCCTGATAACCAAACGCCTGCACCAGCGGTACGCTTACCGACTAATGGTCCTAAGCCGAGGGCTTTGACACCGGCGGAGAAGGTTTCACCGTCAGAGTAGGTCAGTTGGTCAGTCAGAACCACCAAATGGCCACGGAAGGTTTGCTGCATATTGGTATAAGGCGCACCATGGGTGTTTGGTTCCCAGAATGCCCAAGCACGGCGCAGTAGCTTCTCAATCACCCAACTATCGATATTGCCACCACGGTTACGGCGGACATCAATAATCAATCCGTCACGTCCGACGTTGGCATAGAACTCGCGGGCGAAGCTGGCAATGTCATTGCCACCCATTGCATACAGGTGCAGGTAGCCGATATCGGCGTCACTGGCTTGACGAATGGACTGACGATTGCGCTCGATCCAATCTTCATAACGTAACCGGTGATCACGTTGTACCGAGATTGGCGTTACCACGGTGCGATGCTCATTGCGGCCACGTTGCAAGGCTAACAAGACGGGCTTGTCTGCTTGGTTGCGTAGAGCAAGATGCAATTCCGCTTGGTTTTTTATCGGCTGACCATTCACTGCCTTAATATAGTCGCCAGCACGCGCATCAACGCCAGGCTGAGCCAGTGGTGACGCTTGGTTGGGTAACTCTGGATCAGTTTGGTAAATACGTTGAATGCGGACACCATCTGACGTGCTTTCAAGCGCCGCACCTAAGGTGGCTGCTTGCGCGCGTCCGCTTGGTACCGGGTACTCTCCGCCGCGCACCTGGGAGTGCAACACGTTGAGCTCACTCATCATTTGGGCAAACAGGTCGTCGAGTTCGTGGCGATCGGTGACCCGGCTCAAGAGGGGGTGATACTTGTTACGGGCTGCCTCCCAATCCACGCCGCGAAGATCGGCATCGAAGAGGAAATCACGGTGCATTAACCAAGCATCGCGGAACATTTGCTGCCATTCCTCAACAGGATCAATGGCCAGTTGCCATTGGTTCGCGTGGAAGGTGGCTTGGGTTAAGTCACTTTTCGCTTCTGCTTGCACGGCGTGACTGAACAATTTGTTGTCGTGGGTGCGCCAGTAAATTGAGCGCTGGTCATTAGACAAGCGGTACTCACGAACTTGCTTCGCAAAGGTGGTAACCTTTGGTTTATGCGGCGTGATACTAATACTGATTAACTCACTATTTCTGCTGCCGATTGGGTAGCGCTGAACGAACAGGAAATCTTTGCTCGCTTGCAGGTTGTAATAGTTGCCAGCAGTGACCGGCACGGGCCATAGACGTTGTGCGAGACCATCCCAATCAACGCGTGGTTTGCGACGATTCGCTCGGTCCTTCGCCACTGCTTCGTCGTTGCAGATGGCAACTTCACGAGCAGGTTCAAAAGGGAAACAAGCTTGGGCTTTTAAGCTGACCGCAAAAATTTGCCCGCGCTTATCGAAGGCGGGGCCCATATTACGGTCACCCCAGGGTGAACTTGGGGTCGCATTAAAGTTACGGTTAGACACAAAGAATAACCAATTGCCATCGTGGCTAAAGGTGGGGGAATACGACTCGTATTTTTCGCTCGTTAACGTCATCTCGCGCTTTTCAGCAACTGAGTAAAGGACGATTTGTGGGCGCGTGCCACCATTGATGCTACTGGCTCCTTGCTGACTTTTGCGGGTAACAGCGATGAGTTGGCTATCGGCCGACCAAACCACGTCTTGATAGGGGGAATGGCCCCAGCCGCCGCTGGCAATTTTAGTGTTGCTGCCATTACTGAGATTCAACAACCACAGGTCGCCATTTTTGTCATCATGAGCAAGGTACTCACCGTTGGGCGATAAGTATAAGTTCCAACGGAAGGTGTTTGCGTTGCTAGTGAGTTGGGTTGCACCCGTAGAACCATCGGCAGGGAAGCGCCAAATTTCATTTTCACCGCTGTGATCATTGAGGGCGTACACCCATTTACCATCTGGACTTAACACGGCGTTTCGCGAACGGCTACCAACAGGCGTACTGATGTTCACGATACGCTGATTGGCTTTGCCGGCAATACCGATTTGTGACCGTGCGGTAAGTGCTACCCGTTCAACTTCACCGGTAAAATGAGTAGCGGTGAGGTATTTCAGGGGGCTTTCTAACCAGCGTTCTTGGCGCTGCGAAAAATCACTGGCTAAACGGATATCGATGACTTGCGAGGTGCCGCTGTTGGTATCCAACAATTTCAAATCAGCCCCTTGTTGATAAACAACGCGCCCCGCATCAACAGATGCCGACCAAACTTGAAAGTCTTTGTGATGGGTATGTTGTTGAATATCTTGACCGTTATGATTGACGGACCAGAGGTTGGGGGTGCCGTCGGCATCAGAAATAAAGTATACCCGCGTTCCTTCCACCATGGCGCGGCGGATAGAACCTTCGTGGTTTTCTACAAGGCGAGTTGCTTCTGCATCACCTGGAGCATAACGCCACAGCTGGCCCATAGCCCCGCCACGGTATACTCGCGCGTTATCTGCGGTGGCTTCTTTAAGACCAAAACGGACAAAGTACAGTGCTTCGTCTGCATGGCTTCCGCCGAATGCATCGGTTAAGGGAACCGTCTTGCTATTTAATGAAACTGGGTCGACCGTACGGAGTATCCATTGGTTGGCTGGCCCCATGACGTGGTCTGTGCTGTAAAGAATGTGGCCGTCTGACGTCCAACCCTGTACTCGGGTGCGGCTGTTCTCGAAGGTCATTCGTTTGGGAATACCACCGTCAATGGGAATAACATAGACTTCGGGAGCACCCTCATAGTCCGCGACGAATGCGACGGTTTGGCCATCGGGAGAAATCGCAGCGTAACGTTCTTCCGCGGTGCTACTGGTCAAGCGGCTGGCCAATCCACCGTGGATACTGGTTCGCCATAGATCGCCTTCAGCAGTGAAAATGATTGTATCTTGGTGAATGGCAGGGTCACGATAGTAACCACGATTGTCTTCACTCGCAAAAACATGGCTCGAGACACCGGTCAAGAGGACGCTCGACGCCAAATACAGCGCTAACTTCATGCCTTTTTCCTGTTGTAATAGTTATGGAGGAGGTAACCTAAACGTTGTACGTCATTGAAAAAAATACTTCAAGTTGTTCTTGGTCGGCATTGGCAAAGTCTCGCTCAAGCTCTTAAGGATAGAGAATGACGGTAGAAATACTTACTCGCACTGCAGTAAGTGATTCATAGTCGAGTTGTAAGCAGTCGTTTAGTGCGGCAATTTGCTCTGGCAGTGTAAATGAGACATTGGATGGATGTGGATTCAATTCACCTGATTTCACATGGGTGTAGATATCGTCGGTGAGCTCCCAAGCCTCCCATTGCTCGCAAATAATATCGGGATTTAGGCCCGCAAGTTCGTGAGAGTAGGTGGCATCCCAGTCAAAATGATAATGCTTGGTGCCGTTGAGCGATGTCTTGGTGATATCCGGCTCCATGTAAAGCTTGTACCAAATATCCAAGCAGACATCGCTGTCTTGGCTAGCTTGGGGAATGAGCTGCATGCCAGGGCCAAGAGCTGCAAGCGCGGTTAGGTACAATCGGTAGCCATAACTTTTTTTCTCGGCGGCAGTGGCTAGGGTTTCGATTTGAACGTATTTGTCGTCGCGTAGCTCGAACTGAAGGACCCCTAAAATTTGCTGGTGGTTGTCGACCAATGCAATCAGTTGATGCTGCATATCAAACAGGCATTCGGTATGTTCAGCATGCGCAAACGCTTTATCGAAAACGGTTTTTGAGTGGTGCATCGTTGTGGCTCCTTGTTGGTTGATTTAACTAATGCGTAACCACGCTAGCATGTTTCGAATTTGGCGCTACTGATTGGCAGAGCATGAAAATAGGGCGCTTCAGGGCTTTTAATCAAATGGGTTATGTGAGTTAAATGAGCTGAATGAGTCGTTATGGATACTACTGTTAAAGATATCGTCACCGCTCAAACTGCGGGTGAATATGTCGTCATCGAACACTGAATGATTATCTTGCTGCTGCAGAGTCGGGCGATAAGCAACAAGAGCATCAGGTAATAACGTGGTTTAGTAGCCAGGTTTCAGCGCTGATGCAAGAAGGGATCGACGATGTAATGAAGCTTCAAGCTGAGTCCAATCGCTTGAAGCTAACGGCGACAGATGAAATGATTGATACATTCTCTGAGCTGGAAGGTCTGACAAAAAATTCAATGGATAAGGCGCATGAGTTTATGGGGCAGTTTACAGAAATAGTTCTCGCCCAAGATCACCAACGCACAGAACAATATCAAACGGAGCTAACAGTGCTGGGGCAGCAAACTCAAAAAACGGCAAACAAGCTGATGCAGCAAATGCGAGCAGAGCTCAGGGCAGTTTAGAAATATTGCTTATATTGCCGTTAGTCAGCCTTGAGCGAAAAGCGGACCTTCTGGTCTCCGAATATGAACCAACTAAAGTATGAAAATAAGCACCTTTGGGTTGGCTTTGTGGTAAAAAAGCGCATCGATTAAAATCAGCGCTTACTACAGTTAAATGACGTGAAATGGCGTAGTCGACCGCATACTCGAATTCCCGGTGACTATAATTCGATACAAATAGTCTCAGTTAAGCTACTTGTGACCTTTTCAATTAGAAATGTTGCTTAAACACCATTGGATGAAGTGTAAAAAATGTTGAATTTTTATGAGGCCCAAGCTGACTTCAATTTTTCAACCAATATTGCTCTACTTGCAATTGTTGTTTGGATATTAGGTCTAGCCGATAAGCAATCCGTGTAAGCAATCAATAGACTATACGTTAGATTGATAACGGTTTGCGCCTTTGGAATGGCTTCGACATTTTCATGTAATAGGCACGATCAATTATGAGCCCGAGTTGTGGGGGCGGGGGCATAAATACTTTACGAGATGACTGTGTTATTAATGGGGCCTTAACATTTCGCATTTATGAAGGTGGAAAACAATGCTGATTATATTAAACCTTTTTATTTTATATTTAATAACTTTTCCAAATCAGCTAATAGGCGTTTCGAGCTTCAATTCTCATGGTAGAACTGGAACCAGTAGCCGCTTAAAAAGATATCTGGCAAAATTAATTAGGCCGTTTGTTACTAATGACCTGTCTAATAACATTCTTCTATTTGTTTTTATGAATAGCTTTTATCTTTCGATCTTGCTCGCTCCTGACGAATATTCTAAATGTAAATACCCCATTTATAACACAGTCATCTCGTAGAGTATTTATGCCGCATTTCGGTACTCAAATGGCGTCATATCATTGAGTGAATCGTGCGGTCGTTCGTTGTTGTATAGCTCAATCCATTCTTCGGTTATTTGCTTT
>JAJUHK010000013.1 GCA_029279945.1 Pseudidiomarina indica | reverse complement strand
GCGTATTATACGCAACCCCCTGTTAAGGTCAAGATCCTTTTGGATCTTTTTTGCAATCTCTGCGTCCTTAACTTGCCGCCACTGCTTGGTGACAACGGCGGCGAATTATAAGGATCGCCGCGCACTCTGCAAGATCTTTTTTTGCAATTTTAATCGTTCGGTCTATTTTTAAACACATTGAACAAATCTTAACTATTCGTTGTCTATAACTTCAGCTAATGTTAAAAAACTGAAAGTCTATAAGAACAATAACAACAAACTGGGGTGCGCATAATGAAATTACTAACCGCTCTATGTGCGACGAGCATACTATTTAGCTGTAATCTATATGCGAATGATTCTGCAGTAATTGAATCACTAGTGATTAAGCAAGAGTTACTCGATGAGGAACAACAACGTTTAGCCGAGACTTATAAACGGATGTTACGCTATTATGAGCAGCGCAACTTTTCCTCCACACGATCAGTGCGGATCCTTCTCAGCAACTACCCACAACACGTCACCCCGATTTTATACGCAGCGTTAGAGCGCTATCCCCGCCATTATCGACACATCATTAAAGCAGCGATTGATGCTGAACCGGCATTTACTCGAGAAATTATTTCTGTGGCATTACATTTACAGGTTGCCGACCCGGGCAACTTAGTCAGAATTGCCGTTGCCACTGAACCAAGTTATGCAGAAACCGTTGTGTCTGCAGTAGAAGAGATAAACCCAGGTCACTTAAATGATGTTATTCGCGTTGCGGTAACGACCGAACCTAATACAGCTGATGGAATCCTACGCGCAAACTCCCAACAGGAAACATCAAAACTTGCACGAATTATTCAAACTATCCTATCGGCAGGTCCTACTGTTGGTAATTATCTTGCGGATACCCTTAGCGATATCATAGGTACGAACAAAGAATCTCCAGTTTCTGAACTGGATCAAGACGCTAAACGGGTGCGCGCGATAAAACTTCTTCGTAGTGCGTACCAACACGGTGGAATCACTGCCGAACAGCTCGAACAGCTCGCAGCTAAACACGATCTGAGTGAAGCTGATTTATCTGATATTCGAGAAAACTATTAAACTTAATTTCCTAATAAAAAAGCCGCTCATCTGAGCGGCTTTTTATTGTGACGAGTCACTTACTCTTCTACAGCTACTTCTGCAGCCGCAGCGTCTAGTTCTGGACGGTCAACAAGCTCAATGTAGGCCATTGGTGCATTATCACCAGCGCGGAAGCCACACTTCATAATACGAGTGTAACCACCAGCACGCTCTTGATAACGAGGACCTAGTTCATTGAACAATTTACCAACCACATCTTTGTCGCGAGTACGAGCAAATGCCAAACGGCGATTTGCTACGCTATCTTGCTTCGCTAAAGTGATTAGCGGCTCGATAACACGACGCAGTTCTTTTGCTTTAGGCAATGTGGTTTTGATCACTTCGTGACGAACCAGTGAGCTTGCCATATTGCTAAACATCGCTTTGCGATGGCTGCTATTGCGGTTGAGTTGACGACCACTCTTACGATGGCGCATACCTATACCCTTCTCAGTAAATCTATGTAATAGATAACTTAGTCGCGATCAACAAGGCTTGCTGGCGGCCAGTTCTCTAGGCGCATGCCCAGTGATAAACCACGTGACGCAAGCACGTCCTTGATCTCAGTGAGCGATTTCTTACCCAAGTTTGGAGTTTTTAACAACTCTACTTCGGTACGCTGCACTAAGTCACCAATGTACTGAATAGCTTCTGCTTTCAAACAGTTCGCAGAACGCACAGTTAATTCTAAATCGTCTACTGGACGCAACAGAATCGGATCGAACTCCGGCTTCTCTTCTTTCTCCTCTGGTTCGCTCATATCGCGTAACTCAACAAAGGCTTCTAGCTGTTCAGCTAAAATCGTTGCTGCGCGGCGAATGGCTTCTTCTGGATCTAACGTACCGTTAGTTTCCATATCGATAACCAGTTTATCCAAGTCAGTACGTTGCTCAACACGTGCAGAATCGACGTTATAAGCAATACGTTCTACTGGACTGAAAGATGCATCTACCAGTAACACACCGATCGGACGCTCTTCATCGTCAGCGGACTGACGAGCCGAAGCTGGCACATAACCACGACCACGCTCTACCTTGATTGACATATTAATCGCGGTATCACCTGTTAAAGTACAGATCAGATGGTCTGGGTTAACGATTGTGATATCACCGTCATGAGTGATATCGCCAGCCTTGACAGGGCCCGCTCCGGATTTTTTCAAGGTCAGAATCGCTTCATCTTTGCCTTCCATGATCACTGCCAAACCTTTTAGGTTCAACAGAATCTCGATGATGTCTTCCTGAACACCCTCTTTGCTGCTGTACTCGTGTTGTACACCGTCAATTTGTACTTCAGTCACTGCCACTCCTGGCATTGATGAAAGCAAAATACGACGCAACGCGTTGCCCAGCGTGTGACCAAAGCCACGCTCAAGAGGCTCCAACGTCACTTTAGCGTGAGTCGGGCTAATTTGTTCGATATCGACTAGCCTTGGCTTTAGGAATTCGGTAACAGAACCCTGCATTGTGTCCTCTCTTTTTGCTTAAGCTTTACTTCGAGTAAAGCTCTACGATCAACTGTTCGTTAATTTCAGCAGACAAGTCTGCACGCTCAGGAATGCGCTTGAATTGGCCTTCCATCTTAGTGCTGTCTACTTCCAACCAAACTGGCTTCTCACGCTGTTCAGCGAGTTCCAGTGCGGCTGCGATGCGCGCCTGCTTTTTAGCTTTCTCGCGAATACCAACAACATCTTCCGGACGTACTTTGTACGAAGGAATGTTGACAACTTTGCCATTCACAACGATTGCTTTGTGGCTCACCAACTGACGTGCTTCTGCACGAGTTGACGCGAAGCCCATGCGGTACACCACGTTATCAAGGCGTTGCTCAAGCAATTGCAGCAGGTTCTCACCAGTATTACCCTTAATACGGGCTGCTTCTTTGTAATAGTTACGGAATTGCTTTTCCAGTACGCCGTAAATACGACGAACCTTTTGCTTTTCACGTAACTGCAAACCGTAATCAGACAAACGACCACGACGTGCGCCGTGCTGACCCGGTGCGCTTTCGAGTTTACATTTTGTATCGATCGCGCGGACGCCGCTCTTCAGGAACAAGTCTGTTCCTTCGCGACGACTTAGTTTGAGTTTTGGACCCAAATATCTAGCCATGTTCTTTCTCCAACTATCGTTTAGCGCCTATTAAACGCGACGTTTCTTAGGCGGACGACAACCGTTGTGAGGAATAGGAGTCACATCAGTAATGTTAGTGATGCGATAACCTACAGCGTTCAATGCGCGAATTGAGGATTCACGACCTGGACCTGGGCCCTTAACGAACACTTCTAGGTTTTTCAAACCATATTCCTTTGCCATTTCACCCGCGCGCTCCGCAGCAACCTGTGCAGCAAATGGGGTAGATTTACGTGAGCCACGGAAACCTGAACCACCTGCAGTTGCCCATGCTAACGCGTTACCTTGACGGTCAGTGATGGTCACAATGGTGTTGTTGAAAGATGCATGGATGTGTGCCATGCCATCGGCAACTTGCTTTCTTACGCGCTTACGAGTACGAGTTGGTTGTTTAGCCATTGATCAACTCCTTACTTCTTGATCGGTTTACGCGGACCTTTACGAGTACGCGCGTTGGTTTTAGTGCGCTGTCCACGTAGAGGTAAGCTGCGACGATGACGAAGACCACGGTAACATCCAAGGTCCATCAAGCGTTTGATGTTCATAGAAACTTCACGGCGAAGGTCGCCTTCTACAGTATACTTAGCTACTGCATCACGAAGTTCATCCAATTTCTCTTCTGACAAAGAGCCGATTTTTGTATCTTCCGGTAAATCGACCGAAGCTAAAATAGCTTTCGAACGAGTACGACCGATACCATAAATCGCAGTCAAAGCAATGACCGCATGCTTATTGTCAGGAACGTTAATGCCAGCGATACGGGCCACTAACACGTCTCCTATTATCTATGGGTGACCGAATTTGAAAAGCCCGTTAGGATACTCAACCGGTCGCCAAATTGCAAACATATCAAAGCCGCAGCCAAAACTAATTTTTGACTGCGGGCTTCTACTTCGAATTAACCTTGCCGTTGTTTGTGCTTAGGGTCACTACAAATTACCCGCACAATACCATTGCGCTTAATAATTTTGCAGTTACGGCAGATTTTCTTCACGGAAGCACGAACTTTCATTGCTACACTCCGTAATTATCCAACCTTAACGGCCGAAGCCTTTAAGGTTAGCTTTTTTCAGGACCGACTCATACTGATGTGACATCAAATGAGTTTGGACCTGCGCCATAAAGTCCATGATAACAACTACAATAATTAATAGAGACGTTCCACCAAAATAGAATTGAACGTTCCACGCAATCATCATGAACTCAGGAACCAAACAGACAAAGGTAATGTATAAGGCGCCTGCAAGCGTCAAACGAGTCATTACTTTATCAATGTACCGAGAGGTTTGCTCGCCTGGACGAATACCAGGGATAAACGCGCCGGATTTCTTCAAGTTGTCTGCTGTCTCACGCGGATTAAACATCAGCGCAGTATAGAAGAAACAGAAGAAAATAATTGCTGCCGCATAAAGCATAACATACAAAGGTTGTCCTGGTGACAATGTCATCGACAACTCTTGTAAAAAGTTTGCTACCACACTATCACCTTGGCCGAACCAAGATGCGATAGTACCTGGGAACAAAATAATGCTCGATGCGAAAATTGGTGGAATTACCCCAGCCATATTAACTTTCAATGGCAGATGGTTGCTTTGTGCTGCAAACACTTTCCGTCCTTGTTGACGTTTTGCATAGTTCACCACGATACGGCGTTGACCACGTTCCACGAAAACAACGAAGTAAGTTACCGCTACAACAACAACACCAATCAGCAATAACAGTAATAAATGTAAATCACCTTGACGAGCTTGCTCTGCCGTTTGCCCAATAGCAGACGGAAGCCCTGCTACAATACCGGTGAAGATTAGAATAGAGATACCGTTACCAATCCCACGCTCGGTAATTTGTTCACCTAACCACATTAAGAACATGGTTCCAGTGACCAAACTCACCACTGCAGTGAAATAAAACCCAAAGCTTGGATCTACAACAAGACCAGGCATTAGGTTTGGTAAGCCTGTAGCTATACCAATGGATTGGAACGTTGCGAGTATCAATGTACCCCAACGTGTGTATTGGCTAATTTTACGCCGCCCACTCTCACCTTCTTTCTTAAGCTCAGCAAGACGTGGATGAACCACGCTTGCTAATTGCATAATAATCGAAGCTGAGATATACGGCATAATACCTAGTGCAAATACTGAAGCACGCTCAAGAGCACCACCACTAAACATGTTAAACATGGCGACGATAGTGTCTTTTTGCTGCTCAAATAATTGCGCCAATACCGCGGCATCAATACCAGGAATCGGCACAAAGGAGCCCGCACGGAACACAATTAATGCGCCGAGTACAAACAGCAGTCGACGTTTTAGCTCCGACGTGCCACCTTGAGCTCTGTTAGATTCCAATCCTGGTTTAGCCATGTGCCCTATCCTTCGATTTTGCCGCCAGCAGCTTCAATAGCTTCACGGGCGCCTTTGGTGACCTTAATGCCTTGAACAGTAACCTTGCGGTTGATTTCACCAGACTTGATTACCTTTACAGATAATACGTCTTTACGGATCAAACCTGCTTCTTTTAACGAAGCTAAGGTTACGGTATCACCAGCAACTTTTGCAATCTCAGCCAAATTCACTTCTGCAGTAGTCAATGACTTACGAGAAGTAAAGCCAAACTTTGGCAAACGGCGTTGGATTGGCATTTGACCACCTTCAAATCCTGGCTTGATTGAACCGCCAGAACGTGAAGTTTGGCCTTTGTGACCACGTCCACCTGTTTTACCTAAGCCCGAGCCGATACCACGGCCTAAGCGCTTTTTGCTAGTTTTAGCACCAGGTGCAGGGGAGATCGTATTCAAGTACATGTTTTAGTCCTCCACCTTTACCATGTAATTCACTTGGTTCACCATGCCGCGGATCGCTGGAGTATCTTCCAGCTCTACCGTGTGACCAATGCGGCGTAGACCAAGACCACGAAGTGTAGCTTTGTGTTTCGGCAAACGGCCGATTGAGCTACGCGTCTGGGTTACTTTAATTGTCTTCTTCGCCATTGCTCACTACCCCAAAATTTCATCAACGCTCAATCCACGTTTGGCCGCTACTTGCTCTGGCGACTTCATACCGTGAAGTGCCTTAATAGTGGCACGTACAACGTTGATTGGGTTGGTTGAACCATATGCTTTTGACAGCACGTTGTGTACGCCTGCTACTTCGAGGACTGCACGCATCGCACCACCGGCGATGATACCAGTACCCTCTAAAGCTGGCTGCATAAATACTTGTGAACCTGAATGACGGCCTTTCACTGGGTGCTGTAAGGTATCACCTTTCAGCTGAACGGTTATCATATTACGGCGCGCTTTTTCCATTGCCTTTTGAATAGCAGCTGGAACTTCACGTGCTTTACCATAACCGAAACCCACGCGACCTTGACCGTCACCAACCACAGTGAGTGCTGTGAAGCTAAAGATACGACCACCTTTAACTACTTTTGCAACACGGTTAACTGTGATCAGCTTTTCTTGCAGGTCACTTTGTTGAGCTTCTACATTTGCATTTGCCATGTTCGTCTCCTAGAACTGAAGTCCAGCTTCACGAGCCGCATCTGCCAAAGCAGCTACGCGTCCGTGATAACGGAAACCACTGCGATCGAATGCAACGTTGCTCACGCCTTTCTCAATCGCCCGTTCAGCGATCAGCTTGCCAACCATTTTAGCTGCTTCGATATTACCAGTTGTTTTTAACTGCTCACGAAGTGCTTTTTCAACAGTAGAAGCTGAAGCTAATACTTCAGAACCATTCGGTGCAATAAGCTGTGCGTAAATATGCCGTGGTGTACGGTGAACGACCAGGCGGTTAGCACCCAACTCTTGCATTTTCTTACGAGCGCGGGTGGCGCGACGTAAGCGAGCTGATTTCTTGTCCATCGTCTTACCTTACTTTTTCTTGGCTTCTTTACGGCGCACTTGCTCATCTGCATAACGGACACCTTTGCCTTTATATGGTTCAGGTTTACGGTATGCGCGAATATTAGCGGCTACTTGGCCAACTAAATGCTTGTCTACACCTTTTACGACAATTTCAGTTTGTGTTGGGACTTCGATAGTGATTCCTTGTGGAATATCGAACTCTACTGGGTGAGAGAAGCCCAATGACAGGTTCAACTTTGAACCTGCAGTGTTAGCACGATAACCAACACCGACTAATTGGAGCTTACGCTCAAAACCCTGTGCAACACCAACCACCATATTGTGAATTAACGAACGTGCTGTACCTGCTTGTGCTGTAGCATCAGCGTAGCCTTCGCGAGGAACAGTGCGCAGGACGTTGTCTTCAACAACAACTTCAACTGCATCGTTAAATACACGGCTCAATGAGCCTTTGGCACCTTTGATTGTTACTTCCTGGCCATTTAGCGTAACTTGAACGCCAGCAGGAATGGCAATCGGTGCTTTAGCAACTCGTGACATTTCCTAACTCCTCGTTAAGCTACGTAACCAATAACTTCACCGCCCAAACCTGCTTTACGCGCAGCACGGTCAGTCATTAGGCCTTTTGAAGTTGAGACAACGGCGACACCCAAACCACCCATTACTTTAGGTAGCTCGTTGCGTTTCTTGTAGATACGCAATCCTGGGCGACTTACGCGCTCAATTGTTTCAATAACAGGTTTGCCTTCAAAGTACTTCAATGTGATTTCTAATTCAGACTTAACTTCTTCAGTTACATTGAAGTCCGCGATATAGCCTTCTTCTTTCAGAACTTGGGCAATTGCCACTTTCTGCTTTGAAGCCGGCATGCGCACGGATACCTTGTTAGCACCCTGAGCGTTGCGGATGCGAGTGAACATATCCGCAATTGGATCTTGCATGCTCATATTTGCTTTCTCCCGTGACTCGTGGCTTACCAGCTAGCTTTTTTCAAGCCAGGAATTTCACCGCGCATCGCTTTCTCACGCACTTTAATTCGGCTCATGCCAAACTTACGTAAGAAACCGTGTGGGCGGCCCGTTACACGACAGCGATTACGCTGACGAATTGGGCTCGAATCACGAGGAAGACTTTGCAATTTCAGCACGGCTTCCCAACGCTCTTCGTCCGAAGTATTCGGATCGCTGATCACATTTTTAAGTGCGATGCGTTTTTCTGCGTATTTAGCTGTAAGCTTTTGACGCTTCAGCTCACGCATTTTCATTGACTCTTTTGCCATAACTCTACACCTTACTTCTTGAACGGGAAGTTGAAGGCAGCGAGCAAAGCGCGAGCTTCGTCATCAGTGCCTGCAGTAGTGGTGATAGTGATGTCAAGACCACGAACCTTATCAACTTTATCAAAGTCGATTTCAGGGAAGATGATCTGCTCACGTACGCCCATACTGTAATTTCCCCGACCATCGAAAGATTTCGGGTTTAAACCGCGGAAATCACGAATACGTGGAATTGCAATCATAATTAAACGTTGCAAAAAGTCCCACATACGCTCGCCACGCAGAGTCACTTTACAGCCAATCGGGTAGCCTTCACGGATTTTGAAGCCAGCGACAGATTTACGAGCTACAGTGCGTACTGGACGCTGACCAGAAATAGCTTCTAAGTCACTTACTGCGTTATCGAGAATCTTTTTGTCTGCCAGAGCTTCACCAACCCCCATGTTAAGGGTTATTTTTTCAATCCGAGGGACTTGCATGACGCTGTTGTAGCCGAACTGTTTCATCAGCTCAGGAACTACTGATTCTTTGTAAAAATCATGCAGTTTCGCCATCGTAAAACTCCAAATTAAAAAAATTAAATGATTGCGTTAGTTGATTTAAAGAAACGAACTTTTTTACCGTCTTCAAATCGGAAACCAACACGATCTGCTTTACCAGTCTCTGGGTTATAAATCGCTACATTAGAAACGTGAATAGGAGCTTCCTGTTCCACGATACCACCAGGGATGCCTAACGCTGGGTTTGGCTTCTGATGTTTCTTAATGATATTAACGCCTTCTACGAAGACACGATTCGAAGCGGTATCGACTTTCAGCACTTTACCACGTTTGCCTTTGTCTTTACCTGCCAGGACTACTACTTCATCATCACGTTTGATTTTTGCCGCCATATCTGGACTCCTTACAGTACTTCTGGGGCCAGAGAGATAATTTTCATGAACTGCTCAGAGCGCAATTCACGAGTCACTGGTCCAAAGATACGAGTTCCAATTGGTTGCTTGTTGTTGTTCAACAAAACAGCCGCGTTGCGGTCAAAACGGATGACTGACCCGTCTTGACGACGGACGCCTTTCTTGGTGCGAACGACCACCGCATTCACAACATCGCCTTTCTTCACTTTACCACGAGGAATTGCATCCTTCACTGATACTTTGATGATATCGCCAATGTTTGCGTAACGGCGGTGCGAGCCACCTAGAACCTTAATACATTGTACGCTGCGTGCGCCGCTGTTATCGGCCACTTCCAGTGTAGTTTGCATTTGGATCATTGCAGTGCTCCGCTTTATGTAAAAAACAGACCCTTTTGGGCCGCTGCTGCCACATTACTCTCGCATTTTTTAGTAAACAAAAACCGCCACTAAAATTTTGAGAATAACAGACCTCCCCTTATAAAAAGGGCGGCGAATTGTAACAGATAAAAAAAAGAGATGGTAGTGCGAAAGACGAAATAAAGCGGAATTTTATCTGCCACTCATTGCAGCGAGACTGAGTGATTATCAGCAACCGACCAAGATCATATCAGAAAAGCGGCAGCATAGCTTTTCTTATTTATATGTTCAGATCGCATGAGTTCCTCGGTAAACGGCATATCTTAAGGGGTCGAAACGGTTGGCAAGAGGGTAAGCCAAGTGTTAAATTCAACGCTGCGGAAGCGGTATAATAAACTATCAAGGATAACTATGGAGTTAGCACTCATTATCTTGTTGCCTTTTTTGGGCGCGATGCTGCCATACGCAGTGCCAGCACAAAAGCAACTAAACATTACATCTCTTGTGGTTGCAGTAACCAGTATCAGTCTTATCCTGCTGATCAGCCAAGCACCCGCAGTGATTGCTAACGTTCCCGTACGGCTTGCGATCGAATGGCTTCCTATACTTGGGCTTAATTTAAGTTTTCGCTTAGACGGCTTATCACTGCTATTTGCAAGCCTTATTCTTGGGATTGGCCTACTCATTGTTATTTATGCACATTATTACTTAACTAACCAAGACAACCGGCCCAAGTTCTTCGCGTGCTTACTATTATTTATGGGCTCGATGCTGGGTATTGTCACTTCGGATAACCTCATTCTAATGTGGTTCTTCTGGGAGCTTACCAGTATTTCGAGCTTCTTATTAATTGGCTACTGGTCTCATGAAAGCCAAGCCCGGCGCGGTGCGCGCATGTCAATTGCAATCACCGGCGGTGGTGGTTTGGCACTGCTGGCTGGTATCTTGTTAGTGGGCAACATTGCCGGCAGTTATCAACTCGACGCCATTTTCGCGGCAGCTGATGCTATTCGGGCCCATGCATTGTATTTACCTGCGCTACTTGTGATCTTGCTCGGTGCCTTTACCAAATCGGCACAGTTCCCGTTTCAATTTTGGTTACCGCATGCAATGTCAGCACCTACTCCAGTGAGTGCGTACTTACACTCTGCAACCATGGTGAAAGCCGGGATTTTCCTGATGGCACGGTTATTTCCCGTCTTAGGCGGCACTCCCGAGTGGTTTATCATTGTCACTCTTACTGGTCTGACTACTATGCTTTTCGGTGCCTATTTTGCACTGTTCAAAACAGACCTAAAAGGGTTGCTGGCCTTCTCCACAGTAAGCCATTTGGGGCTCATTACTATGTTGTTGGGATTAGGCTCAGCGGGAGCCCTCCTCGCAGCATTGTTCCATATCCTCAATCATGCAACCTTTAAAGCTGCACTGTTCATGATTGCGGGGATTATCGACCATGAAGCCGGTAGCCGCGATTTACGCAAACTTAGTGGGCTTAGAAAATTTATGCCGTACACCATGGTATTAGCAGCAATTACTGCTGCCGCTATGGCCGGTGTACCATTTCTCAACGGGTTCTTATCCAAAGAAATGTTTTTTGTAGAGAGTTACCAGCAGCACCTATTTGGTGGTTTGTCCTGGCTGATTCCAGTATTAGCAACAGTTGGTGCAATGCTTTCTGTTGCCTACTCTATCCGTTTCGTACACGGCGTTTTCTTTGATAAAGTAGCAGATAAACTCCCGAAACAACCCCATGAGCCGCCATTAATGATGCGCGTTCCAGTTATTATTCTGGCAATCATGTGTATCGGTGTGGGCATTGCGCCTATGTTGTTTGTCGCAGAACTATTACAAGCTGCAATAGCTGTCGTCAATCCGTATCCATACATCGTTGAGGTGCAATTATGGCACGGCTTAAATCTAGCCTTACTAATGAGCGCGTTAGCATTTTTAGGGGGCTTGGGAATTTATTTCAATCGCGAGGAGTTGCTCTCATTTAACCGCCAATTCGAACACCATAATGCGAAGGATATCTTTGCCAAAACAGTAAAGAATGCGACCAATTTCTGTCATAGTCTGATCAACCGACTTGAGACGGGGTCCTTGCAACGATACGTAGCGGCATTACTAATTCTAACCATTATTTTCGTTCTTCCGGAAATCTACCAAATTACTCAATTAACTGGTTCGCGCGCGCAACAACCCATTAATTCGGTAGCTATCGTCGGGGCAATCATGATTATGTTTGCAGCACTTGGCACGGCAGCTTTCCATCATCATCGTTTGCAAGCGTTAATGATGCTTTCGGTCGTAGGGCTAATGGTATCCCTTACCTTTATTCACTTTTCCGCACCGGACCTTGCGTTAACGCAGCTGGTGGTTGAAGTTGTCAGCATCATTCTTATGATTTTAGCGTTATTTTTCATGCCACAACGAGTCCCTAATGCATCAAGCAGCGGGCGGGTCGCACGTGATATTCTCATTGCTGGATTCATAGGTGGTATTGTTGGTGCCATTAACTTTGCCATCTTAACGCGTCCTTTTGCTTCGATTTCCGACTTCTTCATCGAGCAGGCCGTACCCGGTGGTGGTGGATCCAACGTCGTTAATGTCATTTTGGTTGATTTCCGTGGATTCGATACCCTCGGTGAGATTACTGTATTAGCAATTGCCGCTGCCGGCATCCATAAGTTATTAAACAATCTCCGGCCATTTATGCCATCAAGCGATGCTGATGGTCGCCCATGGCATAGCATAAAACACCCACTGCTGGCCAAGATCATTGCGCAAATGATATTGCCGTTAGCATTAATGGTTTCTATTTATATCTTACTACGCGGACATAACCTGCCAGGTGGTGGGTTTATCGCTGGCCTTATCACGGCCTCTGCGATGATCTTACAATACATGACCAGTGGTGTAGATTGGGTGAAAGAACGTTTCGATTATAACTATCAATCTGTCGTTGCAGTGGGCGTCATGATTGCCCTCTTTACAGGGCTTGGCAGTTGGTTCTTTGGACACGCATTTTTAACATCTTGGTTCACCCATTTAGATTGGCCTGTGGTAGGTGAGTTTGAATTTGCAACCGCCATGCTATTCGACATTGGGGTTTACCTAACTGTCGTTGGTGCAACCCTCATGATCTTGGCAAACTTTGGCCAAATGACCACCAAACATCGGCCTAGACAGGAGAATCTATAATGGAAGCGCTCTTTTCCATTACCGTTGGCGTGCTCACCGCCTGTAGTGTCTATTTAATTTTACGCGGCCGTTCGTTCCCTATTGTGATGGGATTAACCATGTTGTCCTATGCTGTGAACTTATTCCTGTTTTCAACCGGACGACTGGTACTCAACCAATTACCTATCATAGGTAATCAAGCGGAGTATACTGACCCATTACCTCAGGCATTCGTGCTAACAGCAATTGTGATTGGTTTTGCGATGACCGCCTATTCCATTATTTTGGCGGTACGCGTACGCGGTGAGTTAGGCACTGATGAGGTAAACGCCCCGTCAACCAAGGATGAGGAGACGAGTCGCTAATGTTATATCAACACCTCGTTATTATGCCTATTCTGATTCCGCTTTTGGCTGCACTGTTGTTACTGCTGCCATGGGGTGACAATCCCCAACCCTACCGACGTGCGATCGGATTGATCTCATGCTTGGCACTGTTAGTTGTCGCCATTGCTCTGGTGGTAAAGGTAAGTGAGGGCCCTTCAGTTTACGCTTTAGGTGGCTGGCAAGCGCCATTTGGCATCGTCTTGGTCGCCGATCGCTTGGCCGCATTAATGGTACTCTTAACGGCTGTGCTTGCCCTCCCTGTACTCTGGTATTCCTGCTACGGTGAAGACAGTCTGGGCTCCCATTTTCATGCCTTGTTCCAATTCCAAATCACCGGAATTATCGGTGCTTTTTTAACCGGTGATTTATTTAACCTGTTTGTATTTTTTGAAATTTTGCTTATTTCAAGTTACGCGTTATTGATGCACGGTGGCGGTAAATTTAAGCTGCGGTCTAGCCTACACTACGTCATTCTCAACCTGACCGGTTCATCCCTATTCCTCATCGTCCTAGGAACCCTCTACGGTATTACTGGAACACTGAATATGGCGGATCTCGCGGTCAAAGTAAGCCAACTAACTGGTGATGAGGCATATATTGTTCGTGCCGGCGGCTTAATGTTGCTCATTGTATTTGCCTTAAAATCAGCGTTGCTCCCACTGTATTTTTGGCTCCCACAAGCGTACGCAACAACCACTGGTACTGTTGCTGCATTGTTCGCGATTATGACCAAAGTTGGTATCTATGCCATCCTGCGTACCTTTACGTTGATCTTCGGTGAGCATGCTGGTGCTGCGGCCCTACTCGGCTACGAGTGGCTTTGGTGGCTTGGCCTAGCTACTTTGGCAATTGGTGGGATTGGCATCATTGGAAGTCGTGATCTCCGACTAGTCACAGCCTATTTGGTAGTGATCTCGGTAGGGACGATGCTCACCACCTTTAGTATGAATTCAGAAACCTCGATTGCTGCAGTACTCTACTACCTCATTCATTCAACCTTGATTACTGCTGCATTATTTCTGATTGTTGATGTCATTGCCAAACAACGTGGCAAAACTGCGTCACGTATTGTGAAAGGACGACGAATGGCACAACACGGTACGCTTAGTTTAATGTTTTTCATTGCGGCCATTGCAGTCATTGGCATGCCCCCTTTTTCCGGGTTTATTGGCAAGTTATTCATTCTTGAAGCCGCGCGTACAGGCGCACAGGTTGCCCTTTTGTGGCCGCTTGTGCTTGGTACCAGCTTCCTCGTTTTAATTTCGCTGTCACGGGCTGGAAGTCGTATCTTTTGGCATAATTTTACTGGCAAAGTAGGCGAAACGCGCCATGCTCGTGGGCAATTAACAGCAATCTCACTGTTGTTAGTAGCTATAGTAGGTCTTACCGTGTATGCCGATCCGGTGAGTCAATTTATCGGTCACATCGCCGATGAACTCCACCATCCCGCGGGCTACATTGAAGCAAGTTTCGGCGGAGGTGTCGTCTATGACTAAATTATTACCTAGCCCACTACTGAGCTTATTCTTACTAGGGTTCTGGTTACTCCTACAGAATTCCGTTTCCGTCGGCCAAATTATCCTTGGTTCGTTTTTGGCGGTTGGTATTCCACTGTTCACTCATCGTGGTTTAGATTATCGAACCACTTTGCATCGCCCCAAACTCATTATGGAATACTTGCTGTTGGTGTTAATCGATATCATTCAATCTAATATCGATATAGCAGCAATTATTTTATTACCGTCACGCCGCATCCGTCCCGCACTCATTGAATACCCCTTAGAAATTAAAGGTGAGATCCCGCTGGCGGTGTTAGCAAGTACCATTACCTTGACGCCGGGAACTGTCTCCGCAGAGTTAGGCCGTGACGGTAACTCACTTCTCATTCATGCGCTTAACGTTGATGACCATGAACAGATGATCAACGATATTAAACGTCGCTATGAGTCTCGCCTTAAGGAGATATTTAAATGTTAATCTATGCACTGCAATACGCATTCTTTGCATTCAGTATCGCTCTGCTGTTAAACCTTTGGCGTCTCTATGAAGGCCCAGATCTAGCTGACCGCATTCTGGCTCTTGATACGATTTACATAAACTCTTTGGCGTTGTTGATTATTCTTGGGATCTGGCATGGCACTCAACTTTATTTCGAAGCCGCCCTGCTAATCGCGATGTTTGGCTTCATTGGTACCGTTGCTGCCGCCAAGTTTCTATTGCGTGGCGATATTATCGAATAGGTATTAACATGACTATGATTGAACTCCCTGTTTGGATTGAATGGTGTATCGCGTTTATGCTTATTATCGGCGCAACTTTTGCGTTGATTGGTTCCGTGGGTTTAGCGCGCTTCCCGGATTTTCTCACGCGCTTACACGCCCCAACTAAAAGCACCACTATGGGCGTTGGCAGCGTCTTGATTAGTTCAATTATTTATTTTTCTGTGGTTGATACTTTCAGTTTTCATGAGCTGCTTATTACTATTTTTCTATTTTTAACCGCTCCTATTAGTGCTCACTTATTAGCCAAGGCTGCCTTGCATCTTGATTTAAAACGGGTTGAACAAACGCAAGACTTACGCGCTCAATCAGCTGCTGATCCGGATAAACCCAAATAACTTATTAACTCACCCTCGGGTAAATTAAGATGTTGTCGCAGCAGGGCCAGCAGCGAGTCAATTTGATCCTTTAGTGATACAATCTCATCGAGCAACAACGGGTGTCGTGAAAAATTATATACCTTAAATGCACCATCTACGTGCAACTCATCAGTTTCGGTTTCGGCTACTTTGATCGAACGAAGATAAGTGTCTCCCACAACTTGCACCTGATCTGCATTAACATGTCTTGCGGTAAGTTGATTGCCTCCTAATGACAATGAAGTGTCCATTGTTGCCGTATCTTTACGCGGCAAATAGCGTGTTGATAACGATTTTGTTGGTGCATCCGTCAAAGTTGCCACGACTGTATGCTCGACAATTGTCATTGTTGCCGCAGTATCAAGCTCTTGCAACAGTGCAGTATCAGAAGCGGATAGACCGAGCCATCGCAACTCAAATTGTTCCTCCCAACCTTCACCCTGTAAAAATTGTGGGACATCACCGAGCGCAAAATGCTGTGCTACTGCGTGAAGGTTCGCGGGCCAAATGCCAGTCTCCCGCTGCAACCGAATGACAGCTTGTTGCCAAAACCACCACGTTGCATGCTGGTATCGTAATTTCTGCATCTGACTGCTAAGTGGCACAATACTCGGCAACCACAGCAGCATGAGCACTGTCCCTATCATCACCACAAGAGGCGCGAACATACCCCGCTGTTTAGTACGCATCGACAATGCCCTCATGCAATTCACCACTCAATCCATGTAGGCGTTTCAATTCACTCATTAATAAGTGATAGTTATCACTAAAATGGGGGTATTTGCCATTGGCTTCGACCGATACATAGGGTAACCCGGTTATCAACAATTCGGTGGCTTGACGCAGTTTTAATGCTGCCAAGTTGTGCCATATCATCGGCTGTTGTGGGTGAATCTGTAAACATTTATCGTACGCTTGATGCGCCGCGTCATAACGATTCAGTCGAAACCCAATATGCCCTAACAAACACCAACTATGCGCATGATTTGGTTCTGCTGCAGTTACCTGATGCAGATAGCCTTCAGCAACATGAAGATCACCTTGCTGATAGGCCTGCCACGCAATTCGATAATAAGTATCGGTAGCCCCGCTATCGGGTCGTGTTGCTGTCAATTCACACGCACTTAATACCAGCGAGCTGACTATCACCACTACTAATTTAAATTTCACAAGCATGATCACTCCAACGAAACTGTAGCTGCTGTCCAACTTTGATCGCGCAGGAAAATGGAACATCTGCACCACATTCAAAAATCGAATCCACCCCAGCAATCCGAACCACTTGTCCAGGCGGTACCCGCGGTAAGATTGCGACCACTTTGTGCTGTGCATCTAACCCAATCACTCTAATTGCGAAGTGCATGCCCCAGGTATGAACCGCGCGGCAACGTGGAAACCAAAATGCCACTGCAGCCAATGGCTGCGTAAGATACAACATACCTACCAAGCGCTGCGGGAAATAACGCATGACTTTGACGTCCACCCCTAAACACTGGCCAGTTACGCCATCATAGAAACGTCCATGTTTCACCATTCACCTCCGATTGAAAAACGAATCAAAATTGGCCCCAGGATTAACAGCATCGTTACCGGGAAAAAACAAAAGATCAGTGGCAGCATAAGCTTGACCGAGACTTCTTGCGCACGCTTTTCTGCCGCCAACAACTGTTGTTGACGACATTGATCTGCCTGATTTCTTAATGTGTGCGCCAGCGCTCCACCAGTTTGTTGTGCTTGCAATACCGCGCCTGCGAATACGTTAATCCAGGAGTGAGGAATGCGTTGACATAAGACTCCCAAGGCTTCAGCTATAGTTGCGCCACCTTGTTGTAATCGATGTAGCTGAGCGAGCTCGCTGATACTGGCAAGATTACTCGGCACGCTGTGTAATGCGTGTAATGCTGCTGGTAAAGAGAGTCCAGATTGCAGAAGCATAGATAACATATCTAACGTACTCGGCCATTGACTTAGCACCAAGTGCATGTATCGACGGCGCCGCTGTTCTGTGACAAGCCAGCGAATGAGTAACAGTGATAACAGTGCCAACTTATACATCAGCGGTAGCGGCAGTAATAATGCCGGGCTAATAAATAAAAGCTGCATTATCAGCCGATGTAGCCATCGCCCCGCACTATACCCCCCGCTCTGATATTGGGCACTCTGGCGTTGGGCGATACGCTGTATGCGTTCTTGTATTGGCAACGGCAGATGCTGTACCGCACGCTCACATAATGTGACGAGGTTTTGTTGGCGGGTACCGTACCAAAACAATAACCCCCAACCGCTCGTAAGCGCTAGACTTACCACCGATAATGCAGTCCATAACATCCAGTCAGCGTGCATAGGCTCGTCCTAGTATTTGCCGGACAATAAAGTGGCCCATCCCCAGTAAGGCGACGCAGAAAATAAGCAAAGTATTGCCCAACTGTGTGGTGAGTAAGATGGAGGTATTTTGTGGGTGTAGATGATGTAATCCAAAGAATAACAACAGTGGCAATATAATCATCACTTTACCCTGCATTCGTGCTTGTGCAGATAAACTTTTAACCCGTTCAACCGCGTAGTGCTGTTGCCGCAAGTTGGTTGCTAATCGCTGTAGTATCTCAACCTGTTGTGCGCCATGCTGCAAGCCAAGCTGAATTGTAAGTAATAACTGCATGACCGCTTGCGTTTGGATGCGCTGATAAAATTGCTGTAGTACAAATTCCATCGAATCGCCAAGCCGCAATTGACGAAGTAATAACGTCCATTCATGACGTAACGGTACCGACAGCTGTGGTGTGCTACGCTCCAATGCCGCAGCAAAACTTAAGCCAGCTTGCATGGCAGTTACCAACAAATCGATGGCGTCAGGCAATTGTTCATTAATCAAGCGATATCGGCGTTGTAGTAGTCGACGTTTTAACAGCAGGAGTAAGACCACAATACCCAATGCAGTAACCACGCTTATCCATAGTGAAACTAGCATTGCTAATATCACTAGAATAGGGAGTAGTAGCCATAAGATACGCTCCCAAAAAACGCGAGCTGGAACGTATATTAAAAATGCAGCCAATGAGCTTTCGGTACTTTCCGCTAACCAGAATTGCGCAGGCTTGCGCCAACGCTGGCTTACATAGTGCAGCCCATAAATACCACTGATAATGAACATGGTAACAGTGAGAATGATGACCATAGGCATTATTAAGTCCACGCCGATATCACTCCCGTTTCGACTAACTGTTCGCCATCGTGATAGAACATGCGATTCAATTGGATCACATTGGCATCCACTCCCACGACCTCACTGATTTCATGAACAACACGCTGTCCCATTGACGTTCTTTTAATATGAACAATCACATCAATCGCGGCGACAATTTGCTGCCGAATGGCAAGTAACGGGATCTCAAAGCCAGCCATCAATACCATGACTTCTAACCGTTGTAACGCTTCCCGAGCGCTATTAGCATGTAACGTAGTTAACGACCCTTCATGACCAGTATTCATTGCCTGTAACATGTCCAACGCTTCTGCCCCGCGGCATTCACCTACAATAATCCGATCGGGCCGCATACGGAGCGCATTAATGAGCAATTCCCGAATTGTTATTTGCCCTTTTCCTTCGGCGTTCGCTGGTCGTGCTTCAAGGGCAATCAAATTATCATGGCTAAGCTTTAGCTCTGCGGCATCTTCAATAGTGACAATTCGTTGTTGGGGGGGGAACAGCACTGGCAAGCGTATTTAATAATGTTGTTTTACCTGTTCCCGTACCGCCAGCAATAACGATATTTCGCCGCGCTTCAACGCTCTGCACTAGATAATTAGCTGCTGCCTGCGATAATGCCCCCTGTGCAACCAGTTCCGGGAACGTCAGTTGTTTGGCTAGAAACTTTCGAATCGTCAAGCAACTACCGCGTAGCGCCAGCGGGCCCAATACAGCGTTGATCCGAGAACCATCTGGCAAACGAGCATCAACCATGGGTTGCGAGCTATCAAGGCGCCGCCCAAGCGGAGTAATAATTCGCTCGATGACCCGTAACAGCTCAGCTTCATTAGCAAAAGTAACAGTACTTGGAGCTAGTTGACCATTTCGTTCAATGAAAATAGTTTGAAAATCATTGACCATGATTTCACTAATACTGGCGTCTTGCAGTAAGTTGGTTAACGGCCCTAAGCCGATACAGTCATTCACAATATCGTTCATGAGCGGCAGCAATTGTGCAGCTCGCTCCGGCGACAATGACATTCGGTAATCATCCAACAAGTGTAAGGCATGCTGATGTAACTCTGCTGGTGTCATGGCTTCAATATTGTGCTGACTACGTTGTAGTGTTCGGCGCAGGTAATGACCTGCTAGCTGTTGTTCAGAGCTCATCATAAAGTCCTACACAATTAATAGCGCGACGAAAGTTTTCAATCGCCATTTGCGCTTGTTGATGGGCTAACCGTTGCTGCTTTTTGTGTGACAGCAACGTTGGGGTTACCACAACCACAAACTCTGTTTGGGCCGTACGGAAATCTTGTGAAGTGAACAGCTCACCAAGTATTGGTAAACGTTGTAAACCCGGAAATAGATCGGAATGCTGCGATTGTTCTTGGCTGAACAGCCCAGATAATACAATTGCCTCACCGCTTTCTGCAGTGAGTAAACTACTAACGCGACGCGTCAACATGCCCGGGATACCCTGCACTGCCGTAGCGGGGTCTATAGTGCTTATTTTCGCCTGAATGAGTGTCGATATTTTCCCTTGCCCTAAATCGGTGGGCGACATTGATAATGAAATGCCATAATCGCGGAACTCAACATCAGGAACCCCTTGAGCACTCAGCTGCGGTATAGGAATTTCCCCTCCCACTAAAAATTCTGCTTGCCCACCGCTTGCAGCCATGAGCTTAGGCTCTGCCAGCACTTTTGCATGGCCACTTTGGACCAATAAATTAATCGTTGAATTCAGCAAAATTGGAAACGTCATCCAAGGTGAGGATTCATCACTTACAGTGGGGCCAGTGATAGAATTTGGCCATTTCACACCAAGTGATTCGGCACGTTGCCGCTTCACTTCCAAAATCCGCACATGCAATTCGATCATCGCTTGCAACTGTGGCTCTGCTTCGGTAATCAGCACTAACCAGTGCGGATATTTTTCCGCCAACCGTGTCACTTGCTGGTGAGATTGCCCCGCAAGCTCACCACGAATTTGAACAAACTCATCGCTCGTACGGATATCCAACTGAGGAAAGGTAGACCTTAGCCAAGCCAGTTCAGCGTGCTCAGTTTCATTGGGGCGTGCAGTAACGTGAATTGAATACGTACTAAATTGTCCCGATTGATGGCGTAAAATTAACTCAGTATGCCCAACGTGCATCGCTTTGATCACCAGATCATCTGGCTCTAATAGCTCCACCTGTACGATATAATCATCACCTACGACAACGTTACTCACTTGTGCCAATTGCAGCACCTTAGTGTCGCCAACCAGCATTTTTATTTCGTGAGCAGTTGCCGTCATCGCCGCTAAGCTCAGAGCCATCAGCCAACAAAGATATTTAAAAAAGTACATGCTTGTCCGCCTTATCCCTAGCAAACCAATGAATACGTACCGGCCGTGGAGGAACGCTGACCTGATAATTACTGTCGTGTTGCAGCCATAGCGCAAAATCTTGTTGTCTAATTTGCTCAAACTGCTGTGCCTGCTCTGCGGACATTTCAAACGTGACCGTTGTTGGCAAGTACCCACTCACTTGGGTATCAATATGTTGGGCTGATTCAAACTGATCAAACGCGATAACGGGAATATTTACTAACTCAATCAACTCCTGATCGGCTAGGTAATTTCGCCCCCGTAATGTTACCCAATCGCCAACTTGCAATAACCCATGGTGTAATTGCTGTAACGACACTTGTGCTGTCACTGCATAACGACCATCAGCGATTCGATCGGATAGCCCCATGCGGCGCCCCACAGTAATAGCTTCAGCCGTTAAGGGTTCACCACGTTCAACAAATCGGCTGGTTACTAGCCCGATAATCGCACCAGCATCACTCGGGCGTAGCCAGGTCTCTTGCACTAATCGCTGGGGGTAGCGTCGCACCACAAGAAAGTCTTCCTCAAGAACGACACCAGCCATTAAGTCACGCTGGCTCACCAAAACCCCCACCTCTACTTCTTGGTGTTGCTCAACTTGCCGCTGGGTGTGCTCGTCAATGTATTGCTGAATTAATTGATAACTAGCGAGGCTCAGTAACAAGCTACCACCAACTAATACCAACACCTTGTAGCGATCGATGTTGCGCATGACAGCATCATCCAACCAAAGGATTCAGTAGAAAGTAATTCCAAATCCAATCAAGTCGCTGGCTCACAACTTCAGTGATACGCCGCACATAACTGATAATGGTTAAGTCCGAATTCGACCAAGGCGTGTGCCAAACGAGCCATAACGCAACCACTAATAGCAATAGCTCAACGACGCTTTGCCCCTTTTGTAATGAGCACACTGTAGTTGCTCTGCGCATCTGGGATGAACAATAGTGATGCTTCGGGGTTTGCCAGCTGGGCATGATATCGTCCATGTGAAATCTCCATTAATGACACTATCCGTTGTGCTAACCGCAACTCAGCCGCTTGCACTAATGCAGACGTGCGGTGCGGCGAACTAAAAATTTGTAGATGGTAATGCTCGAACCATTGCTCAACCACGAGTTCACCTAACCATGAGTTTCGCTGCATAGCTGGTGAATGTTTCAATTGAAACGACTGAACGTAAACGTGTCCAACCATTTCATGCACGTGCCAAAATTCCTGCTGTGATACCTGACACAAATAGTGCTGTGGCGCTTGGCTCAGCAACGTACAACTAAGCAGGCTGACTAATTGTGACACCAGCTGAGGTTCATGCAATTGCCAGAGCGCCCCTGTGGCTGCTGCAGCAACACGTCGTGCATGTTGTTGTAACCAACCTGTTATTGCCGACATGGCTCAGCTCGGCAACGTAGTTCAAACGGCGTAACATCCGGCGCAACCTTACCTAATTGCAACTGTTCCTTAGTAAGCTCTTTAGCAATGGGTAAATACCCGACAAAATTCAGGACATGGCCAAGTCCCAACTGTTCGACATAATGACTCAACGTTAATGCCTGTGGCAGTTTGATCAGATCACCTGCATGCTGCGCTTGCCAACCGTCGACCAAACGCGCCAATGAATATTGATGGTGGTCACTGCCAACGCTATAGAGATTATCCAGCGCAACATTTAACTGTGTATACTGCTGCATAGGCCGTAATACTCTCCCAACCTGCTGACTAAATTGATCACCGGGGTGGCGCTGCCAGGTTGGTTGTGGCACCGGTTGGAACATATCGGCACGGATGCTATCCAGTTGCTCATGTTGCTCATTAAGGGCATGGTTTAGCTGACTAACACTCAGCCAAAAGGTGACCCCTAGTAAACTGGTTAGCAGCAAAAGCTCGACCATTCCTTGACCTTGTTGCTTCTTCCTTAGCTTCATAAAAACCGCTCCAATACAAGTTTGTCTGCAGTGGTCAGTGCTTGTAACTCTGGTTCCCACAATGGATTAAATAAGTTTGCTCGTTCGATACGACCATCGCGACGCGGCATTTGTGGCGGTCGGGAAAAACGTAAGCCAGCTTTGGCGACAACGCGATCGAACTTAACAATAACCGCAGGCCATTCAGTTGGCAGCAGTTCGCGTTGGTTAAAATACTGCGGGTTCAACGCCACGCCATAATTGTGTTGATTTGCAACGGCACCGCGGGTTGTCCGCGGGTTACTCCTCCGACTACGACCAAAGGCGTCATTCGTCATACGATTGATTGCTGTTGTTTGGTAGGCTGCCCCATACCCCCACGGTATTTCTTGGCGAGTGAACAGTAAATTTATATGTACTGCCACAGTATCTAACGCTTGCCAACCCCAACGCCCATATTGCTCAACCTGAAGCTCACTTCCACCCGTTTTTTGAATCCGCACTAACCCACCGTCCAGCCAGCGATAACTACGACTTTGAGAAAATGGGTCACGGCTTGCAGTCACCATATCGGCCAGTAGGCTTTCGTCCTGCACACCCAACTGTGGCGTAACTACACGCCACCATAACCAAGGAAATTCTATTAATCCCGGACTATGAAATATCTCCCATGATTGCTCCGCAACCTGCTGCCGTTGTGCCAGTTCAGTTAACGTTTTAGGGATCAGCATGGCGAACGATGAGCGAATCATCCATTGCGCCGTGTGCAACACCGTTTCAACCACTTGCTGCATCACCAATGCCGCTTGAATGATTGCGCGTAAGGGCTGTTCAATTCGTTGCATGATTGTTGCTAGATAGCGGGTCAATACATTGACATAAGGAATCACGGAACTGACCACAGCTAATCGCAAAGCAGCAGTTGCAAGATTGCTGTACCAACTACTCAGACCGAGCAGTTGACCACGAGTAACCTGATTGGCGATGATGGCACGATTCACAATTGCCAATAGATTGAATTCTCGTGCCATTATCGTTGCTGCACTGAGTGCCATGGCATCTGCTGCACTTTGTAGGTGCCATTGTCGCTGCAATCGATGCTGCTGCGTCGCGCTACCTAATAAAAGTAACAATAACGCAGCGACCACGGGGAGGGTGAGAATGCTCACGTACCCTGCCGACGCAGAACTATTGGTTGCCAGACTCAGTAACTTCATCGTAGTTACCTAAAGTGACATCCTGCCGGCTAAGCGTATTGGCACGACGTGCAGCACTGCGGGCGGTATTCAATTGGCTATTAGCACTTTGTCCGGTGATTTCACTCGCGATACCAGCTACTTGACCGCGCACAGTTTTGCCCAACAAGGAATACACACCGATAGCTGCCACGGCTACCAATGCTACTATGATGATGTATTCAGTCATGCCCTGACCTTGAATTCGCCGGCATGTGCTATGGTGGGGAGAAGAATGAGTGTCCTGCCACATGTTGCGCTTCCTTTTGGTTAAACCATCTGAAAGCTCAGTGTAGCCATAAATTCACTAGGGTTAGTGAAAAATACGCAATGACTTACTCGATGTTTAAATATTTATGGAGTTGTACCGATAGCCTCCAATTACGTTCGATACAGGTTTTAATCGCTAGCTCTGTCGCCCGCGGACGCTGGCTAATTGGCTGCAAAGCAATAGACACATTTGGACGGGGAGGACAAGATTTTAAGAGATTGTCTAGCATGTCGATATGCTTTTGCATCGCCACCGGATATTTGATCTCGTCCGCTCGGTTCATACAATCCGGACGCACCAACAACCCACCTGGCATATCAATTTTGGGAGAGACAGTCACCCAAGTTGTTGGTGTTACTTGCAACAAGAAGGTGCCACTGGTTTCAATTTGAACGCGATAACCCGCCTGTTCCAACACCTGACACAAACTCGTCAGGTCATACATGGCCGGTTCGCCACCGGTCAACACCACATGCTTGGCGGTGTATCCTTTGCGTTGTAGCAAGGCTAAGATTTCTGTTGCTGACGCTGATGCCCACGCGGAGCTTGCACTTGGTTTTTCTACCACCTCGGCCAACGAGACTTGGTCTGCTGTTCGCTGTTCCCACGTATGTTGCGTATCACACCATGGGCAACCAACGGGGCAACCTTGTAAACGAATGAAGATGGCAGCAACGCCGGTAAACATTCCTTCGCCTTGGATGGTTTGGAATACTTCATTCAACGGATAGCGAGTATTAATGGGATTCTCCAACATCAATTTATATAATTACGATACAATAACAGGTAAATTCTATCGTACATTGCAGCAAATTAGGATAAGAACATGGCAAAAGTTGTCGTCATCTATTCAGGTGGTATGGATTCGTTCACTGTGCTCCATCATGCGTTAAAGCAAGGACATAACGTCTATGCACTCAGTTTTAACTATGGACAGCGCCATGTTCGTGAACTTGATGCTGCAGCAACAGTGTGTCAGCAGCTTAACGTGCCGCATAAAATTGTTGATATTACAGCCATTAACAGCTTGCTTGCGGGTAGCTCATTAACGTCCGATATTGCTATTCCTGAAGGTGAATATGAGGAAGACAACATGCGGTCGACGGTGGTTCCTAATCGGAATATGATTTTACTATCGCTGGCGATCGGCTATGCAGTAAGTATTCATGCTGAGGCTGTATATTACGGTGCGCATTCGGGTGACCATGCAATCTACCCCGACTGTCGCCCCGAATTTGTAGAGAAGATGAATGCGGTGAGTTTGATTGCAAACTACGAGCCGGTTCGCATTGAAGTCCCTTATCTACACTGTGATAAGGCCGAGATACTTGCCGCTGGCTTGGCCATGAACCTCGACTACAGCCAAACGTGGACCTGCTACAATGGCCGTACTCATGCATGCGGTAAATGCTCGGCCTGTACCGAACGGCTGGCCGCATTTGCCACGAACCACGTCACCGACCCACTCACTTACGAAAGTGACGTCACCTGACACGCCTTTTCAATTTCAGCTAAAATAGCCTGCGCGCCGTGCCACCGCGGATGATTTACTAAGATTTGCATAGGCATTCCCGCAGGCTTACTCAAGCGCTGGTAACAACGTGTTGCAACCGATAAGTTTTCAGCAACTCGGTCAGCTACAGCTTCAATCACCGTGAACGCTCCGGCTCGATCATTACACACGAGTACCATATCACAGCCGGCGTCCAGCGCTGCATGAGCACGTTCAGCCATAGTTCCAGCAACGGTCGCACCAGCCATCGCCAAGTCATCACTAAAAATGACCCCATCAAACTGTAGCTGCGATCGTAAAATATCTTGCAACCAGTAACTGGAGAATCCAGCAGGCTTATCATCAACTGCAGGATAAATCACATGTGCTGGCATTATTGCATCTAGACAATGAATTAGTTCTACAAACGGCGGCAAATCTATCCTGCGGATTTCCTCCCAACTGCGGTTATCGATAGGTATTTCAAAATGAGAGTCAGCACGCACCGAACCATGTCCAGGGAAATGTTTACCCGTTGCTTTCATCCCCGCTTGCCGCATACCACGAATAAAGGCTCGTGCAATTGGAATAATTTGCTCCGCAGATGTTGCAAATGCACGGTCGCCGATAACTTCGCTAATACCATTTACGTCGAGTACTGGCGCAAAACTAATATCGATATCCATAGCCATCACTTCATTGGCCATAAGCCACCCTAATTCTTGCGCCCAACACAGTGCCTGTTCAAGCGAGGCTGCACTACGGCCGATCGTAGCCATTGGAGGAATTTGGCTAAACCCTTCACGGAAACGTTGGACACGTCCACCTTCATGGTCAACGGCAAGAATCAAAGGGTTCCGTGCCGCTGCTCGCGTTTGGCGCACCAACTCAGATAACTGTTGCTGATTCTCGTAGTTACGGGTAAAGAAAATAACACCGCCAACCGCTGGATGAGCCAACAATTCCCGCTCTTCTGCGCTTAACTCAGTCCCCTTGAGGTCAATCATTACTGCTGTCATATACGGCTCTCATTCATTGCAACAGGCTGGCAGTGTGCCAAAATAAAAGTCACCCGTCACGTATCAAAGTTTGGAGATTTGCTTAAAAATCTGTCATCTTTATAGTAAACCAGATAAAAACTTAGAGATGGGACTTATGAATACACCAACTAAACTCATATTATCAAGTATTATCAGTAGCTTCCTATTAGCTGGTTGTGGTGGTAGCGACAATGACGACAGCCCGCCGCCAATTTATGACCAATGCAGTTTAAACAATGAGTTAAACGGCTTCTACGATTACATGCAGGATGCTTATTTGTGGAATGACTTGATGCCAACTAATGTCAATCCACAAAACTACAGTAGCGTTTACGCATTGCTTGATGCCTTAGTTATCCCCGAAGACCGTTACAGTTTCATCCTGACTGAACAAGAGTATCAAAGCCGCTTTGTTGCAGCGGAATACGTCGGCTTTGGTTTTGCATCTCGGATAACGACCGATAATCGAGTGTTTATTAACTATGTCTATGCTGATTCACCGGCAGATATTGCAGGAATGACACGTTCCGATGAACTGACTCACATCGGGGGTGAATCGGTTCAAGTTCTCCTTGCCCAGAATCGTTACGAAGAAGCACTCGGTGCGGCTCAAGCCGGTGTCTCAGTTGAATTAACCTGGCGCGATATGGCCGGCAATAACCATACCGACATTCTCACCAAAACGACTGTAGAGACCAATACGGTACTTGCTGCTACCCGCTTAAACATGGGGGAGAAAGAGGTTGGTTACTTCGTTCTCAATAGCTTCATTAATCGTACCGGAGCCGATCTAAACTCAGCGTACAATCAATTTGATGGGGTTGATGAGTTGATTATTGACGTGCGCTACAATGGTGGCGGCCTAACTCGCTATGCCAACCAAACAGCAAGCCAGGCTGCTGGTAATAACGTTATTGGTAAAGTGTTTGCTAAGTATTTATTTAACAGCAACAATGCCAGCGCCAACTTTATTGAAAACTTCCAACTCTACGATGGTATCCGTCAACTCAATCTTGATCGGGTCTATGTGTTAACAACCGCCGCGAGCTGTTCATCATCTGAACTGATCATCAACTCACTTGATCCACATGTTGAAGTTATTGTGATTGGTCAGCCAACTTGCGGTAAACCTGTAGGGCAAATTCCAGAGCGGCTTTGTGACAAACGTACCTTTGTGGTTAACTTTGAAACCGTGAATGCGCTTAACGAAGGCCGTTACTTTAATGGGCTTGCCCCCAATTGTTATGCCGATGATGTCCTCGTTGGTGATTGGGGTGACGTGAATGATCCTATGTTAATCACTGCCGCCTATCATATGCAGCAAGGCAATTGTCCCGTTGCAGTAGAGGTGTACCAAGACGTTGCTGCGGACGCTACGCAAGCTCCTGCGGTGATTGCCCCTGCGCCAGCGATGAAATTGCCTGATTTGTGGCGGCAAGAACATTAAGTTATCACGTGCAGACTAATATCCCTTGCAGTGCCGGAAATCGCAGTATGGAATCAGTCTGCACATGCTTCAAGCGCCTCGTCAAGCGTGCGCACACCGATCACTTCCATCCCTTTAATCTGTTCTTTAGGGCAATTGGCTAATGGCACAATAGCTTTACGAAAGCCATGTTTAGCCGCTTCCTGTAGCCGCGCTTGACCGTTCGGTACTGGGCGGATTTCACCGGCTAAACCAACTTCACCAAACACAATCAGGTCACGCGGTAATACGCGTTCTTTAAAACTTGAAACTATCGCTAACAAAAGAGCCAAATCAGCGCCAGTCTCCATAACCCTTACGCCACCAACCACATTCACAAACACATCTTGATCAGCCATCATCAAACGGCCGTGGCGATGTAATACGGCTAACAACATTGCTAAACGGGTGGTTTCCATGCCTACCGCGACCCGCCGTGGATTGGCTAGTTGGCTCATATCCACCAAAGCCTGTAGCTCAACGAGTAATGGTCGAGTGCCTTCCCACACCACCATGACCACCGAACCACTACCGTGCTGTTCGCCACGTTGGAGAAATATAGCTGATGGATTCGTCACTTCTTTCAGGCCTTGGCCCGTCATAGCGAATACACCAATCTCATTGGCAGGCCCAAAACGGTTTTTATGTCCCCGCAAGGTACGAAACCGCGAATCTGTATCGCCTTCTAATAAAATCGAGCAATCAACACAGTGTTCTAATACTTTGGGGCCTGCCAAGGCTCCTTCCTTGGTGACGTGACCCACCATAACGATGGCCACGCCTTTTTGCTTTGCATAGCGGGTTAAGTAAGCCGCACTTTCGCGCACTTGCGAAACACTCCCTGGCGCTGATTGGATATCAGCCAAATGCATAACCTGGATGGAGTCGATCACCATCACTTTCGGTTGCTCTTGATCGGCGAGGTCGCAAATCACTTCCACCGACGTCTCAGCCAACATACGTAAATGATTCGTAGGTAATGCCAGCCGCTGTGCTCGTAATGCGACTTGTTGTAACGATTCTTCGCCAGTGACATAGAGTACTTTCATTTGTTCAGCTAAACGGCACATTGTTTGTAGCAATAAGGTACTTTTCCCAGCGCCAGGCGAGCCACCAATTAAGATGGCCGAACCCGGTACAATACCGCCACCCAACACGCGGTCAAACTCGGCAAAGCTACTACTAAAGCGAGGCAATTGCTCTAAATCCACATCACTTAAGGTTTGCACCTTGGCTTGTGTTGCGCCAGCATAACCTTGCCGAGAACGGCTTGCAGGTGCTGCTGCCAATCTAATTTCCGTAATGGTATTCCACGCCTTACATTCGGTACATTGCCCTAACCACCGAACGTAATCAGCGCCACACGCATTACAAACATATGCTGTTTTTGCTTTTGCCATGACCAAACCTTGCTTTAAAGTAGACGTTAAATAACGCTGTTAGCGGTTTCAAAATAATGAATTAATTGGGCTAAATCGGGTTCATCAACACAATAATCTGCCACTGCTTGAACTTTAGGTTTAGCGCAAAAAGCAACACTGAATCCCGCTTGCTGAAACATTGGGATATCGTTTGCACCATCACCTACGGCAAGCGTTTGGGTTAACGGCAGTTCCAGTTCGCGAGCCCATAGGGTGAGATATTGTGCTTTGCTTTGTGCATCGACCACAGGATCAGCAACCTCACCGCTTAATTGTTCGTTATCCCATAATAAAGTATTCGCATGGCTAAAATCCAAATTGAGTACTTGCGCCACCTGATCGGTAAACCAAGTGAATCCCCCAGAAACCACACCAACCGCCCATTGGCGTTCCTGTAACCAACTGACTAACTGGATCGCGCCAGCGGTCAATGGAATTGGCTGAAATAATTGTTGTAACTGCTGCTTGCGTACACCCCGTAACAATGCCACCCGCGCCTTTAGGCTGTCAGCAAAATCAAGCTCACCTCGCATCGCTTGCTCGGTAATTGCACTCACTTCAGCTTTACACCCAACTAATGCCGCGATTTCGTCAATGCATTCAATACCAATTAAGGTTGAATCCATATCAAATACGGCAAGCCCCGGTTTTGAAAAATCCACCATAGACTCCGTTTCCTTCGGTCAAAGTAGGTTGCCTTAATACCGTGGTTCAACGTATATTTGCACCATGCTAAAAGTTCCCGATCATGTTACCAATCTCTTCTTCCTTGTCTATCGGCGTTTCCGCCGATTGGTCCTAGCTGTGCTGCTTATTTTTTTCATCGAACAATTTTGGAGCACGATGCACAGTACCAGTCTGCGGGAATTACAAGCCTATAGCCACCAATTAATGAGCCTAACCGCACAACAAGCAGCGGCAGAAGCACGCTACTGGATTACCGACAATGACACCACCAATTTGGAGAGCTTGATTACCCAGCTGCAACAACAACCTTTTATCGCTGCGGTGCAAATTCATGATCGCTATGGCCAACTTATGGTTGCAACCAACGGGCAGCAGGAGGATGAGTTGGAAGCAGCTGCAACCTTAGTGTTAGTCGAAGAGATTAACTCAGGATCACGTCACGACGGCTACTTAACGTTGCTCATCGATGAGCAAGCACTGCTTGCGCAACCTGTACGAATTCATCAATACTTAGCCTTCTACGGGCAGTTTTTATTAGGTTTCGCCATACTCGCCGGCGTATTCATCACGATCACCTTTAATCGCTGGCGCTATCGGCAACCAAAGTCATTGGTTGAATCGGAATAATCGCTGTGTGTTGTCCCATATAATGTCGGCCAGCATAGCAGGTGGCAATTGCTGTAATTCGCTAAGTTCTAGCAACACCTGAGCCGCTTGTGCGGGTTCATTCCGTTGCCCTTGGTAACCAAAGAGTGGCATATCGGGTGCATCTGTCTCTAGCAACAAAAACTCTATTGGAATTTGCGCCAATGCCCGCCGCGTTTTTTGTGCACGCTGATACGTTATGGTCCCACCAACACCAAGCATGAAACCAAGCGCCACCCATTCTTTCGCTTGCGCAAAACTTCCACTAAATGCGTGCAACACACCAGGAACTACTGGTAGCCTGCTCCGAACTGGTTTAATAAGACGTAACAAGTCAGCCTGACTCCGACGGTGATGGAGGACTAATGGGCGCTGGTACTCTATCGCTAATTGTAGTTGTTCTGAAAATAGTACGAGCTGACGCTCATAATGATCTACCGTGCTGTCTAAACCAACTTCTCCGATAAAGGCTGCAGGATCGCCTTGCAAAGTGGTGGCTAACCAATCTAGATCAGTGTCTTGGTGCTGGTTAATGAAATAAGGGTGAAGTCCAAATCCTTGGATAATACTTACGGCACCGCAATCGTTCTGCCATTCGGTTGACTGGCTAAGCTTTCGACTTACTCCCGGCACAACAAGCGTATGAATCCCTGCACGTGCAGCTCGCTGAACCACAGCAACACGATCATGGTCGAAGGCATCAAAATTAATATGGCAATGACTGTCTATTAATTTCATGATGCCTCCGCTTCACGATGACTGAATTAGTGTTCTCGGGTTTGGTGGAACTCAATATCAGGATAACGTTCCATTGCGAGGTTTAAGTTCACCATCGTCGGGGCGATGTAAGTTAAGTTTTCGCCGCCATCTAAGGCTAGGTTTGCCTCAGCCTTACGCTGGAATTCATCAAGTTTCTTCGGATCTTTACTTCCCACCCAGCGTGCTGTCGCAACATTAATGTTTTCGTAGATCGCATCCACGTTATATTCAGTTTTGAGTCGGTGGACAACCACATCAAACTGCAGCACCCCCACAGCACCAACAATCAAGTCGTTACTGATCAATGGTCGAAATACTTGTACCGCGCCTTCTTCAGCTAATTGTACTAAGCCTTTGAGGAGTTGTTTCTGCTTTAACGGATCTTTCAGGCGAATCCGTCTGAATAATTCCGGCGCGAAGTTCGGAATACCTGCGAACTTGAATTGACTGCCTTCGGTAAAGGTATCACCAATTTGAATGGTTCCATGATTATGCAACCCGATAATATCACCGGGGTATGCCTCTTCAACCTGTTCCCGATCACCGGCCAAAAATGTTAACGCGTCACTAATCCGGACATCTTTCCCAGTACGCACTTGATGAAGCTTCATACCTTTTTGGTACTGGCCAGAAACGATGCGTAAAAAGGCAACACGATCACGATGTTTAGGATCCATATTGGCCTGAATTTTAAAAACGAAACCAGAAAACTCAGGTTCTGTTGCTGCAATGGTCCGCTGCCCATCGGTAATACGGCCAAGTGGTTTCGGTGCCCATTGCACTAACCCATCAAGCATGTGATCAACCCCGAAATTACCTAATGCGGTACCAAAGTAGACTGGGGTTAACTCACCTGCTAAAAACATTTCTAGATCAAAGGAGTTTGATGCGCCTTTTACTAACTCAATTTGGGTACGTAATTCTTCTGCTAATGGTCCTATACGGGTGTCTAGCTCTGGGTTATCGAGCCCTTTCACCACATCCAATTCCTGAATTCGATGCCCCTGCCCACTCTTGTAGAAAATTACCTCATCATTTAGTAGATGGTAGACACCTTTAAAACTCTTACCCGAACCAATCGGCCAGGTAATTGGCGCACACATAATGTTGAGGACGTTCTCTACTTCGTCCAGTAGCTCGAGTGGATCACGAATATCGCGGTCCAACTTGTTCATGAAAGTAATAATAGGAGTATCACGTAACCGAGTGACTTCCATTAACTTTATGGTACGTTCTTCAACGCCTTTACCACTATCAATCACCATTAAGCATGAATCCACCGCCGTGAGTGTGCGATAGGTGTCCTCTGAGAAGTCTTCGTGACCTGGGGTATCTAGCAAATTCACCAAAGCATCACGATACGGAAATTGCATGACCGAGGTTGTGACTGAAATACCCCGCTCTTTTTCCATCTCCATCCAGTCAGATTTCGCATGTTGGCCTGACTTTTTGCCTTTAACCGTGCCAGCTGTTTGCAACTTATGCCCGTGCAACAAAACTTTTTCGGTAATAGTCGTCTTACCCGCGTCCGGGTGCGAAATAATCGCGAAAGTGCGACGCTTAGCAACTTCTTTGGCAATAGTTTTGGCCCGATCTGACATAAAGTATCCGTGCTCCTTGACTGAAAGCAGAAAATTAAAAAAGTGCCGCAAATTCTACCTGAATTTGCGACACTTTTGTATGTTTCCCTTAGTTCAGGGGAAGAACTTCTTAGTGATGAAGTAAATGCGCCTCATCAATAATTTTCTTTAATGCATCCACTGCGGGTTCAACTGGGCGGTTAAGCCCTTCAATTCGCTCAACGATACGACCATGTTCATCCAAAATGGTCACTAAATTGCTGTGATCAAAGTTGCCGTCATCACGTTTACGATAGCGGATACCTAGCAAGGTTGCTAGTGTCCGAATGTCAGTGTCGGTACCATGTAAAAATGTCCAAGCCGATTCATTGAGCTTATAGCGTTCAACATAATCAGCAAGTGCAGCTGGGGTATCACGGTCATCATCAAAACTCACCATGACTAATTTCACATGGCTTTGATAGGCTTCTGGTAAAGCGTTATAAATACGTCGTGCATCATTCACTAATACTGGGCATGCAGTGACACAATTGCCATAAATCATCGAAATCACAACAGCTGAGCCTTGAAAATTATGTAGGCTAATTTGCTCGCCGCGGTGCGTGTACCAAGTCCCAGCTAAATGATAGATAGAGTCACTCATATCCACACTATCTGCTGCCAAGGTTACATGGTGGCTGTGGTCCTGATGTTCTTGGTGATGATGCTGGTTAGCCAGTGCAGTGGTACCGCCCAAACTCAGCATTATCATAACTGCCATCGCTAGTTTATTCATGGTCATTACTCCATATCATAGGCACAACGAAAACCTAAAGTGCTGGTTGTGCTCTGTGGCCGATAATTGCTTCGTGACTGATAGCGAAAGAATGTTGCATAACTAGCTTCACCCAGATCGGTCAAGAAGCGTGCTGAGTCACCGCATGAGCCTGACAAAATATCGGTATCATCACCTGAGGTCATCAATAACTGGAAATCGTCCACCCATTCATTCACACGATCATGCATATGAGCAAGTTGATCACTATTAACCTGTACATCTTGCGCGCTGAATGCAGTTGGGTTGCTGTGCCAACCGAACAGCTGCTGTGCATAAGCTTGATCACTTAGCCCTTGCTGTTGACGATAAACCAACGAAGCATATTCCCATTCATCGAGTGTTGGCAGTCGCCCTCCTTGCGCCGCACAATACGCACGAGCAGCAAACCAAGAAACTTGAGTGACCGCTTTGTTTTCATGACCAGCTGGAATGGTGAGTGAATCAGGCCAGTTGTTTAAATAATGGCCGTCATGAAAAATGGCTGGGATTTGGTCCTTCTGCCACTTCTCATAACTTTTGACGAACTCAAGATACTGGGCAAAAGTGACTGGTGTCGCATCCAATCTGAATGCAGCCATAGCAAGGTCAGTCACAGTTTCATCCAACACCACGATGGGTTTGTAGGAACCTGCTGGAATGACCACTGGTTCGGCGGCTGCTTGTGCAGCCACCATCCATACCATAACACCTAGCCACTTATTCATGAGTTAGCCCTCTTCTTATGGCTTACGTGGACCAGCCATTAGTAAACCACCAGCACCTCGCTCTGCGTCTGCGAATTCATGATCTACGAGTGTGTAGCGTCCCTCTTCTGGAACAATGAACTCAACAGTAGCACTGCTACTTGCACCTAATAGGACAGTTTGCATGCCATACCAAGTATTGCGTGGGTCACCTTCAGCCCAGACGCGGTCAAAGATAGCGCCAATCACATGGAAGCTAGAGGTGCCTGATGGGCCTGCGTTTAAGAAGTGAATACGTACCCGGTCACCAGCATTAGCTTTCAGTGGGTTTTCACTTAGGGCAGCAACGTGGCCGTTAAAGACAACATGACTTGGGTCACGCGCTAGAGCCGCAGAGTGATCATAAATGTAGCTATCCCCCATTTGTGATAAGTACATTTCTGACTGAACAATCACGTACTCATGAGCCACATCTTTGTCAGTTGGGTAACCTTCTTTAGGTGATACCACGACTGCGCCGTACTGTCCCATTGCGGTATGCATTAACACACTTGAAGTACCACAGTGGTACATATAAGTACCTGGATAGTTGGCAATCCATTCAAACTCGATAGTTTCGCCCGGGGCAATAGTTGCCCACTTATCATCTGCAGCAACAGTGCCACTATGGAAGTCCATTGAGTGCGGCATTGGAGCTATGACAGGCTCATGCTTTTGTAATGGCGTGCTCGCCATTTGTTGATAAAAAGGTGCCGCCCCTTTAAAAGGTTTAGTGACAACAACCTCTTCAGTTGAACGGTTCTTCATTTTGAACACGATCCGATCGCCTTCTCGAACGTGAAGAACTGGACCTGGAACAGTGCCACCGAAAGTCCAAGCGTTGTAGCTGACTCCTGGTGCTACTTCAACTTTTTGGGAGAACACATCCATACGAACTTCGTGTTCTTTATTACCAACATAGTCTAGCTTGGCCAAGTGCGGAACCATGGTGATATAGTCACCAACCACTGCAGGGCCATTGTAATCCTCACGATAGATTTTGGCTTTTGGCATCCCGTAAATCTTGCCGTCAATCACGTACTCACTAGCATGTTTCAACGGCACATGAGCGTCAACGGTAGCTGGTAAGCCTGCAATCGATATCAGTAAACTGCTCGCAATTGCACTTTTGATGAAAGTTTTCATAGGTTGTCTCCACGACTATGTTAGATAATCTGTTATCGAATTGCTTTAACGTCATCTGCCGAAATCTCTTTCGAACCGCCGGCAAACTTCTTATTTACGTAGTTCACAACGGCAGCGATATCGCTATCAGTCATATAAGCCATAGGAGGCATCATACCGTTATAAGTTGCGCCGTTAACGCTGATCTCACCGGATTTACCTTTCACCACAGTTTCAGCAATATACATTGGGTTATCAGTAATATTGGCGTTGTCAACTAACGGCGGAAATACCGCCGCCATCCCTGTACCATTAGCTTGGTGGCACGCCATACAGTTTTTCTTGTATACTGCTTCTCCAGCATCAGCGTAGGCAGCACTAGAAATGATTGCCAAGACAGAAGACACAGCAAGAATGCATGATTTAAATTTATTGATGTTAGTCATAACAACACCCCTTATATGATGTTTTTTTGATATCTTTAGACTACATCAAAAATGACAGAATACGAGTGAAATGAGGGAGTAAATCAATGCTACCACTTTCAGGTTAGACGGAGTATTACAAATAGAAAAACACATCCTACTGATTAGTTAAATTTATGCGATTGTTAATAATTAAATAATGAAGAGAGAATTAAGATGACTACCGATACGCCTCTTAACTTACTGACCCAAGAAGCACAGAACGCCGCAGCATTCTTGCGTTCACTGGCGAACGAACATCGATTACAAATTTTATGTCATCTTGCACAAGGCGAACAAAGTGTCGGGGAGCTGAATAAATGCTTCCCATTAAGTCCATCCGCTTTTTCACAACATTTGGCCGTACTTCGTGAACAAGGTTTGATCAAATTTAGAAAGCAAGCTCAGACGATTTTTTACTCAATTAGCGACCCAGACACCTTAGCATTTATCCAGTTATTACAAGCCAAGTTCTGCACAAGTTATACTCTTGAATAACTAATCGCTAGGGCTTTTCCAGCACATCACGATAGCAGCTTCGCGACCACCAGCTGCAGTTGGATAGTAATCCTTGCGGTACCCACATTGGATAAATCCTACACGCTCATACAGACGAAAGGCCACTTGATTAGATTCTCGAACTTCCAACCAAATCGTCGCTAATTGCCGCTGTGCCAACTGGCAAACATGCTCAATTAATTGAGCACCTATGCCTTGCCGCTGAAACTGCGGATGAACCGCGATGTTCATCACCGTCCATTCGTCTGATAATTGTTGATGCAGGATAAGATAAGCGACTGGTTTACTTGTTGTCGAAGGGAAATAACCGAACACTTGATACGAGGGGCTAAAACAGGAGCGCAAATTAGTTCGCGACCAAGATAACTCAGTTGCCGCTGCTTCAATGTCAGCGATAACTTCATCCCATTCTAGAAGCGGCTTAATCACCTTAGCCATTCATAACCATGCGTTGGAGCTGCCGCCACAACTGCTGTTTATCGGTAGCCGCAACCTGTTCAATGGGATAGCTCGTCAGATCAATAACTCGCGTCGGGGCCCATTGTTGTAGGGTTGTACCTGATACTTGGCTCAATCCATGGCCTGTTTTACCGACAACCCGTAATACATCCAGCAACCATTCTGGACGTTGAACAGGTAGCGCAGTTGCGGTCACCAATAACCAGTCATCCACGCGATACGTAAACTGCGTCGTAGGTACTGTTGACGGGGTAGCTGTATGTGCACGCCACTTTCGCAAGCCAAGAGCCGCGAGCGCGTGTTGTTGAGATGGTGAAAATAATTCTGCAGTCATGGGCTTAGCCTAACCCAATTGCGCCTCTGAAAGAAGTGGAATCTTTCAAAAAGTGAAGACTGGCAGGGGTGGAGGGATTCGAACCCCCAACCGTCGGTTTTGGAGACCGCTGTTCTACCAATTGGAACTACACCCCTGCAATGACGGTCTGAATTATACTGTTCAAATATAACGTGGCAAGCAATTTATGCTTATTGCGCAGTTGATTGCACTATTTTTCACCACTTCGCATGAATCTCAGTGGTATACTGCTATTCATTAGAACATTGGCTATAGAAGGTTATCAAGCTATATGGGATTGCGTTATCTCCAGCGATGGATAATTTTTTTCATGATGATAATCATCTTACCGGCGCATGCTCAAAGCCGATGGCAAACACCCACAGCTACCTTGCAGGTTGAAATTACTGGTATTGACGGTGAACTATTGCGTAATGCCAAGCTATTCCTTAGCTTGACAGAACTGACCAATCAGCAAGTCCCCTCCCTATTTCGAATTAGGTACTTGGCACGTCAAGGAGAGCAGGAGATCCTTTCCGCCTTGGAACCCTTCGGCTTTTATAACGCAGTAGTCTCCCATACCATTCAGCAAGCACCAGATATCTGGCTGGTCAAATACGAAGTGGAATTGGGTGACGTAACAACCTATGGCAATGTATCCGTTAAGCTCATCGGTGCCGCAAAGCAAGATGAGGCATTCAAAAAGCTGTTAGCTGCCTTACAGCCTAAACCAGGAGCTGTGTTTGAGCATCAATCATATGAACGGCTGAAATCAAGTTTACGTAGTCTTGCTGCGGAACGAGGTTACTATGATGCCGAGCTGTTGACTCATCAAGTCCACGTAGAGACCACGACGAAAACGGCAGACGTAACCTTGGTGTTCAATTCAGGTGAACGCTACCGCTTTGGTCACACCTCCTTCTGCTGCGCCTTTTTGTCAGATAGCTTATTGGACCGATATGTCCAATTTATGCCCGGTGAACCATTCAATACACGCAGCTTACTCGACCTACAGATCGACTTAGCTGGTAGCGGCTATTTTAGTAGTGTTGAAGTATCACCTCAATGGCAACAAGCGGAACATCAGCAGGTGCCCGTGGAAGTATTATTAAGTCCCAACAACCGTAACCGTTATCAGTTTGGCTTAGGGTATGGGACTGATACCGGTGCGCGGGTTACGCTCGGGTTCGATCGGCGCTGGGTGAACGATCGCGGCCATCGTCTCAGTAGCGTGTTACGGTTATCTGAGGTACAAAATACTGGCTTTGTGAGTTATATTATTCCTGGTCGTAATCCAGCACGAGACTCCTATAGTTTCGCTGGTGAGGTTACCGACCGTTCGTTTGAACAACAAATGTCAACATTACTACGTACGTCATTCAAGGATACCCGCCATTACGACAAGTGGCACCGCACCTACCAGCTCAGTTATCAACAGGAAGATTTCGCATTTGGTGCAGAGCCCACCACCTCATCAAATTTCCTGATCCCTTCAATTGAATGGAGTTTGATCAACAGTGCGACCATGCCAGAAAACCGTAATATGATCGATGACGGGTACCGTCTAACCATTTCTCTACAAGGTGGTCATGAGAGCTTGCTGTCGGATACCAATTTTATTGCCGCTAAGATTGGAGCAAAGTGGGTTCAGCGATTAAATGATGATTGGCGATTGTTATTACGCGGTGAATTAGGGGCGCTCACCACCGATGATTTTAGCTTACTAGGGCCAACCTTGCGTTTCTTTGCTGGCGGTGACCATAATGTCCGTGGTTACGCCTATCAGCAGTTAGGCCCGAAAAATGCTGAAGGTGTCGTTATCGGTGGCCGCTATATGGTGGCTACATCGATTGAAGTTGATTATGCCATTAAACCCAATTGGCGCGTGGCTGTATTTAGTGATTTTGGTAATAGTATGATGCATTGGGATGAACGTCTCAAACAAACACTAGGTGCCGGTATTCGTTGGATTTCGCCAATTGGCCCAGTTCGATTAGATGTCGCTGCGGCCATTGATGAGCCAGGAACACCTTGGCGTCTGCACCTAACCTTGGGTCCAGATTTATGAGAATCGTTAAATACCTAAGCTGGTTTGTCGTTATTGCATTTACTGTTATCTCGGCAGCAATTCTCGCATTGCTGATGACGTCCAGTGGATCACGTTTAGTGTTAGAACAAGTGGCGGAATTGGCTGACGTTGAGCTTCAATTTGAGCATATCGAGGGAAACCTCGTTAGCGAGCTTATACTAACTAATGTCACAATTCGTCAACACGATTGGAACGCAACGCTAAGCTCATTAACGATTGCCTGGAGTCCATCACGGTTGCTGGATGGTGAACTCGTATTTGATGCAATTCAAACCCAGCAATTACACCTAACTCTTGTACCAAAACCAGAATCTGCTAGTGATACTGCAGCAATTGTGTTGCCTACTGTAGAACTTCCTTTGACATTAGTCATACACGCGTTAAACGCACAACAGAGTCGTATCACCGTTAATCAGCAAACGCATGAATTACCGGACGTGATGCTGCGTTTGGGCTGGGACCAATCTACCGTCTCTATCGACCAGCTTTACGTGGACTATCCACCGTTACAAGCAACGCTATCAGGGCATATAAATACCAGCGGCGAATATCCAATAGCATTAATGCTCGACTGGGTGTTAACGCAGCCCACACAACAGGTACCTATTCGACAAGTAAGCGGCAATTCGCAGTTGGAAGGTACGGTTGATCACTTCTACTTACGTAATCAATTTTACGTGGAATCAAGTCGTGAACAACATCAGGTTGATATCGAAGTTAGAAATTTACTGGCCGGGGAACCTGAGTGGTTGGCACAACTACAACTCACTGAGTTCTCAGTAGCACCCTTGCTCCCAGTACTTAATGTTGAGCAAACCGCTTGGTACGATTGGCTTCATGCTGCAACTATTACCCTGGATGCTCAGATTGACACGCAACAAGCTGTGCTCACCAATTTAGCAGTCAACAGGTTAGGCCATCAGCAAGGCAATCTCCAAATTCATGGCGTGCTTAATAACTACTTAGCCATTACCGATGCTCCAGAAACGGTTGTTTTCAAGGGGAATTTAACTGGTGCGAACATAGAGATACCTGAAACTGTTGCCGATCAGCCCATCAGCATTAACGAGCTCAATGCACAGCTCGATGGCTCTATAACTCACTATCACCATGACCTCACCGCGGATGTAGAATGGTTCGAGCATCAATCGTTGCATATACAATTGAATGGCATTGGTAACCAACATCAAGTAACGAACTCGATTCAGGTTGAATCAGAGGTGTTCTCGTCGAACCTAACTGCCATGATCAATTGGCAAACCGATCTTCAGATTCAAGCTGATATTGCGCACTTACAAGCGGACCTCAGCAAGTTAACAACACAGTTGCAAGTTCAACAGTTCAATGCCCACGGGCAACTTGGCTTTCAGCACAATCGCTTAACCGCTAGCGAATTAGTGTTCACTATTGACGACAATCAGATCCTCCTAGACGGCGCAATGACTCAAACGAAACCCTTACTCATTGCGTTTGATTTCCCCGAACTCGCAAAACTACATCAACATGATTATGTCGCAGGTCGAGCGAGTGCGTCACTATCTGTCGTGGGTGACATGTTTAAAGAACTGAGTATCGACATCACCCAATTCGAGCTGGACCATCCAGATTTCGGTACCTGGTCTAATGGAAAGACCGGAACCATAACGGTACCAATTACGCACCCAGTAGCTAGTTCCGCTCGTGATCTGTGCATTATCCAACAGGGGATCCGTACCCCTGCGGAATTCTGTATTGCAACCACCGCAACTCGTCAGCAACAACACACTCATATTGCAGGCAAGAACCTCCCGCTCGCTTTGCTTAACCGTTTTCGTGACGCAACAGTAGCTGAGCGTGTGTGGGGATTGGCCACATTAACGACATCATTTATCTATAATACGTCCACCTGGGAGATTGAAAAAATTGAAGGCGAACTACGCAGTGAGCGGACAATTTTGTTTGCCTTAGACGAAGAGATCTCAACCCGTTTTGATTACTGGCAACTGAATTGGTCGGGCAATTTACAGCAGATTGAAGGCAGCATCACCGCTGAACTTGAACAAAATAAAGGAATGATTATTGGTGATATTGCGATAGAGCCATTTAAGGATAACGGCATCCTCGATGGTGAAATCTTGATGAATTTAAGAGATCTCACCGTACTGCAATGGGTATTACCTGACCTGCGTTATGAAGATGCACATGCGTTGGCTGAAATAAATATTTCTGGTACCAATCGTAACCCTGTTATAGAAGGCTCGGTTGAACTCGCAGCGCGAGAAATTGGATTCGCACAAAGTGGCTTACTGCTAACCAATGTACGGATCGCGGCCTATGACACGCCTGACGTCGAGGATAGCATTACCCTTGACGGGCAAGCTTTATCGGGTGATGGATGGATTAGTATTGAAGGACTTATAGAACCACTAAAGCCGGAATTACTTATTTCAATTGAAGGTGAAAACTTTCGCGCAATTCAGGTTCCAACTGTCGTCGTCGATATAAGTCCTAAGCTTACAATTAAGTTAAAAGATGAGCGGATAGATATCCAAGGCGAGCTAACGGTACCTTACGCTAAAATCGATCAGCCAGAAATTGCAGAAACCGGTACCTCAGCTTCAAACGATGTTGTGGTATTAAAGGATGGTACTCCTGTTCGTGAGCAACAAGGGCTTTCTCATTACCCGGTCTATGCTGACGTGCGAGTCACTTTAGGCGACAACATAAACGTATCTGGCTATGGTTTTGAAGGCGCCTTGCAAGGTAGTTTACGCTTAATTGAGACACCGACTCGGGCGTTAACAGCGTCTGGAAGCGTTTCAGTACGTAATGGACATTACAAAGTATACGGACAGCGATTAGAAATAGAACGCGGTTCACTCATCTATAACGGTGGTCCTATCGACAACCCTGGGCTAGATCTCCGAGTTGAACGTGCTTCGGAGAATATACTGTCAACCGAGGATGTTAGAGTTGGCGCACAGGTTAGTGGAACGTTACATGAACCGAATTTTAGATTGTATTCAACCCCGACGATGCCCGACAGTGAAATTCTTTCTTACTTAATTCTAGGACGAGGTTCAGGAACACAGTTTGGCAGTTCAGATAACCTACAACTACAAGCTCTCATTCTACTTGGCTCGAAAGGTACGGACTATCTGGGGGAGTCATTGCAAAGTACATTTGGCTTTGATGAGTTTGGTATTGATTCAACCATGAATCCCAATGATACATCGTTCTATATCGGTAAATACTTATCACCAAAACTTTACGTGAAGTATGGTGTAGGTTTATTTGAAGATACCAACACCTTTTTAATTCGCTATTTACTGTCAGATAAACTCATTATTGAGAGCACTACCAGCTCCGAGGCACAAGGTGGTGATATCTTCTACACCATTGAAAAGTAATATAAATATTTATAACGAGTATTCTTAGGCATAAAAAAACCCCGAGCGTAAGCTCGGGGTTCTCGATTTGAAGCCTGGCAGTGTCCTACTCTCACATGGGGAGGCCCCACACTACCATCGGCGCTGAAGCGTTTCACTACTGAGTTCGGAATGGATCAGGTGGTTC
>JAJUHK010000012.1 GCA_029279945.1 Pseudidiomarina indica | reverse complement strand
GGTTATGGATACTCGCAACCAAGTTATTTTTGCGCTGCTGTATGGTGCAGGTTTGCGCATTAATGAATGCTTGCGTTTGCGGGTTAAAGATTTTGATTTTGATAATGGCTGCATCACTGTGCATGACGGTAAGGGTGGGAAAAGCAGAAACAGCCTACTGCCCACGCGCCTAATCCCAGCAATAAAACAACTCATTGAGCAAGCGCGGCTTATTCAGTAAGACGACAACTTACAAGGCGTAGGGCCATCGCTGCCTTTTGCTTTAGATCGCAAATACCCTTCTGCTTATCGACAAGCGGCGTGGATGTTTGTCTTTCCCTCCAGCACGCTCTGCAACCACCCGTATAACGGCAAATTATGCCGCCATCATCTGCATGACTCCGTTGCGCGAAAGGCATTGAAGGCAGCCGTACAAAAAGCAGGCATCGTTAGCAAGCGTGTCACTTGTCATACATTTCGTCACTCGTTTGCTACGCATCTATTACAAGCGGGGCGTGATATTCGCACTGTGCAAGAACTCTTAGGGCATACCGATGTTAAGACCACGCAAATCTATACGCATGTGTTGGGTCAGCATTTTGCCGGCACCACCAGTCCTGCGGATGGACTGATGCTACTTATCAATCAGTAAAAGTAGATAAATATCTTTATGTAGCCCTGAGTAGCCCCTGATACTTTTTATGGTGAAAAAGATAAACAATCATAGAGGGGATAAATATGAGCCAGTTCTACCATTGCGATTACGGATCTTAAATAATTTTGATCTTAAATAACGGGGCTGATCACTCGTTAAAGCTAACTACCGCTCTAACTACCGCTTTTTGAAATGACACCTAAAATTTCACGACTTAAATAATCGCTAAGTCTTTGAAAAATATGGTGGCCCCTCCCAGACTTGAACTGGGGACCAACCGATTATGAGTCGGGTGCTCTAACCACTGAGCTAAGGGGCCATGAATTGTGTTATTGCAGAGGTGTTCAGGAAAAATAAAGCGGGCGCAAGTATAAGAAATTTAAGTGCTGTTGTCATGCCCTTGATGGCAGATTTTTTCTCAGCTGTTGCAATAAAAAAGCCCTAACCGGTGTTAGGGCTTTTTTTGGTCAATTAATCATCAAGAAATGATTTTAATTGCTCTGAACGGCTCGGGTGACGAAGCTTGCGTAATGCCTTAGCTTCGATCTGACGAATCCGCTCACGCGTCACGTCAAACTGCTTGCCAACTTCTTCAAGCGTATGATCAGTGTTCATGTCGATACCGAATCGCATCCGCAACACTTTCGCTTCCCGTTGCGTTAGGCCACCTAACACTTCTCGAACGGCGTTGCGTAAGCTTTCTGAGGTCGCTGAGTCCACCGGTAAATCCAGTGTGGTGTCCTCAATGAAATCCCCAAGATGCGAATCTTCATCATCACCAATGGGCGTTTCCATTGAGATGGGCTCCTTCGCGATCTTCAAGACTTTACGGATTTTATCTTCGGGCATCATCATGCGCTCTGCCAACTCATCTGGAGTTGGTTCACGTCCCATTTCCTGTAACATTTGACGGGAAATGCGGTTGAGCTTGTTAATCGTCTCAATCATGTGCACTGGAATACGAATCGTCCGCGCTTGGTCCGCAATTGAGCGGGTAATCGCCTGACGAATCCACCAAGTTGCATAGGTCGAGAACTTATAACCACGACGGTATTCAAACTTGTCCACTGCTTTCATCAAACCGATGTTACCTTCCTGGATTAAATCCAAGAATTGTAAGCCACGGTTGGTGTATTTTTTGGCAATTGAAATAACCAAACGCAAGTTGGCTTCAACCATTTCTTTCTTCGCACGGCGTGCTTTCGCTTCACCGATCGACATCCGGCGGTTGATATCTTTGACCTTTTCAATCGTCAAACCTGTCTCAACTTCGACTTCGGCCAACTTGTTAATGCAACGCTCAATTTCAGGTTGTAACTCAGCTAACGCTGTTGCGTAGGCTTCACCTGATGCAATCGCTGCTTCTAACCACTTAGTGCTGGTTTCATTACCGGCAAAGGCTTTCATGAAAACACGCTTGGGCATACCGGCTTGTTCAACACACATTTTCAAGATCAAACGCTCTTGCACACGCACTCGGTGCATCATATCGCGCATGTCTTTGACCAGCCGGTCAAACTGTTTAGGCACTAACCGGAACTGTCGGAACAGATCGCTTAATGCTTCGATTTCAACGCGCGCTTTGGCGTGGTCGCGTCCATATTTGCTAATAGCTGCGCGAGTTTTTTCGTATTGCTCGCGTAACTCAGTAAATTTTTGACGCGCAAACTCAGGGTCGATGCCGCCATCGTTAGTGTCATCATCGGCTTCTTCGTCTTCGTCGTCGACATCATCATCATCATCGCTAAGTTGCTCTTCAGTTAATTCAGAGCCGATGTTGGTGGCAGCAACAGGTGCTTCATCCACTTCATTTGGGTCAATAAATCCAACAATGATGTCTGTTAGACGCATCTCTTCTGCTTCGCAGGAATCCCACTGGTCTAACAAGAAATTTATTGCTTCAGGGTATTCAGCGACTGAGCATTGAACTTGGTTAATCCCATCTTCAATACGCTTAGCGATATCAATTTCGCCTTCTCGCGTTAACAGCTCTACCGTACCCATTTCCCGCATATACATGCGGACCGGGTCAGTGGTACGACCCAATTCACCATCAACGGTCGCAAGCGCCTGCGCTGCGGCTTCAGCAGCGTCTTCATCGGCTGCGTCTTCGCTCATCATTAACTCATCGGCATCGGGTGCGTTTTCAAACACCTGAATACCCATGTCATTAATCATGCCGATGATGTCTTCAATTTGATCCGAATCAACGATCTCAGATGGAAGGTGATCATTCACTTCCGCAAAAGTGAGATAACCTTGCTCCTTGCCCTTGGCAATAAGGAGCCTGAGCTGTGATTGACGACTCTGCTGCATACAGATCTACCACCTGTTAATAAATAGAAAAGTAACCGGTCTTAAACTTACGGCAACTCAAATTAAGCCCGGATTGGCGAGCTTATTAGATGAGGGCGCGAGGTGTAAAATTCAAGACCGGAAATTGTAGCAGATTCTGTCAATTTCAGCCAGAATTTAATCAGTTCTTTGCTGGAAGGTATTGTAGCGCAAGTTCACCAGTGCCTTTTAACACGCCATCAATGAACACGACTGGGGTACATTCATCACGCGTTGTCATGCCATCGGCGTGTACACGTTGAGTACGATAATAGAGCACGTTGTACTGAGTACCGTCAACTGTCCATAAATCGATAAACTCAGGAGTGCCTAATTGGTTTTGTACGGTTGCCAAGGTCATCCCTGGGTTAAATGAAGAAATCGCTTTACGGTTTTGCTTCTCCTTTTTGGTAAAGCTTGAATCAGACGATATGTTCTCACGGTCGCCGATTGCCACAACACATCCCTGCAGACCCAATGTCAGGGCTGTCATTACACCAACTGCAGCGAGTTTTGGAAATTTCATGTCATACTCCTTATTTCTGTTAAATAAATCATCAGCTTCACGCCATTTGGATGTCGTTTTTAGAAGCATGCAAATTTAGTGCCAAAATCTATTTTTCCGATAAAACAATCACTTAAATATTCATGATGATATGGTGATTTGTGGATTTGACGAATTACTTAGGAGACTCACTCCTAATTAGCGTGATTCACTATCTTTCAGGTACTGCAGCAAGGTGAGGTATTCTTGGCGCTCAGCGCGACTTAATGGTGCTTGCTGCTCTTTGGCTAACAATTCGTTGGCTCGTTGCTCGACAAAAAGATCGATAAAATAAGCAAAGATGGCATAGAATTCTTGCGCCATGTTCTCTGAATTCAGATGATGCTCCCAGCGTGCTAATTGACGCAACGCTTGTTCTTCTCGTTCGCCCCGCCATAACTCAAGTAACTGAGCTGTCGACATCGCACCCTGGTGAATCTGTTCATGTAATCTGAGTAACAGTTTGACACCCGGAAGTTTTAGCCCTGCCAATTCCGGATGCAATGGTACTTCCTTACCAATTTCAGGTTGCTGAAGCAATAGTGCTATAGCACGTCGCATCGGAGTCATTTTTAATTGTGGCGTGTGCGGCTGCTGCGCCGTCACATTTGTGATCGACGCTCGTAATTGTGACACTTCGTACCGCAACAAGCGCGCGAGGCGTTCAATGAGAATATTGCGATAGAATTCACTCGCCACACGTTCTAATAACGGCTTGGTCTGTTTGAGTAGTAACGACTTACCAGCATCAGTTTGGACATCGATAGTCTCAGTTAAATGGCTAAAAAAGTAGTCAATAAAGCTCTGTGCTTGATTTAAACGGTGCAGGAATGGTTGTGCACCCTCGCGGCGTACAAGGCTATCTGGATCCTCTCCATCAGGTAAAAACAGGAAGTTCATTTCAATACCGTCTTGCAACAGCGGCAAAGCATTTTCTAAAGCTCGCCAGGCAGCCTCACGGCCCGCTCGGTCGCCGTCGTAACAGCAGATAACTTTGCGGGTTGCGCGAAACAGCATCTGTAATTGATCAGCGGTGGTAGCGGTGCCAAGCGAGGCTACCGCAAAATCAATTCCTGCTTGCGCCAGCGCCACTACATCCATGTAACCTTCCACAATCACCACTTGTGACAGTTCACGATGTGCTTGGCGGGCTTCATAAAAGCCATACAGTTCCCGGCCTTTATGGAAAATACGAGTTTCGGGTGAGTTGAGATACTTAGGTCCATCACCTTGTAGTATCCGCCCCCCAAAGCCAACCACGCGACCGCGCCGGTCACGAATGGGAAACATCAATCGGTCCCGGAAAAAATCATAATGACGCCCCTGCTCATTACGATTAATTAACTTGAGATCGAGCAACTGCTGCCGCGATCGTTGATCCGATCCTAAGGCTTGCAACAGGCCGTCCCAACCGTCCGGGGCATAGCCAATTTGGAATTGCTTAACCGTCTCACCCTGAATGCCGCGACCTTTGAGATACTCAATGACTTGAGGAGAATTTGAGTGGTGGCGCAACTGATGAGCAAAGAATTTCGCGGCTCGCTCCATTTGTTCATAGTCGCTGGCCTGTTGTGCCCGTTTACGAGCATCTTCAGCAGGGTTGGCAGTGGTTTCTCGGGGTACTTCTAACCCCAACATGTGAGCCAACTCTTCCACTGCTTCAGGAAACTCAAGCCCATCATATTTCATTAAAAAATCGATAGCGTTGCCATGTTCACCACAACCAAAGCAATGATAAAACTGCTTGTCAGGGGCAACAGTAAAACTAGGGCTCTTCTCATTGTGAAATGGGCAGCAGGCCTGATAATTTTTACCGGCTTTTTTCAGCGGAACGCGGCTATCAACAATTTCAACCACGTCAGCACGTTCAATAAGATCCTGAATAAAGCTTTTGGGAATAAGACCTGCCATGACCTGCCTGTGTGTTTGCATAAATTTGGATGTGAGAGTTGAATTGTACTCGGTGTAGCAGTTGGTGCAAGCCACAATGAAAAAGCCGAAGTAAGTTAAACTCACTTCGGCTCATTCGAGGTCTGTGTTGTAGTGACACCGCACTCGGCAGTGCCGCTACGGTACCAGTTTCTTAATACAGACGAGTGCGACGCGCATTCTCACGCGACATTTTTTTCGCGTGACGCTTAACAGCAGCTGCTTTCTTGCGCTTACGCTCTGCAGTCGGCTTCTCGTAGAATTCGCGACGGCGTACTTCTGATAAAACCCCTGCTTTTTCGCAAGAGCGCTTGAAGCGGCGCAGCGCTACGTCAAACGGCTCGTTCTCTTTTACTTTAACAACTGGCATTAAAATCTCACCTCAATGAAAATTCTGTTGTTGATCTCAATTTGGGCTATTCTCTGTATAAAAAATAACCAGCTCGATTAAATTTGGTGCTGAATTGTAGCGAGTTCAGATCCTGATGTAAAGCCTAAGATCGATTTTAATCCTGTGAATTACCCTCACATTTTGTATCAGAGGCTGTTACAGTGGTAGAGGTGTTGATTAAAACAAAAATCAGCACCATGTGAACGAAAATTCATGCAGTTTAATGAATAACTTAGTAAACTATAGGTCCTGTCATTGGCTTGTTGGAGCGCGTCATGTTGGATACCTTTTTATTTCAATTCACGTCTTTGTTCACCATGATCAATCCGATTGCGGCCATTCCGATTTATATCGCGCTGACTGAAGCCATGACTCCAAAGGCGGCTCGCTGGGTCGCTATGCGTGCAGCAATCACTGCTTTTATTGCGCTATCGGTGTTTGCGTTAGTTGGAGAGTTTTTATTCAGTTTCTTCAGCATTTCCGTGAACGGCTTACGGGTTGCTGGCGGCGTATTATTCTTTATTATGGGTTTTGAAATGCTCCGTGGCCGTACTGTTCCCCGTCGAATGGATGGCGAAACCGAAAGTGATTTCGGCTCTGACGTAGCGGTTACCCCTATCGGTATCCCCATGGTTGCTGGCCCTGGCGCGATCACTATGGTGATCCTCTTTATCCAAGATAGCCAGTCAACCAGCAATACCATCAGCTTATTCGCTGCGATTTTCTCAGTCTGCGTTCTCGTTGCGCTGTTCTTAGCAAGTGGGCGGCAATTGCTCAATAAACTTGGCCGCAGTGGCAGTAAAATTTTAATGCGCTTAATGGGCTTGATAGTCATGCTCATTGCCGTCGAGTTCTTCTTCGCCGGCATCAAACCCTATATTGTCGATATTGCCCGCGCTATTTAAGCGCGGGAACCGCTAGACCTCGTTTAGCATAGAACTCGGCCACAAACTCATCAAAGCGATCCGCTGCTATGGCATCACGCATATCACCCATGACTTTTTGATAAAAATGAAGGTTATGAATGGTATTCAGACGCCCGCCAAGCATTTCATTCGAACGATCCAAATGATGCAAATAAGCCCTAGAGTAATTCTTGCACGTGTAGCAGTCGCATTCTGGGTCAAGTGGCCCCGTATCTGTACGATGTACCGCATTACGGATCTTCACCACCCCAGTGCTAATGAATAAATGGCCATTACGAGCGTTACGGGTCGGCATCACGCAGTCAAACATATCGACGCCCCGCCGTACTGCTTCCACTAAGTCCTCTGGCTTACCTACACCCATCAAATAACGCGGCTTGTCGCTTGGCATCTGCGGGGCGATATGATCTAAAATTCGCATCATATCTTGCTTAGGCTCACCTACCGATAAACCGCCAATGGCATAACCATCGAAACCAATCTTGGTAAGTCCATCTAATGAAATAGTACGCAATTCTTCGTACATGCCGCCTTGGATGATCCCAAACAAAGCAGCAGGGTTGTCACCGTGTGCTGTCTTGGAACGTTCTGCCCAACGTAATGACAGTTCCATCGAATGCCGAGCTTCTTCAGGTGTTGCTGGGTATGGCGTGCATTCGTCAAAGATCATTACAATATCTGATCCTAGGTCACGCTGGACTTCCATTGATTTCTCTGGCGTTAGTAAAATCTTTTCACCGTTAATCGGAGATCGGAATGTCACGCCCTCTTCGGTAATTTTTCGAAGTTCACCGAGGCTAAAGACTTGGAACCCACCTGAGTCAGTAAGTATGGGCTTATCCCAGTTCATGAAATCGTGCAGATCGCCGTGTTGTTTGATGACAGCTGTCCCTGGACGCAACATCAGGTGAAACGTATTCCCTAAACAAATTTGTGCACCCGTGGCGGCAACTTCTTCCGGCGACATACCTTTTACTGTACCAGCCGTACCTACTGGCATAAATGCTGGAGTGTCAACCACCCCTCGTGCAAACGTTATACGCCCTCGACGAGCCTTCCCCGAGGTTTTTAATAATTCAAATTTCATCGTCTCACCAACCTGATAATCACGGAAAAACAGTCCGAGGCATTCAGTATACCCTAGCGTCCAGAGCGGGTCACAAACATTGCATCGCCGTAGCTAAAAAAACGATAGCGTGCTTTCACTGCTTCGGCATAGGCGTGCATGACGTGCTCGCGACCAGCAAATGCCGAAACCAGCATAATGAGCGTTGATTCAGGTAGGTGAAAATTAGTGATCAGCGCATCCACAACCTGAAATTCATAGCCGGGATAAATAAAGATATCGGTATCCGCAACGTATGGTTGCAACGGTTGTTGCTGCGCTAAGGCTGCTTGCGCCGCTGATTCTAGCGACCGTACCGAAGTGGTACCTACAGCGACCACTCGGCCACCACGCTCGCGCGCTGCCGCAATCGCCGCAACAGTTTCGGCAGGTACTTCCACATACTCCGAGTGCATTTGATGCTCTTCAAGGGTTTCTACCCGCACGGGCTGGAACGTACCCGCGCCCACGTGCAACGTTACGTATGCAAATTCCACACCTTGGGCTTGTAACTCTTGTAACAAGGTTTTATCGAAGTGTAATCCAGCTGTTGGGGCTGCCACCGCACCTGGCTTACGGTTATAAACCGTTTGGTAACGCTCCCGGTCACTAGCTTCATCGGGGCGGTCGATATATGGCGGCAATGGCATGTGGCCATACTCTTCTAACAGGTTTAAGGCCTTTTCAGAGCTGTTAAAACGTAACTCAAACAAGGTGTCATGACGGGCAATCATGGTGGCTTCAATGGCCTGCTCCAATATTAATACTGCACCTGGTTTAGGCGCACGGTTGCTACGCACATGCGCCAGTACCCGATGATTATCAATAATTCGCTCAACCAAAACCTCAACTTTACCACCCGATTGCTTTTCACCTAATAGCCGTGCTGGGATCACGCGAGTATCGTTAAACACTAACAAATCACCCGCTTTCAAATGCGTAGCGATGTGCTTGAATTGCTGATGCTCAATGGCGCCGGTGGTACCGTTCAAATATAATAAACGGCTCGCGGTACGTTCCGGTTGCGGATAACGGGCGATTAACTCGTCCGGGAGCTCGAATTGGAAATCAGATACCTTCATAATAATTCTTCAGTCATTGGAATGGCGCGTACTTTACCGTTTTTAGCGCACAAAAAAAAGCGCGCTAACAGTTGTAGCGCGCTCTGTCATCGTCATAACCGACGATAGATTAGTACGAGTAAGTCACCGCATTCTTGAGTAGGCTACCAGCATTTTCAGCATTGCCACAGCTTTGAATATCTGTTTGGTTGAAGATATATACTTTGTCACGGCCACCTTGCTCTTTGTTACCAGCACCTTTAATTACCACACTGATTGTTTCATTCGCTGGCAAGGATGCTAGGCTAGAACCATAGGTACATAAGGTTTCAGCCAACGTTTGTTCGAACTGAGCAACATGCTGTTGGATTTGCTCTTGGCGCTGCTGCCGTATTTTTTGGCGTTGCTCACGTAAATCACCTGCAGTAGCGCGAAGTACTTTACGTTCTTCCTCTAATTTTTGTCGAGCTTCTTCTAACCGCGCTTTAGCTAACTCAAGCTCTTGTTGGTGTAGCTCACGCTTGCTTTGATCCGCATTTCGTTGGGCACGCTCTAACTCACGAATGGCATGTCGCTGCTCTTTGATATCAACAACAATTTCACCGAGTGCCTCACTGAATTTTGTCATTTTTGGGAACTGGAGTTGTTCACCGTCTCGCTTAAATTTAGGCATCACATGACGCCAATGAAAGCCCATAGAACCTGGCAAATTGACTTCGTAAACAACGCCCTGACCAGCTAAGTAAGTATGCTGTAAGCGACCATTAAACATCCACTTAGGTTGCTCCTCGGTCGTTGTTACTAACTGCGTTAACCGAGTTTCCAAAATGGTATTCATCACTTCCAGCTCTTGTTTCAACGCTTGATGGCGGTTGCTATCAACAGCTTGTGATTGCGCCAATGCTGTGCTTGAAACCAAGGTTGTGGTTGCCATAGCAAAGGCAATAACTGTGGTACGAATCATAATAAACCTCTTTCTTACTGTACGGATTGATTGAGCAGTTCTACGTGGTAAATCCAATCTTCGGCATACTGTTGTAACTGGCTGGCGAAGTAGATTTGGTCATCTTCGCGAAGCAAGCTGATGTATTGAATAAGATCTTCAAGCTCTGCTTCACGTTCTTGACGGTTAACCGCCAACATATATTCGGCAAACTGTTCATTGACGGCCGTCATTTCTGCTCGTAACTCATCTCGCATAGCCCCCACTTCAGCAGCCACTAAAGCTTCAACTTGCGCTGCAGGTGACTGGCCAAACTGAATGGTAAAGCCCTGTGCATCACTGCTAATCTGTACTTGTGCAACGACCAACAACACCGCCAAAGCGGACGTTGCAAATGATGTTATGGGTAACCACGGACGTTGCCACCAAGGCTGATGGTTGTGCATCATGGGGCGATATGTGGCTGCTCTATCCCATTCAGGAACAGGTGCTGCTGTTACTTCAGCTGCTGCCTCGCTTAACCATTGTTCAAACTGATGCTGTTTACTCATACTCATCTACCTCTATCAGGCTTTTTAACTTCTCAATAGCAGTGTAAAACCGTGATTTAACCGTATTTAATGGGATCTCTAATTGCTCAGCGATGTCAGTATGCGCTAATTGCTGAAAAAACTTCAGCTCGACAACCAAGCGCTGCTCTATCGGTAGCTGCTGCATCGCTTGCAAGAGCCGCAAACCTTTCTGTTGCCGTACGAACACTTGTTCCGGGTCATGCCAAAGGTCGTTACTTTCTTGCTCTGCGAGAGCCTCATCACCAACCTCTTCCCGTCGTCGCCGGTACTGTTCTACACACCGACGGTGCGCAATAGTCATTAACCAGGTCTTAAATGAGCTGTCACCACGCCAGCTTGATAAACTCCGATACACTGAAAAAAACACTTCCTGCATTAAGTCCAATGCATCTTCCGCGTTGCCTAGCATCCGCAGCCCATAGTTATAGATCAGCCCCTCGTAACGTTTCACGAGCTGTAACCAAGCGTCTTTATTGTTCCTTAGCGCTAACTTCACTAGACGTTCATCAGAAGGTGCAAACACCATTCACCATCCTTTTTTATGTTTAGCTATATAGTCGAGCGTAGCCTGTTAAAAGTTTTTTTTCAGGTAAAAAAAAGAGCACCGAAGTGCTCTTTCACTGATATCGCTTTAGCTTAAGCGGAGAATATTGCGCGTATGATATAAAAGAAGATAATCGACATCACCGCGCCAGCTGGTAGCGTTACGACCCATGACACCACAATGTTACGTACCACGCCTAAATTAAGCGCTGCGATACCACGTGCCATGCCAACCCCTAATACTGCCCCAACGAGCGTTTGAGTAGTGGAAATTGGCAAACCAGTACCAGATGCGATAACGACTGTCGTTGCAGCTGCTAACTCTGCCGCAAATCCACGGCTTGGTGTCAAATGGGTGATACCCTTACCGATCGTTGCAATAACTCGGCGACCAAACATCGCCAAGCCCAACACAATACCGAGAGCACCGACAGGCAAAACCCACCATACAAGCTGTGCTTTGGGTGAGATAACACCACCACTTTGTACCACACTCACAACCGCAGCAACTGGCCCAATTGCGTTTGCAACGTCATTTGAGCCATGAGCAAATGCCATCGAACATGCAGTCACTATCATCAGAATACCGAATACTTTTTCGACGTTCGCATAGTGCGATGTTTTGTCGGCCTTCTCATCAAACTTCAACCGTGCAATCAAAATGCGCCCAATAATTCCAACGACAACCCCAATCGCAACAGCAAGTATATAACCTTCATTATTACTGAGATCGATACCAACGTGCTTTAAGCCCTTCTTGATGGTCACCAAAGAAATCATGAACCCGGTGATGCCCATATAGAAAGGCACATAGCGCACAGCCATGCGTAACGGATTTTCTGCATCAAAAATGAGTTTCTGCGCACTCAAGAACACAAAGTAGGCGATCACACCAGCAATTAGTGGAGTTATGACCCAACTACCAACAATCCCGACTACTGCCCCCCACTTCACCGATTCCACGCCAACACCTACGGCAGAGAAGCCGACGATGGCACCGATAATTGAATGTGTGGTTGAAACTGGCCAGCCAGCCCATGAAGCAATAAGTAGCCAAGTTCCTGCTGCTAATAATGCCCCTATCATACCAAACACCAACAACTCGGGGACATGTGTATAGTGGGAAGAATCGATAATGCCCTTACGAATGGTTGAGGTCACTTCACCACCAGCAAGGTAGGCACCAGCGAACTCAAAGATCATTGCAACAATGATAGCTTGCTTGATTGTTAATGCTTTTGAACCAACCGAGGTACCCATCGCGTTGGCGACGTCATTAGCGCCAATACCCCACGCCATAAATAGACCAAATGCTGCTGCGAGCACGATCAGGGTCATGTGATAAGTGCTTAATATATCCATCAGTGAAACTCCGACTTAGACTCGTGCTAACATGAGCTCAAAACGCGCGCCCACACGCTCGGCTAGGTCGGCTAGATCACCAACCCAATCTAAAATTTCATATAAGAACATGGCATCAAGTGGGTTCAACTCGTTTTCTAATGTACGAAGTTGTCGCCGCAGGGTTATTTGTAATGCATCTGTATCGCGCTCAATTTCGTCAAGCTCAGAAATGAGTTTGTCGACAAACACCCGTTCCCGACCACGGAAACCTACTTCAAGTAAATCATCAAACTCACCAATGGTTTCTTTGGCTTTGTCGGTAGCGTCGAGGCAACGTGACAGGTAGGCGTCGAAGCCTTCTACCAAGGGGGCTGGAATTTGCAGTTGACGGCCGGTGATTAGGCCTGAGATATCTTTGGCTTTGTTAGCAATACGATCTTGCTGTGAAACCAGTTCCAGTAGGTCGGTGCGTTCTACCGGCATAAATAGACCGCCTGGCAGATTAAGTCGGATATTGCGCTTCAACTCATCGGCGACCCGTTCTTTATTCACAATCTCTTGCCGATAGTTTTCTGCTGCGTTCCAATCACCAGCATAAACGGCTTGGAAAAAGGGTTTCAGTGCCATCGCACAATCGTGCACTTGATCGATGTGCTCGATCATCGGTTTAATGGGTGATTTAGCAAAGACACCCAGAAACGAATTAGCAGACATAAGATCTCGCCTTTTGTAGCTGCAGAAACAAATTGTAACAATCCCAGATTCAGGTGCGCGAATACTAACGGAGATTTACCAGAGGCGCAAAGACAAATTTAACTATTGCGTCATAGTTTGAGTCAAATTATTGCTACAATCCAGCTATTTCAATAGAAGAGACAGCGCGATGGGTATTATACCCACCGCGAATGTTATTCAAGATTAGAACGAATAAACTAAAGTAACGGCAGTTTCAGTGTCGAGTTTTTCTTTGGACACATCTTCTAGGTATGAGTTATGTGTACCTGATACTGAAAACTTCAGTGCTAATGAACTGTTGATATTCGCCGAGATAGATGCCTCAGCACGGGTCTTGGTGTTTTCTTCACCCACTTCGGTCGATGCCAACGCATTGAACTTAGAGTTTTTCGAAATATCCCACACCAAGTTACCGGCTAAACGAAGAATAACGCTGGTTTCTTGGTCTTGTGCAACACCACCGATGATCGGACGGTTAAATGAGTAACCGGGACCAATTTCATAGTCAGTGTATAAATTTTCACTGTAACGGTAGCGGGTACCATAACCCACCGCAAACGTGCCTTGGTATTCATAAGCACTAAATTTATCTTCCTCATACGAACCAAAGACAAACAATGATGAGCGGCTATCTGGAGAAAACTTATAGTTACTCTGACCGGAAATAAAGAATTTGTCGCCAGTGAGGATATTACCACCATTAACTTGGTCTTTTTGCTCAGAACGATAATAGTCGATCACGCCTTTATGGCGCCAATTTTCAAAATCACGAGCTAAGTTCAGTTTGGCTTTAAAGGTTTCAGTTTCGGTGTTTCCTGAAGTGAATAACAACCCCAGCTCAGCGCTTGCATCCCAATCGGATTTGGTTTCGGTATCCAAATCACTGGCGTCGTCGTACATAAAAATGCTCGCTGACACTGGTAAACTAGCAAGCCCTAGCGTAGAGACGAGTGTTAATGATAATAATGAGATGCGCACATATCCCCCTAGTCTTCGACCTTTTTCATATAATTAAACAGGCCTATAGCCTGTATATAATTATACAGACTAAGGCCATGCGCGCTAGGCTTAATTAATTCACTTTAGCGTCTAATTCGCCCCGTTCATAGCGCTTGAACATTTCTTCTAAAGAAATCGGTTTAATTTTGCTCGCTTGCCCCGCACAACCGAATGCTTCATAACGTGCTTTGCAAATTTCGTACATAGCATCAGTTGAAGCTTTTAAATACTTGCGCGGGTCAAAGTTGCTTGGATTCTGAGCCAAATGACGACGAATTGCACCAGTTGATGCAAGACGTAAGTCAGTATCAATATTCACCTTACGCACCCCGTGCTTGATCCCTTCAACGATTTGCTCCACTGGAACACCATAAGTTTCTGGAATCTCACCACCGAATTCATTAATTATCTTCAGCCATTCTTGCGGTACTGATGATGAACCATGCATCACGAGGTGAGTATTCGGGATCCGTTTGTGGATTTCTTTGATCCGATCGATGGCTAATATATCGCCGGTTGGCGGCCGTGAGAATTTATACGCACCGTGTGATGTACCGCAGGCAATTGCCAAAGCGTCAACATTCGTTGCGCGCACAAATGCGGCGGCTTCTTCTGGGTCAGTTAGCAGTTGATCATGCGTGAGCTTACCTTCAGCGCCCACACCATCTTCTTCCCCTGCTTCACCAGTTTCGAGTGAACCTAATACACCTAACTCACCTTCAACAGAGACCCCACAAGCATGCGCCATGGCCACTACCTGTTGAGTAACACGCACGTTATAATCGTAATCTGCTGGGGTTTTACCATCATCAAGCAAAGAACCATCCATCATCACTGAGCTAAAGCCCAGTTGGATAGAACGCTGACATACTGCCGGTGAGGTACCATGGTCTTGGTGCATCACCACCGGAATATGTGGCCATTCTTCGATTGCGGCCAAAATCAGATGACGTAAAAATGGGGCGCCAGCATAGCTGCGTGCACCAGCAGAGGCTTGGACGATAACTGGGCTATCGGTTTCGTCTGCTGCCTGCATAATGGCGCGCATTTGCTCTAAGTTATTCACGTTAAATGCAGGAACGCCATAATCGTGTTCAGCTGCATGATCAAGCAACTGCCGTAATGAAATTAATGCCATGTTGTTTAACTCCTAATATCCTATTAAGGTTGGCTGTTAGCCATTTAGTGCGCGCTCTTCCAAAATCGCGACAGCAGGCAGTTTCTTTCCTTCTAAGAATTCTAAAAAGGCACCACCACCGGTTGATATATAGCTGATTTTATCAGCGATTCCATACTTATCAATTGCAGCTAACGTATCACCACCACCAGCAATAGAAAATGCAGCACTGTTCGCAATAGCTTCAGCGAGCGCTTTCGTGCCTGCGCCGAACTGATCAAATTCAAACACACCTACTGGACCATTCCAAACAATAGTCCCAGCATTTGCTAAAATTTTAGCAAAGTTAGCAGCTGTTTCTGGCCCAATATCGAGCACCATATCGTCAGCCGTGATTTCAGCCACTGCCTTGGTTTCTGCAGCAGCAGTTGCGCTAAATTCCTTGCTGGTCACCACATCGGTAGGCACCGGAATACTCCCCCCTTGGCTGTGTGCAGCCGCGGCGAGACGTTTAGCTTCATTGATTAGCTCGGCCTCGTACAGCGATTTACCCACATTATGACCTGCAGCTGCGATAAAGGTGTTGGCAATACCACCACCGACAATCAGTTGATCAACCACTTGTGACAACGATTCAAGCACAGTTAACTTAGTCGAAACTTTCGAACCACCCACAATCGCCACTAATGGCCGAGCGGGGTTTTCTAAGGCTTTGCCTAGTGCATCAAGCTCAGCTGCCAGGAGCGGACCTGCACAAGCCACATCGGCATACTTTGCCACCCCATGCGTTGATGCTTGAGCGCGATGCGCAGTACCAAACGCGTCCATCACAAACACATCACATAACGCTGCAAGTTGTTGTGACAGCGTATCGTCATTCTTCTTTTCACCTGGATTGAAGCGAACGTTTTCAAACACCACAACTTCATTAGCATTCACGTCCACCCCGTTCAGATAATCCTGCACAAGACGTACAGGCACCGACAAAGCGTCATTAAGATAATCAACCACTGGCTGCAATGAAAACTCGGGATCGTACACCCCTTCTTGCGGGCGTCCTAAGTGCGACATTACCATCACTTTAGCCCCAGCATTTAAAGCTGCTTCGATGGTGGGAATTGCAGCGCGGATGCGCGCATCTGACGTGACTTTGCCATCACTAATAGGTACGTTTAAGTCCTCACGAATCAGTACTCGTAATCCGTCGAGATCTAAATCTGACATCGTAATTACAGCTGACATATAATCGCCTCATGCATTTAAATATGACCTGCCCGCACCAACATCACTTGCGCGGTATCTAACATTCGATTTGCAAATCCCCATTCGTTATCACACCAACACAACACTTTAACCAGTCGCTTATCAGCAACTCGCGTTTGCGTTCCATCGACAATACTTGAACGTGGATCATGGTTAAAATCTATTGAAACTAATGGCTCATCAACAAAGCCTAGTACCTCAGCTAAAGATCCCCGTGCCGCAGCCGCCAAAGTTTCATTAATTTGCTCAACTGTCACCGGTGTATTTACCGTTACGCTTAAATCCATTGCTGTAACGTTGGTGGTTGGCACGCGTACCTGGATAGCCTCAAATCGGCCTGCGAACTTCGGTAAAATACGCTCAATACCACGCGCTAATCGTGTATCGACGGGAATAATTGAGCGCCCTGCGGCTCGGGCTAAACGCGGATCACTGTGATAAGCATCAATTACCTGCTGATCATGCATAGCCGCATGAATTGTGGTGATTGCCCCACTATCAATCCCAAACGCATCATCCAATACTTTAATGACTGGCACAATACAGTTGGTTGTACAAGAACCGTTCGATACCCACCGATGCTCAGGCTGCAACTCATCGGTATTTATCCCAAATATAGCGGTAAAATCTAAATCAGCGCGCCCCGGGTGAGAAAACAAGACGCGTGGCAACCCTTGTTCAAGATACGTCTGACCATCCTCTGGAGTACCGTACACACCAGTGCAATCTAGCACTAAGTCAATGTCAGCCGACTGCCACGGTAAGTCTTGTAGCCGTTGCTGCGCCGATACCGCAATGATATCGCCGGCAACCTCTAGATGGGCTTCATCGCGCACCACCACTGGGCTTTGGAACCGACCGTGGCTCGTATCGTACTTGAGCAAATGCGCCATTGCTGCAACTGGTGCTAACTCATTAATCGCGACGACTTGCAACCGCTCACGGTAACCCCGCTCGTAAAGTGCCCGCAGCACGTTACGACCGATTCGGCCAAAACCATTGAGGGCGACTCGTGCTGGTGCATCACTCATGAGTTCAACAATTCCTGCGCTACGGCCATAATATGCTCTGGCGTGAAGCCAAAATATGTAAACAATTGATCGGCTGGCGCTGACTCACCAAAAGTCGTCATGCCAATGATACGTCCGGTTAACCCCACATATTTATACCAATAATCTGCGATACCGGCTTCAATCGCAATGCGCTTGGTTACAGCGGCTGGCAATACCTGCTCGCGGTACTCCGCACTTTGCTGGTCGAACACATCCGTAGATGGCATAGATACCACGCGCACGGCGACACCATCTGCCGCTAATTGCTGAGCAGCGGTCATCGCCAAGGCAACCTCGGATCCTGTCGCAATCAAAATTAATTCTGGGTTTGCCCCATGTTCATATAACACATAACCACCACGCTCAATGGCACTGACTTGGTCACTCGTACGCGTTTGCTGCGGTAAATTTTGGCGGCTAAACACGAGTGCCGTTGGGCCATCTTTGTGCATTAAAGCGTATTTCCAAGCGACCGCAGATTCGACTTGGTCACACGGACGCCACGTGCTCAATTGTGGAGTCATACGTAAACTGGCCAATTGCTCAATCGGTTGATGCGTTGGGCCATCCTCTCCTAACCCAATGGAATCGTGGGTATAGACAAAAATACTCTGCTGCTTCATTAACGCAGCCATCCGCACGGCATTGCGAGCGTATTCCATAAACATTAAAAAGGTTGCCCCATACGGGGTGAAACCGCCGTGTAAAGCGATACCATTCATAATGGCAGACATGCCAAACTCACGCACACCATAATAAACGTAATTGCCGCTTGCATCAGCTGCAGTGATACCTTTTGAGCCTTGCCATAAGGTCAGGTTAGAACCAGCTAAGTCGGCAGAACCTCCGAGCAATTCTGGCAGCAGTGGCCCATAGGCATTTAATGCATTTTGTGACGCTTTTCGGCTCGCGATAGTTGCTGGATTAGCTTGTAATTGTGCAATATAAGCATCGGCTTGCTGGACAAAGTCAGCCGGTAAGGTACCAGCCATACGGCGTTCAAATTCTGCCGCTAATTCGGGATAAGCGTCAGCGTAAGCAGCAAATCGTTGTTGCCATTGTGCTTCTATCGCAGCACCAGCTTCAACCGCTGACCATGCGTTGTAAACGTCATTTGGAATTTCAAATGGTCCATATGGCCAGCCTAACTGTTCGCGTGCTGCAGCAACTTCTTCAGCGCCTAGTGGGGCACCATGACAACTTTCCGAGCCTTGCTTATTAGGGGCACCGAACCCTATGATGGTTTTACACACAATCAAGGTAGGACGCTCAGTCACTGCTTGCGCTTGTTCAATAGCAGCTTTAATCGCTGCAGCATCGTGCCCATCAACCTGATCAATGACATGCCAGCGATAAGCTTCAAAGCGTTTTACTGTGTCATCAGTGAACCAGCCTTCTACGTTGCCGTCGATAGAAATACCGTTATCATCATAAAAAGCAATCAACTTACCCAAGCCAAGTGTGCCTGCTAATGAACAAGCTTCGTGAGAAATGCCTTCCATTAAGCAACCATCACCAAGGAAGGTATAGGTATAGTGATTGATGATTTCATGGCCGGGACGGTTAAACTGTGCTGCCAAGACTTTTTCAGCTAATGCCATGCCGACCGCATTGGTGATACCTTGCCCTAATGGGCCTGTGGTAGTTTCAATGCCCGGAGCGTAGCCATATTCGGGATGGCCCGGTGTTTTTGAATGCAATTGGCGGAATTGGCGTAAGTCATCAATAGACAACTCGTAGCCAGTCAGATGCAGTAACGAATAAATCAGCATCGATCCGTGGCCGTTCGATAACACGAAACGGTCGCGATCTGCCCAGGCTGGGTTGTTAGGATTGTGCTTTAGAAAGTCACGCCAGAGTACTTCGGCAATATCTGCCATTCCCATGGGCGCGCCAGGATGCCCTGAATTTGCCTGCTGAACGGCATCCATGCTGAGCGCACGAATTGCATTGGCTAGGTGTTTCCGATCTGTTACTGCTGTAGTCATGACAAGCCCCGAAGATTAGCGAATGAAAAAATGCACAATTGGTGCGCGTATTCTCCACATTTCGGGGCTATGACGCAAACTTAGATACTGGCGCGAAGTGCGTCGGCCTTATCCGTTTGTTCCCATGGAAACTCGGCGCGACCAAAGTGCCCATACGCTGCAGAAGGTAAATAAATGGGCCGCTCTAAATCAAGCATCTTAATGAGCCCATATGGGCGCAGATCAAAATGCTGGCGAACCAACGCAATCAGCTGCTCTTCACTGTGTTTACTGGTACCAAAGGTCTCAATGCTAATGGACGTTGGCTCAGCTACACCAATGGCATATGAAATTTGAATCTCAACGCGCTCAGCAAGGCCCGCCGCAACAAGATTCTTAGCGACATAACGCGCAGCATAGGCCGCACTGCGGTCCACTTTCGAAGGATCTTTACCAGAGAACGCACCGCCACCGTGACGGGCCATACCACCGTACGTATCAACAATGATTTTGCGCCCCGTCAGACCGCAATCACCCATAGGTCCACCAATCACAAATTTACCCGTTGGGTTAATGAAAATTCGTTCTTGCTTGGTTGGGAACCATGCTTCTGGTAGTACCGGTTTGAGAATTGTCTCAATTACCGCTTCACGCAATTGTTGTTGCGAGATATCTTCATGATGTTGCGTTGACAACACCACGGTATCAATACCTACTGGGCGACCATCTTCATAAATAAAGGTCAATTGCGATTTAGCATCGGGTCGCAACCAGGGCAAGGTGCCGTCTTTACGAACCTGAGCTTGACGTTGCATTAACCGATGCGCATAGGTTACCGGTGCTGGCATCAACACTTCTGTTTCATTGGTGGCATAGCCAAACATCAGCCCTTGGTCACCAGCTCCTTGATCTTCTGGTCGGTCTCTATCAACACCTTGGTTGATGTCTGGCGATTGTTTCCCAATCGCATTGAGCACTGCACACGAATTCGCATCGAAGCCCATGTCTGAGTGCACGTAACCAATATTACGGACAGTATTGCGGGTGATTTCTTCAATATCCACCCACGCATTTGTGTTAACTTCACCACCAACTAAAACCATACCTGTTTTAACATAGGTTTCGCAGGCGACTCGGGCACGCGGATCTTGCGCCAAAATGGCATCAAGAACGGCATCAGAAATTTGGTCGGCAATCTTGTCTGGATGACCTTCTGAAACTGATTCAGAAGTAAATAAGTGCTGTGCCATGCTTTTAAAATCTCGTGTAGGAACGTCAGGAATGAATTATCATAAAAAAGTGGGCATAGTTTATCGTAACTATGCCCACTTTTCTACATTTAGACGTCTAAAAGTCTTTATTTCTGTTTAAGTGTTGCCATATCAATTACAAAGCGATACTTCACATCACTCTTGAGCATTCGCTCGAAGGCGTGGTTGATTTCGTCCATGGCAATCAACTCAATATCAGCAGTAATCCCATGCTTGGCACAAAAATCTAGCATTTCCTGGGTTTCCGCGATACCACCGATGAGTGAGCCCGCCAAACTACGACGTTTCATGATCAGGTTATAAGCCGACGGCGATGGATGTGCTTCAGCCGGTATTCCTACCAGTGTCATGGTGCCATCCAAACGTAATAAACTCAGATAAGCATCAAGATCATGAGGTGCAGCCACCGTATTCAAAATAAAATCGAGTGAATTGCGCCACGCTTTCATTTGCGCTGCGTCACTTGAAATCACCACGTGGTCCGCACCCAATCGTTTCGCATCAGCAACTTTACTCGTAGACGTGGTAAACAATACCACTTCCGCACCCATGGCTTTTGCCAACTTTAATGCCATATGCCCTAAGCCACCGAGACCGACCACGCCAACCCGGTGTCCTGTGGTAACTTGCCAATGTCGCAGTGGCGAATAGGTCGTAATACCTGCACACAGCAATGGCGCTACACCCGCCAAGGGTAGCTTGGGGTCAACTCGCAGGACAAAGTCTTGATCAACGACGATTCGGTTTGAGTATCCGCCGTAAGTCACACCATTTGAATGTTTATCGGTGCCGTTGTAAGTACCCACAAACCCGCTATCGCAGTATTGTTCGTGCCCTGCTTCACAACTTGGGCAGGTGCGGCAAGAATCCACCATGCACCCTACGCCGACAGTGTCGCCCACTTTATAACGAGTCACTTGCGCACCCACACGGGTAACATGGCCAACAATTTCATGCCCGGGGACGCAAGGAAAAATCGTTCCGCCCCATTCGTTACGTGCTTGGTGTAAGTCTGAATGGCACACACCACAGTATGCTATTTCAATTTCAACATCGGTGGCAGTCGGCTCACGTCGATTAAACTCATAATAGGTCAGTGGCCGATCTGCCGCCAACGCCGCATAGCCAATCGCTTTTGTCATGACAGCTCCTTATTGGTTGGCATACAGCAATGATTCAGCAACCGTTTGCGTCAACGGGTGATAACCGGCCTTCGCCTGCTCGTAAACTTGCCGTGCCCATTTTAAGTTATCTGGCGTTTTGGCCAGCTCACGATACAGTGGACTTACTAATTTATTCCGACCAATGCTAAGTAAGTACTCTCGTAACCGCTCCCGTGCTGGCTCGTAATTTTTGATTATTGAGAGTTTTAACCACGCGTGGGCAATTTCACTATTTTGACTTTGCGTGAGCTGAAACTCTTGATCGAGCCGCGCCATATTTTGTGCAGAGATATCTAACGGCAAGTTGTTAATAAAATGCAGCCATTCGTGAGTGGTCCAAGCGTCAGTAGCTAACTGACCACCTTTCAGCCAGCGTTGCATTTGCTGCTCAACTTTAATAAATGCATCAGACGTAGGACGAGGTGCATCGTCAGGCAAGCCAGGCTGATGAATCCATTCATTCACCTTATCCATACTCACCAGCAGTGGTTTTTTATCTAACAACTCACGTTTGAGGTAATGCTTGAACTGCTCAGTCGAAATACTCTGGAACGCAAAATCAGCGAAGTATTTACGTAGGAATACATCGAACTCCTCACGGCCAAATTTTTCTTCCAAATACATCAAGAATAGTTGGCCTTTCACGTAAGGTACTTGTGAGAACACATCATCTGGGTGGCGCCGACCCAATTCAATATTGAGTACGGTATCTTTGGCTGGTAGCCGCGCCATATCGTCACGTAAATCTTGGTAACCCAATGCTTGCTCCATCACCGCTCGTTCACGTCCGAACAATGCTTCCATGATGCGGTTTTCAACATAGCTAGTGAACCCTTCGTTAATCCATAAATCGCGCCAGCTAGCGTTAGTTACTAAGTTGCCTGACCAGCTATGGGCCAACTCATGAGCAATCAAGTTGATTAAACTGCGATCACCGGCAACCACAGTTGGAGTGATAAACGATAAACGTGGGTTTTCCATGCCGCCGAAAGGAAAACTTGGTGGCAAAATTAACAGGTCGTAACGATCCCAACGATATGGGCCATACATTTCCTCAGTCGCGGTAATCATAGCTGGCGTATCAGCAAATTCCCACGCTGCGTCTGCAACTATGTAGCGCTCCGCAAACACTGCCACATTGTCACTAATTTCTTGCACCACTAAGTCACCGACCGCAATCGCAATTAGGTAGGCTGGAATAGGTTGCGGCATACTGAAGTGATATTCACCAGGGCGCTCATCACTGAGACTATTGTTTGCACTCATTACCGCTAACAGCCCCTCTGGCGTACGAATGGTAGCATTGTAAGTGAGGCGTAACGCTGGCGAATCCTGAATGGGAATCCAACTACGTGCGTGAATCGGCTGGGATTGACTGAACATAAAGGGATGTTCCTTACCAGCGGTCTGCTCTGGTGTTAACCATTGCAGGCCACTAGCTGTTGGTACAGTTTCATAGTGAATACGCACCTGCGCTGCACTAGGGCCAATATCAACAATCAATTCACGTCCCAAACTCGGGTGGATATCCCCCATCGTAAATTTGGTAGGTTGCCATTGTTCATCAATAAGCAGTTCTGCTTTATGAATCACCAGTTCGTTAGTATCTAAATAGAGCTGTGTACTAGTATCATGACGCGCGAGTTTATAAGTCACATGGCCACGCAACTTACGGTCATCAAAATCAACGGTTAAATCTAACTCCATATGAGGCGTGGATACTTGCTTGATCCGTGCATAGCTATGCGCATCCTCAGCCTGTACCGGCGTATTCAGCACAACGAGCCACACCATGACACACAGGGTTGAAAACATTTTCGACAAAGGCATACATCGTTCTCCTTGGTGGTCTGCCGAGTGCCATGATCGTTGGTAAACCCGACAAAATCAAATTTTTTCAAGCTGCCAATTGCTAGTTCCGATGGTACTATGCCCACCAGAAAGTAGTCGATAGAGAAGAATTAAGTATGCGCATACCTCGCATTTATCAAACGTCCATGGTGCCTTGGCAATTGGGGGCTGAGATAGAACTTGATCCTGAAGCAGCCCACCATGTAGGCCGTGTTCTTCGCATGTCTGCTGGACAACCCATTGAACTCTTTAATGGTGATGGTCATAACTATGCCGCAACCATCACAACAATAGCGAAGCGCGGCATATCGGTAAAAATTGTGGAAGTTGCTCCCAATCCAACTGAATCACCGCTTCAGGTTCACTTAGCGCAGGGTATTTCCCGCGGGGAACGAATGGATTTTGTACTACAAAAATCAGTGGAATTAGGCGTGTATGAAATCACGCCATTATTTACTGAACGTTGTACGGTTAAATTAAGCGGTGAACGCTTATTGAAAAAGCAGCAGCAATGGCAAAGAATAGTCATTTCAGCGTGTGAACAAAGTGGCCGGAGTTTCGTCCCAAAAGTTAACTTACCCCTGAGTATGCAGCAGTGGTTAGCGCAGTTACCAAAGGGCTTGCGTTTAACGCTAGACCCTTATGCCACAGAACCATTACAGCAACTCACTGAATATCCTAAACAGTTAACGTTGTTGATTGGCCCTGAAGGTGGACTAACTGAAGACGAAGTTGCGTTAGCGAGTGCCCATCACTTTTTACCGGTACGCTTAGGCCCTCGAGTTTTACGCACTGAAACAGCGGCTCTCACTGCATTGAGTGTCATTCAATACCAATTTGGCGACCTAGCCTAAGGAAGTCTGATGAAACTTGCGATGATTATGGATCCCATTGAATCCATAAAACCGAATAAAGATACAAGTTTTCGCCTATTACTCGAAGCTCAAGCACGTAACTATGAGATCTATTACCTAACGCTTAACGATCTATCATTGATTGCCGGAGAACCAGTCGGGTTAGCGCGCTCGGTGCAAGTCCGCGACCAGGCTACCGATTTTTATACGCTTGGTGACGTGGAGACCATGAATCTAGGGCAATTTGATGTGATCTTAATGCGTAAAGATCCGCCTTTCGATAATGAGTTTTTATATGCCACATACTTATTAGAGCTGGCTGAACGACGTGGTGTCTTGGTCGTAAACAAACCCCAGAGCTTGCGTGATTGTAACGAGAAACTATTTACCGCTTGGTTTGCTGATCTAACACCGCCCACGATAGTCACTCGTCAAGCTGAATTGATTCGAGCGTTCCATCAGGAACACCAAGATATTATTCTGAAGCCACTCGATGGTATGGGGGGTGCCTCTATTTTCCGCATCGATAGCAGCGGTCAAAATCTCGGTGTGATTATTGAAACTCTCACCAACCATGGTCAGCGTTTTACCATGGTGCAACGCTATTTGCCGGAAATTGTCGATGGTGATAAACGTATTCTTATTATCGACGGCGAACCAATGCCTTACGCATTAGCTCGTATTCCAAGTGCCGGCGAGACACGGGGTAACCTTGCCGCAGGTGGTACCGGTCGCCCACAGCCATTGAGTGACTCTGACTGGGAACTAGCGCGCCGTGTTGGCCCTGAATTAAAGCGCCGTGGATTAACCATTGTAGGACTTGATGTCATCGGTAATCACATCACTGAAATAAATGTCACCAGTCCCACTTGTATGCGCGAGATTGAGGCCGCATATGAGCTAAACATAGCTGAAAAAGTATTTGAAGCAATCGAACGTCAACTCGGTTTGTGCTAGTTCAATTCATTGATGCACTTGGTCAGGAGAAGCGGAGCTAATGGAAACCTTAGGTAGTCTGAAAAATCATTTTTTAATCGCCATGCCAGGCTTGGATGACCCTTTTTTTGAGCGTTCAGTAACCTATATTTGTGAACATAACGACAATGGTGCGATGGGGCTTATTATCAACCATCCCGTCGAAATAAGTGTTGAAGACCTTCTAGCAAAAGTCGAAATAATCGTTCCGTTAACTAACCAACAGTTAGGGAAGCCAGTTTATGCTGGCGGTCCACTTGCCCGCGATCGTGGGTTCGTCCTACACACTGCGGATTTACAATGGCGTAATTCAATCATACTCAGTGATGACTTAGCCATCACCACCTCAAAAGATATTCTTAAAGATATTGGGCAAGGTCTGACACCTAATGATTTCCTCCTTACGTTAGGCTATTCAGGTTGGGAGGCTGGCCAGCTAGAGAGTGAGCTGGCTGAGAATAGCTGGCTCATTATTCCGGCCGACAATGATATTTTGTTCCGTACGCCAAGCAACCAACGTTGGCAAAAGGCGCTGAATAAACTCGGCATTGAGCCGTGGCAGCTTGTTGCTGATGTAGGTCATTCATGAGCCAAGTATTGGGATTTGATTTCGGTACATCCAGCATTGGTGTTGCGATCGGCCAATCTATTACCGGTACCGCAACACCTCTCACTGCTTTACGTGCCAAGGATGGGCAACCAGACTGGAGTCAGGTTGAGCGCTTGTTAAAAGAATGGCAACCTGATTTTGTGGTGGTCGGCTTACCCTTAAATATGGATGGCACCGAACAGCCATTAACTGAACGTGCACGCAAGTTCGGGCAGCGTCTGCACGGCCGTTTTGGTATTCAAGTGGTCTACCAAGATGAACGGCTTACGACGGTTGCCGCGAAAGAGTATTTATTTGATCACGGTGGCTACAAGCAACTCAAAAAAGGCAGAGTTGATAGTGCCGCCGCACAACTTATCCTCGAAGACTATTTTAACCAACACTGAGCACACGAACGGTTATAAATTTTCCTCCGCAAACTGCGCCAATGAACTGCGTACGACACCATTGAGGTTTACCGTGGCGCTGCCTGGGTAATCTTTAAAACGTTCAACGATGTAGGTTAACCCCGAAGTTACCGCCGTTAAATAATAACTATCAATTTGCGCCAAGTTACCAGAACAAATAATTTTCGTACCGGTACCACAACGAGTAATTATAGTTTTGAGTTGTGACGCGGTGAGGTTTTGTGCTTCGTCGAGAATCACAATAGCATTTTGAATACTCCGACCACGCATAAAGTTTAACGATTTTAACTGAATATTTGCCTTCGACATAATGTAATTGAGGCTGGCGTCCATGCTTTCATCGTGTTTATGTAACACTTCTAATGAATCGGTGATCGCAGCCAACCAAGGTGCCATTTTTTCTTCTTCAGTACCCGGCAAATAACCAATGGACTCTGCGATTTCTGGAGTATTCCGAGTCACTATAATCTTTTCATAAATACCTTGCTCAACCACGAGTTCTAATGCAGCAGCCAAGGCTAACAACGTTTTTCCACTCCCCGCTGGACCCGTCAAAATTACTAAATCCATATTCGGATCTAATAAGGCATTAAGCGCCATCGCTTGATAAATATTCTTAGGCTGAATTCCCCACGCACGATATCCCATCATTCGTTCATAGCTAAGATCGTGCACACGGATAACATGCTCATCATAACCAACGACTTTTGCCGCAAAATGCTCGGTATCATCAATAATATATTGGTTATGAAATACTGTAGGTAAGGTTTCTCGCGGAACTTCATGATAAGTGTCACGCCCTTGTTGAACACTGGTGACTTCCCCAACGTGCTCCCAAAAATCCCCATCAATCTCGATGAATCCCTTTGATAGGAACCGAATATCGTCAATTAACTGATCGGTACGATAATCTTCGACAAACTTAACTCCAGCCCCTTTCGCTTTTAGCCGCATATTAATATCTTTAGTTACTAACACGACTTTTGTATTGAGGTGCTGTTGCTGTAGAGCTAATGCTGTTTGAATAATGCGGTGATCGTTTTCTGATAAATTCAAAACCGCATCTTGCTGTTTTAATCGATAATCTGGAAATATCGATAAGGTTCCTGCAGCTAAGTGTGCTCCTTGGATCTCACTTAGCGACACGCCCGCTAAAATTTGCTCAGGAGTCGCATCCTTGAGTGCATTTTCAAGCGATCGAATCGCAGTTCGCGCTTCACGACTAATGTCTTTCTGCCGATCTTTAATGACATCCAATTCTTCTAATACCACCATAGGTATCACGACATGGTGTTCATCAAAGTTTAAGAAGGCGAGCGGCTCGTGCAGTAAGATGTTGGTATCTAAGATGTAATATTTGGGTGTGCTGTCAGTCATGGGGGCCCTCAAATGGCGTTGCTGTATTATTTCTTATATAACGTCCATACAGACAAGACTAGTCCAACTTTGATGAAAATGATGTGAATATTGAATTTATTTTCGTTACCATGTGCGCCCTCCTTTTAAGACGCTGCAGTAAAGGTCTCTCATGGTAGCAAGAACAACATCACCACAATTTATTCCCGGCCAACGTTGGCTCAGTGAAACAGAAATGGAGCAAGGATTGGGAATAGTCACCGAACTACAAGGGCGAATGGTTACCCTTTTGTTTCCGGTTACCGGCGAGTTCCGCCGTTATGCTAACCATGATGCCCCTCTTGCCCGCTTCCGTTTATTTCCTGATGAACAAGGCCAACATGGTGACGGTTGGAGCTTTCGGGTTACTAGGGTGAGCGAGCAAAACGGCCTTTTTGTTTATCACGGCATTCACAGTGAAACTGATGCCGAAGTTAGGGTGCCAGAACTGCACCTTGCTGCACAGGTTGCCACCAACCAACCACTCACCCGCATTTTGACTGGTAAAGTGGATCGGTTAGATTTATTCCGCTTGCGCCAGTCGGCCCAACATCATTTACAACGTTGGCAGCAAAGTCTTGCAGTAGGGTTGATTGGTGCACGGGCAGAGTTATTACCGCATCAGCTCTATGTAGCATCCCAAGTGGCAGATCGCCATCATCCACGCGTGCTGCTCGCCGATGAAGTCGGTTTAGGGAAAACCATCGAAGCAGGCCTTATTATCCACCGCCGGCGACTGACTGGGCGTGCAGAACGGGTACTTATTTGTGTTCCAGATAGCTTGGCTCACCAATGGTTAGTCGAATTACTGCGTCGTTTTAATTTGAGTTTCAGTTTATTTGATCAAGAACGTTGTGAACAAGCAGCCAGTAGTGGTGAAGTGGTATTTGCTAGTGAACAACTGGTACTGATCCCACAATCGTTACTCGATCACGCATTTTGGTCTGCTGAATTGCTCGAAGTTACTTGGGATCTCCTAGTGGTAGACGAAGCGCACCAAATCAAACCTAGCGAATCACGGTTTACCACGTTACAGCAATTGACCTTACACATAGAAAGTGTGTTATTACTCACCGCTACCCCTGAGCAAGCCGGTCTGGAGGCGCACTTTGCCCGCTTACAGTTGCTTGATCCCGACCGTTTTGCTGATTTCTCAGCATTTACCGCAGAACAAGCACGGTATCTCGCTTTGGCTCCGCAGGCGGAGGCACTTGCTGCCGCTGGTGATGACCAAGCCTTAGATGAGCTCCTTGATTCTTATGGTACTGGCCGTGTCATGTTTCGAAATAGCCGCCGCCATATTGGTGGATTTCCAGTGCGCGAGTTACACACAAGTAACTTGCCGGCTGCTGACTCTTTCCGGCAGCGATTCGATTGGTTGGTTTCGTTATTAAAACAACATAAGCAGCAAAAATTTGTGCTGATATGTCAATCACCAGAGTCGGTATTGACGTTACATGAACATTTGCGTGTGCAGCACGGTATTCATGCTGCGGTATTTCACGAGCACCTTACGTTGCTCGAACGCGATCGAGCTGCCGCATATTTTGCCAGCCCTGAGGATGGTTGCCCTATCTTGTTGTGTTCAGAAATTGGCAGCGAAGGGCGTAACTTCCAATTTGCCCAGCACTTGGTGTTGTTTGATCTCCCACTTCACCCTGATCTACTTGAACAGCGGATCGGGCGACTGGATCGAATCGGGCAGCAACATACCATCCATATTCATGTGCCTGTCGTGCAAGACACACCTGAACAGGTATTATTTGCTTGGTATCAGGCGATGGATGCGTTTACTCAACCGAACGCTATTGGCTCACTACTCTACGAGCAATTTGCGCCCACGGTTCAACATTTATGCCAGCGCATTGGTACCCCAGAATTTTCCACTGCGCAACTCACTGCATTGACCACAGCTACGCGAGAGCAAGCAGCCATCCTGCGCGCCACCGCAGAAGCCGGCCGTGATCGCTTACAAGAATTAAACGCCTATCGTCCGCATCAGTTACACGCCTTGAATGAGGCACTTGACGCATTGCAACAACCGACTGAACTTGAGCAGTTTATGTTGTCGTTTTGGGAGCGTTTTGGGATGGATTTCGAACGCATAAATGACGATTACGGCTGGCTGCGTCCCACCGAATACCTACGCGTCCCCTTAGCTGGGGTGCCCGACGAGGGGATAGCCGTGACCTTTTCTCGGCAATATGCGTTGCTCCACGATGACATGGCCTTCCTCACTTGGGATCATCCTTTTGTTCAACAGGCTATGGAATTGCTTACGCAAGATGAATACGGTTGTACTGCAGTGGCTAAATTGCAAAACAAGGCTCTCGCAGCTGGCCTGTGGTTTATTGAATTAACCTTCAGTAGCCGGGTGTTAGCACCGCGCCAGCTGGCTGTACAAGAGTTTTATCCGCAACAGTATTTCCGCATTTTGATGGATAGTCAGGGACGCAATCTTACTGATAAAGTTGCCGCTGACACACTTGAACGGCAACTTCATTTTATCGAGAAAAAACAAGCGAAACTTATCCTGAAACAATTACGGAGTGAGTGCCAACAAACGATTCAACGTGCGTGGCACCCTGCTGAACAGTTACAAGCGACCGCCATAGCGTCCGCCACCACAATGATGCAAGAACAATTAGAACGTGAACTAACACGGCTCCGTCAATTACAACAACGCAACCCATATGTTCGTCCCAGTGAAATTGAAGCTGTTAAACAGCGCCGTGGCTTATTGCTAGAAGCCTTTGCACAGCCTCTGTTACAATTGGATGCGGCCCGAATTATTATTAATATTCCCGAATGACACTCTTACATTATACGCCACCCATCACTCCCTTTTTAACCATTCTGTACGAGGACGAAGACATTGTGGTGGTAAATAAACTGAGCGGGTTACTGAGCGTTCCAGGTAAAGCGGTTGCACACCGTGATTCCGTCTGGACGCGATTGGCCTTCGCGTGCCCAGGTATCCGTGTCGTGCATCGATTGGATATGGCAACATCAGGGTTATTGGTGTTTGCCCGTAATAAAACTGCGCAAGCGGCGCTGCAACGCCAATTTGAGCAACGTACAGTGAGTAAACACTATGTGGCAAAAGTAGCTGGACATCTGCCTGCCAATCACGGTGCCATTGAGTTACCCATGCGTTGTGACTGGCCTAATCGGCCGCGGCAAATGGTCGACTTCCTGCACGGGCGACACGCCCTGACATTCTATCACGTGATTGGACGCGATGAGGTTGGCGATATCGTGCGCTTGGAGCCCTATACTGGCCGCTCACATCAATTACGCGTTCATATGCAAGCACTCGGCACGCCCATTCGAGGTGATAAATTTTATGCAGATGCCGCGGCTTTTGCTGCAGCCGATCGCTTGTTATTGCATGCTGAGCTACTTGCTTTTGATCACCCAACCACGCAGCAGCGCCTGTCGTTTACTTGCCCAGCTGAGTTTTGATCAACTCATAAGCGGCTTGAATTTGCTGAGATTTCACCCGCGCAGATTCACGCATTTCTGGGGGTAGCCCCTGCGCTGCAAGCTTATCCGGGTGATGCTTATTCATCATCCGCCGATAGGCCTTTTTTACCTCAGCAAAGCTTGCCGAAGGTGCGATGCCCAATACCGCGTATGCATTTGCTAATTGCGCTTCTGATGATGCACGGCGTGTCCCTTGGGAACCAGCTGAATGATGTTGGAAGCGCAATTGTGCCGAGACCATCTCGACCATCGCATCCAACTGCTCACGCCGAAAGCCTAGCGCTTCTGTTACTTTCAGTAAAACTTGGTATTCAGCATCATCCAATTGCCCATCCTGTAGCGCCACGATGAGCAACTGCTCCAGAAAAAACTGCAGGAGATCGCGACGCCAAACAAACTGGGATCGCAATGAGCGAACCTGCTCCGCCACTGGGAAATCAGCTTGTTTGCCATCACGAAATGCGTCCTGCGCTGCAGTTCGTGCGTCACCTTCCAGTTGCAATGCGGTCATTAAGCGGCTGACATAGTCAATATCCTGCTCCGTAACCCGGCCTTTGGATTTGGCTAAATGCCCAAGCACCGCAAACAAGGTATAAGTAAAACCGTACGGGGTTGACGTTGTTCCATTCGGCTGCATGAGCGCTTGCTTTAGAGCACGATCAAACCAATGCCCAATCAATAAGCCAATGAGTAAGCCCGGGAGTCGGCCGAGTAAAAGTCCAAAAAATCCCCCTATAATTTTTCCCCAAATCATAATGGCTCCGATGTATTACGCGTCGTACATTGACCTTGCAATGTGTTGGCTAAGGCTGTTAACCGAGCCGGGGTTCCAACATCTGTCCAGTATTCATGGAACACTGTTGCTGCAATACGCTGGCCCGCAACGCCCTGTTCAAGCAGTGGCCGCAGCTTTAAAAACTGTTCACTCCCGGGATGGTAGTCAGCAAAAAATTGGGGGCTGTATAAGCCCATGCCGGCATAGGTAAAACTTTCTATTCCATGTTGGCGCGGCTGCAGTATCCCATGCTTTAGGCCAAAATCACCATGCGGATGATGTGATGGGTTTGGCACTAATAATAAATGGGCATGATGATTCGGGGCGAGCGTACGTGGTAGCTTGGCAAAATCAAGTTCTGTATAGATGTCGCCATTAATGACCCAAAATGGCTCATCACCAAGCAACGGTAATGCGCGAATAATTCCTCCGGCAGTTTCTAAGCCCCCGTGCGGCTCTGGTGAATAGCAGATTTCTAGACCAAACTGTCGACCATCCCCTAACTGCTGCTCAATCAAATGACCTAGCCACGCATGATTAATCACCACCCGTTTAACACCTTGCTTAACCAGTTTTTCGAGGTGATAGTGGACTAAGGATTTACCATTCACTGGCAATAATGGCTTTGGGCAAGTGTCCGTGAGCGGGCGCATTCGCTCGCCACGACCTGCGGCCAGGATCATGGCTTGCATTACGCTTGCTCCTGCAGCGCAGGGACAACGTCGGTGATTAACCAATTACGATAATCAGCAAACTCTTGATAGTGAGCACTCACGTGAACGAGATAATCAACAGTTCTGGGAATATCCCGCAGATAGCCGGATTTGCCATCGCGGTGATATAATCTTGCAAAAATACCCGCTGCTTTGGTGTGACGTTGCATACCCATTAAATCAAACCAGCGTTGCCATTGTTCAGCCGTAACCGAGTCAGCAACGAACTGGTGTATCTGCAGTTGATGTAAAAACTCTTGGCTCAATCGATGAACATCTGCTGCCGGCCAAGCGATATAACAATCACGTAATAAGCTTACTGCATCGTAAGTAATCGGCCCCACCACTGCATCCTGAAAATCGATGTATGCTAAATTATCAGGCTGTACCATGATATTCCGCGAATGGAAGTCTCTATGCACTCCTACTTGCGGCTGTGCCAAAGCATTGGCGACCATGACTGCACAAAAATCAACCCATATCGTTTGTTGTTGACGGGTCATTTGCAAACCGAGATGAGTATGTACCAACCAATCATGAAACAAGGCGAGTTCACGTTCGAGTAACGCTCGGTCAAACGTCGGTAATGGCCCTAAACTGGTCTCGGTCACCCGCATCACTTTCATCAAGTCGGTCAGTGCCTGACGATAGAAACTTTCCATACTCGACGAAGTAAGTTCGCCCAGTAACAACGCATTGCCAAGGTCAGTAAGCAGCATAAATCCATGCTTTTCATCAGCAGCAACCACTGTCGGTACTGGCAGTTCCTGTTCAGCATAGGCGGCCGCGACAGCCATAAATGGCTGTAGTGACTCCTGTGGTGGCGGTGCGTCTACAGCAATATAACTACGATGTCCGTCAGAACAGCGGAAATAGCGCCGGAAACTGGCATCACCTGATACCGGTTGTAAGTGCTGCTGCCGGTATCCTGTTACCGCTTCACACCAAGCCTGTAATTGCAATTCGCGATGGTCAGTCACCCAGCCCCCTTAGCACCCAATCTACCCTTATTTCTCGATAATTCGGCAAAATTCTATAAAAACCAGAGTTTACCAAATGGCAGCAAAATAAAAATTGCTTTATCATACCCTGCACATTGTGAAGGACAACCCAAGGTACCTAGGTTCATGCAAAAAAAAATTCAGGCCTCGATGTGGACGGTCATGCTGATTTTCAGCAGCTCTGTTGCCTATGCAGAGCAGTCACCGCGTATTCCCACGCCTGAAGTATGCCCGCTGCCTTCACCTTTGTTTCAACACCAATATCAACCTATTGAAAACCTTGCCGATGGTGCTATTGGGGTACGTGCCGATCGAGCAGATATTGACTCTATCTCGCAGTTAGCATCGTATTTTGGCAATGTTGAAGTGCAAGTAGGGGAGCAGCAACTGCACACCGAGCAGGCACAAATTAACCAATTAACAGGCAATATTAACGCCAGCGGTGCAACCTTATTCAATAACGGTTATGTACAGGTTTCATCTGAGAACTTCCGCCTCAACTCGGGTGAAAACCGAGCATTTCTCAGTGGCGCTCAATATCAGCTCGTCACCACAGGAGCGCATGGCAAAGCGGATTTATTGTCACTCTCTCCTGAACAAGTATTGTTAGAAGGTTCAACCTTTACTACTTGCCCATCCGATAACCCTGCTTGGCAACTTAGTGCTCAGCAAATCTCGTTAAGTGAGGATGAAGAGTGGGGTGAAGCCTGGCACGCAAAGTTTGAGCTATTTGGAGTGCCAGTGTTCTATATGCCATATATCAATTTCCCAGTCACTGATGCACGGAAAACTGGTTTTTTATTCCCCACCTTTGGCTCGTCACAAAAAAATGGGTTTGAGGTTGAGATCCCCTACTATATCAATATTGCACCCAATATGGACATGACCGTAGCCCCGCGTTATATGGCCGAGCGTGGTGCACAATTGCAAGTTGAATTCCGGATGCTGCATAACAGCGGTTATGGCCAATACAATGTGGCTTACCTCGCCGACGACAAATCGATTGCGGACAGTAGTTCACGGTATTTATGGCGAATTGAACAAGCTCACTATTGGGGCGACCGATGGCGCGGTTATGTAAACGGGACTTTTATCAGTGATGACGACTATCTGAACGATTTTGGGTCGGATTTTGCGGGTCGCGCTGACTCCCAACTATATCGACATGCCCAGCTCGACTACCACACCGAGCAATGGCAGGTATCGATGCGTGTTGAAGATTTTGAACTACTCGGTAGCTATCGGTCACCCTATCGTACGGTTCCACAAATTAAGAGTTACTATTCCGCAACTGCGCCGTTTGATGTGAACTTTACCTTATTTTCTGAATTGTCCCATTTTCAGAACCAAGATTTCAGTAGTGATACCGCCACTCGTATTCATATCGAGCCGCAGCTTAGCTACCACTTAGAGCAGCCTGGTTACGATTGGCTTGCTGAATTAAGTTATGCTTATACCTACTACAATCAAGATGCCGATCTGGCATTATCACACGAGAAGAATCCCAGCCGTAGCTTACCAACCTTCAGATGGCGTGGCCGAGTAAACCTAGAGCGTGAAGTGACAATTCAAAACGAACAATATACTCACACGCTACAACCACAAATTCAGTATTTGTATATTCCTTATCGGAATCAGTCCGGGATTGGGATATACGACGCCACGTTAATGCAAGATGACTACCAAGGATTGTTTCGGGCACGACGTTTTACTGGCTTAGACCGTATTGCCGATGCCAACCAAGTGACTATTGGGGCATCAACCAGCCTATTTGACCAACAAGCGCGAGAAATGGCACGGGTGAGCTTCGGCCAAATTTACTACTTTGAAAATAGCCGTACACAACTCTTTAATACCGATGAGATCCCGTCTGAAAACCGCTCAGATTTAGCACTCGAGTCGCGTTTCAGGATTTCCGATAATATGTACTTTAACAACTCGATTCAGTACAACTTAGAAGACAAGAGTACTAGAAAAAGCCAAACAACCTTTGAGTATCGTTTGGATGAGTTCAATTTGGTGCAATTGAGTCATCGTACCGCAACCAACTTACTTGAAAATGATGTGGAACAAGTTGGCATGTTAGGTGTCGTAGAACTCAGCCCGCAATGGCAATTGGCAACAAATTGGTATTATGATTTGCAAAACAGTCGTACCAACGATGCATTCATTGCGCTACAGTATAGCGATTGCTGCTGGGCGATGAGAATTAGTGGCTATCGTAGAATTAACCGCAATCTCGAACTATATGGGGGTGTGCCAAACGTGGCAGCACCAGAATTCGATAATGGGATTAGCATCCAATTTATAATAAAAGGCTTGGGCCGGGATAACCGCAGCTTACTTGATATGATTGAGCAAAGCTTGTTTGGCTATCGTCACCCATTCCACTTAAGCAACTAGGTAGTATTCATGGGTAAATTTGTTAAAGGTATCATCGCAATCGCACTGTTAGCATACAGCGGGCTAAGCGGCGCACAACAAGTACTCGATCGTGTGGCTGTCGTGGTCAACGATGGCATAGTACTGGAAAGTGAAGTTGAACAATTGGTGCAACAAGTCAAACGTAATCTGGCGGACAGTGGCACTCAACTACCGTCAGAAAAAGTACTTCGGATCCAGGCAATGGATCGATTAGTGTTGGCTGAGCTGCAATACCAGATCGCGAAACGGATGGGGATAGCCATCTCAGATCCGCAGTTGCAACAAGGTATCACCATGATTGCGCAAGAACAGAACATGACGCTCGACCAGTTGCGTGAAATGCTTGAACAAATGGGGGCTGATTGGGATTCCTACCGTGAGACGATTCGCAAAGAAATGGCGATTGCGGAAGCCCAGCGCGCATCGGTACGTCGTCGCGTATTTGTATCTCCACAAGAAATAGATAACCTCGTTGAAGCCATGAATCAGATGTCTGAGCAAGAAATTGAGTATCGCTTAGGCCATATCTTGGTTGGTTTCCGTGATGGTGCGAATGCCGATGAGGTACAAGCGACCCGGGAGCGTGCTGAGCAATTACTAGAACGGTTACGCAATGGTGCTGATTTTGCCCAAGCAGCTATCACTGCTTCGTCCGGTCCGCGTGCGCTTGAAGGTGGTGATTTAGGCTGGATGAACATTAACGCCATGCCAACCCTTTTTGCTGATGCAGTACGTGGTAAGAACAAAGGAGACTTGATCGGTCCACTGCGTAGCGGTGTAGGTTTCCATATCCTCAAAGTAAGTGATGTTCGTGGTATTCAGCAAGTCGAAGTAAACGAAGTAAAAGCACGTCACATCCTGATCACGCCATCGATTATTCTCTCTGAGCGTAAAGCGCAAGAAAAACTGATCGAATTGCGAGCCAGTATACTAAACGGCGATATAAGTTTTGCTGAAGCTGCTCGAGAACATTCGGCAGATACCGGTTCAGCAGCATTGGGTGGTGAACTTGGCTGGGCCGAACCATCAGTATACGCCGAAGAATTCCGCCGCCAAGTTGAGCGGTTACCCTTAAATGAAATCAGCGAGCCATTCCAAACCCAATTTGGCTGGCATATCGTTGAAGTCATCGACCGCCGTCAGCTTGATGCAACTAAGCGTAGCCAACAAAACTATGCCTACCAACTGTTATTTGCTCGGAAATACCAAGAAGAACTCGAAAATTGGCAACAAGAGCTACGCGATCAGGCTTACATTGCAACGCTGATTGAGTAATGCAATGAGCCAGGCTGTCGCGCGTATTGCATTCACCCCAGGCGAGCCTGCTGGTATTGGGCCAGATCTTGCGGTGCGATTAGCACAGCAAGACTGGCCGGTGGAACTGGTAGCCATCGCTGACCCCAAGCTTCTTAGTGACCGTGCGGCGCAGCTTGGCTTACCACTTACGATTCGACCTTATACATCAACCCAAGCGGCACAAACACAAAGGGCAGGAACCCTAACGGTACTTCCGATAGCACTAGCAGAGCCAGCCATCGCCCAACAACTTAACCCAGCGAACGCTACTTATGTACTCGCCACCCTTGCTCGTGCCAATGATGGCTGTTTAAGCGGTGAGTTTGCTGCTGTCGTCACTGGCCCAGTCCATAAAGGAATTATAAATCAAGCTGGCGTTGCTTTTAGTGGACATACTGAATTTTTTGCTGAGCGCAGCCACACACCACGAGTGGTCATGATGTTAGCGACAGAAGGCCTGCGTGTGGCGCTGGTGACTACGCACCTTCCCTTGCAAGATGTGGCGAAATCCATTACTCAAGCCCGCGTGGAAGAGACCATCGAAATTATTCACCGCGGCCTCCAAACCAAATGGGGTATCGCCAAGCCACGTATTCTGGTGTGCGGATTAAACCCTCATGCTGGCGAGCAAGGTCACCTTGGTCGCGAGGAAATCGATCACATCATTCCAGCCTTAACCGCATTACAAGCTCGTGGTATTGCTGTACAAGGCCCATTCCCAGCAGACACTATTTTTCAACCGCACTATTTGGCGGAAGCCGACGTGATTGTCGCTATGTATCACGACCAAGGACTTCCCGTGTTAAAATATAAAGGATTTGGTCAAGCGATTAACGTTACGTTAGGACTCCCCTATATCCGTACATCGGTTGACCACGGCACCGCACTTGATCGTGCTGGTACAGCTCACATTGATGACCGCAGTGCGGTCTTAGCAGTGCAAACTGCGATTGACATGGTAACTGGATGACAAAAACTCACTTAGGGCATCGCGCTCGGAAACGTTTCGGACAAAATTTTCTCCATGATCACTTCGTGATCAACGATATTGTTGACGCTATCAACCCTCAACCCACCGATAACTTAATTGAAATTGGACCAGGCTTAGCGGCGCTCACTGAGCCCGTTGCAGATAGGGTTACACACTTAACAGTGGTTGAGCTGGATCGTGATCTTGCCGCGCGTCTGGAACAACACCCAGCGCTAAAAGACAAACTCTCAGTGTATCGTGGTGATGCCTTAAAAACTGATTTTCGGCAATTCGCGCAACAGCAACCGCTGCGCGTATTTGGCAACTTACCATACAACATTTCAACACCACTTATATTCCATCTACTGGAACAACTTGATGTCATTCAAGATATGCACTTTATGCTACAAAAAGAAGTGGTTGATCGCTTAGCAGCAGAGCCTAATAGCAAAGCCTACGGTCGCATCAGTGTGGCAATCCAACAAGCTTGTGCGGTTGAACCCGTACTTATGGTTCCACCCAGCGCATTTACCCCGGCACCTAAAGTTGATTCTGCAGTAGTCCGCTTAGTCCCTTACAGAAATCCACCTTATCCAGTAACGGACCGAGCCGATTTACACAAGATTTGCTTGATTGCTTTTAACCAACGCCGTAAAACAATTCGCAATAATCTCAAAGGGTTGCTTTCTGATGAACAACTAGAGATACTCGGTATCAACCCAAACGCACGGCCAGAAACTTTGACTGTTGCGGATTATTGTCGACTAGCTAACTGGTACAGTGAACAAAATGGACGCTAAGTTTAAAGTTAAAGTTGAGATCACATCGCAGTTCGTTTCTTACAGTTCAGAGAATGATCAAGACGAATATGTTTTCTCCTATACCGCCATCATAACAAACCAAACCTATACAACGATTCGCTTGCTCAAGCGTGATTTGAAAATAACCAATGGTGATAATGAGGTTTTCCGTCTTGACGGTAATGGTGTTTTAGGACAGCGGCCCTATATAGGCCCGAGTGAAAGCTTTAGTTATAGCGGTGGTGTAATCATTGAAACACCAGTTGGGCTGGTAGAAGGCATTTATACTATGGTTACCCAAGAAGGAGATTCCTTTGAAGTGGTTATTCCGGAGTTTCGCGTAGCGGTACCTAACAGTATCCATTAGGTCATTATGGCGCGCTATTTTGTCGGAGATATTCAAGGGTGCGTGCGTCAACTTGAGACAGCACTAACTCAAGTTAATTTTGATCCACACCATGATGAGCTTTGGTGTGTTGGTGATATTGTCGGCCGTGGTCCCGATTCACTGGCCAGCTTGCAACTCCTTCAACAACTCGGTCCGGCCGCACGTATCACTTTAGGTAACCATGATCTGAACCTGCTCGCAGTACTCACCGGAATAAGGCCAGCAGATCCTAGCGATCGCCTCGATTGTATCCTAGCACTTCCCGAATCTGCTCAATACGACTGGATTGATTGGTTGATAAAGCAGCCGTTATTGCAACGCGATGGCCAGTTAGTCATGACCCACGCCGGCGTCTACCCTTGGTGGTCTATTGATGCTGCTGAAGGTTATGCCCGTGAAGTTGAAACTGCATTACAAACAGCCTGGCAACAGCAGCAACTCAGTGAGTTTTTAACCAACATGTATGGCAATGAGCCAAGTTGCTGGACACCAACCTTGCGTGACATGGAGCGCTGGCGCTTCATCATTAATGCTTTTACCCGTATGCGTTATTGCGATGAGCAAGGAAACCTTGACCTAGGTGTCAAAACCGCACCTACCGCAGCATCCGTCCCCCATCACTTGAAACCTTGGTTCACATTACGTCCAGTAAGTTCGACTACTATTATATTTGGGCACTGGGCAGCCTTAATGGGAGCAACCCATCGAACTGATATTATTGGTCTAGACACCGGTTGTGTTTGGGGGGAATATCTGACACTGATGCAGTGGCCGTCAGGCCACCGCATCACAGTACCTGGTGAGCAATTAGTTTAGTGTGATCCGAGCAAACTTCCGTTTACCTACTTGGTAAACAGCTGTAGTACCAGCATTACAGACGAGTTTTGTGTCGACCACTTTCTCACCATCAATTTTCACGCCACCTTGCTTAATCATGCGCATTGCTTCTGAGGTTGAACTGACTAATTCAGCTTCTCTTAGCACATGGCCGATGGGAAGTTCACCATTTTCTGTCGCAATGGTGTATTCAGGCATCTCGTCAGGAATCGCGTTTTTACTGAACCGTTGGATGAAATCTTGTTCAGCTGCTGTCGCCGCATCTTCATCGTGAAAACGAGCAATAATTTCTTTCGCCAGCAATACTTTGTAATCGCGTGGGTTGGCGCCTTCTGCAACAGCCTGTTTGAATTGATTAACTTCATCCATGGGTCGGAAGCTGAGCAACTCATAGTAACGCCACATTAAATCATCAGATATTGACATGATTTTACCGAACATTTCGTTCGCAGGATCAGTAATGCCGATGTAATTGCCCAAAGATTTCGACATTTTTTGGACCCCATCCAAACCTTCTAGCAGGGGCATCATAATGACCGTTTGCGGGCACTGACCTTCATCTTTTTGTAATTCTCTACCCATCAGTAAGTTGAAGCGTTGATCGGTGCCCCCAAGCTCGATATCTGCTTTTAAGGCAACCGAGTCCCAGCCTTGGACTAATGGATACAGGAATTCATGAATGGCGATTGGCTGCTCAGCGGCATAACGCTTTTTAAAATCATCACGTTCAAGCATCCGTGCTACTGTTTGGCGTGACGCCAGTTTAATCATCCCGGCGGCACCGAGGTCATTCATCCATTCAGAGTTGAAACGAATCAAGGTTTTGGCGGGATCGAGTATTTTAAACACTTGCTCTTTATAGGTTTCTGCGTTCGCCAACACATCCTCCCGCGAGAGTGGTTTCCGGGTTACGTTTTTACCAGTCGGATCGCCGATCATTCCAGTGAAGTCACCAATCAAGAAAACCACCTGATGACCGAGGTCTTGAAACACCCGCAACTTATTAATTAATACTGTATGGCCAAGGTGCAAATCAGGGGCAGTTGGATCGAATCCAGCTTTAATAATCAGTGATTTACCGCTAGCCAACTTATCCTTTAACTCATCAGCTAAAAGAATTTCTTCGGTACCACGCGCGATTTTTTCAAACGCCTCCGCAGCTGACACGCTCATAACCTGTTATCCCCTTTTCTGAAGTAAAATGCGCTACAAACCTTGCATTGTATGTTATTTCACTTACTCTTTTAAGAGTAATTATTCGTAAATTGACTGGAAAATCGCCATACTTCATATTATTCTGCAATCAATTCTAATTAGAATAGTTGATGCGCTAATACGTCGGAAAGTTATGAAGTCAATTCCAAAATCTATGACCCGGTTTATCGCCGCCCTCCCGCGTCGGCATCAGATACTACTCAGCCTTGTCTGCGTGGTGACTTTGTTGATGTTGTTTTTACCATCTGATCCAGCGACTGCGTCCCGGCATGCCGATATACCGAGGCAGCTTGACCAGCAAGAACTGCTCCTGGGGCAACGTTATCAACTTCCCCTCCAAGTTGACACTTCTGCTGATACAGCGACCCAGTCTGACGAAACGAATCTTCGCTGGAGCGGTTATGAGGTACGTAGTGGCGATTCTTTAGCACGTATCTTCGATAAAATGGGCTTTACCCCACAACAACTCTATCGCGTGACACAAGATCAACAAGCCGATCGCGTGCTGCGTAAAATTCACCCAGGCGATACGTTACGTTTTGCTCGTGACGACAATGATGAACTCGCCCAACTAGCGTATCAAATCAATGCAACCGATACCTTAATCGTCTCACGGGCAGATAATGGGTTTATCAGTCACATTGAAACTAAGCCAATCGAAGTGCGTACCGAAACCGCTCATGCTCGCATCAAAACAAGTTTTTGGAATGCAGGGATTGATGCAGGTTTAACCGAAGGTCAAATCATGAGTATCGCAGATATCTTCGGTTGGGATATCGACTTTGCCCTGGATTTGCGTGAAGGCGATGAGTTTAGCGTTCTATTTGAGAAGAAATATGCAGAAGGCGAATTCATCGGTTATGGCCGAATTTTAGCCGCCGAGTTCGTTAACCGCGGCGAACATTACCAAGCTTTCCGCCACACCAATGATGAATTCTATAACGCGCAAGGGCGCGCCATGCGTAAATCATTTTTACGCTCACCGGTGAAATTCAACTATATCAGCTCAAACTTCAATCCCCGCCGCTTACACCCTGTGACTGGACAAGTACGGCCACACAATGGGATCGACTACGCCGCTGCGGTCGGTACACCGGTGATGGCTTCAGGTGCTGGTAAAGTGATTGCTAGTGCCTATAACAATCTCAACGGCCATTATGTGTTTATTCAACATGGCGAGCGCTACGTAACCAAATACTTACACTTAAGCAAGCGCTTGGTAAAAACTGGTCAGCGGGTTAAACAGGGTGAATTGATTGGTCGCGTGGGTGCCACTGGCCGCGTTACTGGCCCGCATTTGCATTATGAATTTTTAGTGGATGGCGTCCATCGTAACCCACGAACTGTAAAGCTTCCCCAGGCCGAATCACTTATTGCCGACGAGCTTCCCGAGTTTAAAGCTTTAGTGCAACAGCGCCTAGCGGTATTAAACGATAGTAAACGCCTCTATCTGGCAATGTTATAACTATGGCTAGCGAGTTATATCTTGGACTGATGTCTGGGACCAGCATGGACGGTTTAGATGCCGTCCTTGTCGATTTCACGCAATCAGTCCCACAACTCCTGCGCCATCACCATACGCCCATCCCTACCGCTCTCGCTCAACGTCTTCACCAGTTGTGTCACACCTCTCCAAATGAACTACACCTGTTAGCAGAAACTGATCGGCTATTTGCGGAGTTCTGCGCCGATGTTGTCGAGCAGTTACTGCACCAACACAATGTTGCACCAGCTCAAATTGCGGCAATTGGTAGCCATGGACAAACAGTTCGACATTGTCCTACGGGGCAACCCGCCTATACCCTGCAATTAGGCGACCCCAACACGTTGGCTGCTCGCACTGGTATCCCTGTTGTTGCAGACTTCCGTCGTAAAGACGTTGCACTGGGTGGACAAGGAGCTCCACTAGTACCTGCGTTTCACCAAGCGATATTCCATAAAACCGGCATCCCTCGCGTGATTTTGAATCTCGGTGGTATTGCTAATATCACTTGGCTGCCAGGCACTGATAGTAAGATCCTAGGCTTCGATACTGGTCCTGCCAATACCTTACTTGATCAGTGGTACCGCTTCTGTCATCCAACGGCGGCGACCGGTTTTGATCCTGATGGTCAATTTGCAACTACTGGAACGGTAAATGAATCCTTATTAGAACAGTGGTTAACTGCTGAATATTTTCACCTGGCACCACCTAAAAGTACGGGGCGTGATGACTTTAATTTACAGTGGCTTATCCAACAAACTGATGATATCAAGCGTTATCCACCTGCTGATGTGCAAGCCACGCTCGTCGAACTAACCGCGCGGACCATCATCATGGCTATTCAACAATGGTTACCACAACAACCGGTTGAAGTGTATGTGGCCGGCGGTGGTGTGGCGAATCCCGTACTTATGGCGGCGTTTAAGCGGCTGGCGCCAACTTTGCAGTGGTACTCAACTCAAGTTTTGGGGGTTGCTCCACAACATGTCGAAGCAATGGCATTTGCCTGGTTAGCGCGCTGCTTCATGACACGCCAACCGGGCAACTTACCTGAAGTGACCGGAGCTAGTCGTCCGGCAATTCTAGGTGGGCTGTTTTTACCTTAACAATTATTCTAGGCTTGCAAAGGCATCGCGTGACAAGTTTTCGATGTTGCCATCAAGACCCACAACAACGCTATCTTCAATTCGCACCCCGCCGTAAGGACGAAGTTGTGCAATACGATCCCAGTTAAAGTCAGCATTACCAGCATAAGGTTCTAACAACTGATCAATCACATATAAACCAGGTTCAATGGTAAACACTTGACCAGCTTCAACATCGCGTAGTAACCGTAAAAACGGATGGCGTTTATTACGTGGAATAATGTCGCCTTGTTCATTTGCTAAGAAACCACCAACATCATGAACTTGCAAACCAATATAGTGGCCGATTCCGTGTGGGAAAAATGCACTACTATAACCTTGCTCGTAAATGCTCTCTGGCGTGCCGTTCACGAAACCGAAGTCACTCAGTATTGTGGCAATTTTTAAGTGTTGGCTAACATGATAGTCCAGATAATTAACACCGGGTTTAATTTCTTTAATCAACTGCTGCTGCGCCACATCCATCGCTGCGATAAGCTCAGCAAACATGCCATCTTTTTCACGGGTGTAGGTACGCGTAATATCAGCGCAATAACCATTGTAGATCGCACCTGCATCAATCAAGAATGAACGTGACTCGACAGGAGCTTCGGTTTGATAGCTATCGTAGTGCAGCACTGCTCCATTCTCATTGAGAGCAACGATGCTGTTATAGGGTAATTGGCTTTCCCGATAATTAATCGCGGCTAAATAGGCATGATGAATTTCTAATTCACTCGCGCCTGCATAAAATGCTTCACGTGCTGCAAGATGGGCTTTAGCCGCCAAGCGGTTTGCTTGACGTAAATTTTCAATTTCCCACTCGGTTTTTACCGCACGATGGAAATGCAGGTGATTGATCAGTGCATCAGGGTTATGTGCAGCAACGGACCAGCTTGCTACTGGCTCGGCAAAATATTCACCAAGAAATACTGCTCGCTCTAAGCGCTCACCCAACCAACCTTGAATTTTCTCAACGTGGTCAACAATGACTAACTCAACATGCTGCTGCCATTCACCAGCAGGAACTTCTGGTGTTGCATGCCAATAATCGCGAGGCTGATGTAGAAAGACAACGGGTCTTTGTCCAGGTTGGTAGTACAGCGCACTTTGCGGACTTCCCGTTACTGGAATCCAGTATTTGAATAAGGGATTTACTCGAAATGGTCCAGCGTTATCATCTAGAAATGCGTTGCGTGGTTGTCCCGCATAAATAAAGACAGCTTCATGGCCAGTCGCTGCGAGGGCAGCATCGAATCTAGTTTGGACAGTAGCTATATGGTCTGCGTATGCGCTCATAATATACCTCGGTTAGAATGTGTCTCTCCATTCTAACCGACTGAGCGTGTGATCTCACCCTTAGATGGAAAAACTTGACCCACACCCACAGGTAGTCGTCGCATTTGGGTTTTCGACAAAAAACCGAGCGCCTTGTAAGCCTTCTTCATAATGCACCACACCACCGACAAGGTATTGCAAGCTCATCGGGTCAACCACAAGTATCACGCCATTTTTTTCAATTTCCATATCCCCGGGGTTGGTTTTTTCATCAAAGGTAAATCCATATTGGAACCCTGAACAACCACCACCAGTGACATACACACGCAGTTTTAATGCGGAATTTTCTTCCTCAGCAATGAGCGCCTTTACTTTATTAGCAGCGGCATCGGTAAACTGAATTGGTATGGCCTGTGCGACATCTGACATAGTGTTATAGTACCTCTCATCTCAACAACAGCTATTTTCGCTTACCTTACTAAAGCGGTCAAGTATTCCCTTGGAGAAGCTGGCTCCAGAAGAAGCTACGCGTTAGTGTTTGCCGGGAACCTTCAATTTTCACTTCAACATCGATACGTTCTGGAAGAAACTCGGTGGGTAGAATAAAGTCACCCGCGAGTACCGTAAAATAACGCATATTAAATTGCCTGTCTTTCGCCTCGATGTGCGCCAGCGCTAACAAATCATAGCTTGCAACTTGATTGTCTTTACGCCCGTGCAAGCGCATTGAAATTTCCCCTTTGGTTAAATTTCTTAAGCGTTCCATTTGCACCACGGCAATTCGAAAATGATAGTGATCAGCAGCTATATTGGGTTGCACCTCAAGCGAATCAATGACGACACCACTGGCTTCCATTTCTGGCGCCATAATCTTCTGGTAGAACGTCAATTCACGCCGTAGTGCAAAATTTTCATCTTGCGCCATGAGCAACTCTTGTTGTAGCCCTTGGCTGGCTGCCCGCTCAATTCCCAATTCCACCATAGCTATATGTTGCTGATAGTCATAGGTTTCCGCACGTTCGTATAACTGCTCGATAACATCACGCTGCTCGTTGACTTGTTTTTGTAACTGCAGTGTATGCCAATGACCGCCCAAGTAGCCTATAAGTACGCCGACGATAATGGCTAAGACGATAACAAACCAGCCCCCAAAGCGATGGACTAATGCCGCCATTATGATATTTTGTTTTTCGTTCATGACCTGTAGTCGTTAATTAATTTCGTGCCATGCTACGCAGGCACCATCGCAGACGCAACTTTAAATTTAAAATAGGATATTCATGATTCTCTGGTTTAAAGCTCTTCATATTATTTTTATGGTGGCTTGGTTTGCTGGAATATTTTACCTGCCACGACTGTTCGTTTATCACTCGCAAAACCCGTCGGGAGCCGTTCATGAACAGTTTCAAATCATGGAGCGGCGTTTGTTGTATTTTGTCACACCATTTGCGATTTTAACCTTGGTCTTTGGCCTTGCGCTCATGTGGAGTTATGGCAGTGCTTGGCTTAAAGCCAGTGTTTGGTTGCATGTAAAATTGGTCATTGTGGCTTTGCTATACGGTTATCATGGTTACTGCTTTAAACTGTTGAATGATTTCAAGCACCAGCACAATATCCGCAGTACCCGTTTTTATCGGATTTTTAACGAGATCCCGGTGTTGGCATTGTTCGCCATCATTATTCTCGCTGTAGTAAAGCCGTTTTAAGCCGAAAAACATTCTTTTTACAGCTGATTTCTGCTACAGTATTGGCCCAGTGTGTGCAATCACCGCAGGGCCTTTCAGCATGAATTTTACCGGTTCCAATATCCTTTCCGTTGAGCAATTCGACCTCGATAGTATTCATACTGTCTTCCAAACTGCTGACCGCATGCAACCTTATGCCCGTCGGTTAAAACGTACTAAAGTATTAGAAGGTGCCATTCTTGGTAACTTGTTTTTTGAGCCATCCACCCGCACCCGCGTCAGTTTCGGTACTGCGTTTAATTTGCTCGGCGGGGATGTTCGCGAAACCACTGGGATGGAAAGCTCTGCGCTAGCCAAAGGTGAGTCATTGTACGACACCGCACGGGTATTGAGCAGCTATAGTGATATCATTGCAATGCGCCATCCTAAATCTGGCTCGGTCGCAGAATTTGCCGAAGGAAGTCGGGTACCGGTTATCAACGGAGGTGATGGCGCTAACGAACACCCAACCCAAGCACTGCTTGACTTATACACCATTAAAAAAGAACTTCAACACCACGGCCACGATATCAACGGTATGCATATCTGCATGATGGGTGATTTGAAGTTCGGGCGTACCGTGCACTCACTGTCACGGTTACTGGCCATGTATAAAAATATTCGCTTCACGCTGATTTCGCCGCGCGAACTTGCAATGCCTGATTACATCGTCGACGAACTCACTCGAGCTAACCATCAAATTACCATTACTGATCAGGTATCCGGCTCGCTCGATGCCGATATTGTCTACCAAACGCGTATCCAGCAAGAGCGGTTTACCACACCAGAAGAAGCAGATTTATATCGCGGTAAATTCCGCCTAAATAGTGAAATTTATACGAAACATTACAAGCCAAATACGGTGATTATGCACCCGTTACCACGAGACTCTCGTGCCGAGGCCAATGAATTAGATAATGATTTAAATCAGAACCCTAACCTCGCCATCTTTCGCCAAGCGGATAATGGCGTACTCATACGCATGGCTTTATTTGCACTTACCTTAGGGGTTGCTGAGCTCGTGGATAAATACGAGTGCGACGTTAACTGGTACAGCGATAAGCGTAACAGTTACTAATACCTTTTATTGATTGATGAGGAAACGAATGTCACGTTCTGATGAGTTATTTAAGCAAGCCCAACAAAGTATTCCTGGTGGCGTAAACTCGCCTGTGCGCGCATTTAATGGCGTTGGTGGCTCACCAGTATTTATCGAGCGTGCCGACGGCGCCTACATGTACGATGCTGATGGCAAACGGTATATTGATTATGTCGGTTCGTGGGGGCCCATGATCTTAGGTCACAACCACCCAGCTATCCGGGAAGCGACCTTGCAAGCAGTTGAGCGTGGTTTAAGTTTTGGCACGCCAACGGCCATGGAAATTACCATGGCAGAAAAAATTAAGTCGTTAGTACCCTCAATCGAGAAAGTGCGAATGGTGAACTCAGGAACCGAAGCGACTATGACCGCAATCCGATTAGCGCGCGGTTATACCGGACGGGATAAAATCCTGAAGTTCGAAGGTTGCTACCACGGCCATGCCGATTCTTTGCTGGTTAAAGCAGGTTCTGGAGCATTGACCCTTGGCGTCCCTAATTCACCTGGTATCCCAGCAGACTTTGCTAAACACACGCTCACTGTCACCTTTAACGACTTAGCCTCAGTTGAGAAGGTTTTTGCCGAAGTTGGCGAGCAAATTGCCGCTATTATTGTTGAGCCGGTAGCTGGAAATATGAACTGTATTCCTCCAGTACCTGGCTTTCTAGAAGGGTTGCGCAACGTTTGCGACCGTTATGGCAGCGTGCTGATTTTTGATGAAGTCATGACTGGATTCCGCGTCGCTCGTGGCGGTGCACAAGAACGCTATCAAATTACCCCAGATCTCACTACCCTGGGCAAAGTGATTGGTGGTGGCATGCCGGTCGGTGCATTTGGCGGCAAACGTGAAATCATGGATTATATTGCACCACTTGGTCCAGTTTACCAAGCCGGTACTTTATCAGGTAACCCCGTTGCCATGGCTGCTGGTGTAGCGGCATTAGAACAGCTTACTGATGAACAACTCTACCCTGCATTGTATGCCAATGTTGATAAGTTGGTCGATGGCTTACAGCAACGTGCCGACGCTGCTGGTATCCCCTTCACCACCAACCGAGCAGGTTCCATGTTTGGCTTCTTTTTCACAACCGCCAACCAAGTCACCACGTATGAGCAGGCAACGCAGTGCAACATCGAGCACTTCCGCGCGTTCTATCACAGTATGCTCGAACAAGGTGTGTACTTAGCTCCATCAGCATTTGAAGCAGGCTTTATGTCTGCAGCACATACTGATGCTGATATCGAGGCAACCTTAGCCGCTGCTGAAGTGGCATTTGCAGCGCTAAAATAAGCGCTGCCACCAGGATTTTTCTTCCTCAATATTACCCGAGCAACTGAGGTTCTCGGGTAATTTTTTATAGACCGCAGGGAATAATCGAGCATGTTCACAATGTGTTGGAATACGTGTCCCTAATTCCGCATGGAAACCACCCGCCTCAATCGTCGCTGGAGCACTCAGCTGTAATGGATGCAACGGCATCGCTGCTAACATTTGCTGCACCACCTTCAACGCACCACGACTACCCGTTAAATGGATTGGCTTATTATCGTCCCGCCCTAGCCACACTGTGGTTACGTGTTGGTGATCATAGGCGACAAACCAACTATCGCGGTAGTCGTTGGTTGTGCCACTCTTGCCCGCCAATCGATTGAGACCAAACGATTCCGTTAGCGCTCGTCCAGTTCCTTCATTAACCACACCACGTAGTCCAAAATTAATTAGAAACCCTCCCGCATCATCGAACACTCGTTTACCTACAGGGTGTGGACGTTCATAGATCAACGCCCCATCATGACTCGTCACCGCTTGAATTGTTTGTAAGGGGCGGTGTACACCTTGTTGTGCCAGCATACTATACACTTCTGTAACCGCGACCGGTGACAGTGCCACTGCCCCCAACGTAATAGCAGGCACATGTGGGATCGGTGACTCAACCCCACTTTGTTGCAACACCGAACTTATTCGCTCAACCCCAACGCTTAAGCCCACCCGCACTGCTGGTAAATTACGTGATTGGATTAATGCATCATAAACCAGCATGGCCCCTTTAAACTCGCGATCGTAATTCTGCGGCTCCCAATCAGCTTGGCCAGGCTGCGGTAAGCTCAGCGGCTCATCCAATACCATAGAACCGAGTTCAAGGGCGCCCGTCGATTGAAGTGCTTCCGCATAAATTAAGGGTTTGATAAGTGAACCAATAGGTCTAATAGCTGCGACGGCTCGGTTGAAACCGACTCGTCGTGGATTTTTGTCGCCGACAACCGCAGCAATACCAGCCTGTTGATGATTCGCGACCACCACGGCCGCCTGAATCTCGTTATCTTTACTGATTTTGGGTAATTGCTGCTGCACCGCTTGTTCAGCGGCAATCTGCGCCGCAGGATCAAAATAGGTAAAAATTCGCAAGCCGTCATGGTGCCAATCATCGGGTAACCGTAATTGGCCGAGTTCATATTTAACCAACTCCATATAGTGCGGTAAATTGGCTGTAACTAAGCGACCCGAACCAGGCGGGATGATCGGCTGGTTCACGCTTCTCAGGTATTCTGTTTGGCTGATAAGATCGTTGTTAAACATTAGCTGCAAAATCAAATCGCGGCGCTGTTGCGCGCGCTCAGGATAGCGCCGTGGGTCGTAATACGACGGCCCCTTGATAACGCCCACTAATAATGCGATATCTGCTGCATCAAGTTCTTCCACTTGCTTGCCAAAGTACAGGCGGCTCGCAAGACCAATACCATGTACAGCTGAGCCCAAATCTTGGCCGAAATAGACTTCATTTAAATAGGTTTCGAGAATTTCATTTTTACTAAACCGATAATCCAGCACAAGCGCCATCAGTGCTTCATTCGCTTTACGCCAGAGGGTTTGCTCACGACTCAAATATAAATTCTTCACCAACTGCTGGGTCAAGGTACTGCCCCCTTGCACAGTGCGCATCGCCATTAGGTTCGTAATAGCAGCGCGCGCAATAGCGGTGAAGGAGATACCCCAGTGATGGTAAAAGTCTCGATCCTCGACTAACAATAAGGTTTCAATCAGTAAGCTCGGTACTCGTTCTAGACCGACCAATAACCTACTTTCTTCGCTCCCTCCGGCAAGCCGGCCAATATATGGAGGTTCCAAACGGATACGTTCTAGCGGATGTCCATTAGGTAGACTATGAATCGATTGAATGCGGTCACCAGCAAAGTTAACTTGGACACGTTGTGCCATTTGTGGACCGTCAGCGAAATCGAATGGTCGTCGATAAAACTCTAGCCCATGTTGAGTCAGCCGATATTGACCACTATCTGTAACCTGGGCCGTTTGCTCGTACTTAAGACGTTGCAGCTCGGCCACAACTTCCGCGCGGCTAATGGTGGACTGGGGAACTAAGGTTAAACTGCGACCATACACCAAGGCAGGAGCCTGGTAACGCTCAACACTAAAACGTTGCGTCACACTACCATCTAAATAGATAAGATATCCCAGCAGGATCACGGCACCGACTATGGTTAATTTGAATCCAAAGACCAATAAACGACGCAACCATGATGCTTGCTTCGGGCGCTTCTTTGTTCGGCTCATTATAACTGTCTCTTCACCTTTGTGGTTGGTTCTGCTTGCTCGGGATTATCAGGCCATGGATGCTTGGGGTAACGCCCTTTCATCTCTTTTTTGACAGACGGATAAGCGGTCTTCCAAAAACTAGCTAAATCAGCTGTTCGTTGCAACAATCGTCCTGCTGGAGAGAGTAAATCTAAGGTAAGATTTACTTTACCAGCACAAACAGTGGGGCTAACTGGTGTGCCAAATAGCTCTTGGAGTTTAGCTGCAACAATAGGCGGTTGTTGTAGATAATCTATCATCAGTTCACGGCCACTAGGCACTCGATAGCGACTCGGACATTGTTGCTCAAATTGTTGTAATTGTTGAAACGTTAAACGAGCAGTAAGAGCGGATAACGGATCCCACGACTGCAATTGAGCCAAACTATCTATGTGGCTCCAATAAGGAGCGGCCCACTCTGCTAACTGCTCAATGAGGGTGGAAAGTGCAAATGACGGCCACGCGTCGTCAGCAAGCATTTCTTCAAATAGTGTCATGCGTGCCAACCATTGTTGGGTCTGCGGAGGCAATTTAAGTGCCTGCCATCCGTGTTGCTGTAGTTGTTCTTGTAAGTACTGGGTCAGTGCTTGACGGCGATCCTCAGCAGTTATTCCCTCATGTTGCTGGCGTTCCTGCACGACAATTGCACCAATACAATCGGCCACAACAGTTCGCAATCGTTGGTGTGGACCATGCCAACGCACTAGCGTTTGTTGCTGGCGGGGTACCGCTGGATGATCTAGATCACGAGCACATAGCGGCCAAGCAATTTGAATGATGCCATCGCTTATGTGCTCGGTGCGGGTCATCTCCACCACAAGCAACCACGGTTCGCGAGTGCGTAAATCGGTCTCGTGCAGCATTGCACCCGCACCATTACTCAATAAATAACGCTGGGTATTGCCGCGGCGTTGAGCGATACGATCAGCAAATCCCCACAATAACACCTCTGCAATAAATTCCTCCTGCGGGGTGCATGTTGCTTCCACCTTAAGAAGTCGACACCAATGCCGATAGCGCCGCAACATTGGTTCTGGCATTTGCTTTAAAGTTAATGGAAATTGCCCGGCTGGTACTTGGTATTCTAGCTGAGCCACCAACCACGCAGCCGTGGCGGTATGACGCGCAGATTGTTGCTGAGCGTGAATCAAAATCGCACCCAATCGTGGCTCGGTTCCCAATGCAGCAATACGCTGCCCCAAGGCTGATAAGCCGCCACTTGTACTGTAACAGCCCAGTTGTTTCAACAACTGCTCTGCGTACTCCAAATGACCACGGTTAGGCGGTGTAAAGAATTGTAACTGTGTCGGAGTGGCACCCCAACGCAAACATTCCAGCAGAAATCCTGTTAAATCGGCAGTTTCAATTTCCGCAGCATGATATTGACGTAAACCATGCTCATCGGCTTTACTCCACAGCTTAAAACAATGACCAGGCTGGAGACGGCCAGCTCGGCCTGCACGTTGTACTGCCGAGGCTAGACTAATACGACGTGTGACCAACTTGGTCACACCATGTTGCGGATAAAATAACGCTTGTCGTTCACGGCCACTATCCACCACCACGTCGATGCCCGCAATAGTCATACTGGTTTCGGCAATGTTAGTAGCAATCACTAACCGTCGGCGTTTTGACGTTGCTAGGAGGGCTTGCTGTTGGATAGTCTGTGGTACGTGCCGATGTAGTGGAATGACATCCCACTCGGGGTTATGCGCGAATTGATCACATAAATCATCAATTTCCCGGCGACCCGGTACAAACACCAACACGCCAAGTTTAGCCACGTTCATCGCTTCACGAATCACCGCTGGCACGGCCGATAACCACGATTGGTTCGCCTTACACGGACGATAATGCACCGTGATTGGATGTTGCCGGCCGGTCGTTGTCAACACATGCGCCGTTCCTAACCACGCAGCAATTTCTGCGGCTGGTAAGGTTGCCGACATCACTAACAGCCCTAAGTCACTCCGCATGCTGGCGGATTCCAGCGCCATCGCCAGCCCCAAATCGGTTGCCAGATTACGTTCGTGGAACTCATCAAAAATCACTAACCCAACATTCGCCAACTCTGGATCACGCTGAATATATTGAGTAAACATCCCTTCCGTGAGAATCAATAGACGGGTATGCGAGGAGTATTTGGCATCACCACGAATATGATATCCAACAGTTTCACCTACGGCTTCACCCAATTGTTCTGCCAGGAAACGGGCTATGGATAGGGCCGCAATTCGACGCGGCTGCAACAAATAAATTTGTCGCTCGGTAAATTGGGAAGATTGCAACAGCGCCATCGGTAATGCGGTTGATTTACCTGCACCAGGTGGCGCTTCTAACACCACAGGTGCACTAGGTAATAACCGCAATACATCATGAATCAGCGCGGTAACAGGTAGCGCCTGTGGTGTTATCATTGGTTACTTTAATAACGTTGTCGCAATTGTTCTAAAACCTAGAGCAGTTGCACCTGTCGCCCACATTGATGTAGCACTATTGTGATAGGCGCCAGCAATATCAAAATGCAACCAGCCAGCTCCTTCGTTTGGAGCGAAACGTAATAAAAAGCCGGCAGCATTACTTGCGCCACCTGAGCCACCACCTTTTTGTGGGCGACTATTCGCTGTATCCGCAACTGCTGACGGACAATTCTCTCGGTGCCACGTATTCAGTGGTAAGCGCCACAACAACTCCTGCTGCTGTGCAGCGATAGCTAAGGTTTGCTCTGCTAATGCATCATCCACACTGAATAAGGCATTATATTCTGTCCCCACAGCCACTTGAGCCGCGCCAGTTAAGGTTGCAGCGTCAATCACTAAGGGGGCCTTAGTTTCACCCGCGTACAGTAAACCATCAGCTAACACGAGACGCCCTTCCGCATCGGTGTTGACGATCTCGACGGTAGTGCCATTTTTGTAAGTGATGATATCGCCCAGTTTATAAGCGCTACCATCGATTAAGTTTTCGGCGCTACAAATCACTAATTGCACGCGCTTTTGCAAACCTTGTTGAATCGCATATATCAAAGCACCGGCTAGTGTAGCAGCTCCTCCCATATCGCACTTCATGGTAACCATACCTTCACTGCTCTTGATGCTATAGCCGCCACTATCAAAGGTAATGCCTTTGCCGACTAATACAGCATCAACTGGAACATCCGCTTGTTGGCTTGGGTTGTAATCAATGATGGCCATAACTGGTGGGCGCTTACTCGCTCGCCCGACGGTATGAATACCATACCAGCCATGTTCCAGTAACGCGTCACCGACTAAGGTCGTGACAGAAACTGCAGAACCACCTACTGCTTGGATACGCTCGGCAATTTGCTGTGCTAACGATTCTGGATAAATTTCATTCGGCGGTAAGTTAATTAGTCGCCGCACCCAAGCAGCTGTCGATTGTAATGCGTCTAACTGTTCAGCATCGCCTGCCCATTGGATACGGTTTTTTGATAGGGTGTCGCTATAACCTTTCGCAAATGCCCACTGCCGTTCGAGGTTCCACTCCGAGCCTTGCAGTGACACTGCAACAACGCCCATCGCATCCAATTGACGACCAGCTTTTTGAATCTTACGAAGATTGTCTGCTTCATGTTCACCGAGATAAATGGTTGCACCCGAATCACCTAAAATGACAGCAGAGCTTGCTTTCCATGCGGTTGAGGTTGGTTTGTTCGTAGAAATGACGACAGCTACAGTGCTAGACATGCGAATACGCTCCCAGTATGGTTTCGAGATTGATAATTCTATCCTATCGAAGCTAGATGAGGGTGACAATGCAGTTTCTCAAGAGTTTATCGCCAGCGGTGTTAATAAAGCGATACAAAAGGTTCTTAGCTGATGTGGCGTTTGCAAATGGCGAAGTTATAACGGTTCATTGCCCCAACACCGGCGCAATGACAGGTTGTGCAGAGCCTGGTATGCGCGTCTGGTTAAGTCATTCCGATAACCCCAAACGTAAATATGCCTACACCTGGGAGCTCGCAGAAACTGCACAAGGGCATCTGATTTGTGTGAACACCCACCGCGCCAATCAACTCGCTGGCGAAGCGCTGCAACAAGGTCTTATCCCGCAATTGTCACAGCTAGAACACCTCACTGCGGAGCGTAAATACGGCTACGATAACCGTCGCATCGACTGGTTTGGTATCGATGCAGACGGCCGTCATACGTATATTGAAGTTAAAAGTGTAACCCTTGCAGATGGTTTGAATGGTTATTTCCCAGATACAGTAAGCAAACGGGCGGTGGCTCATCTTAAGAGTCTGCAGGATATGGTAACGGATAACCACCGAGCGGTCGTAATGTATGTGGTGATGCACACCGCCATTGACAATGTCAGTGCCGCACACCATATCGATAACACTTACGCAAAGCAGTGTGAATTAGCGGCAGCAGCAGGGGTTGAATTTTATGCGTTAAGTTGTAACTTAAGTAGCTCAGCAATTGAACCAAACAGACCTCTGCCGGTAGTGCATGCAAACACCAAGAGCGGATCTGGTCCTCAATACAAAATCAATTGCTAAGCGCTTTGCTTTCTGGTATATGTACCGACCTTTTACCATTAACGTCTCATACAGGAGATCCAAAATGCCTCAAGGAAAGCCGAAAAAAGCCCATGGCATTCTGGCGCAAGCTGGTTTAGAGCCATATGAGCTCGGGCCGGATGAAGAGTACATGAATGAGGCGCAGCGTGCGCATTTTCGTAAAATTCTTGAAGCGTGGCGAGCGCAACTCCGCGAAGAAGTTGATCGCACCGTTCATCACATGAAAGATGAAGCCGCCAACTTCCCAGATCCAGTTGACCGAGCAGCACAAGAAGAAGAGTTTAGCTTGGAACTGCGGACACGCGATCGTGAACGCAAGTTAATCAAAAAAATTGAGAAGACACTCCAGCAAATTGAATCAAATGATTTCGGTTACTGTGAACAATGCGGTATTGAGATCGGAATTCGTCGACTAGAAGCTCGACCAACTGCTGATATGTGCGTCGATTGTAAGACCCTTGCTGAAATCAAAGAGAAACAATTGACCGGGGCCTAATATGCCCTCGACATCCCCTTATTGTGGTCGATTTGCCCCGACGCCGTCGGGGCCCTTACATTTTGGCTCGCTGATTGCCGCGCTCGCTAGTTATCTCGATGCTCGTTCACATCAAGGCCGTTGGTTAGTACGTATTGAAGATATCGATACCCCCCGCGCCGTCGCTGGTGCTGACTTCATCATTCTCGAACAACTTAAACACCATGAATTACATTGGGATGGTGATATTATTTACCAAAGCCAACGCTTAGAACGCTACCAGCAGGTGCTGCAACAACTTGAATCACAGCAGCTCACCTACCGTTGCGCGTGTACACGCAAACAGATTAAATCCCTAGGCCCCTACTATACCGGTGTTTGCCGCAATAAATCAGTCACCACCGAACCTGCTGCCATACGCTTTCGTAACGATGACCCAATTTTACAATTTATCGATGGTTGGCAGGGAACTGTCACTCTCGAACCAGCCTTTGCTGCGGAAGACTTTGTGTTATTTCGACGCGACGGGTTATTTACCTATCAGCTGACTGTGGTGATTGATGATATTGACCAAGGGATAACCCATATCGTGCGCGGTGAGGACTTACTGACCGCGACCAGCTGGCAATTGAACCTGTGGCGCTGCCTAGCACAACAGACGCCACAATTTATCCATGTCCCGCTCGTACGAGATACCCATGGTCGCAAACTTAGCAAACAGAATCATGCGCCAGCATTAACCGTGACCGATGCGAAGGACCAGCTGCTCGCTGCATTGCGGTTTTTAGGGTTAACCCCCACTACCAAACTGTCGCTAACCCAACTCATCGAAGAAGCGGTGCAACAATGGCAAGCCAAATACTTCCATGCAACGAATCCACAGGATACAATATAGCCAATTGCAGTAACGATCGGAGATGCACCTATTATTAACCGCATGAAAGCCTTGGCGAAGCGCGCATTTAAACGCTCAGAAAAGCAGCCTCAGCGCCCTGAGAATATTCTCGCTAAACCGAAAATTATCCCTCGCGATAAACACCCTATATCCCGCAAAGATATTTCAGAACATGCCCTTAAGGTGTTGTATCGTTTACATAATTCCGGTTACCAAGCATTCTTGGTGGGTGGTTGTGTGCGCGATTTAATTCTCGGTTTACACCCGAAAGACTTTGATATTGCAACCAATGCAACTCCTGAAGAGGTTCGTAAGCTATTCCGTAATTGTCGCCTTGTCGGTCGTCGTTTCCGCCTTGCCCATGTCGTATTCGGCAAAGAAATTATCGAAGTCGCGACATTCCGTGGTCACCATTCTCAAGTTGATGATGACGATACTAATGCGCTTGCAGTACAAAGTGATAAAGGTATGTTGCTGCGCGACAATGTATACGGCACCCTTGAAGAAGATGCGCAGCGGCGTGATTTCACCATCAACGCCTTGTACTACAACATTGCCGATTTCAGTATTATCGACTTTGCCGATGGTATGCGTGATATCGAAGCGGGCATTATCCGTATGATTGGTGACAGTATCACTCGTTATCGGGAAGATCCGGTTCGCATGTTACGTGCGGTTCGTTTCGCAACCAAGCTGAACATGCGTTTGGATGATAGTGTCGCGGAGCCTATTCGTGAGTTGGCGCCACTACTCCAAAATATCCCTCCACCACGACTATTTGATGAATTCTTGAAGCTCTTTTGTGCTGGTAAGGGGCAAGCTAACTTCGACATGCTGATGGATTATCACTTATTCCAACAGCTGTTCCCTATGTTAAAAAGTTTCCTTAAAACACCAGACGATACACCTTATCGTATGTTGCGAGAAGCCTTTGGCGATACCGATGAGCGCCTGCGTAACCAACTTTACATTACTCCAGCATACCTATTTGCCGTAGTACTCTGGTGGCCATTCCAGGCACGGTTTGAACAGATCATGTTAGAAGGTGGTTTACCACCGTCTGATGCCCTCAATGTGGCTGCTGCTGACGTGATCGAGCGACAACTTCAAACCGTTGCCATTCCCCGACGATTTGGTGTTGTAGTACGTGAAATCTGGCAATTACAGCACCGCTTAGAGCACGCTAAAGGGAAACGAGTGCAAAGTGTATTGGCCCATCCCCGGTTCCGTGCAGCTTATGATTTCTTGTTACTACGTGCACTGACGGCGCATCCGAGTGAACAACGTGAGCTGGAGCGGCGTGCGCACTTCTGGACGCAACTGCAAGAAGAGCCAAAACCGGGCAACATTTTACCAGCCACCACGAACAGTGCTAAAAAGCGTGGTCGTCGAGGTGGCCGACGTCGCCGTGTTAAAAAGTTATCCCAGGAATAGCCATGGCTCAGGTATTTATTGCCCTTGGCGCGAACTTATCCGATCCCTTAACCACCTTACAACAAGCGGTTACGACGTTGCAGGAACACCCAGCATTGCGAGCTGTGGCCGTAAGTTCGTTTTATCGTAGCAAACCCATGGGCCCACAAAATCAGCCCGATTATGTTAATGCTGTCGCACAGTTCGAAACAGACCTATCACCATTAGCATTGCTCGATACCATGCAAAACATCGAACAGCAATATGGGCGGCAACGATTGCAGCATTGGGGCCCGCGTACATTAGACCTCGATATTCTGTTGTATGATCAACGCGTCATTCAGGAGCCTCGATTGACCATCCCTCATCCAGGCCTCACCGTGCGCGATTTCGTTCTTGTTCCTCTTGCTGAGCTAGCCCCCCACCTCATATTACCTGATGGCCGTTCAATCAATGCACTACTCGCATCGATGATTGACCATGATCTCATAAAAATTACCTGATACAATCATCTGAATCTGATTGCCATTAAGGAGTATGCCATGGCTGGCATGACTATTTCTAAACTGAATCAAATGAAAGCAGCGGGCGAGAAAATTGCGTCATTAACCGCGTATGACGCGACCTTCGCTAAACTTTTTGCACAATGTGGTATCGATTTCATGTTGGTTGGCGATTCGTTAGGGAACGTCGTACAAGGGCAAACCTCAACTCTGCCAGTGACTGTTGAACAAATTGCCTACCATACTGAAGCAGTGCGCCGTGGTGCTCCAGAGGCTTTTATCATTGCTGATATGCCGTTTATGAGCTATGCAACGCCCGAACAAGCTTGTCTTGAAGCTGCTAAACTTATGCGTGCTGGCGCCAACATGGTCAAGCTAGAAGGTGGTGAATGGCTCCTTGATACTATCCGTATGCTGGTTGAACGCAGTGTGCCAGTCTGTGCACATCTAGGGTTGATGCCACAATCGGTGAACTTACTAGGCGGCTACAAAATACAAGGGCGCGACCAAGCAATGGCCGCAAACACCGTTCGTCAAGCGTTAGCTGCACAGCAAGCTGGTGCACAGTTGTTAGTCCTCGAGTGTGTTCCAACCGAACTCGGTGAGCTTATTAGCAGCAAGTTATCAATTCCAGTAATTGGTATTGGTGCAGGCGTAAAAACTGACGGCCAAATCTTAGTCATGCACGATATGTTTGGTTTGAACAGTGACTACTTGCCGAAGTTTGTGAAAAACTTCCTTGCTGAAACCAGCGATTTTGCAGCAGCTGTTGAGCTTTATATTCAACAGGTTAAGGAAGGCACCTTCCCTGGCCCTGAGCATTCATTTGAGTAATTGCGATGCAATTATTAAAAAGCCTTGACGAACTTCGAGTATGGCGTTCACAGCAGCAAGCATCGGTTGCTCTGGTTCCCACTATGGGGAATTTACATGAGGGGCACCTCAAACTCATCGACTTAGCCAAACAGCATGCTGACGTGGTGGTGGTGAGTATATTTGTAAACCCTCTCCAATTTGGTGCAAACGAGGACCTCGATAACTATCCTCGCACGCTTGCAGTTGACTGTGTCGCAGTCAGCAAACGTGGCGCAAGTGCAGTTTTTGCCCCGTCAGTAGCAGATATTTATCCACGAGGTCTCACCGAACAGACGTTTATTGAAGTCCCCGGTATCTCTGAAATCTTGTGCGGTGCAAGCCGCCCCGGTCATTTTCGTGGTGTGGCGACCATAGTCGCAAAACTATTCAATATGGTGCAACCTAATATCGCTGTGTTTGGGGAAAAGGACTACCAACAGCTTCAGGTCATTCGACTCATGACCCAAGATCTGAGTCTGCCTGTAGATATTATTGGTATGCCGACTGAACGCGCTGCAGATGGCTTAGCACTTAGTTCTCGTAACGGCTATTTAACACCATCAGAGCGCGCTACAGCGCCACGACTGTACCAAGTCCTGCAACATACTGCACAGCAGATTAAAGCGGGCGAGACAGTTGTAAATGCGTTAGCGCAAGCTCGTCAGCAGATTACAGCGTATGGTTTTCGTATCGATTATCTAGAGTTGCGCCGCGCTTGTGATCTGGCACCGGCCAAGCCTACTGATCAAAAATTGGTGTTGTTGGTGGCAGCATTTTTAGGCAGCACGCGCCTTATTGATAACCTGCAGTTTTCGCGCTAGCGCGCAGACACCTCACGCAATAATCCTAGTTCTCGTAATTCAGTATGCAACGCTCCGCGCAAGCTCATCGCTTGCGCGGCAATTTCACGTTGCTCTTGCAGCACTTCTTCCAACATTTCGGTCGTGGTTAGCGGATTCGCTAAAACCACACGGAACACAACGGTCGGCTCACGAAAATATTGGGCTGGTGTCAGTTTGGTCCGTGAAACAAATGAATGCCCTGTTTCCCGTTGCCGCTTCTGAATAAACCGCGTCAACGCGTTTAAATGCGGCATAATACGCCGGACTTGCTCAGGCGTAGCTTGTTGCAAAATGGGTTTCACACGCGAGGGAATAAAACGATACGTTAAAATACACAGTTCAGGCTCTGTGATGACCTCAAAGTCATCTTGCTGCTCAATTAACTTGGCAAACTCTTTCGCTTTAGCAATGCTTTGATCAATGAGTAGTTCATAACCGCGCCGCCCCATTACATGTAATGCTGAATAAATCAACATTGCCATACCTGGCCGTGAGCCTTCTAGGGTGTGTGCTCCGAGATCCTTTGAGCCATGACGAATGATGTATTCAGCATGATGCTCAATCGCGCGTACCATACTAGGGTCTTTAAATAACACCATACCCGCTCCCATCGGCACATACATTTGCTTATGGGCATCGATGGTAACGCTATCAGCACGCTCCACGCCTTTCAATAAATGACGATGGGTCTTGGATAACAAGGTTGCTCCACCCCAAGCGGCATCGACATGGAAAAACGCATCAATTTCTTCTGCGACATCTGCTAATTGATCGAGCGGATCAATGTGACCTGTCTCCGTCGTACCTGCAACACCGACAATGGCTAATACGCGGCCACCATCTGCGGCTACTTCGGCGCAAGTTTGGCGGAGCGCATCAATTCGGATGCGATTGTTTTCATCGGTTGGAATAGCAATTAAGTTCCGTCTGCCGATACCAAGAACATCGGCAGCCTTACCTAAAGAATAGTGTCCGCGCTCAGATACCATCACGGTTAAACGACGGTAACCGTAGTGAGCTAACCCCGCAGCCAATCCTTCTGCAGCAATTCCGGCAAAATCACCATCGGGCTTTAATAGCAGGTTACGCGCCACCCATAAGGCGGTCAAATTAGCAATGGTGCCACCTGAGCACATGGCACCAAGTGAGTGTTGGGCACTATGCATCCAATGCTGATAAAACTGTTCATCACGTTGATACACCAAATGGTGTAACATGCCCAGTACGTTTCGCTCAAGCGGTGTAAAAGCCTTCGACGTTTCGATTTTAACGAGGTTTTGGTTCAACCCTACCATGAGTTTAGCGAGGGGTAGTAGGAAATACGGCAACGCCGAGGTCATATGGCCGATGAATCTTGGCGAAGCAGTGTTGACCGAGTGTGCTACCAAGTTATTCAGTAAGAACTCCGTATGATCGGACACATAGCGTGGTTCTTCAGGCAGCTGACTCGCATTAAATTTTTGCTCAATCTCATGAAGTGGTTTTTCGCGGGCAACAATTCGTTCCCCTAAAAAATCCATGAGGTTTTCCGACAAATGTTTTTCGATTCTGCCAAGGGTTGAATCCGGCGCTTCTGGAATAGTGAATATCTTCAGCAGTGCTTCTTGGCTGACTTCAGCAAATTTGTTGTCGCTCAAAAAATAAAGTCCTTGTTCGCTAAACAACGGAATGTCTTATTCTGCCTCGATTGCAGAAAAATAGCGACCATCTTCTGGCAACTGCGCTGTTAATTCCCACAATTGCTGACCACTACGCTGGTATTTGCGCTCAAACGGCGTTATCGGCTCATGCCGCGCTAATAACGGTGTGATAGAGGCTTGGCAATTCACTAAGGCTAAACTACTGGCTACCTCAGTGAGATAAGTCACCCAGTTTGAGCGCATCACTAACTGACCACCTAGCCCCAGTACATAAGGCCATACCGGGCTACCATGCCAACGGCGGCCAAAATGTGCTGCTTTTGGCCATGGGTTGGGGTACAGAATATAATGGGCAGCAAGGTGCCAATGGGCGGCTACTGCTAGCCGCCAAAAGTCATGAAGATCCGCGCGAACCAATAAATAGCGCTGCCCAGCAGCAGCGCTCTGATAATGAGCATGACGCGCCAGTCGATGGGCTGACTTATCGACTCCAATAACCAATGCATCAGGGTTTTGTTCCGCTAAAACGGCGGTACTTTCACCCACGCCACAGCATGAATCCAAGATAATTGGTCCTTGCCAGTCCACCACCAACTTTTGTACTTCGAGGAAGGCTTCCCGGTTGTGCTCCTGAATTGGCTTACGAAACGGCGTGCGCAAATGCCGCATAACGACGGCAACCAAATCCTCATGGTTGCCGTGTTGATTAGTAGTAACAGGGCGAGAGAGCTGTTTCACGAGCGAATACCTACACCACGTTTCAACAAGGTGTACGCAGTGATGAAAAGCACAATGTTAAAACCAATGAGCACTGCTAATGCCACGCCAATGTTGACGTCCGATACACCGAGAAAGCCAAAACGGAACGCGTTAACCATATATAAAATAGGGTTTGCTTGCGCTATCGTTTGCCAAACACCCGGCAACAGTTGAATACTAAAAAACACCCCACCTAAATAGGTTAACGGCGTCAATACGAAGGTTGGCACAATCGAGATATCATCAAAAGATTTTGCATAAACGGCATTGATCAAGCCGCCCAACGAAAATAAAGTTGAGGTCATGACTACTGTAATAATAAGTACGAACACGTTATGAATAGAGACTTGTTCCACAAATAAGAATGATACCACGGTAACAATCACTGCCACCAATAATGCTCGCGCCAGTCCGCCGCCAACATAACCACCAATAATCACCGTTGGAGATACGGGGGCCACCAGCATCTCTTCAATATTGCGTTGAAACTTAGCGCTAAAAAATGATGACGCCACGTTGGAGTACGAGTTGGTGATAACCGCCATCATAATTAAACCAGGAACAATAAACTCCATGTATGGGCGACCACCCATCTCACCAATACGAGCGCCAACAATACTACCGAAAATGACAAAGTATAAGGTCATGGTAATTGCTGGCGGCACCAAGGTTTGCACCCAAATTCGTAAAAACCGAGTGCATTCCTTAATCCAGATTGTTTTTAACGCGATATAACTTAAGGATGACTGCATACTAAACTCCTACTACTGCTGCTGGTTGACGGCCTTTTTCCACCAAATCAACAAAGAGTTCTTCGAGTCGGTTTGCTTTGTTACGCATCGACAATACTTTAATCTGTTGCGCGCTCAGTTGTTCAAATACCCGATTCAACCCTTGGCTCTTTTCGACATCAATTTCGATTGAGTGATCATCTATCACTCGCCATTGGAAACCTTCAAGCTGAATACCAGCGGCAACCGATGCGTCTGTGGTCGGTTCCAAATCAAGGATAAAAGTTTCCCGACTCAACGTCGCCAACAGTCGTTTTATCGACGTGTTTTCGATAATGGTACCTTGGTCTATAATCGCGACATTACGGCATAGCGACTCCGCTTCTTCCAAATAGTGAGTGGTTAAAATAATAGTGATGCCCTGGCGATTAATGGCCTCCAGGTAATCCCACATGCTGCGCCGCAGCTCAATATCAACACCCGCCGTTGGTTCGTCCAAAATCAACAACCTAGGTTCATGCAATAATGCCCGTGCAATCATCAAACGACGTTTCATTCCACCGGATAGATTCCGCGCCGGGCTGTTACGTTTGTCCCATAAGCTCAGCTGTTTCAAGTATTTCTCAGCGCGCTGCTTGGCGACATCACGTGGCACCCCATAATAGCCTGCCTGATTCACAACAATTTGCTGCACAGTTTCAAACTGATTGAAATTAAATTCCTGCGGGACTAATCCAATTTGACGCTTTAAATCAGTTAACTGTGTATCGAGATCAAAGCCAAATACCGATACCGTTCCGCTGGTCTTATTGACGAGCGAAGAAATAATGCCAATGGTTGTTGATTTACCTGCACCATTGGGCCCTAGTAATGCAAAGAAATCACCTGCTTCGACATCTAAATCGATGCCCTTTAACGCGACATGACCACCTTTATAGGTTTTAGTTAATCCACGAATTGATAATGCTTTCATTCCTATTAATGCTCCTCGCCATAACCCCAGCGTGGCTGAATATTTTGGTCTAACCCAAGATGATCTAATATCCGTGCTACCACAAAATCTATTAAGTCTTGCACGCTAGTCGGTTGGTGATAAAAACCTGGAGCTGCCGGCAGCACCGTTACCCCTAGCTGCGCCAACTTCAACATGTTTTCTAAATGGATAGCTGATAGTGGCATCTCGCGTGGCACCACGATCAGCTGGCCGCGCTCTTTAATAACCACATCAGCGGCACGTTCAATTAAGGTATCGCTGCTACCCGTTGCGATAGCGCTTAAAGTACCCGTTGAACATGGACACACCACCATGCGTTTAGGCGCGGATGACCCAGAAGCTATGGGCGAAAACCACTCTTCTTTTCCGTATACTTGTAATTGCTCAGATGTTACTTGGAAACGCTCACGAAATTGCTCTGCCATAGCCGCAGGGGCCGCAGGTAAACGCCAGTTAAGTTCGGTCGCAAACACGACTCGTGCGGCGCTGGACATCACTACATGCAGCTCTTGCTGTTGTGCTAATAAGCACTCGATCAAGCGTAGCGCATACGGTGCTCCTGAAGCGCCAGTAATGGCCACTGTGACACTCGATTGGTTCATGAAATTTCCTTGTTAATTCGTCAACTGCAGGGCCGACAGCTGGGTTATCAGGCGCTGATGGATACCACCAAAGCCACCATTACTCATGATGACAACGTGATCGCCGGGGCGAATGTCGTCGAGCAGCGACTGTAATAGCTGCTCGACCGATTGACCCACTTTAGCCCGGGGCACTTTCTCCGCGACCGACCATTGTACATGGTCAGGTTGCAACATAAAAACCTCATCAGCTTGCGCCAACGATGCTTCTAATGCATCCGCCATAGTACCTAGTTTCATTGTATTTGAACGCGGTTCTAAAACAGCGACTATACGGGCTGCTCCCACTTTTTTGCGAAGCCCGTCTAGTGTTGTTTGAATTGCGGTCGGGTGATGAGCAAAGTCGTCATAAACGCTGACTTGGTTAGCCACCGCTAACAGTTCCATCCGGCGCTTGGTATTTTTATATGCCATTAGCCCTTGGCAGCTCACGTCAGCAGGAACACCCACATGATGTGCCGCAGCAATAGCCATGAGGGCATTATCAACGTTATGCTGCCCCATTAACTCCCAGACCACGACTCCTTGCGGCTCACCTTGATAACACACCTCAAATTCACTACCCGAATCATCGAGTAACTTGGCTGTCCATGTTTGTTCCGCCCCCATACCAATTGTTTCACTCCATACCCCAGCGTCGAGAACTTCTTGCAGCGATTGGCTGGCGGCAGGATACAAAATCCTGCCATAACCTGGCACCACTCTCACTAAATGGTGAAATTGTCGTTGAATGGCAGCAAGGTCAGGAAATATATCCGCATGATCATATTCTAAGTTATTTAAAATCAATGTGCTGGGACAGTAATGAACAAATTTTGAGCGCTTATCAAAGAACGCAGTATCGTATTCATCTGCTTCAATGACAAAAAAGTCGCTCGCTCCTAACCGCGCTGATTGCTGAAAGTTAGCTAGCACACCACCCACTAAAAAACCGGGTTGTAGACCTGCATATTCAAGTAACCACGCCAACATGCTAGCGGTCGTGGTTTTCCCATGGGTACCTGCTACTGCGAGCACCCATTTATGCTTAAGTAATGCATCATGTAACCACTGTGCGCCTGATGTATAAGGGATGCGTAAATTTAACACTGCTTCAACGGCTGGATTGCCACGGCTCAACGCATTTCCAATAATCACCAAATCAGGCTTGGGTGTTAATTGGCTGGGATCATACCCTTCAATTAATTCAATACCCAGGTGACGCAATTGGTCACTCATTGGTGGGTACACGTGCTGATCGCTCCCCGTTACCTGATGCCCAAGCGCCTTGGCTAGCGCTGCCACGCCACCCATAAACGTGCCACAGATCCCAAGAATATGAATATGCATGAATCTCTCTCACTGCCGTTGTTTGCGTTAGTGTATCATGGTGCTTAATTTCAAGGTTAATCTGCACGGGAAATTTGCAAAAAATTGCGGTAAACTTAACCACAATTCATTAACCGTACGCATTCAACTAGGATAATCAAGAGGGTTCCATGCAGCGCCTAACTCCGACCTTACGTGAAGAACAGGTCGACGAAGCACTAATATCAGTGATTAATTCATTACAAACTTGCGCCAAAGAAATATCGTTTCGCGTCGGGCAGGGTGAACTTGCAGGGGTACTGGGCTCAACATTGTCTGAGAATATTCAAGGGGAAACCCAAAAGAAACTCGACATTTTATCGAACCAACTCATTAAAGAAATTTTGCTTGAATGCCGTCATGTTCAAGCCATTGCCTCCGAAGAAGAAGAGGGTATCGTCCTCGGCCACGAGGATGGAGAGTATTTAGTTGCCTTCGATCCTCTCGATGGTAGCTCGAACATTGATATCAACAGTATGGTTGGAACCATTTTCTCGATTCTTCCGGTTCCGAAAGATGGCCCTCGCGATGCCAGCATGTTTTTACAGCCAGGCCGTAATCAAATCGCCGCAGGCTATATCCTTTATGGGCCATCTACGATGATGGTATTCACTACGGGCAAAGGTGTGCGAGTACTCACATTAGATCAAACCGTGGGTGAGTTTTTGGTCACCAAGCAAAACCTAACGATTGCACCAGAAACCTCAGAGTTCGCTATCAATATGTCAAACTTCCGCCACTGGCAAGAGGGTATGCAAAACTACGTAGATGATTTGCTTGCCGGAACCAGTGGCCCGCGAGCCAAAAACTTCAATATGCGCTGGGTTGCCGCTATGGTCGCCGATGTTCACCGCATTTTGTGCCGTGGCGGCCTATTTGCCTATCCGTGGGATGCCCGCTCGATGGATAAACCCTACAAACTACGTTTACTCTACGAAGGGAACCCGATGGCTTGGTTGATTGAACAAGCTGGCGGTGCTGCTCATAGTGGCGAAGAACGCATTTTGGATATTGTTCCTACCCATATTCATCAGCGTGTCGGGGTTATTTTAGGTGCTAAGAACGAAGTTGAAACATGTTTACGTTACCTTCGCTACGAAGAGGGTTCGCAATTAGATAGCAAGCCCGTATAATACGACCCCATTATTTTATATCGTTTTTAATAACAGGAAGGCACATGAGCTTAAGTCACGTAAGTGCAGGTAAAAACCTGCCAGAAGAAGTCAATGTAATCATTGAAATCCCTGCTAATGCTGATCCCATCAAATACGAAGTGGATAAAGACACCGGCACATTATGGGTTGACCGGTTTATGGCAACACCCATGTTCTATCCGTGTAACTATGGCTTTATCAATGAGACGTTGTCGCTTGATGGCGATCCAGTTGACGTCTTAGTACCAACACCTTATCCACTGCAAGCCGGCTCAGTCATTAAGTGTCGTCCAGTTGGTGTATTGCACATGACTGATGAGTCTGGTCAAGATGCGAAAGTTGTTGCTGTACCAGTCAGCAAGCTCACTAAAGAGTACGATCATATTAAAGATGTGGGTGACCTCCCAGAGTTGCTAAAAGCGCAAATCACACATTTCTTTGAGCGTTACAAAGAGCTCGAAAAAGGCAAATGGGTCAAAGTTGATGGGTGGGGTGATATCAACGCCGCCAAAGAAGAAATTGTCTCGTCTTTTGAGCGCGCTAAGCAGAAATAAAATGAGTCAGAGCACCTGCGTCGAACTCAATCAACTCGAGTTTCAATGGCCAGGTGCCAGCTTCCCCCTGTTGCACATTCCCCACCTGCAAATCCAACAAGGTGAGCGCGTTTTATTACGCGGTGCTAGCGGTTCCGGGAAGTCTACCCTGCTTAGTCTGATTGCCGGTGTGCATCAAGCTCGCCCCAATCAAGTGCACGTTTTAGGTCATGATCTTGCGCAATTATCCCAACGCCAACGTGACCGCCTACGAGCCAATGAAATCGGCTACATTTTTCAGCAGTTTAACCTACTTCCATATTTATCTGCCGTTGAAAATGTTGTGTTAGCTGCAAGGTTTGCCCCAGCACGGGTTGCACGGCTTAAGGGCGAAGCTGGCTCCTATCATGAACTCGCCGAACACCTGTTGACCCAACTAGGCTTAGCTGAACAAGACAGCAAGCGCCCGGCCCATCAACTAAGTGTGGGACAACAACAGCGTGTTGCTGCCGCGCGGGCTTTATTTGGTCGACCCGCACTGATTATTGCTGATGAACCAACTTCTGCCTTAGATATCGATCATCGTGACAATTTTATCGAGGTGCTATTTAACGCCTGTGAAGTACACCACACCACGTTATTATTTGTCACCCATGACGGCAGCTTGGCACATCATTTCCAACGAGCCATCGAACTCAATGAAATCAATCAAGCGGCAGGAGGACGATAATGATCCGTCTTGCTCTTGCCAGCTTAATGAACCGAAAAGCAACTGCTTGGTTAACTATTATAGCCATCGCTGTTAGTACATTGTTGTTGCTTGGAGTGGAACGAGTGCGGGTGCAAACCCAAGAAAACTTTGCCAACACAATTTCTGGTACTGACCTGATTGTAGGCCCACGAACAGGGTCGACCCAGTTACTGTTAAGCAGTGTATTCCACATTGGTGCTATGACCAATGCGATCAGTTGGGATAGCTATGAGTATTTACAACGTCTACCTGGGATAGCGTGGCATATCCCTCTTGCCTTAGGCGATAGTTATGCCGGCTATCCAGTTGTAGCAACGACACCTGCTTACTTTACGCATTTTCGCTATGCCAATCAGCAACCTTTGCAATTAACGCATGGGGCATGGTTTGACGAGCAAGATCATATTGGCGCAGTAGTCGGCGCCGAAGTAGCACAGCGAATGCAACTTAAGGTGGGCGAGTTGCTCACCATCTCCCATGGCGCTGGTGGTATTAGCTTTAGCGACCATGATGCGCATGCCTTCGTCATTCGTGGTATTCTAGCGGCTACAGCGACCCCCACTGACCAAGCTATCTACATTCCTTTGGCAGGCCTCGGCTTAGTTCATGGCGAATACACGGCAAGCGAACACGCCGAAGATGATCATGCGCACCATCATGAGCCGCCGGTCTATTCGCTGAGTGCTGTACTCATTGGTTTAACGAACAAACCGCTGGCATTACGCCTCCAACGTCAAATTAATAACTACACTGGTGAGCCATTAACAGCCATTATGCCCGGTTTAGCGTTAACCGAACTGTGGCGAACCTTGAACTTGTTTGAAAAAGCACTCTTTGCAGTATCCATCTTGGTGGTTGCAACAGGTTTGCTTGGCATGCTGACCTCTCTCTTAGCGAGTTTACGCGAACGGCGCCGAGAAATGGCTGTGTTGCGCGCCATTGGTGCCGGCCCCCTCACTATTTTTGGCTTGTTAGTCAGCGAGGCTGTTATTCTTGCTAGCGTTGGTGTTGGGTTAGGTATTGGCTTGCTATTTTTTATCCTTCACTTTGGTTCAACGTTCTTATTAGAACACACGGGTATGTTATTACGAGCAACAGCACTGACCTCAAGTGAGCTTACGTTAGCAGTCGCGATTGTTATTGCCGCGATTAGTTTGAGTTTAATTCCAGCGTGGCGGGCTTATCGCAACGCATTAGCAGATGGATTAACAATTCGCCTATGAAGTATATGATCACTCTCATTACCGCAGTAGTTCTAGCGCTAACACCTTTGGCTGCCAACGCCAGTGAGTATCAAACGACCCATTGGAAAGAATTGGTGCCTGAGGGCTATAAGCCGCCCCCAGTTAAAAGCCAAGCGTTTTACGATGCTAACCCTGAGCTGGCCATTCAACCAGAGTTGGACGCACCTATGGTGCCCAGCCTAAATGGTAAAAAAATTCGTATCCCCGGGTATGTCGTTCAGCTAGAAGGGGATGCCGATAAGGTTACGCAGTTCTTGCTAGTGCCGTATTTTGGTGCGTGTATCCACGTACCACCGCCCCCACCCAACCAAATAATTTTGGTGGATTTCCCCACCGGGGTACGATACGAAGATACCTTTGATGCAGTCTGGGTAGAAGGAACGATTGAAGTACAGCGGGTAGAAGGGGATATTGCCGTGGTCGGCTATCGCATGACAGCCGCCACAGTTAAGCCTTACTATTAAGGATAATTGAACCAATTAGAAATGGACTTCTAACCCTAAATACGGCCCTTTGAATTTGAGATCAGAATAAACGCCATCTAAGTCATCAAGTTCGATCTTGATATCACGATAACCAATCTGCAGATTAAGATCTAAAGCAATACTGTCAACCAAACGGTATTCGGCACCAACCTCAAAATCATGGACTGAACTATCGTCGACACTAATTGCGTTGGCTATGCCGTAAAAGGTTAAATAAGTGCCTGGTATCCCCAATCTTAGATGAGCATAACCCGTTGGGATCCAGCCATCACTGCGGATCCCATTTTCGTTAATCCCTTCTCGAATAGCCAACCAGCCATCAACTTTTTTCCCCGTCATACCAAGATCAAACGCAATTAAATCGTTATCAAACAGCTCATAATACAAGGTGAAGTCAGTATGGCTTAAATCTACATAGCTCGTAATGCTGCTATTAGCACTATACACCTGGCCATTAAAATTGAAGTCCTGGGTTAACGTGGTAGCTCCGTAACTAACCAATTCGTTCTCGCGAATTTTAATATTCGGCAAAAATGGAATTGGATGCTCAACTGCAATATAAAAACTCGTTTGCTTTTCGTCGGTAAATGCGAAGCTTTGGTTGCCGTTACCTGTACCAAACTGCCCACTGTTACTGGTATCCCACACCTGTGCCCCGGCGTATAACCCTACGACTGTATCGGCCTGAGCCGCACCCGAAAGTATCAGCGCTGGTACACAGATGGCAATGGCTTGCTTTTTCATGATGTTATCCTTTACTCGTGGATTGAACGTACTTCAGCAGTAAATGGTACCTCATTTCCATCATTAAACTGTAATATAAATTCCACGGTATCGCCTGGTTTAAACGGCCGATTAATACCGAACAACATTAAGTGGTAACCGCCAGGCTGGAACACTACTGTTTCATCTGCTTGAAGTGTGAGTTGTGGTAATCGTTCCATCACCATCATGCCATCGGCCATCCGATGCTGATGGATTTCAGTCAATCTAGCCGCATGCGTCGATGCTCCGACGATAGCAACAGGTTCAAGGCCAACGTTAGTAATCGTTAAATAAGCGGCACCGTTTTCACTCCCAGGAATAGTTTCCTTCAGCCAAGGATTGTGAATTTCTACTTGTGCAGCTAGCAGTTGTGCGGGAACGATAAAACCGAGAAGTGCGAGATATTTCCAGATTTTCATAACTTACTCCAGAGCGTTAATGAAACCCCCTACACAGTATTCGTTTTTTTTCGAACTAGCAAATAAACTACAAAACCAATCAGTAAATACGGCAGCAACCAGCCAAATAAACTGAACACTAAAGCAACCGCTGCAATAATCAGTGCCACACCAACACTACAACCAATAAATAATGCCAAGGCAAAGGCCCCAAATGCTAAGCCGAGCACTAACAAACCGGTGATCCCAATACCGATAATAAAGCCAATAATGCTACCTATTAAACTAAATATCTCTTCGTGAAAAAAAACCATCAAAATCACGCCCGTGATAATCCACACGTACGAATGATTATGTTTCATAGTGCTGTCCCCATCCATTCATTCATTTAAAATACCTGACTGTAGTCGTTGCTAACTTCACTATGGTTTAAGCAAGATCCATGCCAGTTTATAAAAGCGTGGGTTTTAGCGGCTTAGGAGCGCATAAAAAAAGCCACTGCCCTAATGAGGTGGTGGCTTTTGCAATATATTAGTGCTCTAGACCAACGTCCGTAGACGGAACGCGGCTAAAAAGTATAGGAAAACTCAGCGTAATAATAACCACCGTTAAAGCCAAATGGAGCATTGGTGTTAGGATACAAAAAGATTCCGTTAAACTGGTTTGATGGATCTTGCTTATCAGGATACACATCAAATAAGTTCTGTGCACCGACGCTCACATTCATGTGATCAGTTAGGTGATAACGCACAGAAAGATCAGTGATCCATTTGCCGCCAAAGGTGGTTTGTAAACCAGCATTGTTCTCCAACATATAATCACCGAAGTAATTAAATGCTAGCCGCGTTTCAACATCTTGAAAACGGTGGGAAAGGGCTACTGACCCACTGTGGCGTGGCACAGAGCGAGTCATACGGGTACGTTCAACGTTATCAAACAACTTTGCTTCCAACCCATCAAGGATCGCAGGCAAATGTACATCATCGATTTTCGTCTTATTGTACCCATATGCCATTTGTAGCCGTAAATCGCTTCGATCCAGCGTGAAATCTTTAGTTAACACCACATCAACCCCAGTTGTTGTGGTGTCGACTGCGTTGATAAAAAAGCGCGCATTATCTGCTCCAGCTGCAGCTAGTGCATCAGCAACTGCAGGCGAATCAGTTGGAATGAGGGAGCTTGATAGAATAATCCGATCATCAATCGCGATACGGAAAGCGTCAACAGTTAACGTCAAATCATTATCACCATTCCATACCAAACCCATGCTTAAGCTTTGCGACTCTTCAGGTTGCAATGCGCCAATTTGCAATGCTTGGGCAACTGGACTGATGTTATTAAAGGTTCCCGATTGCTCGGGTACTAATTGGCCATCACGGTTCACGAATAAGGTAGAAATGTTGGTGAAGTAAATTTGTTGCACGCTGGGTGCACGAAAACCGGTATTCGCCGTTGCTCTGAGGGCAAAATTATCGGTGAAGTCATAGCGTCCCGATAGTTTCCAACTGGTATTGCTGCCAAAATCTGAGTAATCTTCAAAACGAATGGCAGCTCCCCATTGAAAGTTGTCGGTGAGCATATTTTCAAACTCAATATAAGCGCCAATATTGTCCCGCGATTCATCTACTTCAGATTCCGGCATAAATCCGGTAAAACCCTGGCTTCCTGCTGGACGATTATCGTAGCCACCATTCACGTACGAAGCTTCGTCACCTGCTTTGATTTGATAGCTATTTTCGCGGTAACTTAACCCCAACGCGATAGACAAATCAGAGTTATTCGCAAACGGAATAAATCGCTGAAAATCAATCGATGCGTTAACTTCATCGAGCACCAAGGTACCGGCATCAAACTCCGTTGGGGTGTTCGGTCCAAGTGAAGCGTTTAATGAATTTTCCAGGCGATACTGGAACTCACTACGCCCCATTCCGGCACTGACGTCAACGTCCCAGTCGCCCAATTTAAACTGATAGCCGCCGACTAAACTGCTGTCCTTAGTTTCTGGGGTTAATAGTGGTAAATAGCCATCAGGGTACACTTCAATGAGGTTACGCTCATCAAGTGCACGACGATAGAAAGCACCAGATTGTGAGGTCCGGTCACTATAACCAGCAAAACCATATAACATGCTTTCACCAGATAACGGCACTTTTAAATTAGCGAACAGCGCAGTATTTTCAAACGACGCATCACCAGCATGATGATTCAACCGATCAAAGGTTGCTTCACGTGGATCTGGTTCACCATCGACCAGTGGATATTGTTGTCGCGGATCTAAGCCTGCTCGGTTAGTTTTATTTTTATGATGAAATTCCGCAGCCAAGGTTAGCGAGCCCGCTTGGCCAACAGGTAGCCCAACGTTACCATGAACTTTATACTGCTCACCATCCCCTTCAAAGGTTTGGCCACCATTGACACTGATGCTGCCACCTTCATCTTGGTCTTTTAAGACAATATTAATAACACCAGCAATAGCATCAGATCCGTACAATGCTGCTGCACCATCGCGTAACACTTCGATCCGCTTTATTGCGGAAATCGGAATGGCGTTTAAGTCAACGTTTGAACTGCCACGCCCGGTAGTGCCATTTAAGTGCACTAAGGCACTGCTATGGCGGCGTTTACCATTAATCAATACCAGCGTATGGTCGGGGGATAAACCACGTAGTGACGCAGGACGCACTGCATCCGAACCATCCGTCACTGAAGACGTAGGGAAGTTAAAGCTGGGCACAGCATATTGCAGTGCACGTGCTGTTTCCGTAATACCACTAGCAGCTAGATCTTCAGCTGAAATAATATCAACTGGCGCAGAACCATCGGTTGCAGTGCGATAAGATAGCCGAGAACCGACAACCTGAATACGTTCTTCTGCTTCGATAATGGCCTCGTCTTGAGTTTGCGCAGCCACCGGCGCGACAGTTAATAGCGTTGGAGTCAAAGCTGTTAAAATTGCGATCCGTAATCTGGATACTTTCATGAGACTCTCTCCTTGTGCATATAAATATTATTTTTATTACTTTTTTAACATATCATTTACGCACTTTAGAGTAATCATCAAAAAAAACAAGAGAAATGGCTATTCGAAGTACTTATAGTGGGTATGTATAGGCATAAAAAAACCCCGAGCGTAAGCTCGGGGTTCTCGATTTGAAGCCTGGCAGTGTCCTACTCTCACATGGGGAGGCCCCACACTACCATCGGCGCTGAAGCGTTTCACTACTGAGTTCGGAATGGATC
>JAJUHK010000011.1 GCA_029279945.1 Pseudidiomarina indica | reverse complement strand
TTTGCCTGTAGCGCAGGTGGTGCAACGATTGAAACGCTGAAAGAATATGTACAAAGTCAGGCCACACCTGACTAGAAACGCTTCGCGTTTCCCGCTTATATCCCCGCCCGATTGGGCGAGGGTTTACGCGGGTTTTGCTAACTGCAGTCCACCGCCCGTTCAATGTTGATCGGGCGGTAACTCTTGTAACGCCTTTCTTAGTAACCGAGCCAACATCAAATAAGTTGGCTTAGGGTTCGGTTGTACCGATAGTTTTACGGCCAAGTCGAGATACCAGTGTTGGAGCCGTGGGTCTAACGGAGTCTGTGCGCGTTGACCAAGCCAATACCAGCCTTGCAGCGGAAGTGACAACAGAAATAATGTCGTCACAACGATTTGCGCTAACGCATGAGTACCTAGCCACTCCCACTGCACGATAAAATTAATCGCCGCTATCGCTGGTATCCATTTTGCGGCAAATTGCACCGCTGGCACAACGCGACTTTCGGTCATCGCTGCTACTACTGCATGACGTGGCCAGATTTTGGCGTACTCGTGACCTAATTTAAATGTTTTCAATAAACTCATTCACTGAAACCTTAATCGTGACGAACTAAGTATCTATTATGACATCAACATGCGCTCTATTTGTTCAACTGTACGTTAAACGCTCAAGATGATATTTACTTTACTTTCAAATAGTTACGCACTTCACGGCAGCTAACTAACAGAGTTATCCACATAAATTGTGGAGAATTCCTAATAGCTTTGACACAATGACCATTACCAGTTGGACAACCAAGAGAAGTATACACTATGACGATAATCGTTTACGGTATCCCTAATTGCGATACCGTACGCAAAGCTCGAAAATGGCTTGAACAACAAGCTATCGATTACCATTTTCATGACGTCCGTGCCGACCCCGTTACCAGTTCTACCATCGAAACTTGGCTTGCGGCATTAGGCGTTGATGCACTACTCAATAAACGCAGTACTGCGTGGCGCGCACTAAATGCCGATCAACAAGATTTATCATCAACAGCAAAAGTCGTCGCCCTACTGCAACAACATCCCACACTGATGAAACGCCCTTTGCTTGATGTCAATGGTCAGTATACGACGGGATTTCAAGCTGAAACATGGCAACAATTGATAAGGGGAAAATAGTGGATACTGTTGCTTTAGCTGCTGCGCTCATTCAACGCCCATCGGTTACTCCTGATGATGCTGGTTGCCAACGCATTATTGGCGAACGCTTAGCAAAGTTAGGATTCACTCTTGAAACCATGGTGTTTGAAGATACCACCAATTTATGGGCACGCCGTGGTACTGAAGGGCCGGTATTTTGCTTTGCTGGCCATACTGATGTAGTCCCAGTTGGCAATGAGGACGCATGGCAATACCCTCCTTTTGCTGCAGTTCGTCACAATGGTTATTTGCACGGCCGCGGGGCGGCTGATATGAAAGGCAGCTTAGCTGCCATGGTGGTAGCAACGGAGCGATTTATCAAGCAATACCCTAACCACCGCGGTAGTATTGCATTTCTGATCACAAGTGATGAAGAAGGTCCGTTTATTAACGGCACGCCACGGGTGATTGACACCTTAGAGGCCCGTAATGAAAAAATTACGTGGTGCTTAGTTGGTGAACCATCAAGCACTGAAGCTTTTGGTGATGTCATTAAAATCGGCCGCCGCGGCAGCCTAAGCGGCGATCTGACTGTGCTAGGTACTCAAGGGCACGTGGCTTACCCCCATTTAGCAACAAATCCAGTCCATCTTGGCATGCCCGCCCTGACTGAGTTAGTTCGAACTGAATGGGATCAAGGTAACGAATCATTCCCTCCAACAACGTTTCAAATCTCCAACATTCACGCTGGGACTGGCGCCAGTAACGTCATTCCAGGCGAATTATACGTGCAATTCAATTTCCGCTTTAGTTCAGAATTGACCTCATCCGATTTGAAACAGCATGTTGAAGTAGTGTTAACCAAACATCAACTAGACTACAGAATTCAATGGAAACTGAATGGCGAGCCTTTCTTAACAGATTCAGGTGAGCTATTGGCTGCAGCCATTGCAGCCGTGCATGAAACTACCGGGATCACACCTGAGTTATCTACTTCTGGTGGCACATCTGATGGTCGCTTCATTGCCCCAACGGGGGCACAAGTCATTGAATTAGGGCCGGTCAATGCTACCATTCATAAGGTCAATGAATGTGTACGTGAAGCTGACTTGGAATCGCTCACCAACGCTTATAACCGGATCCTTGAGAAACTTCTATGTTAACAACGGAACAACTTTACGGCCTCACGAACAGTCATACGGTATTAATTGCCGGTGAGGCTGATACCATTCGCCTTGTGCCAACAGCGGCAGAAGCATATCTATATATGCAAGATGCTGCAGCCCAAGTTGGCATTCATATGGCCATTGCCTCTGGTTTTCGTAGCTTTGCGCGCCAGCGTTTGATTTGGAATAAAAAATTTAATGGTGAAACACCACTCTACACTATTCACGGAGACCTACTTAACACTGAACAATTAGCTGTCGGTGAAATCGTTGAAGCTATTCTTACTTGGTCTGCACTGCCAGGTGCTTCTCGCCATCATTGGGGAACAGATTTTGATCTATATGATCCGACCGCATTTGCCGATGGGCAGCGACGTTTGCAGTTAGTTCCAGCGGAGTATGAAGACGGTGGTCCGTGTTATAAATTACATCAATGGCTACAACAACATGCCCGCGATTATGGCTTCTTTTTCCCCTATGCACGTTATCAAGGAGGTGTTGCCGCAGAACCATGGCATTTAAGCTATGCTCCCTTAGCGTTGCCCTGTCAAAACGCCATTGACATTGATACATTAAAAGACTTGCTAGCTACTCAAACAATTGCAGGGCAGGCCTATGTGTTAGATCAGCTAACAGAAATCAAACACCGCTACATTGACACTATCTGCCTACCGGAACTTACCGCGAGTGACACATGGTTTGGTTGATTATTTTACTTGCAGTTGGGATTATCGTCGGTAATTTGCTCTTGGTGAAGCATACCGCAAATATGAAAATGCCGTCGCTACCTCAACAGCAGCAACGGCAGTCTCACGATGATTCTGATGATGACCCTTGGCGGGACGATGACTAAAGCGGCACGCCAAGTCGTGCAGCAACTTCTTCGTAGGCTTCAACAACACCGCCGAGACCTTGGCGAAAACGATCTTTATCAAGCTTTTTGCGGGTCTCTTTATCCCACAAACGACAACCATCTGGACTAAATTCATCGCCTAAAACGATGTTGCCATCGGCATCGACACCAAATTCGAGCTTAAAATCTACCAGCATGAGGCCGGCAGCATCGAACAATTCACTTAACACGTCATTAACTCGATACGTGAGTTTTTTCATTTCTGCGAGCTGCTCAGTAGTTGCCCAACCAAAGCTGATAGCGATGGATTCATTGATCATCGGATCATGTAACGCATCATTCTTTAAAAACTGTTCAAATGTTGGTGGGTTGAGCGGCTGGCCTTCAGCGACGCCTAATCGACGTACTAATGAACCAGCAGCAAAATTACGCATCACGCACTCAACCGGGATCATATCAAGCCGCTTCACTAATGTTTCGGTGTCGCTGAGGACCTGATCTAATTGGGTTGGGATCCCTGCCGCTTCCAGTTTCGCCATAATGAAGTTGTTAAACTTATTATTGACCATCCCTTTGCGATCCAGCTGCTCAACTTTCTCGCCATCAAAGGCTGATGTATCGTTGCGAAACTGAAGAATTAAACGCTCGGGATTGTCTGTTGTATAAACAGTTTTGGCTTTTCCCCGATATAATTCAGTACGTTTTTCCATGAGCAGCGGTATCTCCGAACAGTGAGCAATATAGAAGCACTATTATATGCTACTTTGTGCACGAATTTCAGCAGCAAATGGTGCAAATATTTGCATTACTTGTGCAGCATCCAATGGTTGCCCATTGCGGAACAAGGTTATGGTTGTCCGTTTTTGGTCACCTGTCACTTTCACTTCGTATTCACCTCGTGGCAGTTCTAACTTGCCATCGACGTTACGGCTAAACCAGAACGATTTTTTTACGCCGTAAAGGACGTAATAACGACCCAGTTCACGGTTGTAGTCGTCAATACCAAACCCTAGTTCTGGTAATACTTCTTGCATTAACCCCCACGTGAAACCAAAACTTGCACCCAATACAATTGCCGCATAACCATCTTCGTCAAAGCCCATATCGACAGCTACTGCACCGTCATCACCTACAGCTGCAACACCTGCCATCTGGGTAATGGCTATTTCACTAACCACCATATTCAATGCTGCTGTAGCGGCATTACGATTACGAAATGCGAGATAAGTTGGATTAACTTCAACGTTGTTTTCTGTTTCGACCTCAATCTCAACAATATCACTATGAATGGTCGTTGTACGGCCGTGGTCAGCTGTATCAAACGTCAATGCAACCCGCCGGCGAATAGTCACCAGATCATCATCTTCGCCATGTTCAAATGATTCAGTTAGCCAATCGGTAACTATGCGTTTACGGTCTTGTTGTTCAACAATCCCAACATTACGCGTACGCAAAGCTTGTAATGCCCCCTGCCAAACATATTGTTCAACATTGTTCATACCTTCAATTTCATCAAAATAGATGTGTGTGGCGGGCTCGTTTTCTTCAATACGACTGCCGTTAGCCAATGGCCAAACCAATGTCGGTGCTAAGACTGGAACGATTTTTCCAGTTGGCCCAGATTGATTCACTGCTGGGATAGCGTAGCGGTTTGTTGGCGTTGGTAGTTTCTTATTCGGAGCCGGCTCAACCTTCTCCTGTAGGCCCGCATTCAGGTAATCAAATTTCCCTTCTGCTTGTTCCCGCGGGGTAAAACTACATGCACTAGCGACAATAGTTGCCGTGCCAGCTAGTACTAATACTTTCAATTTCATGTTAACTCCGCTTAAATTAATCCTGCTTGTTTTAATGTTTGTTCGATATGTTGTTGCTGCGGAAGTTCCGGCTCGGTCATCGGTAAGCGATAATAAGGCTCGAGTTTCCCCATTTTTGCTAGCGCCCATTTCACTGGAATTGGGTTAGACTGTACGAACATCGCTTCATGGACTGCGTGCATTTCCTGATCGAGACTCGTCGCCAATACGCTGTCCCCAGAGGTGGCGGCAACGACCATCGCTTTCATCTGCGCTGGCATAATATTGGCGGTCACACTAATCACACCATGACCACCTTGCAACATAAATTCACAGCCAGTCAGGTCATCACCACTCAGTAGAATAAAATCCTCACCACAGAGCTCTTGCAACGTAGCCACACGGCTAACATCACCCGTTGCTTCTTTAATGCCAACAATGTTTGGAATTTTTGCTAATTCAGCAACTTGTTCAGGGAGCATGTCATAGGCGGTACGCCCGGGAACGTTATATAGCAGCTGTGGTAAATCCGATGCTGCTGCACAGGCTCGGTAATGTTCAATGAGTCCGCGTAATGAGGGTTTGTTGTAGTATGGGTTGACGTTCAGAAATCCATTGATCGGAAGGTGACTCATCCGTTCCGTTAACATAACGGCCTCGGATGTGGCGTTAGATCCATTACCTGCAAGCACCGTAATGCGACCCGCTGCGATCTCAGCCACTGCGCCAACGATCATAATATGTTCGTCGTGGCTCATAGTTGCTGATTCACCTGTTGTTCCCATCGCAACAATGGCATCTGTTCCTGACTCGATATGCCAAGTCACGAGCGCCTCAAGCGCATTAAAATCAACATTGCCTTGTTGCGTAAATGGTGTCACCAGCGCGACGATACTACCTCTTAACATATTGCCCCCAAATTTAGTGTGCTACACATGGTACTTTCACCGCCTCTTGATGACAAGATTTCCGCTAATTTTGCTTCGCGTTGACGCTTCTTTTATCATAGTCAGTCAATTAAATGACTATGACTTAATCGTACGGAGCGACAATGAATACTTTAAAAGCAGGCGATAAAGCACCTCAATTTACCTTGTTCGATGCCCACGGCCAGTCCGTTTCACTCACCGATTTACTCAGCCGTGGCCGAGTGTTGGTGTACTTTTATCCAAAAGCAATGACTCCTGGCTGTACCGTACAAGCTCAACAACTCCGTGACCATCACGCCCAATTACAACAACATCAAGTGCAAGTCGTTGGTATTAGTACTGACGAAGTGAAACGCTTAGCAAAATTTACTGAACGCGATCAGCTGAATTTTATCTTACTGAGCGATCCTGACCATCGCGTTGCTGAACAATTTGGCGTTTGGGGCCTGAAAAAGTTCATGGGTCGTGAGTATGATGGTATTCATCGTATCAGTTTTCTAATCGAACAGGACGGCACCATTAGCCGTGTTTTCGATAAATTTAAAACAAAAGACCACCATCAAGTGGTACTTGATCATCTTGCTACTCGTTCGTAGTCGACCTTTCAACTACCGACGGAGATTGCGTGGACAGCGCCATCAACACCGCTTTCACTAAACTGGCTAATGGAATAGCAAAAAAGACACCCCAAAATCCCCATAGGCCGCCGAACAATAGTACGGCGGCAATAATATACACAGGATTCAAGCTCACGACTTCGGAAAATAGCAGTGGCACCAGTAAGTTGCCATCGAGTGCTTGAATGATTAAGTAACTAATCACTACCCACGCCAGCATACTCGTCCAGCCAAACTGAAATACCGCAACAAGGACAACAGGAATCGTTACCACCACGGCACCGATGTATGGAATCAGAACCGATAGCCCTACCAACACTGCCAACAAGGCAGCGTAGCGCAAATCAAATAAGGCAAAGCAGATGTAGGCTGCCACCCCTACAACGATCACTTCCACGGCTTTACCGCGAATATAATTCATAATTTGAAGATTCATTTCTCCACTAACCTGCGCAATCAGCCGACGATTAGTTGGCAATAATCGGTTAATGTGGCGTAGTAATTCACGTTTATCTTTCAGCATAAAGAACACGAGCAACGGCACCACGATGAAATAAATCATCAGCTGCATCATGCCAACAATTCGACTCAGTGATTGGCTCAGTAACAGTTCACCAAACATGAGTGCCCTGCTCGTTACATTATCAATAAAGGTCGTAATATTTCGTTCACTAATAAATTCAGGGAACAACTCCGGTAAACGCGCCAGCAATATTTTCACCTGGGCCAACATTTGCGGTAGTTCGGCAACTAAAGCTATCGATTGTTGCCAAATAACCGGCACTAGAAACACCACTAAAATAATAATCAACGCAAGGAAGCTAATAAAAACTAACGCAACAGCCGTGATGCGGGGAACGCCCAAGCGCACGACCCATTGAATCGGCCATTCCAACAAATAAGCAAATACCACGGCTACCAAAATAGGTGCTAGCACGTCGCCAAAAAGTATAATCACCAGAAACGAAATACCCAGCAGCAGCACCAAGGTCACAGCATCTGGATCAGAGAAGCGCCGTTCATACCACTGCTTGATGTACTCAATCATTGAATCCACTCCATATGATGATTCACGCCGATGTTGCATGCATCCGCTCAATATCCCATCATAACTGATGAACGCGAACGAGATACAGTGGTCTATACAAAAAATTAGAACCTTTTCTGGTTTCTAGAATTGACATGACAGATTGATTAGGCATATTTGATGAAGCAGTTCAATCACATTCTTGCAGCAACTATTGCGGGCTTAACGATCGCACTAGGCGCCCATGACGTTGCAGCACAAGAGCGCATCCCTGAAATTGGCACAGCTGGTGCGGCTATTATGACCGTAGAGCGAGAGCGTATATACGGTGACATGTATATGCGACAAATCCGCGCCTTAGCGCCTATGGTTAACGATCCTGTTCTCGACGAATATTTGCGCGATATCGGTTCTCGTATGGTACGTGAAGCCGATGGTGTACGTTTTCCATTTACCTTCTTTTGGATAAATCAAAAAGACATTAACGCATTTGCATTTTTTGGCGGCTATATCGGTATCCATACAGGGTTAATTGCAGAGGCACAAACTGAAAGTGAATTAGCGGCCGTTATCGCCCATGAGATAGCACACGTTTCACAACGCCACATCGTACGTAATATGGAGCGCATGTCGAACGCTTCACCGACGACGATGGCAGCTATGTTAGGTTCCATGATTCTTGCTATTATCAACCCACAATTAGGGTTTGCGGCAATGACTGGGACAATTGGCGTCAATCAACAAATGCAGCTCAATTATACGCGCCAATTTGAGCAAGAGGCTGACCGAGTGGGATTTAGTATCCTCGCTAATTCAGGGTTTGACCCTATGGGGTCACCGAATTTTTTTGGTCGCTTGAGTGACAAGTATCGGTACTCATCACGACCACCAGAAATTCTACTTACCCACCCCTACAGTGAAAACCGATTAGCTGATATGCGCTCACGGGCAGAATCAATGCCACGTCCGAAAGTACGCGATTCTCTCCCATTTTACTTAGCTAAATATCGTACCCAAGTGCGGCATTTAAAACAGTTTTCAGACACTGAGTTGCGTCGTATACAAGATACCGCTGCAACAGTAAACGAGCGTACTGCCGCGACCTACGCATTAGCCATTTGGTTGCTTGACCAACGCCGGCCACAGGAAGCAGAAACGGTGTTAGCGCCCTTGCTGCAAAGCGCACCGATGAACACCTTTTTTATCGACGTGCAAAGTGACATTTTATTAGCTCAACAACGCTATGATGAAGCCTTGACGATGTTGGAGAAAGCTTATATTCGGCAACCTAATGAGCAAACGATTACATTAAACTTTGCCAACGTTGCAGTTGCTGCACGTCAGTATCCATTAGCCATTAACTTATTACGCGAGTATACGCAGCGTAACGAGAATAACGTGATGGCATTAGATTTACTTGCCACAGCATATCGCCTCAATGGCAATAATAGCGCTATGCACGAAACACTGGCAGAGTTGTCTGCCCTGCATGGTGCTTTTGATCAGGCGATTGACCATTTGCACAAAGCCCATCGTCACAATCAATTAGAGCTTGAAAAACGTCGTCTCCAAGCTCGTATTGAACAATTGATGGCACAGAAAAAACTGCTGGAAAGTTTGACTTAGTGACCGACCCCTGTTGCTGCCGCCAAACTTTCGATAGTTTGCTCTCCGAGCAACGGCCCCGTGATTTCGCCACTCGGCAAAATTATATAAGTGGCCGGCAATGCGTTCGGTTGCGGAAAAGGTAGATAAGGAACTGGCTCCGATTGAATCAACGGAAATTGGATATTGTATTCGGTGCGAAGCTGCGCCAAGGCTTCGTTATCTAAACCATCGAAACTTACCCCAAACAAACGCACTTGTTCACCGTAGTGTTCGTGAAACTCATTGAGTTCGGGCAATTCTCGTAAACAGGGCGCACACCATTCGGCAAAATAATTCACGACCACATACTGCCCTTGAAGTTGCTCCCAGCGGTATTGGCCAGCAGTGTCTGTATAAAAATCGGGGGCGGGTTGACAACCTACTAATGCTATGGCCGCAACCAAGCCAATGGCAGGCAATAATCGACAAGACATAGAGATTCCCTTAAGCTATTGCTATTCAATGAATGGAGGACAATTTCGCATGACTCAGGTCATTATCTACCATAACCCGCGTTGCTCAAAAAGCCGCGAAACGCTTCAATTGCTCGAACAACGTGGCCTACAACCAACCATTATCGAGTATCTCAAAACTCCCCTTAGTGTGGCAGAAATAAAATCGCTAGTAAAACAACTTGATTTTCAATCTGCACGAGAATTAATCCGTTCCAAAGAAGCACTTTACCAAGAGTTAGGTTTGGCTAATGAGCACGATGAGGAAAAGCTCTATGAAGCAATGGCTACTCACCCCAAGCTCATTGAACGCCCTATCGTCGTTGTTGGCCAACAAGCTCGCATTGGTCGTCCACCCGAGTCAGTGTTAGAGATATTACCGGCATGACGCCAACTATCTTAATTCTCTATTACAGTCGCCATGGTGCAACGCAGAATCTTGCTGATGCCATCGCCACTGGAGTGGTCCGCGCGGGCGGAGAACCTTTATTGCGTACTGTTACTGGTCCAGGTAGCCCAGCCAGTGCACGAGATCTTGCGATAACGAAAGAAGATTTGACCCACTGTGATGGCTTGATCATGGGAAGCCCTGTACGCTTTGGACATATGGCGAGCGCATTACAACAATTTTGGGAAACAACCAGTGATAGCTGGCTTCGTGGTGAACTGCAAGGTAAACCTGCCGGGATATTTACCTCGGGTAGTAGTTTGCATAGCGGACAAGAGACAACCTTATTGTCGATGGGGGTACCACTGCTTCATCACGGCATGTTACTGTGCGGAATTCCTTATACCGAACCGGCGATTCAACAAACCCAAGCAGGCGGCTCTCCGTATGGTGCTAGCCATGTTGAACATGGTCGCGGCAAACAACTCACTGAGCACGAAGTTCAGGCTGCTGCGGCACTCGGTAAACGTGTAACTGTAGCAGCAAAAGCATTGAAAAACGTACATGAGCAAGGGTTGATTTAAGTATGGATACCACCACCAAGAATATACGCACCTTAGCATTAGTCAGTTATTTGGGACTATTTATATTAATGTGCGCTTGGCAATTATTGTGGCAAACTGACAGTGAATTCAGTGCGATGTTCCGCATTTTGCTGTGGGTTGTTCCGCTATTACTGCCATTACCTGGTTTACTGCGGAGTAAACCTTACACCTATGCATGGGCAAATTTCATTCTGATGTGGTATTTTTTGCACAGCTTGACGACACTATATGTCGCCCCGGGCGAGCGCGGTTTAGCCGCGGCTGAATTGCTGTTAACCAGTGCTGCGTTTGTTGGCTGTACATGGTTTGCCCGCCGCCAAGGTCGAGCTTTAGGGTTGGGACTAAAAAACAAGCAAGGTACTGACTCTTAAACGTCAAGCACGTCCTTGATAAACGGGATGGTAAGCCGCCTTTGAGCAGCAATCGAAGCTCGATCAAGGCGTGCTAGACAAGTCAATAACGTTCGCATATCACGGCCAAGGCGCTGCACCATAAACTGCGCAGCTTCATAACCTAGTCGTAAACCCAATACCTGAGCTCGTACCTGCAGTGCACTAACTTTCTGTTCATCGGTTAACGCTCGAACGTGCATGCTTAAGCCCCACTGCAACCGGGATTGCACATCAGGCAATGCGGCTGGTAAATAGCTGGGAGCTTGTTTAGCAGTCACCACAATGGTTCCAGTCCCCACATCTTTCACGCGGTTTAATAAAGCAAATAACTCAAAACACCACGCTTTGCTCGTAGCAATGGCGTCCACGTCATCTAGACAAATGAGTGGGTAGTAATCAAGTCCTTGTAAGATCTGAGGCTGAACTTGTTGGTGCATTTCAGCCAATGGTAAATACATCACTGCAGATTTTGCTTGGGCACACAAAGCATGTAATAAATGGGTTTTACCGACACCTTCAGCACCCCACAAATACACCAAGACTTTGGGTAAGTTCTGCAACACCCCTACCAGTTCTTGATTATGCCCAGCAACAAAAGTGGCAAAGGTTTCATCATCAGGTAGCTGGACTGCTAGCGGAAGTTGCGCAACGACACTCACGATTGGCTCCAACGATATACTGGCATCTCAAATTCCGAGCGTTGTTCAGGATTCATCGGAGTCAGTAGCTGATTCAAATCGAGCGCCTGCATAATTTGTGCAGGATCAGTTTGAATAAAGAGTTCAAAAGTTGCAATCTGCTGGCCATAGCTCACCAGTTGAACGCGGTGCACAGAAGGCATGTTTTGTAACAGTTGTTCGGCCTGAATAACATCGGTAACTTGCGTTAAGTTTTGAATCTGTACGCGCCAAGTTCCAGCCATCTCTGTTTGGCTGCCAATCCGAAAACGTTGTGAAATACGCTGCGTGACTTGATTTATCAACAAACGACCAAGGTCAGCTGATGTATCGGCTGTCACTTCCCCACGCCAGCGTAAACCACTTCCTAGTTGCAAGGTCCAGTCCAGCATCCATGGCTGGTCGTAATAGGCTGGATCGGTTTGATAAATTCGCGCGACAACAATACCATCTGCATCATAACGGGCACTGGCAAAAGCAATCCGATCATCAAATCGTGCCCATAAATCAACGACCCCAATAGTCATGGAGTCATTCAAGTCTAATAGTGGCAGTTTAATGGGCAGGCCGCGCTGTTCAGCAGTTTCTCGCAACGCCTCAACCACCGGCGAACCATCAGCACTGCCAAGAATATGGCGGCGCAATTGCTCGTCTTCTGCTACCAACCAGAATAATAATTCTGGGCGGCGACTACTCCATACTCCCGAACCGGCATCGTGGATAATCTGATCAATTTGGGCTTGGTCAAATTGCACCCACAAAACTAATTCGTCCGTCAGCTGCCGATAACCAAACTGCACCACGTAGTTACGTACGTTGCGCAGTGCCGATTGCACCTGCTCATGCTCAAGTACGGCATCATCACCGGAAACCTTCAATAAGGTTTGTGCTAGTGCTTGTCGTAGTGCTTGGTTACGTTCATCTGTAGCTTGATTCTCAACAGCAACCTGAGCTTGATAAAGTTGATGGATTTCAACCGCTGCAGACGCTGGTTTAGTGCAATTTAAGATCGTCGTAATGACCATCAATAAACCAACAGTAATAATCTTGGAAGCTCGCATTGCTACCCCTGTACCTCGACTTATGCTCATCATAATCAGCTAACAGCCTCCTCGCAAGTAACAAGCTGTGGATAACCTCTTGGCGTTTTCGATTTTTTCGTAACGTGTTAGAATAGACAAGACACCCACCGCATCTTTGCAAGGATCTAACGTCATGCTACGGCAACAATTGCGCGCGATAAGTTCACTACTATCCAGCATTACCCTGATTGGTATCTGTACCGGCATGACCAGCACCTTGCTGAGTTTACGAGCAACCATTGAAAACTTCGGCACATTGACCACGGGTATCATCATGTCAGCCTACTTTATCGGCTACTTGTTTGGTACCACTCGCGCTCCTAAGGATATTCGTCGTGTGGGCTATATCCGAGCATTCGGTGGGCTAACTGGCCTAGCTGCCGCCTCCATATTAGTTCAAGCGATTTGGATCGAGCCCATTGTTTGGTTTGTAATGCGCTTTCTAACTGGGTTCGCCATCTCAGCTATTTACGTCATCGTCGAAAGCTGGCTCAACACCATGGCAGATAACAAAAATCGTGGTACGCTGTTATCTATTTATTTAGTCCTGATTTATGGCGGATTAGTAGCTGGTCAGTTAATTTTAGGATTAACTGACCCTGCTGAGTTTGCTGCCTTTGCCATTGTGGCACTATTGATGAACCTCGCGCTGATCCCTATTCTCATCAGTGTCACTGTAGAACCCACCACCACTACCCCACGTAAAGTACCTATCAGCAGTTTGCTGAAAATAGTCCCACTAGGTATGGTCAACGCATTTATCATGCAGGCGTGTTATTCCATGTTTTACGGGATCGGCCCCATGTATGCGACTTACATAGGGTTAAATGTCAGCCAAGTATCCTTATTTATGGCTTCGTTTATTTTAGGTGGTATGCTCGCCCAAGCACCTATAGGTATGTTGTCTGATCGTGTTGATCGGCGCTATGTCTTAGCCGGTTGTGCTGGGAGTGCGGCGGTGATTGCTCTTGTGCTATCACAACTTGACTCATCGATAGCATGGTTAATCTATATCTGCGTGGGTTTATTGGGTGCTAGTGCTTTGCCAATGTATTCATTAGGTATGGCACACACCAATGACTTTTTAGAAAAAGACCAAATGGTTGGTGCGACCGGCGCGATCTTAAAAGTCGGTGGGTTGGGAGCTATTTTTGGCGCACCTTCCGTAGCTGCCTTAATGGAATTCGGAGCAGTCAATTATTTCTTTTTACTCATCACTGTGCTCACTAGCATCGTCTGTGGCTACTCCTTGTACCGTGTCGCTAAACGAGCAAAACCAATCGAGCAACCACAAACTGCCTATGCGTTGTTAACACCAACACCAACATCTGAAGAATTACTGACTACACTGGCTCAAGAACAAGGCACCTTACCGCCAGTAAGCACAGCGGAATCGTCTACGGGTGACGATCCCACTCCTCCGGCTGCTTCAAGTTAACCCTGCAGCCAGCTCGTGACGAGCTGTTGCGCTTCTGCAGCCAACAGCTCCAAGTGCTCAGCACTCACCAAGCTCTCGCAGTATATTTTATAAACAGGCTCTGTTCCCGATGGTCGCGCCGCGAACCAACCATTAGCAGTCGTTACTTTTATTCCGCCAATTAACGCGCCATTTGCTGGAGCCTTAGTCATTACACCGGTGACGGCATCTCCAGCTAAGGTTTCTAATTTTAATTTGTAGGCACGAATATTCTGGAAAGCGGCATTTTGTTCAGCAGATGATGCGACATCAATACGGTGATAATACGAAGTACCATGCTGGGCACAGAGGTCATCATAGTATTGGCCCGGATTTTTACCCGTCACCGCACATATTTCGGCTGCCAGCAAGGCTAAAATAATACCATCTTTATCTGTTGACCACGCCAGTCCTTGTCGATCGAGGAAACTTGCGCCTGCACTTTCCTCACCGCCAAATGCCGTTGTGCCCGCATGCAACTCTTGCGCAAACCATTTAAAACCAACAGGCATTTCGCGAAGCTGCCGCTGATGTTTGGCAACGACGCGGTCAATCATCGCACTAGAAACGAGTGTTTTACCAATTGCTAATGACTGAGGCCATTGACGATGTTGGCAGAGATAATCAATAGCTACTGCAAGGTAGTGGTTCGGATTTAGCAAGCCATGAGAGGGTGTCACTATTCCATGTCGGTCATAGTCTGGATCATTACCAAAGGCAATATCGTATTGATCGCTCAAGTTGACTAAGCTTGCCATTGCATAAGGTGATGAACAATCCATCCGAATTTTGCCATCTTTATCCAAACACATAAAACGGAAGGTTGCATCTACATGCTCATTATGCACATCAATTGAAAGTCCATAGTGTTTGGCAATTTGCGCCCAATAGCTGGCACCAGCGCCCCCCATAGCATCAACACCGATCTTCAGCTGCGCCTTGGCTATGGCATCCATATCAATGACGTCGGCGAGGGCTTCAATGTAATTTTGTTGCCAATCAACTTGCTTTAATAATGAACTAGAGCGAGCCTCAGCATATGAAACCGCCTGAACGCCAAGTAAATCTGACGACAACAATGCATTCGCATATTTCTCAATGACTTTTGTGGCATCTGTATCTGCTGGCCCACCATGTGGCGGGTTGTACTTGAAACCGCCATCGGTAGGTGGGTTGTGCGATGGAGTAATAACCACACCATCACATAATCCTGATGTACGGCCGCGATTGTAGCGCAAAATAGCATGACTCAAGACCGGTGTTGGAGTGTAACCATCGTCAGTTTGAATATGCACTTCAATACCATTGCCAATAAACACTTCTAGAGCCGTCATGTAGGCAGCTTCTGAGAGTGCATGCGTATCGCGCCCCAGTAACAGCGGACCTGTAATACCTTGTTCTTCACGATAAGCGACTAACGCTTGGCAAATCGCTAAGATATGTGCTTCATTAAACGAACTATCAAACGCACACCCACGATGCCCTGAGGTACCAAACTTCACCTGCTGAGCTGGGTTACGGGGGTCGACTTCATTGACAAAATAAGCACTAACAAGCTGAGCTATATTTGTTAAATCCTCAGCCATTGCTGGCTGTCCTGCGCGTGGATGCAATGCCATTATAATAAATCCTTTATTTGTTCCGCTTGCTCTTCGGTATACCCAAGTTCAATTGCCACTTGCGCTAGCATCGATTTTTTCCGGGTCGTATTGTTATTGGTCACCACATAATAAGGTGAATCTGGAATCTGCTTCGGATTCGTACTCGAACCACTGGCCTCGAGTGCAGATTCCGAAGTACCAAAATACTGACGGTCACGTCCTGTTATTTGCAAGACCACATCGAATTGCTCACTATGACATCGATATAAGAGGCTCAATATTGATAAAAACCGCGCCACTGCACTCTTTTGTTGAGTTAACTCAGTTGTTGAGAGCACATCGAATAGGGTCGTTCCCATCGGCTCTACTACGGTAGTAATCTTGTTATCTACCACAGCCCCAGCGTCTGTTGACAACGGTTGCAGTCCTAATAGGCGCCGCAAAATCGACGACGCACTTTCACCAATACGTTGCGTATGACTGGCGATATAGCGGTACAATTCCTCATCAATCTCAATGTGTTTGGTCATTGCCCATCACTTCTCATTCAGTTTATGTTCGACTCATGTCGCTTTAAGACGATATCAATGCAGGCTATTATACCCAAGCATAAGCTAGGGTACAGGAAATCAATATGAGTACAGCACAGATTTTAAACTACGAAGTCATCGGAAGCGGCGAGCCCGTTCTATTAATACACGGTTTATTTGGCGATTTAGATAATTTAAAAAGCCTTGGCCGCGACCTTAGTGCTGACCATCAAGTGATCCTTATTGATGTCCGCAACCACGGCGATTCGTTCCATAGTGACAGCATGAGTTATGCCGATATGGCTGACGATGTAGCAGCCACTTTGGATGCCCTAGCGATTCCCGCCGTGCATATTGTCGGTCACTCGATGGGCGGCAAGTTAGCCATGGAGTTCGCACTCTCCTACCCCGACCGGGTGCTGAGCTTGATCGGTGCAGATATTGCTCCAGTTGCCTACGATCCACGACATCGCCATATCCTCGACGCCCTCACCTCTGTTCCGATAGACCGAATTACTAGCCGCCAAGAAGCTGATAAACATTTAGCTCAGTATATAGACGAAGTTGGCGTCCGCCAATTTTTACTAAAAAACCTTAGGCGCGGTGATTCAGGCTTTTATTGGCGCATGAATCTTGCCGCCTTGAATCAATGTTACCCGGTTATTACGGGTAGTATTAGTGATGGTCACTACGATGGACCTGTCCTATTGATTAAAGGCGGTAATTCCAACTATTTAACGGCGGAACATACAGCGGCAGTCACAGCTCGATTTAGCCAGGTCGATGTCAAGATAATTGAAGGTGCTGGCCATTGGCTCCATGCAGAAAAACCGCATATATTCAATCGGCTGGCGCGGCAATTTATTGAGAATCATTCTCGCACCTAATGGGCGTTCATGCTATACTGACGCCTCTTTTCAGGTTCATCTGTCCGACCAATATTTAGGTGGTACCCTTATGCTGTCTGAACATTATGAATTAATTGAAACTTTAGGTACAAACTTCGCCATTGCACTATTATTCGTACTGATAGGTTTGGCAATTCAAGATGTTCTCAAGAAGGGTAATGTTCCACCATTTGGTCGTTGGTTTGTATGGCTCGTTTTATTTTTAGGATGTGCTGGTTTTATTGCTAAAGGCATTATTCAAGCATTCTGGGAAGCTGGTCTTTAATCATTTCTGCAGCAGGTAGTACGAATTTATGGCAAGTGTAGGTATATTTTTCGGAAGCGACACAGGCAATACTGAAACAATCGCTAAAATGATCCAACAGGAATTGGGTAAGCATCTGATCGACGTTTTTGACATTGCGAAGTCAAGCAAGGAAGATATAGCATCCTATGATTTGCTCATGTTGGGTATTCCAACGTGGTATTACGGAGAAGCTCAATGTGATTGGGATGACTTTTTCCCTGAGCTAGAAGAAATTGATTTCACCAATAAGCTTGTCGCAATTTTCGGTTGTGGTGATCAAGAAGACTACGCCGAGTACTTTTTAGATGCGATGGGAACTATTCGTGATATCGTGGAAGCTCGTGGCGCAATTATTATCGGCCACTGGCCAACAGAGGGTTATGAATTTGAAGCATCACGTGCATTAGTCGACGATAACCATTTTGTTGGCTTAGGTATTGATGAAGACCGTCAGCCTGAGTTAACTGAACAACGTGTGCGTCAATGGTGTGCTCAAATTCGTGACGAAATGGGCTTAGCTCAGTTAGGCTAAGCGTTAGCTAACCTAAGTCGAGTAACATTGAGATCATGAACAGTAAAGAAGAACAGAAGTTAAAGAAAGCTGGCCTTAAGGTGACGTCGCCGAGGATCAAGGTATTAGAAATTCTGCGCAACCCTGATTATCAACACATTAGCGCTGAAGATGTGTACAAAGTGCTCCTCGAACGTAATGAAGAAATTGGTTTAGCAACCGTATACCGTGTGCTCAACCAATTTGATGATGCTGGCATTGTCAGCCGCCACCATTTTGAAGGGGGTCGCTCAGTCTTTGAACTCCGTTCAAATGACCATCATGACCATCTTGTTTGCTTAACCTGTGGACATGTTTTTGAATTTGAAGACGAAGTTATCGAAGAACGTCAGTTACAAGTTGCTGAAGCTAACAATATTACACTGACGAATCATAGCTTGTACTTGTACGGCGAATGCAAAACACCAGACACTTGTGTCAACAATCAAAATGCCAACACAGAATAACGACGCCTAAGCGTCGTTATTCTCATTCCAAGTATCACGCAAACCAACCGTTTGGTTAAAAACCAATGCTCCTGGCTTGCTGTCTTTATTATCTGCACAAAAGTAGCCAATACGCTCAAATTGATAGGCTTTCTCCGGTTCCGCATCCGCTAAGCTTGGCTCCACAAATCCATGTTTCACCACCAACGAGTTTGGGTTCAACGTGCTAAAGAAATCCTCTTCTGCCGCTGGATTGGGAACTTGGAACAAACGATCATACAACCGGAACTCGGCTGGTAACGCGTGAGCTGCAGAAACCCAGTGTATGACGCCTTTTACCTTACGGCCATCAGCTGGATCACGGCCTAACGTTTCGGCATCATAACTACAATAAATAGTGGTGATTTCACCCGCCTCGTTCTTTTCCACACGCTCAGCTTTAATCACATACGCATTACGCAAGCGAACTTCTTTACCAAGCACTAAGCGTTTGTACTTTTTGTTTGCTTCTTCGCGAAAGTCATCTCGTTCAATATAAATTTCACGTGCAAACGGCAACACTCTGGTGCCCATTGATGCATCGTTTGGATGATTTGGCGCTTGCAGTTCTTCGTGCTTATCTTCCGGATAGTTTTCAATGACCAACCGTACTGGATCAATCACAGCCATGGCACGTGGTGCGTTCTGGTTTAAGTCATCACGAATACATGCTTCAAGCATGTTCATTTCAACTTGATTGTCCATTTTGGTCACACCGATCCGATGGCAGAACTCGCGGATAGCACTTGGTGTATAACCACGGCGACGCATTCCGGCTATGGTTGGCATGCGTGGGTCATCCCAACCAGACACCTTCCCTGCTTCCACCAGTTCGTTGAGTTTACGTTTACTCATCACCGTGTATTGCAAGTTCAGTCGTGAGAACTCAATTTGTTGTGGGTGGCAATCAATAGTGATGTTGTCCAATACCCAGTCATACAAGCGACGGTTATCTTGGAACTCAAGAGTACACAGCGAGTGTGTGATACCTTCAAGTGCATCAGAAATACAATGCGTAAAATCATACATTGGATACACACACCAACGATCACCTGTTTGGTGATGGTGAGCGAAACGAATCCGATAAATGACCGGATCACGCATACACATGAACGGTGAGCTCATATCGATTTTTGCGCGCAGGCAGACCTCGCCTTCGTTATATTTGCCAGCGGTCATATCCGCAAAGATCTTTAAGTTTTCTTCAATCGGCGTATCACGGTATGGACTATTGACGCCTGGCTCCGTTAATGTGCCGCGCATCGCACGCATTTCTTCTTGGGTTGAGAAATCACAGTACGCTAAACCTTTTTCGATCAACTCAATCGCATAGCTATGCAACTGCTCGAAGTAGTCTGATGAATAACGAACTTCACCATCCCATTGATAGCCCAACCACTTCACGTCGGCTTGGATTGATTCAACGTAATCGAGTTTTTCTTTTAACGGGTTGGTATCATCAAAGCGAAGATTGCAGCGCCCTTGGTAGTCTTCCGCAATTCCAAAATTCAGTACAATAGACTTAGCATGACCGATATGGAGAAAACCGTTAGGCTCTGGCGGAAACCGAGTATGCACATGGCTGTGCTTACCTGTAGCCAAGTCATGATCGATAATTTGTCGGATAAAATTACTACGTGGTGTATTTGCTGCCTTATCTGCGGCCATGAATTCCTGTACTCCGAAGTCCATTCAAAAAGTTAATGCAAAAATGAAGACTATGATCGCAGTTTATCGAGGGCGACGCAAGAGCTAAGCCACAAGGTTAAAGTACCGACACGCTGCCACTAACTGGCACAACGCGTGAACAACGGCAACAGCTTCAGCATTATCGCCATAGCTGTATGAGTATTATCAAAATAATTACGATAACTGGCATCCACACCACGGGTGATTGATACCAGTGTAATTGTTGCCGGACAAACTCACCGTCCTGTTCTGAATCAACCACATTTCGTCGCTGCCGCAATAACCAATAGATGCCGATCACCATCACCACCGCGCCAAGCTGACGATAGCTGCTCACCGCTTCCCCTGCCGGTGCTAACACGACAAATAAAATCCCAATGACAATAACCGCCAACGCACCAATCCGACTCGCAATTGTTGATTTCATCATTATTCTGCTACCTTGTAGTTATAATAAGTTATAACCTCCACCTTACTGAAAACTTCATCGATGTAAAAGAGTTGTTGGTTAAAATTCGACTAACAAAGTAGCAAATGTCATACTCATTTTTGCGCTACTAACACTATGTGAGTGTCTCTATGTCCCGTTCGAGTAACGATAATCAACTAGATACTTGTGAATCTGCATGGTTGCAGCACGATGCGACTGTGTATTCGGCATTAGATCGCCCGCTTACACCCGAGCTTTTGGTGCAGCGAGTGCTCCCACAACGTGCCATCCGTATGATTGGCCCCTGGTGTTTCTTAGATCATTTTGGTCCTATCGATGCACAACACTATAGTTTATTTGACGTAGCTCCGCATCCACACATTGGTTTGCAGACCATCACCTGGTTACTATCAGGACAACTCATGCACCTCGACAGTTTAGGCTACGAGCAATCCCTGCGGCCTGGACAATTAAATCTAATGACAGCTGGCCGTGGCATCAGCCACGCTGAAGTTGCCGAGCAAAGACCACAAACAGCGTTACACGGCTTACAACTTTGGTGTGCTCTACCACCTGCGCATGAAGAAACCGAGCCACGCTTTGATCATTACCCAACAGTGCCCCAATTCTCACTCGGTCAGTGCTCAGCAACCTTAATCACTGGGAGTTACATCACCCCAGAACGCCGTTGGCATAGTCCTGCATTGAGTTTCACCCCACACCTAGCGTTACTTCTTGAGGCCAATCTAGCTGATACTATTAGCTTACAGTTAAAAAATGAGTTTGAGTATGGGATATATGTGTTGCAAGGAACACTTACGGTAGATACCACAACCATACCAGCTCACCATTTACTAAGCTTAGGGTCGCAACGTAACGAGCTCACCATAACGTTAAGCGCGGATTGCACGATTCTAATCCTAGGGGGTGAGCCTTTTGCCCAGCCCGTTAAAATATGGTGGAATTTTGTCAGTGCATCACAGCAACGTGTTGAACAAGCGCAGCGTGATTGGGAAGTCGGTCACCCACGCTTTGGCGAGGTGCACCGATACCGTTCTTATCACAGGTAAACTTTACGTATGTGGCAACAATTAAAACATGGCATACGCCGCCTCGGTCATTGGCTTATTGCAGCAGCAAGTGTATTAGCTACGCTGTTCATAGCGGTATTGATATATAAATATCTCACCGCCACACCAACACCACCAGATACCGCCCAGTGTCAGCGGATGCAGCAGCTGTTCACAGCTGATCAAGCCGCTGAAGTGCACCTATTTCAATGTCAGCGAGGCGCGCCCTCGAATCCATGGCTGGGTTATGAAGTGTGGCTTTATGACGTATCTGCTCGAGACTGGTCACGCATTGCCACCGCGCCCTATTCTGCTTGCTTGAGCTTAGCGTGGCAACGGCCTCTTCAACTACTCATTCAACATACGGGTAATCGTAGCGAAGTGTACCTAGCACGCTCATCCGTGATTTTTGAAACCGCCACGGGCGTGCCCGATACTATTAGTATCTATACCGCAGCTTTGGCGACATGCCCCGAATAAGTCAGCAGCCTAACGAAACGGACTCGTTAGTGAGCTACGCGCAGTTATGGGCAGGCGTTCTGCTAGAAAATCGATTAACACACGCACCGCGGGTAACAAGCCGCGGCGATATGGATATACCATGTGCATGATCCCAACGGGTAAGGACCACTCCGGTAATACTCGTTCGAGTACACCATCATGTAATTCTTGTTCACACAAATAATTGGGTAATGACACAATACCCAACCCTTCAATAGCGGCTTCGCGTAACACCATTAAATCATCGGTAATCAAGCGTGGGCGATAACTCACTGTTAGCTTATCACCCTGCTGTGAACGTAACTCATAACTATACCGACCACTGGTAAAATGTAAGCTTAAATGCGGAAACTTAATCAGATCAAGTGGGTGGTTAAGTGGGTGTTCGATCCGTGCAACATCACCACGGTCTGGGCTACGAACCAATGTTGCGGGTGCATCAGCTAGCGGACGCGCTATAAGCGATGAGTCTTCAATATGTGAACGTACTCGTAAAGCAATATCTATCCCTTCATCAATGAGGTTCACGGGACGATTCGTTACCACCAGATTAATTTTAACTTCAGGGTATAACGCCATAAATTCTGGCAATAAGGTTACCAGCATGCTTTGGCTTATTGCATAGGGCGAACTTAGATTAATCTCACCTCGTGGTGTTTCTTGTACCAACTGTGTTACTTGTTGCGCAGCCTCAGCCGCAGCCACCATAGTTTCACAGTGCACTAAAAATGCCTGGCCAACATCAGTTAATTTGAGCCCCCGTGTACTACGGTGTAGCAAGCGTACGCCTTGTGCTTCTTCCAAATCAGTCAAGCGGCGGCTGACCGTTGATTTGGGCATGTTCAACTCCCTTGCACCAGCACTAATACTGCCAGCTGCGGCTACTCGAGCGAAAATATAATAGTTGGTTAAATCAGGTACAGACATTGCCGCCCCCTCTGATATTGGCACCCCAAAGCATTCCATTTACGGAACGACAAATCCCAAACTAACACACTACCTACAATATTGGGACACCTATAAAATATACATCAATAGCAATCATATATTAAAGACAGAGGTTTTATGAAAATTCTACATTTAGATTCTGGCTTATTCGTTGAGCAATCGATTAGCCGCAAAATTAGTCGTGAGATAGTTGCACATTTAAGTCAGCAGAAGCCCACACAAGTTATTTATCGTGATCTCGTTAGCGAGCCGATCCCACACCTATCTGCTGAAACTTTAATGGCCAACAATGACGAATTAGCCACGACGTTAATTGCTGAAATTAAAGATGCTGACATCCTAGTTATTGGTGCGCCTATGTATAACTTCACCATTCCAACCCAGCTCAAAGCTTGGCTTGACCGCGTTCTGAAAGCTGGCGTGACCTTCCGCTATACCGAACAAGGTCCCGAAGGATTGTTAACAGGTAAAACTGCATATATTGCCTCGGGTCGCGGTGGAAAATTCAGTAGCGGTGAGCAAATCTCGCTCGACCATCAAGAAACGTACTTACAACAAGTCTTGGCGTTTATTGGCATTACGGATGTCCACATCATTCGCGCCGAAGGTGTGGCCATGGGTGATGAGCCTCGCCAACAAGCGTTGACCGCAGCGAAGGAAGCCATTGCGGCTATTTAAGCAACAAAAAAGCCGCTCAATTGAGCGGCTTTTTGTTTTGGTAATAAATTACCAACCAGTTTTTTCACGTAATGCTTTACCGATATCAGCTAAGCTACGGACTGTTTTCACACCAGCGGCTTCAAGCGCTGCAAATTTTTCATCTGCAGTCCCTTTACCACCTGAAATAATCGCACCAGCGTGACCCATACGCTTACCTGGAGGCGCTGTTACGCCAGCAATGTAAGAAACAACAGGCTTAGTCACATGCGCTTTGATGTATTCTGCTGCTTCTTCTTCAGCAGAACCACCAATTTCACCAATCATCACGATTGCTTCAGTTTCTGGATCTTTCTCAAATAATTCGAGAATATCGATGAAGCTTGAACCTGGGATTGGGTCACCACCAATACCAACACAGGTCGATTGGCCGAAACCTTCATCAGTGGTTTGCTTCACTGCTTCATAGGTCAGTGTTCCGGAACGTGACACTATACCTACTTTACCCTTCTTATGAATGTGTCCTGGCATAATACCAATCTTACATTCATCAGGAGTGATCACACCTGGGCAGTTAGGGCCGATCATGCGAACACCTTTGTGCGTCAAGTATTCTTTCACGTAGAGCATATCCAAGGTTGGAATGCCTTCGGTAATACATACAATCAGCTCGATACCAGCATCTGCAGCTTCGACGATCGAATCTTTACAAAATGGAGCTGGAACGTAAATCACTGATGCAGTTGCACCAGTTGCTTCAACTGCTTCACGAACAGTATTGAATACTGGTAAACCTAAGTGAGTTTGTCCACCTTTACCTGGCGTTACACCACCGACCATCTGGGTACCGTAAGCAATAGCTTGCTCTGAATGGAAAGTACCCTGACCACCGGTAAAACCTTGACAGATAACCTTCGTGTTTTTGTCGATCAAGATTGACATTATTGACCTCCTGCCGCGGCAACTACTTTCTCAGCAGCATCAGTCAAACTTTCTGCTGGGATAATGTTCAGGCCACTTTCTGCTAATTTTTGACGGCCTAGTTCAGCATTGTTACCTTCTAAACGAACAACAACTGGAACTTTTACGCCAACTTCTTCAACTGCACCCATGATACCTTCAGCAATCATGTCACAGCGAACAATACCACCGAAGATGTTAACCAACACAGCTTTCACTTCAGCATCAGATAAGATGATTTTGAACGCTTCGGTAACGCGCTCTTTGGTCGCACCGCCACCTACATCAAGGAAGTTTGCTGGTTGACCACCGTGCAGCTTAACGATATCCATGGTACCCATGGCCAAACCAGCACCATTCACCATACAGCCAATGTTACCGTCAAGTGCTACGTAGTTCAGTTCCCATTTAGCCGCACGAGCTTCGCGCTCATCTTCTTGGCTTGGATCGTGCATTTCACGGATTTTCGGTTGGCGATACAAGGCGTTACTGTCAATGTTGATCTTGCCATCTAAGCAATGCAAGTTACCTTGGTCAGTGATTACCAACGGGTTGATTTCTAATAAGGCGAAATCATACTGCTCAAACATTTTGGCCAAGCCCATGAAGATGTTTGTGAACTGCTTCACTTGGTCACCGCTGAGGCCTAACTTAAACGCAAGCTCACGGCCTTGGTAAGGTAATGGACCAACGATTGGGTCGATGGTTACTTTTAAGATTTTTTCTGGCGTTTCTTCAGCAACTTTCTCGATTTCAACGCCACCTTCTGTTGATGCCATAAACACGATTTTACGTGATGCACGATCAACGACTGCGCCTAAATAGAGTTCTGAAGCGATATCAGTCAAACTTTCAACAAGGATCTTTGAAACTGGCTGACCTTTCTCATCTGTTTGATAAGTAACTAAGTTTTTACCTAACCAGTTGCTTGCGAAAGCATGGACTTCATCCAAGCTTGAAACTAGTTTAACACCGCCCGCTTTACCACGGCCGCCAGCGTGTACTTGAGCCTTAACCACCCAACGGTCACCGCCGATTTTTTTTGCAGCTTCTACGGCTTCGTCTGCAGTATCTACCGCATAGCCTTCAGACACTGGCAATCCGAACTCTTTGAAGAGTTGTTTAGCCTGATACTCATGCAAGTTCATGATGATCTTCCGATTCGTTTGAACAACAAAAACAGCTCAATGCTGCTTACCCGAAAATTCGCACGTATTCTACATTTTCATGCGCAAAAAATACAGCCGCTGTTTGAAATTGAATTAACAACTCATCACAGCGGCTGCGTTCATTGGATTATAAATCCAGTAATAGACGGTGCGGATCTTCTAACAACTCTTTGATGGTTACTAGGAATCCAACCGACTCTTTACCATCGATAATTCGATGGTCATATGATAACGCTAGGTACATCATGGGTAAGATTTCCACTTTACCATTCACGGCCATAGGACGATCTTGGATTTTGTGCATACCCAAAATCGCACTTTGCGGTGGGTTCAGAATTGGCGTTGATAGCAGCGAACCAAATACGCCACCGTTGGTGATTGTGAAGTTACCACCTTGCATATCGTCAAGCGTCAACTTGCCATCGCGACCCTTGATAGCGAGATCTCGAATACCATTTTCGATTTCAGCAATACTCATCTTGTCGGTATCACGTAATACAGGTGTTACCAAACCACGTGGTGTTGATACCGCAATACTGATATCGAAGTAATTGTGATAAACAATGTCATCACCATCAATAGACGCATTCACTTCTGGGAAGCGCTTCAGTGCTTCAGTAACAGCTTTCACGTAGAAGCCCATGAAGCCTAAGCGTGCATCATGACGCTTTTCGAACTCATCTTTGTATTTAGCACGTAAATCCATAATTGGCTTCATGTTAACTTCATTAAATGTGGTTAACATGGCCGTTGCATTTTTCGCTTCCAATAAACGTTTTGCAATGGTTTTACGTAGGCGTGTCATAGGGACGCGTTTCTGTTCGCGATCACCTAACGCAACTACTGGTGCTGATGCTGGCGCTGCTGGAGCTGCCGCAGCGGAAGCTGAAGCGGTTTTGCTCAAGTGATTTTCAACGTCTTCTTTCGTCACCCGACCACCTTTGCCAGTACCCTTAACATCGGCCACTTGCAAACCGTGCTCTGCCAACATACGACGTACCGCTGGACCAGCTACTTCACTATCACCTTCGTCAGTCGTTGCTGCAGCTGGAGCCTCACTTGCAGTGGCAACTGCACCTGCAGTAATAATACCTATCACTTCATCAGCGGTAACTGTCGCACCTTCAGCGTGAAGAACTTCAGACAATACGCCGTCTGCTGCAGCAACAACTTCAAGTACCACTTTGTCAGTTTCAATATCAACCAAGTTCTGGTCGCGTGTTACTGCATCACCTGGTTTAACGTGCCAAGTAGCAACAGTAGCGTCAGCAACTGATTCTGGTAACTGTGGTACTTTCACTTCCAGTTTTTCACCACTGCTTGACGCTGATGCTGATGGCGCTGTGCTGGCAGGTGCAGCTGCAGCTGCTGCAGCCACTGCGCCTTCACCTTCAACCAACTTACCAATAACTTCTTCCGCGACGACAGTAGCACCTTCTTCGGCAAGAATTTCACCGATCACACCATCAGCGGGCGCAACCACTTCAAGTACGACTTTATCAGTTTCAATATCGACCAAGTTTTGATCGCGCGAAACTTTATCACCTGGCTTAACATGCCAAGTAGCGACTGTTGCATCAGCAACAGATTCAGGGAGTTGAGGAACTTTAATTTCAATTGCCATGGTCAATTATCACCTATTTAATGGTTAGCGCGTCATCGACTAATTGCTGTTGCTGCTTATTGTGTTCAGATAGATACCCTACCGCCGGTGCTGCAGATGCGGCACGCCCTGCATAACTTAATTCAGCGCCAGCTGGAATTGCGGCGCGGAAATGATGCTGACTGCTATACCAAGCACCTTGGTTCTGCGGCTCTTCCTGACACCAAACAAAGTCTTTTACGTGTTGATAATCTTTCATTATCTCTTTAACTTCATCCATCGGGAATGGATACAACTGCTCGATACGAATGATCGCAACATCGTCTTGCTCACGCTTGCGACGCTCTTGCAGCAAGTCAAAGTAGACTTTACCTGAACAGATTATCACGCGCTTCACTTTTTTGGGGTCTAAAGAATCGATTTCACCAATCGCATTTAAGAATACACCTGTAGTGAGCTCTTCCAGTTCAGACACTGCTAATGGGTTACGTAGTAATGACTTCGGTGTCATTACAATCAACGGACGGCGCACCGGACGAATGTGCTGACGACGGAGCATGTGGAATACTTGCGCTGGCGTCGTTGGTACACACACCGACCAGTTGTGGTCTGCTGACAACTGTAAGAAGCGCTCTAGCCGTGCCGAGCTATGCTCTGGGCCTTGACCTTCGTAACCGTGTGGCAGTAGCAAGGTTAATCCACAGAGGCGGCCCCACTTCTGCTCACCAGAACTTAGGAATTGGTCAATAACAACCTGAGCACCGTTAGCAAAATCACCAAACTGCGCTTCCCACATGACTAAGGATCTCGGTTCAGCAGTTGCATAGCCGTACTCAAAAGCAACGACCGCAGCTTCAGATAACACTGAGTCATAAATTTCGATGCGGCCTTGACCGTCTCGAATATTATTCAGTGGCATGTAGGTGCTTGCATCTTCTTGGTTATGCAATACTGCATGGCGATGGAAGAAAGTACCACGACCACTATCTTGCCCAGTTAACCGTATATGGACGCCCGCATCCACCAACGTAGCGTAAGCTAAGTTCTCAGCAAACCCCCAATCCATTGGCTTTTCACCCATCGCCATTTTCATACGGTCTTCATAAACCTTGGCAACACGTGAATGTAGCTTATGCTCGGCCGGGACTGTACTCATCGCCACGCCTAACTCTTTGAGTTTATCTAGGCTGATAGTAGCGTCGTACTCTGCATCCCATTCGTTACCGATATAAGATGACCAGATAGAGGAATGATGCTTAATCTCACGCCACTCATCGACTACGATGTCACCACGATCTAACGCATCACGGTAATCATTCACCAACTGCTCTGGCTCATCAGACTTGATCACACCAGCTTGAAGTAACTGTTCAGCATAGATCGCACGCGCTACTGGATGCTGCTTAACTTTTTTATACATCAACGGCTGGGTTGCACTCGGTTCATCCGCTTCGTTATGACCATGACGACGATAACATACCAAGTCGATCATGACATCACGCTTAAACGTATTGCGGAAATCAAGCGCCAACTGAGTCACAAATACAACCGCTTCTGGGTCGTCTGCATTCACGTGGAAGATAGGTGCTTGAACCATCTTCGCGATGTCGGTGCAGTATTGCGTTGAGCGGGTGTCTTCGCGTTTGGAAGTGGTGAATCCAACTTGATTATTCACTACGATACGAATTGAACCACCGACTTGATACGCACGGGTTTGCGACATGTTAAAGGTTTCTTGAACGATACCTTGACCAGCAATCGCCGAGTCCCCGTGAATAGTAATTGGTAATACTTTCTCACCTGAAGTGTCGCCTAAGCGATCCATACGTGCCCGCACCGACCCCATAACGACTGGGTTAACAATTTCAAGATGCGACGGGTTAAATGCTAACGCCAAGTGTACATTGCCACCTGGGGTTTCAAAATCAGAAGAGAAGCCTGAGTGATACTTAACGTCACCTGAACCTTTGTGCGGATTCTTACCAGCAAACTCATCAAACAAATCTTGCGGCTTTTTCCCGAGTACGTTGACTAATACGTTCAAACGACCCCGGTGCGCCATACCAATCACGACTTCCTTACTGCCTTGCTCACCAGCGCGGCTGATGATCGCTTTCAACATCGGAATTAAGCTATCGCCACCTTCTAACGAGAAGCGTTTCGCACCAGGGAACTTGGCTCCCAAGTACTTCTCTAAGCCGTCCGCAGCAACCAATTCTTTAAGAATCTTACGCTGCCATTCTTGGTCAAACTTTGGCGTCCCACGGACACCTTCCAAGCGCTGCTGAATCCACCGTTTTTCTTCGGTTGAAACAATATGCATGTACTCAGCACCAATCGGCCCGCAGTAGATTTTATTCAGCAGTTCATAGATCTCACCAAGTTTCATCGTTTCTTGACCAACGGCCAAAGAACCGACGTTAAACTCGGTGTTGAAATCGTCTTTACTTAAACCGTGATGTTCTAATGCCAAATCTGGCACTGGCTCTTGTTTCCAAAGCCCTAGAGGGTCAAGGTTCGCGTGCTGATGGCCTCTAAAACGGTAGGCGTTGATCAATTGCAAGACTTTCACTTGCTTATGATCAGGTGCCCCAACCGTTACCGTGCCAGCCTGCTTTAGCTTATTCTTTGCAAGCGAACGGAATTGTTCACGAATCAAACTATGCTTTGTATCAACCGCTACACCATCGCGTGGCAATTGATCAAAGAACTTACGCCAGTCATCACTAACCGCCGTTGGATCATCAAGATATAACTCGAATAATTCCTCGACATAAGCCATGTTACCACCAGCAAGGTGGGAGGATTCTAGCCAGGCTTGCATTACGCCATCTTGCATCGCTGTTCCTTCACACTCGTTTATAAAAAAATAGCCACCCAAGCTGGATGGCTATTTCGATACAGCTCGGCCATTACTACAACAGTGCAATTTAATTAAATTGCACGCTTCAGTAGCATGGATTTGATGTTACCAATAGCCTTCGTTGGGTTGAGGCCCTTCGGGCACACGTTTACACAGTTCATAATCCCGTGACAACGAAACACACTAAAGGCATCATCAAGGTCATTGAGGCGCTCTTCAGTTGCCGTATCGCGGCTATCAATTAAGAACCGATATGCATTTAACAGCCCTGCTGGGCCGATAAATTTATCTGGATTCCACCAAAACGATGGACATGATGATGAACAGCATGCACAAAGAATACACTCGTACAAGCCATCCAATTTCGCCCGTTCTTCAATAGACTGTAGACGTTCACGCGCTGGTGGTGTCTTATCATCATTAATCAAATAAGGCTTAATTTTTTCGTACTGTGCGTAGAACTGACTTAAATCCACAATCAAATCACGAATAACTGGCATGCCTGGTAGTGGACGAATGACAATTTTCTTATCGCCACCTTTTAGCGCAGACAATGGCGTAATACACGCCAAACCGTTCTTTCCGTTCATATTCAAACCGTCAGAACCACACACACCTTCACGGCATGAGCGACGGAACGCCAACGTTGGATCTTGCTCTTTCAATAATAAAAGTAGATCAAGCACCATCATATCACGATTTTTCTCCACCTCGATGGTGTAGTCTTTCATGTATGGTGCGTTATCAACGTCTGGGTTGTAACGATAAACTGAAACATTCAACTTCTGCATCGTTGTCACCTAACCTTAGTAAGTCCGCGCTTTTGGCGGGAATGCTTCACGCAACTTAGGTTGCATGTTCACGGCACGCTTCACCATACTCTCGTCTTCTGGACGATACACGGTATGAACTAACCAGTTTACATCATCACGCTCTGGATAGTCAGCACGGCTATGTGCACCTCGGCTTTCCGTACGGAAGTTCGCCGCCACTGCTGTTGCATACGCAGTTTCCATAAGGTTATCTAACTCTAAACACTCAATACGCTGCGTGTTAAATTCCTTACTGGTGTCATCCAAGCGCGCATTCTTTAAGCGCTCACGGATTTCTTTCAACTGCTCTAAACCTTCAGCCATGGCTTTACCTTCACGGAATACCGAGAAGTTCAATTGCATGCATTGCTGTAGATCTTTCTTAATTTGTACTGGATCTTCACCGTTTTGGTTGTTTTCCCAACGGCGCACGCGAGCTAATGCAGCATCAACCTGATCTTGGTTAGCTTCTTTGTTCTCTGCCAACATTTTGATTTCGTCAGCCAAATGCAAGCCCGTTGCGCGACCAAATACAACCAAGTCTAGCAATGAGTTACCACCTAAGCGGTTCGCACCATGAACAGATACGCAAGCCACTTCCCCACAAGCAAATAAGCCTGGGATTGGCTTCACATTACCGTCTGCATCAACGTGCAGTGCTTGACCGTTTACGTCGGTAGGGATACCACCCATCATATAGTGACAGGTTGGGATAACTGGAATGGGCTCTTCCGCTGGATCAACGTGAGCAAAGGTTTTCGCTAAGTCACAAACACCCGGTAAGCGGCTTTCAAGTACTTCACGGCCTAAGTGATCTAACTTCAGCTTTAAATGTGGACCTAATGGGCCATCGAAGCCGCGTCCTTCCCGAATTTCAGTCATCATCGAACGTGCAACGACGTCACGTGACGCCAAATCTTTCGCATTTGGTGCGTAACGTTCCATGAAACGTTCGCCATCTTTGTTTAACAGATAGCCACCTTCACCACGGCAACCTTCTGTTACTAGCGTACCAGCACCAGCAATACCGGTTGGATGGAATTGCCACATTTCCATGTCTTGCATCGGGATGCCAGCGCGAATTGCCATACCAATACCGTCACCAGTATTGATATGAGCGTTGGTGGTTGACGCATAAATACGTCCTGCACCACCGGTTGCTAGTACCACTGCTTTGGCTTTGACGTAGTACAATTCACCCGTTTCAATATTAATGGACGTAACACCAACAATTGCACCATCGTCGTTTTTCACGAGATCAAGCGCATACCATTCAGAAAACACTGTGGTTTTATTTTTAACGTTCTGTTGGTAGAGCAAGTGTAATAAAGCATGGCCGGTACGGTCTGCAGCAGCTGCAGTACGCGCTGCTTGCTCACCACCGAAATTTTTCGATTGGCCACCGAATGGACGTTGATATACTCGGCCGTTTTCAAAACGTGAGAACGGTAAGCCCATGTTCTCTAGCTCTAGAATAGCTTCTGGGCCAGTTTTACACATGTATTCAATTGCGTCTTGGTCACCAATGTAGTCTGAACCTTTCACGGTATCAAACATGTGCCATTCCCAGTTATCTTCGTGAGCGTTACCTAACGCAACGGTGATACCACCTTGTGCAGATACTGTGTGCGAACGGGTTGGGAATACTTTTGACATCAAGGCACAGGTCATGCCTAATTGAGAGATTTGTAATGCGGCACGCATACCAGCGCCACCGGCACCAATTACTACCGCGTCAAATTCGAGAGTTTGTACGCTCACTTAGACACCCTCCACTGGCCACACAACCAATAAACCGACTAACCAGTAAACGATTAATGCGACACATACAACGAATTGAAGAAAAGCTCGTAACCCTACTTTTTTCACGTAGTCGGTTAACACTTGGAAAATCCCAATCCAACCGTGAATTAAAATCGCAGTTAGCGCTAACATCGTGAAGATTTTCATCCCCAAATGAGCAAAAAGATTAGTTAACGAGGCGTAAGTAACGGCATCTGCCGAAACGAAAAAACTCACCATAAAGATGGTGTACAGCGCCATAATAATGGCGGTCGCACGAAGCAAGATAAAATCATGGCTGCCAGAGCGACCGAACGTCGATGCAGAACTTACCATAACCACACTCCTACCAAGATTGACCAAATAACCGCTACACCAATAACGACTTGCGCAGTCACTCGTCCTGAAACAAGTTCTTCAAAATAACCCAAGTCCATAAACATATGGCGTACACCTGCTAACAAGTGGTAACCCAATGCTGTAAGGATGCCCCAGGCAATAAACTTGGCGATAAAGCCAGTTAGCAGCCCTTTTACCAAAGCAAACCCTTCAGCGGACTGGAGCGCAGTTGCTAAAGCCCAAATCAGAAATCCAACGCCAACAAGCATGATGACCCCAGATACACGATGTAAAATGGAGCTTATAGCTGCAGCCGGAAAGCTGATTGTTGTTAATTCTAAATTTACAGGTCTTTGTTTTTTCACGATTGCTGTGCCTTAACGAAAAGCATTGTAAATATGCTCGGAACCTCAAACATCCTCTCCACTTTCGAGTGGTTAAGAGGACCCTGTTAGATCGCCGCCAAAGTATATAAGCCAAGCTCAAGAATTACAATTCTTTAGCGCCCCTTTCGTCTAAAAACGTAAGATTTTGGCCGCTTTTCTAATTCGAGCGTTAAATGTGTTACAATGGCAACTATACCTTAGTCTGATACCATTAAATCGGAATTTAACGTATAAGTCATCCGAGCTAGATATTTATCCATTCATTTCGTTTAAACACCCGTTTGAATTGACAGACACAGTTAAGATCAAGTAAATTCTAACGCCCTTAGTGATGAAGCAGACTTAAACAAGGAGATTTCCTTATGGCTGATCGTAAAGCCACCCTGCAGATTGACGGCCAATCCATTGAATTACCAGTGTTATCTGGTACAGCCGGCTATGACGTAATTGACGTGCGTACTTTAGGTAAACATGGTTACTTCACATTTGACCCTGGTTTTTTAGCCACTGGTGCATGTGAGTCAAAAATTACCTATATCGATGGTGAACAAGGCGTTCTTCTGCATCGCGGATATCCCATTGATCAGCTCGCGACGCATGCGGATTATCTCGAAGTATGTTACATGCTGCTCCACGGTGAAGCACCGACCAAAGCGGAGTACGCTGAATTTAAAGAAACCATTACCAAGCACACTATGGTGCACCAAGGCTTGCATAATTTCTTTAATGGTTTCCGTCGTGATGCTCACCCAATGGCTATGTTATGCGCTGTAACTGGTGCATTATCGTCATTCTATCATGATGACTTAGATATTTATGATGATAAACAGCGGTTACGCAGTGCTTATCGGTTAATCGCGAAAATGCCTACTATCGCTGCGATGGCCTACAAATTCAGCATTGGCCAACCGTTTGTTTACCCGCGTAATGATTTATCGTACTCAGAAAACTTCTTAAACATGATGTTCTCAGTACCAGCTGAGGAATACAAAATCAGCCCAACTATTGCTAAAGCAATGGATCGGATCTTTATCCTTCACGCTGATCATGAGCAAAACGCATCAACCTCTACCGTACGCTTAGCTGGTTCATCTGGCGCTAACCCATATGCATGTATCGCCGCTGGCGTTGCGTCATTATGGGGGCCTGCACACGGTGGTGCTAACGAAGCATGCTTACGTATGTTGAGTGAGATCGGTAGCGTGGAAAATATTCCACATTACATCGAAAAAGCCAAAGACAAGAACGACCCGTTCCGTCTCATGGGTTTCGGTCATCGCGTATATAAGAATTTTGACCCACGTGCGACAGTCATGCGTGAAAGCGCTCACGAAGTACTGAAAGAGTTGAACATCAGTGACCCATTACTTGATGTCGCTATGGAACTTGAGCGTATTGCGTTGGAAGATCCATACTTCATTGAGAAAAAGTTATATCCAAACGTGGACTTCTACTCAGGTATCATTTTGAAAGCCATTGGTATCCCAACGAACATGTTCACGGTTATTTTTGCCCTATCACGAACTGTTGGTTGGATTTCACACTGGCATGAAATGATGGGTGAACCAAACCAAAAAATTGGTCGTCCTCGTCAACTATATACTGGCCAAGCTCAGCGTGATTTCACTCCACTAGCAGATCGCTAAGCAGTAATAGTTAAACACACTACTTATTAGTATAAAGCACTCTTCGGAGTGCTTTTTTTATGCCTTTGACACTAAAAACTCTCTTACCCAAAACCACAAATACAACGTATAACATTGATTTTATTGAATTTAATTATTCCTTGTTACTAGGTGAATACAATTGGCACAAAACCTGCATATGTTTCATTAAGGATATTTCCAGTATTCGTTTTAAACGCTTTAACTAAAATAACGAACTTTGATACCAGGATTGAAACACATGAACATCACAACTTCCACGAATCGCATCTCTATCCTAGCACTTGCGACATTACTTGGCCTCTCAGTTAGTGCCTGTAGTGATGTTGGTGCTAATGGTGTGCAAGCAAAACAACAAGAACAGGTACAAATAGCTCGTATTCCTGTAGCTACCCAGACAGTTGTTGCTGGCACTATTACTGCAAATTTTAAAACAACTGCAACATTAGAAGCGCGCGACGAAGCAGATGTTACGAGCAAGGCTACGGGAATTATTGAACGTATTTTAGTTGAGGAAGGCGATTATGTTGAGGCGGGCCAAGTCCTAGCTTATATGCGTGACGATGAGTATCAAATTCAATTGGCACAAGCCAGTGCCGAGTTAAATTCGGTAAAACAAGAACTCAAACGTGTCAAAGACATGGCCGAACGCGATATGATCAGCGCCGACGCATATGACAAGCTACGCTTTCAAGCCGATTTATTAAAAGCGCGTTATGACATGGCTGCATTGAATTTAGCTGAAACCGAAATTCGTGCACCAATCAGTGGTTATATTGCGCATCGCTACGTTAAACCTGGTAACTTAGTGCGTCAGTATGAGCAAAATAAACTATTCCATATCGTCGCATCTGACGTATTACAAGGAAACGTGTACCTACCAGAGCGTGAATTGCAACGCGTGCAAGTGGGGCAAACTGCACAATTAAAACTGGCGGCGTTAAATAACCAAGTGGTTGAAGCTAAAGTCGCTCGTATTAGCCCAATCATAGATACTCAATCTGGTACATTTAAAGTAGTTCTTCACGTCGAAAATTCCGATAGCCAATTAAAACCGGGGATGTTTGCACATGTACACATTAATTATGCGACCCGTAACTCAACTGTAACCGTGCCACGCTACGCAGTACAAAGCCTTGATAACCAATACAGTGTGTTCACTGTCGACGCTCAAGGTATTGCGCGTAAAATCGACGTGCAAATTGGCTTTGAAGACGAAACTCACTTAGAAATCACTTCTGGTCTCAACGTTGGCGATACTATAGTTATCAATGGCCAAGCGAATCTAAAAGATGCCGCCCCAGTTGAAATTGTGAAGAGTGAGCATCAGTCATGAGTATCGTTAGTCTTGCTGTTAAACGGCCAGTCACCATCTCCATGATGACTATTGCCATCCTGTTATTTGGCTTTGTATCACTGGGTCGCATTCCCGTAACACTATTACCAGATCTAGCGTACCCTACCCTTACGGTACGCACTGATTTCCCGGGGGGCGCACCAAGTGAGATTGAGCAGTTGGTGAGTAAACCCATTGAAGAAACTCTTGGGACAGTAAAAGGGTTACGCCGCATTGAATCCATTTCTCGCGCTGGCCAAAGCGATGTTCTCTTGGAGTTTAGCTGGGGTACCGATATGGATATGGCCAGTTTAGAGGTGCGCGAGAAACTGGATTGGATCGATCTTCCACTAGATCTCGATAAGCCTGTACTACTGCGTTTTAATCCAAGTGAGGATCCAATATTCCGGCTCGCCTTAGCCCGCGCTGATGGCGCACAAAATATTGCAGCATTGAAGCAGTTGCGTATCTTTGCTGAAGAGGATTTGAAACGCCAGCTTGAAAGTATCGAAGGTGTTGCCTCGGTTCGTCTAGGTGGTGGTCTTGAAGATGAAATCCAAGTATTAGTGAACGAGCGCCAGGCAGCTTCTTTACAAATTCCGATGTCATTGATTACACAACGGTTGCGAGATGAAAATATCAACCTCTCTGGTGGGCGAATTGAGTCAGAACGTGCGGAATACTTGGTACGAACCCTGAATCAATTTCAAAACCTTGATGAAATCCGCAATATTTACCTGACCACGCGCAACAATCGCCCGATTTTCTTAAAAGATGTTGCGATAGTTGAGAATGGTTATAAAGAACGGAATGCCATCAGCCGCGTAGGCGGGATGGAAGCCGTTGAAGTTTCACTCTACAAAGAAGGCGATGCTAATACCGTCCAGGTATCAAAAGCGATCCAAGCACACTTACAACATTTACAAACTGCACAATTGTTGCCTAAACAATATACGGTCAAACCTATCTATGATCAGGCCGTGTTTATCAGTGCAGCCATTGCTGAAGTAAAAGGTGCTGCAATTTCTGGCGGCTTATTAGCCATGGTTATCATTTACCTGTTCTTACAACGGGTCTGGCCTACCATTATCATCAGTATTGCAATTCCTGTTTCCGTTATTGCTACGTTCAACCTCATGTACGCTAACAATGTTACACTGAATATGATGTCTCTTGGTGGTATTGCGTTGGCCATCGGGATGCTTGTGGATAACGCGATCGTGGTATTAGAGAATATCGCACGACACCAACAAGACGTTCCAGCAGACCAAGCTGCAGAGGTAGGTACTAAAGAAGTTTCTGGCGCCATCGTTGCATCAACACTAACGACCCTGGCGGTATTCTTCCCATTAGTATTTGTCGAAGGTATTGCCGGACAACTATTCCGTGATCAAGCACTGACCGTTAGTTTTTCCCTCTTGGTATCACTCATTGTAGCGCTGACTTTGATCCCTATGCTGTCGTGCCGCCGTAAGCGTGAAGCCGCACCAGTGGAACCCTTTGTTTATGCCAAAGGTTGGCGCTTCTGGGTTAAAAGCCCTATATATCTGTTCGTCCGCTGGATCCCACTTGGCATCGTTAGTCTCATTATCTTGATTAGCCGCCTTATTGCACGAGGTTTTAGCTTGCTTAGCCGTCCTGTGGTGAATGCGTTTAACTGGTTATATGGCGCGTTTACAGTGACGTATCAGCGTTTCCTAGTTGCTGCATTGCAGCGTGCCCGTTTTACTCTAGGAGTTATTTTATTTGGCGCTATCGGTTGTTATGCCCTCCTTCCATTACTGCCAGTTTCGTTAATGCCAACCATGACGCAAAGCGAATTCTTTGTCGAAATCGAGCTGCAGCCAGGTGCAACCATTTACGAAACAGATCGGACATTACAAGAGTTGGGCCGGGTTATTACGACAAGCCCACAGATTGATGAACGCGTTGAGCGCTTTTATTCGGTTGCAGGTACCGGTAGCTTGCTAAACGCAGCACCAGGACAAAGTGGCAATCAGTGGGGGCGATTAAACGTTCATATGACCTCCAATAATGCAGAGGACACAGCATTAGTACAAGAACAGCTTCGCCAAGCCATTTTAAAAATGCCTGGCGTGAGTGCCAAATTTGGTACCCCTGAATTATTTAGTTTTTCCAGCCCAATCATGGTTGAGTTCGTCGGTTATCATTTAGAATCATTGCAACAAGCAGCTAATAAGTACGCGACCATACTCGAACAACACCCCAACTTCGCTGATGTCAGGGTGAATATGACCGATGGTCAACCAGAATTAGCAATACATTTTGATCACGCCAAGTTAGCTCAGTATGGTTTGACCAGCGCTGATGTATCCGACTTGATTGCGACCAAGATCGGCGGAAAAGTTGCCACTCAATTCAGTTTAGATGATCGCAAAATTGATATTTTGGTGCGCAACCAGTCTATCGATCGCAACTCAGTTCAAGATCTCCAACAATTGATTATTAATCCAGGTGCTGTACGAGAAATCCCATTGCAAGCGATCGCCGACATTGTTGCCGTGTTAGGTCCTAGCCAGATTACTCGTGTCAATCAACAACGTACAGCGTTGGTGGAGGCAAATATTGTCGATACCGATCTTGGCCTTGCTGTACTTACAGCACAACAATTGCTCGACACTATGAACTTACCGCTAACCGTTAACGCCCATATAGCCGGTCAAAACGAGGAAATGGAAAGCTCGTTCCGTTCACTACAGTTTGCGCTCATCCTCGCAGTATTTTTGGTCTATTTAGTTATGGCCTCACAGTTCGAATCCCTGCTACATCCATTGTTTATTCTATTCACCGTACCTTTGGCAGGAGCTGGTTCTATTCTAGGCCTGTACTTAGTCGGAACCGAGTTAAGCGTCATTGTCTTTATTGGTTTAATTATGCTGGCTGGTATTGTGGTAAATAACGCTATCGTCTTAGTTGACCGTATTAATCAACTCCGTCAAGAAGGACATGATCGCTATCAAGCTGTACTGGCCGCCGCGACTCAGCGCTTACGGCCTATCATGATGACGATGCTGACCACAGTATTGGGGTTATTGCCACTTGCTTTAGGGTTAGGGGAAGGTGCTGAAGTTCGTGCGCCAATGGCAATCAGTGTTATCGCTGGGTTGCTATTTTCAACACTACTCACACTACTCTTTATACCATGCTTGTACTTGCTGGTTGACCGCAAGCAGATCACCAAGGAGCACCAAGTATGACTGCTGCAGAATTAGGTTCAGCACTGGCTCGTTGGGCATTGCGGCGGCCAGTGACGACTTGCATGTTGTTTTTATCAATGATTCTGTTGGGGGCAATCAGTTCTCGCCTCCTGCCTTTGGAGAAATTTCCAGGCATTGATATTCCTGAAATCGTCGTCCAAGTAAGCTATCCCAACTCAACTCCACTGGAAATCGAGCGCTTAATCACTCGACCATTAGAGGAAGCACTTGCCACTATTAGTAACGTCAAACGGATGCGCTCAACGTCAACGTCTGAACAAGGCCAAGTATTGCTGCAATTTGATTGGGGACAAGATATTCGCACCAAGACTGTTGAAGCCCGTGAAAAAGTTGACGCGATTAAACATCTACTGCCAGCCGACGCTGACCGGGTCGTTATCTTCCAGTTCAATACCGAAGATATGCCGGTGTTTCAACTGCGGATTAGTAGTCAGCGTGATCTAACCAACGCTTATGACTTGCTTGACCGTAGCTTGCGCAAACCCATCGAACGGGTTGAAGGGGTTTCCCGCGTTACTTTGTATGGTGTTGAACCGCAACAAATTGTTATTCGCCTTAACCGCGTCGACTTGCTCGCTAATAAACTAGATCCGGCTATGATCACCGCCGCCCTACAGAAAGCGAACTTCTCATTAACCGCAGGTTATATTGAAAATGATTACGAGCGTATTTTAGTCAATCCTGTCGGCGAATTTCGCTCTGAATACGAAATTCGTGAGTTCCCTATCCGGCCAGGCCTGAAACTTGGTGATATTGCTGAAATATCACGAGAAATGCCGCGGAAGTTCGATGGGCGCCACTTAGACCAACGGTATGCCATTGGCATGGAGGTATTTAAAGAATCCAACGCCAACTTAGTTGATGTATCTGCGCGAGTTATGAAAGTTATTGAACAAATCCGCCAAGATCCGCAATTTAACGGAATCAACTTATACATCATGGACGATACAGCAAAGGGCGTTACTACATCCCTCAGTGATTTACTCTCTGCAGGCTTGGTTGGGGCATTTCTTTCATTCCTGATCCTCTACGCCTTTTTACGCAATATTGCCACCACCTTAGTGATTGTACTGAGTGTTCCGATTGCGATTTGTATCGCTCTTGGGGGTATGTATTTCTTAGGCTACTCGCTGAACATCCTCTCCCTTATGGGGTTGATGTTGGCCGTGGGGATGCTTATCGATAACGCCGTGGTTATTACCGAAAGCATATTGTACGAACGGGAACATGGTGCAGCTCCTAAGCAAGCGACGATCGATGGCGTTGGTCAGGTATCACTGGCTGTTATTACCGGGACAGCTACCACAGCTATTGTGTTTTTGCCTAATATTTTTGGGCAACAAACTGATTTAACGATTTTCTTAGAGCATACTGCCGTCGCAATTTGCATCTCATTGTTTGCGTCGCTATTAGTGTCACAAACTTTGGTACCGTTACTCATAACAAAGCTACCGCGTCTGCAATCGAGCAAAACCAGCGGATACCACCAATTTCCTCGGTATCGTAAGTCCTTGCAATGGACCTTTAACCACCCCGGCTGGACTGGTGTCATAGCGTTGATCTTATTAGTCAGTATTATCGTACCAATAGGAGCTATCTCAGGCGATGATGAAGGTCAAGATTTCAACAATCGTCTTTTCATCAACTACCACATAAAATCACAGTACACCCTACAAGAGGTTAAAGAGGAAGTTGACCAATTAGAGAGCTATCTGTATGCCAATAAAGATAGCTTCCATATTGACGCAGTGTATAGCTATTACACATCGAACTATGCGATCTCAACGCTGCTACTTAAGGAAAATCGGCCAGAGAAAACACCTGCGCTGATGAAGCGGATACGTGAAGGCATGCCAAATATGCTACGCAGTGAGCCGAAATTTGGTTTTGGTGGCGGTCGTGACGGTGTTCAAGTAACACTCAGTGGGCAATCGACCGATGTATTGAAGCGTATTAGTAATGACGTGGTACCGATATTGAGCCAAATTGAAGGATTAACTGACGTGCAAACCGAAATGGAGGCCGGACAATACGAACTTGTTATCCAAATTGATCGGGAACGTGCACACCACCTTGGGTTAAGCTCCGCTGATGTTGCTCGAACTGTAGCAACAGCATTGCGTGGTCAGCGATTACGGTCTTACCGTGGTGATCCTAATGGTGAAATCGAATTACGTGTGGCGTTTGATCGTGAATTAGAACACTCAATCCCAGCGTTATATCGATTACCCGTTACGCAGTTCAATGACAAAGTAGTGGCGTTGCAAGATATAGCTACTATTGTAAAACAACCACAACTCTCTCAGATTCGGCGCATTGATCGGCGTACCGCACTGCAAATCAATGCAAACTTAGCGGATCTTACGTTAGGTGAAGCGCGTGAAAAAATTACCGCAGCACTGAACCAAATTGAACTTCCAGCTGGCTATTTATGGAGTCTTGACGGTAGTTTCCAACGCCAGCGCGATAATGAGAACGTGATGCTGATGAACTCATTATTGGCCGTAGCACTGATTTATATCGTGATGGCTGCGTTATTTGAATCGCTCATTTTGCCAACAGCCATTATCACTTCGTTGATTTATTCTATTGTCGGAGTGTTTTGGACACTCATGCTCACAGAGCAGTCAATGGGGGTGATGGCCATGATTGGTATCTTGATTTTGATGGGCATTGTGGTGAATAACGGCATCGTCATGGTCGACCGCATCAACCAACTGCGGAACACGGGTATGGACCTTGAAGAAGCCATTTTGGAAGGCAGTTTAAACCGCTTCCGGCCCATTCTAATGACAGTCGCCACCACCGTCTTAGGGCTCGTTCCTCTTGCCGTTGGCAACACGCAAATCGGTGGTGATGGTCCGGCTTACACACCGATGGCTATTGCCATCATTGGCGGGTTGTTATTCTCAACAATTACCAGTTTGTTCCTAGTGCCTTATGTTTACGCGCGGTTACTGGGACTCAATATGCGTTGGACTCGCTTGCGGCTCCAAGCACAACAGCACATTAATCGTCTACTGCCTGGATAGCGCGTACCAAGTCGGCTGGTGTATCCACGCCAGCCGGCGGCTGTTCGCAAGCCTGAGCCACGTGAATTTTATCTCCATGCCAAAGCACCCGTAGTTGCTCCAAAGATTCAATCTGTTCAAGCGGGCTTGCAGGCCACGTAATATAACGGCGGATAAAGCCAGCACGATAAGCGTAAATACCAATGTGACGTTGATAATTCGCCAAAGCACCCAAACGTTTTTCACTCAAACCGTCGCGCTCATATGGGATTGCAGCACGACTAAAATACAGTGCATACCCCTGTTTATCAGTGACAACTTTAACCGCATGTGGGCTTAACACATCATCCAACTCAGTCATAGGTACCGCTAAGGTGGCCATGCCTGCATCATTTTGTGCAGCAAGGTTTCCTGCCACTTGACCGATAATAGATGGTGGAATGAATGGCTCATCACCTTGCACATTAACCACAACCTCATCATCAGCTAGACCCAGTTGTTCGATCACTTCAGCGAGGCGTTCAGTACCCGACTGATGCTCCGCTGAAGTGAGTAATGCACGCCCACCAAATTGCGCAACAACATCGACAATACGCTGATCATCTGTAGCGACAATCACAGTCTTTGCACCCGCTTGCATGGCTCGCTCATAGACACGTTGAATCATTGGCTTCGAGCCAATCATAGCTAAGGGTTTCCCAGGTAGCCGTGACGAGGCATAGCGAGCTGGAATAATAACGGTAAAACTCATGATGGTAATTGCTCAAGTTCAGCAGATGTTAGCTCGCGCGCTTCATGGCTAAGTAACATCGGTATTCCCTGTTTGACTGGGTATGCTAACCGATCGCCACGGCACACTAATTCTTGCTGTTCAGCGATCCAAAGTAGTTTCCCCTTACATAACGGGCATGCCAAAATCGCTAACGTTTTTTCATCAACCACAGCTAAGGCTCCTGTGTTATTCGGTTAACCTGACGACTAAATTCTTGCCAAAAGGTATCATCAAACACCGCTGATACCGTCAAATAATACCAATTATCCCGCGCGAATGTTCTGCATTTTGCCGCATCCTTTTCGGTCATCAGCACTGCAACGTCGTGGGTGATAGCCGCAAAATCTTCAGTGCTGTATGGATGATGATCGGCGAATGCAAGACTGTCTTCTACAGCAATAGCTAACTGTTGCAGCGTTGCAAAAAAACGTTGCGGATGGCCGATACCTGCTATCGCAATCGCGCGCCCAAATGGTGGTGCTACGGGTTGATCATCAACAACCCGTCGCCACGCGCCCGGTTGTAGTTGAAAACAGTGACCGAATGTCCGCTGTCCGACCCCGTTTTGCACAACGAGATCAGCTTGCTGCAACCTGGTTACCGGGTCACGTAATGGTCCTATTGGCAAACGCCAGCCATTACCAATACCTCGCTCACCGTCGACAACCGCAATTTCTAAATCACGGCTCAAGCGTTCATGTTGCAACCCATCATCACTGATGATGATATTAACAGCAGGAAATGATTGTATGAGAAGTTCGATAGCCTGTTGTCGGTTTGGACCAACCACAACCGGCACGGCAGTTCGCTGAGCTAACAATTTTGGTTCATCACCAACCATTGATGGCGGCGTTTGTGTTGTAACTAACTGCGGAAATGGCCCCTCGCCTCCATACCCACGCGAAATAATCGCAGGTTGAAAGCCTTGTTGCTTTAGCCAATGCACTAAAGCCCCAGTTACCGGAGTTTTGCCCGTACCGCCCACACTAATATTACCCACTACAATCACAGGAATAGGCGCTTTGTAACGCGCACACCATCCCCAACGATAACACCAACGCCGGCATTCACTCACAATCACAAATAACGCGTGCAGTGGCAATAAAGCAATCAACCACCAGGTGAACTTAGGCCGGTACCATGCACGCTGTAAGGCCATCTTAAACTTCACCACCAAATTGCAAACGATACAGTTGATAGTATGCACCTTTCTTCGCTAATAAGGTTTGGTGATCACCACGCTCAAGAACCTTACCATCTTCCATAACTAAAATTTCGTCTGCATTTTCAATGGTCGATAATCGATGCGCAATAACAATCGAGGTCCGATTTTGTTGCAAGCGGTTTAATGCTTTTTGAATATGCCGCTCTGACTCTGTGTCTAATGCCGACGTTGCTTCGTCAAGAATTAAAATCGGCGCATCACGCAACAGCGCTCGCGCGATAGCGATACGTTGCCGCTGACCACCAGATAACATGACCCCGTTCTCACCCACCATAGTATCTAGTCCTAATGGTAAGTTGTCAGTGAACTCAGTGATAAACGCTTGCTCAGCAACTTTGCGAATACGTTCTGGCGATACTTCCCCACGCGCACCGTAGGTGATGTTGTTGGCGATGGTGTCATTGAACAACGTCACATCCTGCGAGACTAACGCAAACTGACGCCGTAAACACTTCAACCGGTAATCGTAAATATCGACATCATCAAGATAAATTTTGCCACTTTGTGGTGAATAGAAACGCGTTAATAAGTTTGAAATGGTTGATTTTCCACTACCTGAACGTCCCACTAACGCGAGTACTTTACCAGGTTGAACGTCAAAACTTACGTGATCCAGTGCCGGTGTTTCTGCTTTATCATAAGTAAAGGTCACATCGTCAAACCGAATGTGTCCCGCCGCCCGTTCAACAACATGAGTTCCTGTATTTGGCTCAGCTGTTTCATCGAGCACCTGGAAAATACTTTGTGCTGCTGCAATACCGCGTTGGAAATCACTATTCACCGTGGTCAATTGCTTCAACGGGCGTAGCAGCATAATCATGGACGTGAGTAAAGTTGTGAAAGCCCCTGCCGATAGTTTTTCCAGCATATCTGGGTAACTGGCTAAAATGAGTACCATTGATAAGCTAAACGAGGCGATCAATTGAATCAGCGATGTACTGACTGTTTGTGCGTTGATCAACTTCATATTTTGGTTGCGGGTCACATTGTTGATCTCGCTAAAGCGCTTTGATTCTCGACCTTGACCTTCGTACATCACCACTACTTTATGGCCGTTCAGCATTTGTTCGGCGGTAGTCGTCACATTCCCCATGGCTGTTTGAATACGACGTGACACTTGCCGAAAACGTTTCGATACCACTGAAACAATTTTGGCAATCAACGGCCCAACGACTAGAAACACCAATGACAGCTGCCAGCTGATATAGAACATCAAGCATAACAGCCCAATGACAAATGCGCCTTCACGGATTAACACCAAAATTGCACGTGAACTAGCTTCGGCAACTTGTTGTGTGGTGTAGGTTATTTTTGAAAGGAGATCACCAGTAGAGTGTTTATCGTGAAATGACACGGGCAACTTCATCATATGATCAAACAGCTGTTGACGTAAGGTGGTGATTACTCGAAAGCCCACCCAATTTAACAGATAAGTAGAAATGAAGTTAAAAGCACCTCGTGCAATAAACACCAGCGGTACAAAAATTGCGCCATATACTAAGATTTTTGAATTTTGTTCCGTCAAACCCTCATCAATTAATGTTTCGATTTGAGAAAAGAAAAATGTATCAACAGCTGCGTAGCCGATCATGGCAAAAACCGAACACACAAAGGCCGCCCGATACGGTTTAATATACCCTAATAATCGACGAAACGTACGTTTCTTTTGGGTTTCCGTTAGGTTTTCAGAATTGATTTCTGCGTTCATGCTAGTCTTACAAAGTTTTACAATATCTGCATTCTAACCGTTTTGCCTAGTCACTGGCTAGTTATCTGAATCAAACCACGGCCTATCAGCCCCTGCCCATGGCTGTTCAACAGACCATTCTGACGAATTAAAGCGCAATGTTATCTGTCCACCTAGGGCGGTATCTAGTAATGGTATTTGTAACTCATTCAAACGTTCTTTAACAGGCGTCGCGACCATACCGTACGCATTGTTGCGTCCGCGGCTAACAATGGCAAGCTGAGGGTTTACTGCTGCTAAAAATAGCCGTTCACTGGAGCTATTGCTGCCATGATGTGCTAGCACCAAAATATCGCTTGCTACAGGCGCAACAAAAGCCAAGAGTTGCCGCTCAGCACGATAAGTAATATCCCCCGGAATCAATACCGAATGCTGGCCAATCGTTACCCGTACCACACAAGAGTCGTCATTATGACGATTATTGGTTACTCGCCGTGGATGTAATACCAACCATTTCACACGACGCCATTGACCAGATTGCCCCGCCACACAAGGAAGCCCGGTGCCACTGCCATACCAACGCATAAAGGGATAAGCTTCTACTAATTGCAGATAACCACCCAAATGATCATTGTCGGTATGGCTCACCACTCCCACCACAGGGGTGAGTCGGTGATGCGTTAGAAAAGGAATAATTGCCCGCTCCGCCATTGAACTACCAAATTCCCAGTTCGCGCCAGTATCGATTAGCATTGCTTCGTGTCCTTGCTCAATCACAATAGCACTGCCTTGATCTACGTCTAAAACGTGTAATCGTACTTCAGTATCACGCCATTGCAGCTCCCAACTAATCAATTGGGTCAAAATCAATACTAACCCGCAACATAGCTTGTAGCGCCAATGCCACGGCCATACCCAACTCAATAGTAAGATACTAAGCACACTCCAAGAACCGGTTAAATGAGTAGGCAGCCACTGCCATTTGGCATCAGCAATGATTTGTAAACTTGGCTCAAACATTGCCAATGGCAAAGCAGCACCGTCAAATAGGAGTTTTGCCGCCGACGGCAGACTCAGCATTAACAATAACATTGCTATCAAAGCCAACGGTAACACCCAAAAGGTCACCACGGGAATAACCAGTAAATTAGTCAGCGGTGCCAATATTGGAAGCCCACCGAACCATAGTGCTGTTAAGGGCCAAAGCGCGAGTGTTAACACCACCTCTAACCGCCATAATGAACGTAAGGATGCCCAACGGCCTTGAATCGGTAACCAACGCCAGTTCATCAATAAAATCGTTGCAACGGCTCCTACCGACAACCAAAACCCGGTTTGCAATGGAGCAAAAGGTTGCACTATGACAACCAAGGCAACAGCCCGTAGCAATACACGGCTTGGCGGTGTGTGAATCCGGTAATATTTATGCCACAGAACCACCGAAAACATCGCAAACGCTCGTATTGTCGAGGTAGCAAATCCAGCTAATGCGGCGTAATACAATGTGGCCACAAGAGCAATTAACATTGCCCAGTACCAACTATTCAATTGCTCTCGTCGCCCACGATGACGCGCACAAAACCTTAGCAACCACTGGGCGGCCCAAATGACGCCGATTGCCACTAAGCTTAAGTGCAGACCTGAAATTGCAATCAAGTGCGCCAGACCTGTGCGCTGATAGAGTTGCCACTGTTCTGGAGAAATTTGCTGTCGCTCACCCACAGTCAATGCTTGTAAGATACCAGCATGCTCAGAGTGACGCAGCAACTCTGACAACTGATTGTATAACTGCTGCCGATAACTCGGTTGCCCGCCAAGCAGCTGGCCGTCACGGATAGAACCTAAGACATGAATTCCCTGCCCAACAAGATAGCGATGGTAAAGAAAACCACCGTCGTTACGCACACCCTGAGGGGCTTTTAAGCGTGCCTGCAACAACCAGACAGTACCTACTTGTGGTGGTTTCAAATCGTCAGGGGGGGCAAACCAGCTTAACCGAGCACGGGGTACATACGTCAACAGCTCCTCACCAACTGCCAACAAATCACCTTCGATTCGCCAGAAATTCGGGTAGACTTGCGTTATTGATTGAATGGAAATTTTTACTGGTAGTGTGACGCCATAGTAATCGGATGGAAGCTTAGCCTCTTGATAAAAATAAACATTGATACTTCCCCATGCGATACCGCACAATATGCACCCTATTAGGAGCCGATTCAGGTATAATAGTCTTAATTTTGCGGCAAGAACAACTGCCGCATTAAACAGCAAAGCCCACAACAGTAGCTGTTTTGGAGTACTGACAATAAAGGTTAAAGCATAGCCAAATAGTGCTGCGCACAACCACCGATCCATGGACGTTGTACCTGCTTAATAGATTAATTACGTTATGATGGATTAAAGATGCCACGTAAGTTCATTCGACGCATCATGCCAAAGCATGAAGCTGTTAAAAACAGTAAAAGCTTAAAGATTTTTGGGTCCTTGTTGCACGACGCTAACTTATGGCACTTAAACCGCCGCTCTGCAGCAGGAGCTTTTGCCGTTGGCTTATTTTGTGCATTCATCCCAGTGCCATTTCAAATGGCACTGGCAGCAGCCGCTGCGATTTCGTTTCGCGTCAACTTACCGTTAGCGGTAGCTATGGTATGGATAACAAACCCTATCACCATGCCGGTTATCTTTTATTTTTGTTATGTGCTTGGTACATGGATTTTAGGGCAGCCTGAACAAACTTTTACGTTTGAACTCAGTTGGCACTGGTTGGGACAAAGTATCACCACCATAGGTCCAGCATTTTTGCTCGGTTGTTTTGTTATGGCTGTCGTCAGTAGTATTGTAGGATATTTTACAATTAGCTTGTTATGGCGCCAAGCTGTCGTGAATGCATGGCGTGAACGCACGCGTCGAATGGTCGAAAAAGCCAAACAACGCGCGCAGCAAGATACCAACACTAATCATTGATGGCTTCGACAATTTCGATGCGCCCTGCTCGCCACGCAGGATAGAGGGTAGCCGCAAAACTCAATACAAAAGCTACGGCGGCCACAATAATCACATCGCGCCATTGCAGCTGTACGGGAATTTGTTCAATAAAATACACATCGCTCGTTAATAACGGCTCGCCACTGAGCCATTGTATCAACCCCATCAAATCTGGTAATCCCCACGTCAGCAACACACCGGCGAGACAGCCGATCAAAATACCAACCACACCATTTTGTAATCCTTGTAAAACGAACACGAGCATAATGTGGCGTGCACGCAAGCCTATGGTTCGGAGGATACCTATATGTCGCTGCTTTTCCTGTACCGTCATGACTAAGGTAGAAATAATATTAAAGCAGGCCACAGCCAGTACTAACACCAGCACTAAGTACATGACTACCCGTACTAATTGGATATCTTGGTACAAATGTCCTTGCGCGCGCATCCAGTGATCCAAGTAAATATAGTCAGCAACCTGTTGACCAATACTAACGGCTACTTGCTGTGCTGCCATGATATCGTTCAACGTTAATTCAATGGCAGTGACACCATCGGACAAACCGACCATATTCCGCGCTGTTGCTAACGTTACGTACGCCAGTTGATGATCGACTTGCCCCCCAAACTCGAAGGTTCCAGCTAACTGCAACCGGATACGTTGGGGTTCACGAAAATCAGAATTTCTCGCCACTAACGTAGTAAATTGATCACCCACGCTGAGCTTCAGCTGCTGGGCTAGTTTGACGCCTAGCACGACACCATTGGGGGTAGCAACCAACTTCTCCCAGGTCGCGTCGTCCATATACTCTTTAATAGCTTGCGGCTGTTCAACATCTATGCCATTGACTTGTATGCCGGTAAACTGAGTCCCCTGCTGTACCATCGCTTGAGTACGAATAACCGCACGAGCACTGACCACGTTCGGATGGGCCAAGCTCTGCTCAATTATCCTGTCTGGATCACGCAACTGCTGCTGTACCGCAGTAAACTCGACATGCGGAATTAAGCTAAGAAAACGCTCTTGGAGCACTTTCTCAAAGCCATTCATGACACTGAATCCAGTAATAAACACCATACAACCTAAGGCAATGCCTATCGTTGATGATGCTGAGATGAATGAAATAAATTGGTTACGTTGGCGCCCTTTTCGGAATCGCCGCGCCAATTGCCAAAGCAAATACCACGATGTTGTCACCGCGTACGCTCCTGCGGTGCTAGTTGACCATAATGCAGGGTCATCGTACGCGGTAATTTTGCCGCTAACTCCTGATCGTGAGTAACAATGACAAATGCAGTATTCAGTTCTTCATTCAGTTCGAGTAATAAATCAAAGACCTGCTCAGCTGTGGTATCGTCCAAGTTTCCTGTTGGCTCATCCGCCAAAACCAAACGTGGCTCATTAGCCAGTGCTCGGGCAATCGCAACGCGTTGTCGCTCACCACCAGAGAGCTCCGCAGGACGATGCGTTAAGCGCTGCGCCAACCCTACCCGTTCTAATAATAATTGCGCTCGTGCTTGTGCCTTTGCCACAGATTTACCCGCAATAAGCAGTGGCATTGCCACGTTTTCGAGCGCAGTGAATTCAGGTAAAAGGTGGTGAAACTGATAAATGAAACCTAGTTCACGGTTGCGCCAGTCAGCTAATTGATTACTATTCCATTGATTTATAGCATGCTCTTGATACAACACCTCACCTGTGGTGGGACGATCTAGCCCGCCCATACAATGCAGTAATGTACTTTTGCCGGAGCCGGAACTACCAACAATGGCAAGCATTTCCCCTTCAGTAATGCACAAATTAATATCGTTGAGCACGTCCAAGTAGTGATCACCATCTTGGTAGCGACGCGAGACGTGACGGCATTCCATCAACATGCTTGTGATTCCTTTGAGTTATTCATAACGCAACATTTGTGCCGGCATTACTTGACTGGCTCGCCACGCGGGATATAGTGTTGCCAGCAAGGTCAGAGCCAACGCCACCAATACTATGACGGCAATTTGATCCGGCTGCATTAATACTGGGAGCCCTGCCTGACCGGTAAAGCTAATATCAATCTGTAAGAAGCGCATTATTTCATTGAGATAGCGAGCGCCAATTACCCCTAGTACTAAACCACCAAAACTACCAATTAGTCCACAAGTGCCACCTTGCACCAGAAACATTTCGTAGAGCTGACGTTGTCGTAGCCCCATTGTTTGTAAGATAGCGATATCGGCTTCTTTATCTTGAATCACCATCATCAAGGCAGATACAACATTAAAGGCTGCAACGGCAATGATCAGACTGAGTAATAAACCGACCATCCGCTTTTCCATACGTACCGCATCGAACAATTCGCCGTATCGGTCACGCCAAGTGACAGTACGATAGGAAGCTCCGAGCAGCTGTTGAACTGTCGTTTCAGCAGTGAGTGCTGCAAACGGATCAGCAAAGTAGAATCGTAATTCAGATACATGTTGTTGGGGTAAGCGCAGTAACCGAGCCGCATCTGCACCATGCATCACCAATAAATGATTATCAGCCTCTGACTGCATCGCAACAATCCCGGCCACGGTGAATTGCCGCTGCGCCGGCATCAATCCAAGCGGTGTATAGACACCGCCACCCGCGGCAATAACCCGAATCGTGTCGCCAGGCCAAACGTTCAATTGTTGCGCTAAACTTTGTCCTAACACAACCTGGTAACTCCCTGCTTCTAACGTGGTCAGGCTGCCGTAAACCAAATGCTCTTGTAATGGTGCCCATTGTACCGCTGCATCTGCAACGTCGGGGAATAGACCTTGGATCATAACGGGGCGCAGCTCACTTTGGCTTTGCACTACTGCTGCGCTACTTACTTGAGGCACAATACCGATATTGGTCACTGCGCCAGTGAGATGTTCCGCGAGTGGTTGCCAATTAGCGAGTGTACCATCTGCCGCACTTGACACCGTCAATTGTGGGACAACCCCTAAGATGCGTTGCTTTAGTTGGTGCTCAAAACCGTTCATAACTGAACTAACAATAATGAGTGCAGCAACGCCAATAAGAATTCCCATTAGCGCAATACGATTAATAAAGCGGGTAAAGCGATTCCCGTAACGAGCTCGACTGTATCTCAATCCCAAAAAGAGTGCAGCAGGTTTAAACATGGTGTTCCCTAAAATAAGTAGCGTTGCAAGCATAATGAAAACTCAGCACTGATCCAAGCAGCAACTTAAGTTATACTCCCCCATATTTTTTTGCAGCAGTAGAGATTTTCTGACCCATGACGATTGCGTCTCCTTTTTCGCCACCACAACCAAAGTCGGCATTACATGATATTACTTGGCAAAACCTCGTTGGTAGTAGTATTGCTCTGGCGATTGCTCAGATCATTGAACAGCACCATGGTCCGGTGCTGATCGTTGCTCCAGATACACCAACTGCCCTGCGTCTGGAACAAGAAATCCAATACTTTGCCCAACCGAAACAGCAACCAGTCATGATGCTACCTGATTGGGAAACGCTACCCTACGATAGCTTTTCTCCGCATCATGATATTATTTCGGAACGCTTGCGGGTGTTATCGAGGCTACCGGATCTGACCAAAGGTGGCGTCATCGTATCCCTTAATACACTACTGCAACGCCTTGCCCCTACCGACTATATTGCGGGTCAAAGCATCCAAATCAAAGCAGGTCAGACACTTGATATTCATCGTGTACGACAACGTCTTGAGCGCACTGGATACCGTCATGTCGCGCAAGTGATGGAACACGGTGAATTTTGTGTGCGTGGGTCACTACTAGACTTATACCCCATGGGGAGCACTCAGCCTTATCGGGTTGATTTTTTTGATGACGAGATCGATTCCATTCGATTATTTGATGCCGATACACAATTATCCACCGGCACTGTAGATGCAATCGATTTGCTGCCAGCCCATGAATTCCCGACCGACCCCACTGCTATTGAACGTTTTAGAGTCAATTACCGCGAGCTGTTTGATGCTTCAAACGATCGGGAATCGGTGTACATGCAGGTCTCCAACCGCCAGTTTCCCGGCGGTATTGAATATTATCTGCCGCTATTTTTTGAATCCACGGCAAGTTTATTTGATTATTTACCAGCAAACACCTTATTAATTACCTTAGGCGATTTACAGGCGCATCTGGACCAGCTTTGGCGCGATATTCAGCAGCGTTATGAACAACGCCGCTATGATATACAACGACCGATTTTAGCGCCCCAGCAACTTTACTTAAGCGTTGATTCTATTCATGGGAATTTTAAAGCACTACCTCGCATCCGCGCCATGGTTCCCGCTGACAAACCACAACCAGGTCCACATCCATTTGCCACAGCAGGAGTCGGCGAAATTGCGGTCAACCATCAGTTAAAAAATCCCTTGGAAAAACTTGCCTCTCGGTTGGCCGAGCGTGATTATCGACGGTTGATATTTATGGTTGAATCAGCCGGTCGACGGGAATCGCTCCGTGAATTACTCATGCCGCTACAGCTGCGGCTCACCGAAGTTAACCATTTATATGACGCAATTGACCAAGATATTGATGTTGCGGTAGCTATCGGCCCAATTGGTAACTCGTTTTTCTTGAGCCAAGAACAATTATTGGTGATTACAGAAACCGAGCTGTTAGGTCAACGCATTGTACAACGGCGGCGCCGCGATCATAAAACGTCAGTCACCACGGAAAATATGGTACGCAATTTAGCTGAATTGCGAATCGGGCAGCCAGTGGTTCACATCGAGCATGGTGTGGGGCGTTATCAAGGGCTGCAAACCTTACCAGCAGGTGGAGTCACGACTGAATTTGTCGCCATTGAATATGCCAACAACAGCAAATTATATGTACCCGTTGCATCATTACATGTGCTCAGCCGTTACAGTGGTGGCGAAGAAGCTGCAGCCCCATTACACAAATTAGGTAACGATCAATGGGACAAAGCGAAACGTAAAGCCGCAGAAAAAATTCGCGACGTTGCCGCTGAGCTGCTGGAGATTTACGCCCGTCGTGAAGCCAAACCCGGTTACGCATTTACTATCGATGAGGCTGATTATCAGCGCTTTGCTAACAGCTTCCCGTTTGAAGAAACCGAAGATCAGGCCGCTGCGATTGCCGCCGTGCTGCAGGATATGCAAGCTGCCACCGCGATGGATAGACTCGTCTGTGGTGATGTCGGTTTTGGCAAAACGGAAGTTGCTATGCGTGCGGCATTTGTTGCAGTGAACGATAATAAGCAAGTGGCTGTACTCGTGCCGACTACCTTATTAGCGCAACAACACTACGAAAATTTTAAAGACCGCTTTGCCGATTGGCCGATTCGTATCGAAGTGCTTTCGCGTTTTAAAACAGCAAAACAAACCCAGCAAGTTCTTAAGGAATTGCAAGATGGAAAAATTGACCTTGTCATAGGTACGCATAAGTTGCTTGGTGCCGATGTGAAATTCCAAGATCTAGGTTTATTGATTGTGGATGAGGAGCATCGCTTTGGTGTACGGCAAAAAGAAACCATTAAACGGTTACGTGCCGATGTTGATATTTTGACGCTTACAGCAACCCCAATTCCACGAACGTTAAATATGGCAATGCACGGCGTACGTGATCTTTCCATTATTGCCACTCCACCAGCCAAGCGCTTAGCGGTCAAAACTTTCGTACGTGAATACGATGCACTTACCATTCGAGAAGCGGTCTTACGTGAAATACTTCGTGGTGGACAAGTGTACTTCTTGCACAATAACGTCGATACCATCGAGAAAATCGCAGAAGAGCTTGCCGAGTTGGTGCCGGAAGCTCGGATCACTGTTGCTCATGGCCAGATGCGTGAGCGTGAACTCGAGCGCATCATGTCAGATTTTTATCATCAACGCTTTAATGTTTTGGTGTGTACGACCATTATTGAAACAGGTATTGATATACCAACAGCGAATACCATCATTATTGACCGTGCTGATAAATTAGGACTGGCGCAACTGCATCAATTACGTGGTCGGGTGGGTCGCTCCCACCATCAAGCCTATGCGTATTTGCTTACACCGCCTCCTAAAAACATGACCAAAGATGCGTTGAAGCGCCTCGATGCTATTTCGCAACTCGAAGACTTAGGTGCTGGCTTTATGCTCGCGACGCACGACCTCGAGATCCGTGGTGCTGGTGAACTTTTAGGCGATGAACAAAGCGGCCAAATTGAAACCATTGGATTCACCTTATATATGGAAATGCTCGAACAAGCTGTTAAAGCTCTACGCGAAGGTAAAGAGCCAGCATTAGAAGATTTGCTACAAGAGCAAACCGACGTTGACTTACGGATCCCAGCATTACTGCCAGACACTTATATTGCTGATGTGAATACCCGCTTAAGCATCTATAAACGTATTGCAAGTAGTACCAGCCATGATGCACTTGATGAGATTCAAGTCGAATTGATTGACCGTTTTGGACTACTGCCCGAGCCGGTGAAAAACCTTATCCGTGTTGCTGAGATTCGCCAGCGTGCACAACAACTAGGTATCCGTAAGGTTGACGGTGGTCCACAGGGAATTAACTTTGAATTTTCCAAAGAGACTAAAATTCCGCCGGAATACTTGATTCAACTTATTCAACAAGCACCACAGGATTATCGCATTGATGGTCCAATGCGTTTACGCGTTCTTCGTAAAATTGACGATACTCAAGAACGTCTGAAACTGGTAGAGTCATTACTAGAAGAATTTAGCAGAGGATAACTATGACTGACTGGTTGCGAATTGGAGCGATACTCGTTGTCCTGACACTAAGTGGGCCCTTGATGGCACAGGAATCACCAGCTGACTGGCGCTGGTTTGAAGTGGAAGTTTTAGTGTTTAAACATCACGAGAACAGTGATCTTGAGTCATTTCCTTGGCATGCACCACGGCAATTCAACCCTGCTATCGACTTATTAACGCCGCATTACGCGCCGAATTATTTCGGTTATTTAAATGGGCTACCACTGTGCCCCGAACCGACTGATGATGACTTCAACTTCGTTGTGTTATGTGCGAAGGCAAACGAAATAGACCCCTTTGCCGAACCTTGGTATCAGCCCGAGCACATGTTGAGCCGTTTTCAATCGGCACCACAAACCATCGTCGATGGCCAAGGTGGTGACATCTATACCAGTACTACACCATTTTTAATGGCGCGTGATAACCATTTGTTTAATGGTTTCCGCCAACAATTGGTTCGCCGTGGTGTAGGAGAACCGTTATTGCATTTAAGTTATCGACTCCCGGTATTCACTCGCGATCGCGGGCAAACCATTCGATTATTCGGTGGCCGCAATTACGGCCATGAGTTTCTTACTAGCGGCTACCCGGTCCCGCCGCCCCAAGACGTTGAAGATGCCACCACCGATTTTGGCAAACAACAATTATTTGACGAGTTAAACCAATTATTTGAGCAAATATCAAAGCAGCAATTACAGCTTAGCTATCGCGATCACGGAACTCCTAATCCACCATCCTTATCAGCGACTGACGATGTTGGAAACCTACACCAGCCAGTGTGGGAGCTCGATGGTTTATTGCATATCTATTTAGTGGGAAATTATTTACACATCGATAGTGATCTTGAACTGCGAGTACCGCAAACAGTACGCTTTAACCAACGTGAACTGGCCGGGCAGATTGAACACGCGTTACGGTCAGGGCAAACTACATCACAATTTTTACGTAGTTACCGACTCAACCAGCTGCGCCGTGTGATTAGTCATGAAACTCATTATTTTGATCACCCAAAACTTGGCTTGGTCGTACAAATCCGTCGCACAGATTTATCGGCACGTCGATAATCTTGCAACCTAGAAAATGCCTCATTGAAAAGTTGAATGTTATGAATAATCAGCGAATTACAACAATAACTATTGGAATTCTACTCACTTTCCTCAGCGCCTGTGCACAACTCAATCAACCACCACTATGCGACAGCACCATTACGCCTATTAATAAAATTCAAGGTGCTGCAGCGATATCACCGTTGCTTAATGAGCAACTGACCACACGCGGCATTGTTACTGCCACTTGGCAGGCGCAGAACGAATTACAAGGGTTTTTCATTCGCAGCCCGCAAGCTGATGATGATCAAGATCCCACTACTTCTGAGGGATTATTTATTCACACCGCAGATACTCCTCATACGGTCAATGTTGGTGATTTAGTCTATGTTACTGGCACAGTCGCGGAAACTAACCAAATGACTCAACTTACGGCACTTACGCAGGTTGCGGTATGTCAGCAAAAACAATCATTCGCATATACTGAGGTGCAATTACCGTTCACGCAACAGTCTGACTTAGAAGCCTTGGAAGGCATGCCCATACGTCTCAACCAGCCATTGGTCGTTAATGGCCATTATCGACTAGCGCGCCACGGCCAATTTACCGTGGCCCATGAACGGTTATATACCCCGACCCAACATCTAAAACCGGGGGCTGCAGCCGCCGAGCGCGCTGCACAAAACCAATTAGCGCAGCTAATCATTGATGACAATCTATCGGTAGCCAATCCAACCACCATTGCGCAACGTTTACAGTTAACGGCCTCACAGCCCATACGCAGCGGCGACACTTTGGCGCCACTTACTGGTATCATCAATCAGCAACACGATCATTATCAGCTGCAACCCACCAGTGCGATTGAAATCAGTACGAGCAACCCGCGCCCTACTGCGTTGGAACCACCGGCGACCAACACCATTCGAGTCGCTGCTTTTAATGTCCTGAACTACTTTAACGGTGAAGGCGCTGAAAAAACTTTCCCGACCAAGCGTGGTGCTCGTAACAAACAAGAGTTCACCCGCCAGCATGAAAAAATCATCGCTGCACTCAGTCAGCTAAATGCCGATATTATTGGCCTATTGGAAATCGAAAATGATGGTTATGCCCCACATAGTGCTATTGTGGAGTTAGTGACCGCACTACGTGACGTTACCGGTAAGCCGTGGGACTTCATTAAACCAACTTCGTCTAAATTGGGTTCTGATCAAATCACCAACGGTATTATTTACCGTAGTGATAAAGTCACCCCGCAAGGTGAAGCCGTTACAGTCAACGAATACCCTTTTAATACTCGCAGTCGGCCGCCGCTAATTCAACGCTTCTCACCACACAACACCGTCGAGAATATTGTGGTAGCAGTAAACCATTTCAAATCAAAAGGGAGTTGTCCGAAGAACGCTGCTGACGCTAACGCAGATCGAGGTGATGGCCAAGGGTGTTGGAACCAAGTGCGCGTACAGTCCGCAAAATTATTAGCTGATGCAATCGATGCGCACCCTGACTTACGTCGTTATCCATTACGTGTACTGTTAGGTGACTTTAATGCCTACGCACAGGAAGACCCCATTCAGGTGTTATTAGAGCGCGGCTACTACAATCGAATCGACGCATTTGATACCCAAGCGTACACCTATGTGTTTAATGCTCAAGCTGGCAGCCTGGACCACATTTTGGTTTCCAGCAACCTCGCCCCTCGCGTTGTTTACCAAGCAGTGTGGCATATTAACGCTGATGAACCAAGCGTGATGCAATATCAATATGCGACACCCGATACCCCTTGGTATGCACCAACGCCTTACCGTTCCTCTGATCACGATCCGGTGTATGCCGATATCCAGTTTTAAGCAACTTATAACAAATAGCTTGTCACACTCATGGCCTTTGTTGCATCTTGTTTTATAGCAGATGTAACAAGGGCGCAACAGTGAGTAAGGAAACCTTTGGATTTGGGCAAGTAACTGACGCTAGCATTATCCGCGCAGCAAGCAAGGGTTCAAGTCAGGCACAGCATGTCATTTTCGAACGCTATAAAACTGCGGTTCTGCGCACATTAATTGGTATGTGTCATGATCGTGAACTAGCTCGTGATCTTGCCCAAGAGGTGTTCATTCAAGCGTTTCGTAAGCTGCACCAATTGAAGAATCCCCAGCGATTGGGAGCTTGGCTCAAACAACTCACAGTGCGTACTGCGTTGTCGTATTTTCGTAGTCAAACGCCGCCACCGGAGCCTCTTGATGACAATATCGCCACCCTACCCAGTTGGAGCGACCAGGTAGATTGGTTGATACAATTGCGTGATATCAATACCTTAATTAAGCAATTGACCGAGGCAGAGCGGTACTCAGTCTGGTTATATTTGGGTGAAGGTTATAGCCATGAGGAAATTGCCCAACTGACCGGGGAAGCAGCAGCAACTGTTCGTAAACGCTATCAACGTGCATTAGCAAAGTTGCAAGCCCACATAACACAATCACAGGAGCAACTATGACCAATAATGAACGTCATTTGCGCCAACAATGGCAACAATTTGTCGCCCAAGAAGCCGAACAGGTGAGCTTGGAGTTTGATCCTCATATTGCAAATTCAGCAGGGGCATCAATGCCCCGCTTCCACCCGTTATGGTTGAGTGCGGCAGCGGTTGTGCTTGGTGTTGGTATCGTCTGGTGGCTTACCAACGTATCAAATGGTCTCGCGCCTCAGCAGGAATCGTTACTGCTGGCGGACGCTGAACCGCCCGCAGTGCCTATGCTGTTAGCCAGTAATTACACCGTTGATGCATTAGAACGGCGCTTACAGCAGGCGTACCTACACGGCGCAACTGAGTCAGAGCTCACGCAACTTTGGGCACAATATCGTGCCTTAACACAGTAGGAGGTACACTGATGCGTTGGTGTTTAATGACCCTTTTGGTCGCTATAGCAAGCGTTCATACTGACGGCTACAGCCAAGAGTTTGAAGCTCGTGAACATGCTCGGGCAGCGGCTGTTGCCGCTGGTAAAACCTCGACTTCTGCCGCCCCTATTGTGCTACAAGAACCAGCCCGCAGCTATTTTGAGTGGGGTGCGATTGTTTCAGAACAGGGAGAAGTATTAAACGTCCGCCCGGGTAGCGTTGCCGCAATCATGGGGTTGCAACCACGGGATCAACTCACTCATGTCAACGACAAGCTCTTTGAACCAGGAAAGTTGGCACAATTCTTAACTCATATTGCTGAATTAGAACATAACCAACAATTTGTGGTAGGTATCATTCGTGACAGCCAAACACTGCAACTGACTGGCACCGTACAAGCGAACGTTATTCCTGGCTGGCGTTTGGAAGTGTTTCATGACTTTGACGAAGCCTCGCTGGCAAATGATAACCAGCAGCAATGTGGACGCTTAAGCGTATTCTTCACGCCACCGGCAGCAGCTGACTTACATCCTGCATTTATCAATAGCGTTGCGGGCGACAATGTTCGTATTCAAAATCCGACGATTAAACTCGCTGCTCAGGAGTATCGCATCGGAGTCCATGAGTTAATTCAAGATCCTAGCGTACGTCGCGGCCGAGGTATTGCGCCAGAAAAGTATTTAACCCTTACCATAGAACCTAATAAAACCTATCATATTGCGGCGAAATTTATCCCAGCGAAACGGTTTAAGTATATCAATGCCGAATATTGGGAACCGGTCGTTTGGAAGGTAACCGAACAAAATTGTCAATTAGACTGATTCGTCATCCAGCTGTCATCTGTACGTGGTACACTATGCGCAGCACGGTAAGTTACCCACTAGGATTATAACAACATGAAATCGCTAACTTTATTTTCACTAACTGCGCTATCTGCCTTGGTTCTCAGTAGCTGTTCTGCGACAGCCCCTTCAGCGACCACAGTTGCGCCACATACCACATCCGCACCCAATATTATTTTTATGATTGGCGATGGTATGGGCTTTGAGTATATCTCGGCCTACCGCTATGCCATGAGTGAATTAGGTCAATCTGAATTAGCTCCTACCCCGTTTGATGATTTACTCGTGGGCGCAGCAACGACCTACCCTGATGACGATACGTGGGTCACTGATTCTGCCGCGGGCGCTACCGCACTTGCAACTGGCGTAAAAAGTTATAATGGTGCGATTGCTCTCGATGCCAACAAGAATCCGCAACAAACATTAATGGAGCTAGCTCGCGAACATGGTTGGGGCACCGGAGCAGTTGCTACGGTCCAAGTAAACCATGCAACACCAGCAAGCTTTTTCACCCACCATCCGTCACGGCGGATGTACAACGAAATCGCCGACAGCTACGCCGCTCAAATCACCAACGGTGGCTGGAGTTATGATGTATTACTCGGCGGCGGCTATAGCTATTTCCACCGCGACGATGTGAACTGGCTGCCGCAACTTACTGAGCAAGGTATGCAGGTGCTCACCCAATTAGAGGAACTGGAAACGGTTACCGATTTACCTGTCCTAGGTTTATTCGCTCCGAAAGCACTGCCATTTGCCATTGATGACCGCCCTGAGCGTCTCGCCGAAATGACGCAGCATGCGCTACGCCTATTAGATAAGCAATCTCAGCAAAACGGCAAACCGTTTGCGCTCATGATTGAAGGCAGTATGATTGATTGGTGTGGCCACGCCAACGATATCGCCTGCGCCATTCACGAGATGGCTGACTTTGCCGCAGCAGTACAGGTTGTACGTGACTATATCGCAACGAATCCTAATACCCTGTTGGTCATTACCGCTGACCATTCCACCGGAGGTTTAACACTTGGCCAAGGTGGTGAGTATGCTTGGCACACAGACAAGGTCATGGGAATTAACAGTTCCATTGAAACCATGGCAACAACGTTAGCGCAACTGCCACGGGAGGAATGGCGTGACTACCTAACGCCAGTACTCAATCTACCGGTCACTGATGAACAATGGCAACGCTTACTCAGTACACAGTTCGATGACTCGGCACAAGGTCGTGAACGTCTGTATCCGATTCACCAAGTGCTTGCGAGTATCATCACCGAGCACACCCGAACTGGTTGGACCACCTCAGGGCATACTGCGGTTGATGTTCCTGTCATGGCCTATGGTCCTGGTGCTGATAAATTCCGTGGCTATATCAACAACATTGATATTGCTAAAGCACTCATCCAACTAGTGCGTTAAGCTATCCAGCCTAACTCCATAGCACGTTGCTGGGCTAACTTCGGCACATCTGTTGCAACGAAGTGTTGGTGCAAAATTTGCACCCCCAGCACGTGATTTACCATTGCATCAAGCTGTACTTTTTCCTCATTTGACGTCGTTCCCAACTCATACCGCTGTAACAACTGTTCCACGTCCGAATAACTTAGCACTCCGGCAGCATTTATCGCCGATTCTGTTAAATAAACCTCCGCCAACTGCCGTATAGCTGCCAACTTTTGCGGATCTGTGTGTGCCGGAGGTGCCATAAAGGCGAACTTTTCGCGTCGATAAAGCGTGTCAGGTAATAGTCCTTTCATCGCTTCGCGCAATACATATTTCTCCCGATTATCCTTAATTCGTAAATGCGGGGGAATAGTAGCTGCATACTCAGCTAAATGGTGATCCAGAAATGCAGGTCGAGCTTCCATAGAGTGAGCCATATCAACACGGTCACCGCCCCACGTGAGGATTTGCCCTTCTAGCATTGTTTTAATCCATACATATTGTGCTTTATCAAGTGGATGGCGCTGGTTGAGCATTGTTCCATCTAACTTATCAGCGATAGCTCGACCCGCATCATAGTCGGCCAGTTGTGCACGATGATGAGGCGCTAATAGCGGTAATGCAATTTCACTGCATGACAACCATGGTTGTAAGCAACTTGGCGTAAATCCAACCTTATCATCCAACGCTGAACTGCGGTATTCGTTTAGCGCCAACATGGCACCTCTAAACAGTGCATTGGATGATGCTAGTTGCTGTTGCCACGCCTCCCGCTCTGCATCCGGCAAGTGTGCCAGTCCATGCTTAAACATATCTTGCCGGAAGGAGGGATAGCCAGCAAACAATTCATCAGAACCTTCACCTGTTAATACCACCTTGTAACCGGACTGCTGAACTTGCTGACTCATCAAGTATTTCGCAACCCCGAGGGTATTATAAATAGTTCGTTCGGTATGCCACAGCGTGGCAACAAAGTTATCGTATAACTCTGGACCGGCTAAGCGCATCACCTGCTGATCAGCACCTGTGGCCTCCGCCATTTCAGTGGCGATGGCGGTCTCATCATAAGATTTAGAATTAAAGCCAATAGTAAAGGCTTTGATTGGTTTCTGAGATACCGCCGACGCCAACCCTAGTATGGCACATGAATCGATACCACCCGATAAATAGCATCCGACCGGTACATCTGCCGTCAAGCGCAATTGCACCGCTTCGAGTAACCGCTCCCGAACTCCATCAATATAATCTTGCTCTGTGACTTGATCGGTATGGTATGACTGGGCTAATGGAAATTCTAAATCCCAATATTTCTCTTCACTAATAGACAACTTGCCCTTAGCACGCGTTACTTTAATCACATGACCTGGCGGGACTTGATAAATACCTTGAAATGCTGTGCTCCCCGGCACCATCACTTGGATCAATTGATGAAATAAACCAGTGCTCGAAAACTCCCGCGGTACTTCTGGATGGGCAAACAAGGTCTTTAATTCAGAACCAAATACTAGACCTGATTCAGTTTGCGCATAATAAAGTGGTTTTACGCCAAACCGATCACGAACCAAGTATAAGGTATCCAAGGCCGCGTCATATAATGCAAATGCAAACTCACCTCTTAACATCGGTAACATCTGCGCCAAGCCGTAGCGTTGATATAAATGTAGCGCTATTTCAGTATCTGACTTACTTCTGAATACTGTCCCTTGTGCGGTTAAATCTGCACGAATACGTTGAAAATCATAAAATTCACCGTTGTGCACCAACATTAACTGTTGGTCATCACTTTTAAAGGGTTGTCGGGCTCGTTGGTTATTGAGATCAATGATTGATAGTCGCGCATGGCTAAATCCTATGCCATGCTCAGGTAACACCTCATAACCAAAATCATCTGGCCCTCGATGAGCCATAATAGCAACCATGTTTACTAATTGTTGCGGCTGTGGCTGTTGATGCGCACAACGATTAAATATTCCTGCTATTCCACACATTAAAAACTCCTGTTGTTACACCACATCAATAACATGTTCAGTCCGCTCAACCATGCAGGTCAGTAACGCCATTCGAATAAATACAGCGCCACGCGCTTGACTGAAATACCAGTTATGCGGGGTATGATCGAGATCGGTTGATAGCTCTTCACCACGAGCCAAGGGATGTAGAATAATGGCGTCCGGCTTCAAGGGTGACGCTGCGGTTAAATGAAATTGCCCACCATAGGTATGAAAGCTGTCGCCTTCCCACGAGATAGCATTGATATAAACTACATCCAATGTTGGCAATACCGCATTGAGTTGATGACTGGTTGAAATAACCAGTCCACGTTGTTCCAGTTCTTCGCGCTGACCTTCGGCAAACAACTCTTGTTCAGACGACTCGTCATGAACGACAACCACCTCGTCTACCACGTGAGCAAACACCGACAAACATTTTAAGAAGCTTCGCACCGTGCGCATTTTATTGGGTACACCAATAACTCCTACACGGATCTTGTTAGATACTGAATTACTTAATAAATCAGATCGCCATTTAAAAATGGCATACAGATCTGCTAGGGCTTGCGTTGGATGCTCATCGGTACCATTACCTGCATTGATAATTGGAATCCGTAAGGAATCCATCATTTCATAGAGTGAGTAATTACAATTATCACGTAATACCACGCAGTCACCGTAGTTATTAAACATTTCTGCTACGTCGGCCAGACCTTCCCCTTTAGCAATCCCAGTCGTCGATCGATCGGTGATCGACATAATGTCGCCACCCAAGCGATGCCAAGCGCTTTCGAATGATAGTCGAGTACGCGTGCTCGGCTCATAAAACGCGCTAATTAAGATCTTGTTTCTCAACGGGGTATGAAATCGTTTCGGATTACTCTCAATTTTTGCAGCTAATCGAAACAGCTGTTTCATGGTCTGTTGATCAAATTGGTCGCCGGACACAATATGCTGATTAGCCAATTGAATAAGATAATCGCCATCTTCTTGAATTGCGCGTAGCAACGCTTTGGGATGCGCATCGCCATATACATCCGGGCGACTACGTTGAAACGAAATGTCAGGCATCGTCATTGTTAATTACCATAGTTGATTAGAAATAATATCGCGCGCCCACAACATGAGTAGGAGCACTGGGCTTATCACTGAGATCAGCAAACAAGCCAAGATTAAAATTGAAAATGCCGTTAGCCCTATCATGAGTCATGCTCCCGTATGTGTTGCCAACGAAACGAAAAATTTGAAGTGCGTAAGCCAACGACACAAATCACCATAGACACTGCGCAAGATGTTAGTGCCGCCACATAGAAACCAACGATAAAATAGCTCAGCAAGCCAATTACGGAGCCACAGGTCATCGCTAGTGCGGCGGTACGGCCACTGAGATTAGGATGGTATAACCCCAACACTATTGGGAAAATTGTGCTGGCCACAAACGCACCAGTGAAATGCAAGAGTGCCGCTAGTGTGGTTACTTGCGGTAGGCACAGCAACCAAGTAAATACACCCAGGCCAGCCAAACAGAATCGGTTAACACAGATCAATTGCTTATCACTGGCCTGCGGCGCAATGAACTGGCAATAAATATCCCGAGTAATTAAATCTGCTGTAGCCGCAAGCAACGAATCTAAGCTTGATGCTAAGGCTGAAAACACGATGATTAACACCAACACAGCACCGAATTTACCTAACACATGCGCTGTGACCATTGGTCCAATCATATCTGCGCTAGGCGGATAAATGCCTAGATATGGTGCCGCCAATGCAATAAAACCTGTCACTATGGGAATTGGTAGCCATAGCAGGCCACTCAAGATAAATGCTTTAAAAGCAACGTCCTTACGGAACGCTAAGGCGCGCGACCACCACACGTTCGAGTGAAAAATCTCTCCCAAGCCAAAAAAGATGTTATTGAAAAGAAACATTAATGCAGCTGGGAATAGCATATCCAACAGGCGCGGATGATGGTGCTGCAGCTCATTATGGATAACCTCAAGAGAAACGTTATCGATCAAAAACAAGGCTGTCACAACCACACCAACGATAATCACGATCGTCTGGATAAAATCCGTCGCAATCACCGCGCGTAAGCCGCCAAACAGCGTATACATCACGCAAACCAGCAAAATTATTGACATGCCGGTGTGATAATCAAGCCCGGTTAAGGCTTGTAGCAAAATACCACCAGCCATGCCTAAGCTCACTAGCCAGCCAATCGCATAGATAAGGGAAATAACAATAAATGGCCACCACGCTTGGCGACCGAACCTCAGTCGAATGAAATCACCTGAGGTGTGCCCCTTTGGCATCAACAGCTTAATTCGAGCTGCTAATGGGGCAAACAATATTAAACCAAGTGCGGCGAAAGAGTACCCGACCATTCCCCAGATACCCAGTTGATATGCAAGCTGCGGAGCAACTAAGGTTGTGTTACTAGTGACCCATGTTGCCATAGCAGTAGCACTTGCCAAGCCTAAGCCTACCTGCCGCCCCGCTAGGGCAAAATCATCGTGTGTACGGTTGTTACGACCTAAGTACCAACCATAAACAATCCAAATCACGCCAAAAATTGAAATGATCATCAATCCCAATGACGTGGGAAGTGCGTACGTCATTGACTCAGTCATTGGTTCGATACCGTGTGTGGAAATATAAAATCGTGCCGACTAAGCACACAAATATGGCAGCACCAAACAACAATAAACTTAATGCCAACGAGGTGTCATAGTGTTGCACCGTAACTTTTACTGTATTACTTACCTGAATGGGGCGTTGACGTTCTCCTATCGCGGGGTACTGCGCCACTCGAAAATAATGCTCTCCATCGGTAAAGCCAGACAAGGTCAGTTGTTGGAAGTCTGCAAACCATGGGTATTGATTTGAAATGGTGGTAAAACTAGGGTCAGTGGCGTAGTCAACGATCAATGACAGCTGTGGAGTATGCTCAAGATAAAGGACGAAATAACCTTCACGGCTGTTGTAGTTTATGGCACTTAACGGAGGGATTGCAGGTAGCGTTGCAGCGGGTTCTTCATGCGCAGACGGAGGGCGCGCATACAGCGTGATTAGTAACACCAGAATAATAGTTAAACTAAACCTTGCGCGGTTTGACACAAATCCTCCCGTGATGATTTATTACTAGGCTAACAAGTGAGGAAAATCATTGCAACTTCAGGTATGCTCCTGCAAAGTGAGTGAGAAAGGCTAGCTATGACGTTTTATTATTTATGCAGTATGGGCGCGAACATTGCCCCTGAAATAAATTTTGCCGCAGCACGCGATTATCTCTCGAAGCTCGGACAGGCATATTATTCGCGCGCGTTTTATACCCAACCAGTGGCGATGGATAGCGACAAGGAATTCTTGAATGCGTTATTTGTGCTGACTTCAGAGCTCGACCATGCCTCACTAAAACAACAATTCAATACCATTGAAAAGCAGTTAGGGCGTGATCGAGATGACCCGTTAAGCGCCCAAAAAGATCGTCCAATGGATATTGATATTCTCGGCACGCTCACATCCGAACAAGTCTGGCTTCAAGTCCCTGAGTATTTGCGCAACGCAATTCCCAGTATTCGGCCTATTGCCGAACAATTATTGCAGCGATAAGAGGAGCATATGAGTAATTCGCAGAAAACAGCCTTTATTACCGGTGCTGGACGACGGCTTGGACTTGCGATCAGCCACGCGCTACTCGATGACGGTTACCAGGTCATAGCTCATTATCATTCATCGAGTGATGGTGTTCAGGAACTCGTTAACCGTGGTGCACAGGCTCTACAAGCGAACTTAGCCGATCTCACGCAAGTGCGCCGGCTTATAACACAACTACAGCAAACAACTGAGCGGCTCGACTTGTTAGTTAACAATGCTTCCTGTTTTTTTGACAATCAGCAAGTAGCGGAGTCAGATGAGCACCTGGTTGCTGTCTTCAACGTGCATACCCTAGCTCCTTATTTAATCATTAACGAGCTGAGTCCTAAGCTCGCTAAACATCAGGGAAATGTTATTAATATCACAGACATATATGTAGATAGCCCTAATCCAAACTATGTTGCTTATTGTGCAGCAAAAGCAGGCTTGGCCAATTTAACCCAAAGTTTCGCAAAAAAATTAGCCCCAGCTGTTCGCGTAAACGCAATTCAACCGGGGCCAATTTTATTTTTACCGGAGCACGGTTCAGATTACCGCCAACACGTGCTAAACGAAACACCGTTACAGCTTGAAGGCGGTTTAGAGCCGGTTATTCATGCACTTCGCTTCCTCCGCGATAACGCTTTTATAACCGGCGAGGCCATCAAAGTCGATGGCGGCCGCTCACTCATGATTTAATGAGCAATCATTTGACGCAGTACATAGTGAAGGATGCCTCCGCTCCGGTAATAGTTAAGCTCATTACTCGTGTCGATACGGCACTTCACATTGAACTCAACCTTCGAACCATCAGCACGGTGAGCTTCTACACGCAGAATTTGGCCTGGTTGTAGAGCATCAGTGATCCCTAGGATGTTGATCTGCTCATCACCCACAAGACCATGGGTATGAGCTCCTTCACCATTGATAAATTGCAATGGCAGCACGCCCATTCCCACCAAGTTTGAACGGTGAATCCGCTCAAAACTTTCCGCAATCACAGCTTTGATACCAAGCAAGTTAGCACCCTTAGCAGCCCAGTCACGGCTTGAGCCGGTACCATATTCCTTACCTGCAAAGACCACCAACGGTGTATTAGATTCTTGGTACAGCATGGCGGCGTCGTAAATTGACATCTCCTGACCTGATGGGATATGACGTGTGTACCCACCTTCTACACCATCTAGCATTAAGTTTTTGATACGAATGTTGGCAAAAGTGCCGCGCATCATCACTTCATGGTTACCACGACGTGAGCCATACGAGTTGAAGTCGGCAACTGCAACACCGTGACTTTGCAAGTATTTCCCTGCTGGTGAGTCAGGTTTGATGGAACCTGCTGGAGAAATATGGTCGGTGGTGATCGAATCACCGAAGATAGCTAATACCCGAGCACCAACCACATCACCAAGAGATGCAATGGGCTTTTCAATATCTACAAAGTATGGCGGGTTCTTCACATAGGTTGAGTCATCGCGCCAATCATAGGTTTTCCCATCACCGACCGGAATTGCTTGCCAGTGTTCATCACCACTAAACACTTCGCTGTATTCCTTACTGAACATAGCGCCATCGACCATACGTACTGCATCAGCAATCTCTTGGCTGGTCGGCCAAATTTCGGATAGATAAACTGGCTTGCCGTCAGCATCATGTCCCAAGGGTTCTTTACTTAAATCAACACGGGTGGTCCCCGCTAAGGCAAAGGCTACCACTAAAGGTGGTGATGCCAACCAATTAGCTTTCACTTCTTGGTGGATACGGCCTTCAAAGTTACGGTTACCTGACAACACCGAACTAACGCTTAAATTGCCCTCACGAATCGCCTGACTAATTGGCTCTGGTAAGGGTCCTGAGTTACCAATACAAGTCGTACATCCGTAGCCAACCAAATGGAAACCCAGTTGTTCAAGGTACGGCGTTAATCCGGCTTTTGCCAGATAATCAGTCACTACTTTAGAACCTGGAGCAAGCGATGATTTGACCCAAGGTTTACGCTGCAACCCACGTTCTACCGCCTTTTTCGCTACTAAACCGGCAGCCATCATAACACTTGGATTCGAGGTGTTGGTGCATGAGGTAATTGCCGCAATCACCACATCACCATGTCCTAAAGTGTAATCTGTACCAGCCACAGGAATTCGAATATCTTTCTCGGCACCTTGACCGGAGCTATCCATAAAGAGGTCAAAAGCTGCACCAAGTTGCGGTAAATCCACCCGATCTTGGGGACGCTTCGGCCCTGCCAATGACGCTGACACTGTACTTAAATCAAGTTCTAGGGAATCGGTAAAGACTGGTTCTTGACCCGATTCACGCCATAACCCTTGTGCTTTGGCGTAAGCTTCAGCTAGCGCTATAGTTCCTTCGTCACGGCCAGTTAAGCGCAAGTAACGCATGGTTTCTTGATCAATCGGAAAGAAGCCACAGGTTGCGCCATATTCTGGTGACATGTTGCCAATGGTCGCACGGTCAGCTAGTGGTAAATGATCAAGGCCTGGACCATAGAATTCCACGAACTTGCCCACCACACCGTGCTTACGAAGCATTTCGGTCACGGTCAACACTAGGTCGGTCGCGGTCACCCCTTCACGTAGTTTGCCGACCAAACGGAAGCCAACCACCTCGGGGATTAACATGGAAACCGGTTGACCTAACATAGCCGCCTCTGCCTCGATACCGCCGACCCCCCAACCAAGCACACCCAAACCATTGATCATGGTGGTATGGGAGTCCGTCCCAACGAGCGTGTCTGGCATCACATAGGTACGCCCATTCACCTTTTGAGTCCATGCAACTTTCGCTAAATACTCTAAGTTTACCTGGTGACAGATACCGGTGCCTGGCGGCACCACGCGGAAATTTTTAAATGCTCTTTGTCCCCAACGGAGGAATTGATAGCGTTCATAGTTGCGTTCCATCTCAATCCGAACGTTCTCGGCAAACGCGTCGGGAGAGGCAAACTTATCAACCATTACTGAATGGTCAATCACCAAGTCGACCGCTGATAAGGGGTTAATTTGTTCTGGGTCATGCCCTGCTTTCGCCACTGCATCACGCATCGCCGCTAAGTCAACGACGGCCGGCACACCGGTAAAGTCTTGCATCAACACCCTGGCCGGGCGATATTGAATTTCACGATTTTCAGGGGTTTTCCCTAATGACCTAGCGACCGCTTCAATATCCTGCACTGTAACAGTTTCACCATCTTCATGCCGCATTAGGTTTTCCAGCAGCACTTTCATCGACATTGGCAGCTTGCTAATATCAGCGGTATTCGCTAATTGCTTAGCTGCTTTAGGTAAACTGTAGTAATGATAGGTTTGGCCATTCACTTCGAGTGTACTTAGGGTATTTAAACTGTCGTTACTCGACATGACATCACTCCTTCTGTTTGATGCATTGCGCACTTATCGCACCTTCTGTTGTTACTATGGATACTCCCCGCTGAAAGATCAACTCAATAGATAAAACCTTGTACCGATTTTGTGAGCCTTTATAATGCACTCATCATACCAGTGAATCGTTCATGACAAAGGAAAACACATGAGTCAGGTGTTACAAGGTCTACTCAACCTTCTTAAATTAGAAACCATCGAGCAAGGTATCTATCGCGGCCAGAGCCAGGATCTAGGGTTTGGCGCTGTATTTGGTGGCCAAGTTATTGGGCAAGCATTATCGGCAGCCAAAGAAACCTTACCAGAAGATCGGAAAGTACATTCGTTACATACTTATTTTTTGCGTCCAGGTGATGCTCATAAACCCATCGTATACAACGTAGAAGCTATTCGCGATGGAAAAAGTTACTCTACTCGCCGAGTGCAAGCGATCCAATTCGGTAAGCCGATTTTCGATATGATTGCATCGTTCCAAATTGACGAATGCGGATTTGAGCATCAAGACCCAATGCCAGAAGTTCCAGGTCCTGATGGGCTAGTATCAGATCTCGATATTTACCGCGAACATGCCGAGTTAATCCCAGCTCATCTCCGACCGAAGTTTATTTGTGAAAAGCCCATCGAGATGCGCTTTGTTACACCATACAACCCGTTTAAGCCAACCATTGATGAGCCGCGGCGCTACGTGTGGCTAAAAGCCAATGGTGCGATGCCTGACGATACGCGAATCCATAAATATTTATTAGCTTATGCGTCGGATTTTAATTTTTTACCCACTGCTTTACAGCCACATGGTTGTAGCTTTGCACAACCACACATGCAAATGGCAACCATTGACCATTCTATGTGGTTCCACAAAGAGTTTCGGATGGATGATTGGCTACTTTATGCTATCGACAGCCCTATTGCGACTGGTGCGAGAGGACTGGTGCGCGGTCAAATCTTTAACCGTGAGGGCGTATTAGTCGCATCAACAATGCAAGAAGGCGTCATTCGCGACCGTTCCAATAAAAACTGATAAAAAAGGGCTGTCATGATATGACAGCCCTTGGTTAACAGTATAACCCTATTAACCTAATGATACGAAGAATCCTGCGATAGCAGCACTCATCAAGTTCGCCAATGTTGCTGCTAATAAAGCTTTTAAGCCTAACCGCGCAATATCATGGCGACGGCTCGGAGCCATCCCACCTAATCCACCGAGCAATATTGCAATGGACGAGAAGTTAGCAAAGCCACATAATGCAAAGGTGATAATGACTTGGCTATGCAGACTCATTTGCTCTTTGTAATTAACAAAGTCTAGAAAAGCGACAAACTCGTTAATCACTAGTTTCTGGCCAATAAAGCTACCCGCTAATTGCGCTTCTTCCCAATTAACACCAACAATATAAGCAACCGGCTGGAACATATAACCAAACAGTTGCTGCAAGGATAGATCAGGGTAACCAAACCAACCACCAACCCAGCCAAACAGACCGTTAATCAAAGCAATTAATGCCACAAACGCAATCAGCATAGCACCCACGTTAATGGCTAATTGTACCCCACTTGAGGCACCAGCAGCGGCGGCGTCGATCACGTTCACTGAGCGCTCTTCAACAATTACATCCTTGTTACCGTCAGCAGTTTTTCCCGCGATAATCTCATCTAAATCTTCGCGCGGTTTTTCAGTTTCTGGAATAATCATTTTGGCCATCAACAAGCCCGCCGGTGCTGCCATGAAGCTCGCTGCGATAAGGTACTTTAACTCAACCCCAACACCCGCATAACCGGCCAATACTGAACCCGACACTGAGGCCATACCCCCTACCATCACCGCAAACAACTCGGAACGCGTCATACTCGCGATAAATGGACGAACCATCATTGGCGCTTCAGTTTGGCCAACGAAAATGTTTGCTGCCGCAGACATAGATTCTGGCCGGCTACTACCGATAATTTTGTGTAGGGTACCGCCTAAAATACGAATGACCCATTTCATAATGCCGAGGTAATACAGCACTGAAATAAGTGATGAGAAAAAGACAATAACGCTGAGCACCTGAATAGCGAAGACAAACCCAAACTCAGGTGATGCTAAACCACCGAACATGAAGTCAATACCAGCATTTGTGAAGGCAATGACTTTAGAAACACCTGAAGCGACTGAAAATAGAACTTCTTGTCCAAATGGCACATATAAGACAAATGCACCTAAACCAACTTGAAAGCCAAACGCTGCGGCGACAGTGCGCCAACGAATTTGCTTGCGATTGGTTGAACATAGGTAGGCGATAAATAAAATAATGGCAATGCCGAGAAAGCTATTCATAGTTGAGCCGTTTCGTCTTGTTATTATTCTGCCAGTAACTGGCGAATTTTAGATTTGATTAAGTCAATTGCAATTTCGTTTTGGCCACCACGGGTGACCACTAAATCGGCAAACTGTTTTGACGGAAGAATAAATTCGAAGAAAGCAGGACGGACCGTTTCTTCATACTGTTCAGCAACAGATTGTATAGTTCGACCGCGTTCTTCCACATCTCGAATCATTCGCCGTAATAAACAAACATCCAAGGGTGTATCCATAAACACTGAAATATCAAACATTTTTCGAAGTTTAGGATCAGTCAATAACAGGATGCCTTCAACCATGATTACTTTACCCGGATTCACCCGAATGGTTTCGGTTAACCGTGTATGGGTCTTATAACTGTACTGCGGCATTTCAACACTGTGCCCTTGGCGCAGCATTTCTAAATGCCGTACTAACAAGTCATGTTCAAATGCAGACGGATGATCGTAGTTAGTTAATTGGCGCTGTTCAAAACTGAGGTGACTTTGATCACGGTAATAAGAGTCTTCGGCAAGGATCGCAATCCCCTGCCCGCCTAACTCCGCGACCAGTTCTTGATAAACTGTTGATGCAAAAAGGCTTTTCCCTGAAGCTGATGCACCAGCAATAGCAATTATGGTTGTTTTTCCCACGCGTGATTTCTTTCATTTGGCCGATAACGGTGCGCAATTATCGTCGATCAAGCCACTAAATGGAAGCTTTGTTACACCTGTACTATCTTGTTACATAATTTATTACTGTGGCGCTTGGCGTCACAGTTAGGCTTTAATATTATCCGTCGTGTACATTGCGTAAACTAAAGGATGCCTATCATGCAATTAAAAAAATCTCTTGCAGCAGTTGCAATTACTGCGGCATTACTAGTCGGTTGTCAAACCACTCAGACTGCGGCAACAACTTCGGTCATTGCTGCACAGCAATTACCGGCTGTCGATATTCAATATGAAACTTTTACTCTTGATAACGGCTTACGTGTCGTTGTTCACGAAGACCGAAAAGCTCCTATCGTAGCGGTTAACGTCTGGTATGCCGTCGGCTCTAAAGATGAAAAACCAGGCCAAACCGGATTTGCACATTTATTTGAGCATTTGATGTTTAATGGTACCGAAAATTACGACGACGAGTACTTTGGTCCATTTGAACGCGCCGGCGCGACCGACATGAACGGCACGACCAGCAATGACCGTACCAACTATTTCCAGAACGTACCCACCCCAGCGTTGGATATGGCGTTATGGATGGAATCAGACCGTATGGGGCACTTATTAGGTGCGGTAACACAAGAAAAGTTGGATGAACAACGTGGCGTTGTCCAAAACGAAAAACGCCAAGGTCTAGCCCAACCATACGGCCGGGTATTTGAGTTTCTTGCTGAACAAACCTTCCCGAAAGGTCATCCCTATTCATGGTCTGTAATAGGTTCGATGGAAGACCTCGACGCAGCATCATTAGACGATGTTCATCAATGGTTTAATGATTACTATGGTGCTGCAAACGCGGTGGTGGTCCTCGCTGGTGATATTGACGTAGCTACCGCAAAAGAAAAAATGGAAAAGTATTTTGGCCATATTGCGCCAGGCAAGCCATTGCAAAAACTCGAAAGTTGGGTTGCTAAAGGTACAGGTACAAAGCGTGCGACTATGGAAGATAATGTTCCTGCAGCGCGGATATACAAACTCTGGAACACGGCTGAGTTAGGTACTGCTGATTCGACCTACTTGAACTTACTCACTAATATTTTAGCAAATGGTAAAAACTCTCGCTTGTATCAGCGTTTGGTTCACCAAGAGCAGATTGCCAGTATGGTTGCCGGCTTCCAATACGAGCGAGTACTGGCAGGTCAATTTTTTGTGATTGCTGATGCTAAGCCTGGTGTTGAGCTTGCACAAATTGAAGCTATCATCGATGAGGAATTAGCAAAACTCGTTGCCGATGGCCCTACTGTTGAAGAATTACAGCGCGTTAAGTTTGCTGAAGTTGCTAACTTTGTGCGTGGTGCAGAGCGCATCGGTGGATTCGGCGGTAAATCAGATATTCTTGCGGCAGGCATGGTGTATCAAAATGATCCTGGTGCCTACCAAAGAGAATATGACATCTTGCAACATGCCACACCGCAAGATATCCAAGCTGCAGCTCAGCGTTGGCTAACCGACGGCGCCTTTGTCTTGAACGTTGTGCCACAGCCACAGTACACCACAACTGAAATGAAGTCTGACCGTTCTCAGCTCCCCCCAGTTGGCGACTTACCTCAGTTAGATTTGCCGGAGCTAACCACGTTCACGCTCTCGAATGGTCTCACTGTTGCTTTGGCTGAGCGTCACGACGTACCAACCGTCCAAATGAACCTTTCGTTTGATAGCGGTTATGTCGCTGATTTTGGCGGCACCATCGGTACTGCAAGTTTTGCCATGACGATGTTAACTGAAGGTACAACCAATCGTTCGTCACAAGACATTGCCCGGGAACTTGAAACTCTCGGTACCCGTTTATCTGCTGGAGCGGGCATTGATCGCACCAGCATACACATGGACAGCCTCGTCACTAACTTAAATCCAAGTCTGGAGATTTTTGCTGACGTGTTGAAAAACGCAACATTCCCTGACGACGAAATTGAGCGTAAGCGAAGCACTTGGATCGAAGGCATTAAGAAAGAGAAAGCGACGCCAACCAGTCAAGCATTACGAATTCTGCCAGGGCTCATTTTCGGTGACGACCATGCTTACGGTGTACCACTCACAGGATCAGGTACTGAAGCATCCATTAGTGCCCTAACTCGTGATGATTTGGTAAGTTTCCGTGATACTTGGTTGCGTCCTGATAACGCGCGTTTAGTAATTGTCGGGGCAATTACTGCAGCAGAAATCCAACCGCTGTTGGAAGCTGCACTCGCGGATTGGCAAGCACCCAATACCCCAAAACCAAGTAAACAGATCACGCCTGTAAGCATTACTAAGGAACAACGAGTGTACGTGATTGATCAACCGAATGCACCGCAATCCACTATTTTGGCAGGTCATTTGGCGCCATCAGCATTAGTTGATGAAGCTGATTTGATTGACATCACCAACACTATTCTTGGTGGTAGCTTCACCAGCCGCCTCAACATGAATCTACGTGAAGATAAAGGCTGGTCATACGGTGCCCGGACCATTTGGCAGGGTTGGGATCATGCTGGTATGTTCATTGTGCTAGCTCCGGTACAAACCGATAAGACTAAAGAATCGATTGAAGAAATCGTGAAAGAATTATCGCAATATCGTACTGAAAAACCGGCAAGCACCGATGAGCTTGAAAAAGTTCAATCCAACAAAACTGCGAAGCTACCTGGTGCGTATGAAACAAAAGGCGCGTTACTGAATGCGATTGTTCGTACGCTAAATCAAGACAAAGATATGGAGTGGTTAGAAACCTACGCACAACGGGTTCACTCAGTGACTGTTGACGATGTTCACAAGAATGCGCAAACGCTGATTCAACCAGAGTCACTGACCTGGGTAATTATCGGCGATGCAGCAAAAATCGTGGATGAGATTCGTTCGCTCAACTTAGGCGAAGTCATCATGTTGGATAGTGACGGTCAACCGCTACAATAAGCAGGCCAGTTAGCGGATAGAAAGCCACTCATTGAGTGGCTTTTTTGACCTTTTCCATTTTCATTCGGTAACAGGTACACTAGCAAATCTAACATTAACCTATTAAATGGAAGTCGTTATGGAAATGATTAAAACTCGTGCTGCGGTTGCTTGGGCTCCCGGTGAGCCATTAACTATTGAAGAAGTAGATTTAATGCCACCACAAAAAGGCGAGGTCCTTGTTCGTATTGTGGCAACTGGAGTTTGTCATACTGATGCGTACACGCTTTCAGGTGCTGATCCAGAAGGTGTCTTCCCCGCCATTCTTGGCCACGAAGGTGCCGGAGTTGTTGAAGCCGTTGGTGAAGGCGTAACCTCAGTTTCCGTGGGCGACCACGTGATCCCATTGTACACCCCTGAATGTGGTGAATGTAAGTTCTGTACATCAGGTAAGACAAACCTGTGTCAGGCGATTCGTACCACGCAAGGGAAAGGATTAATGCCCGATGGTACAACCCGTTTCTCGAAAGACGGTAAACCTATTTATCACTACATGGGAACCTCGACATTCTCTGAATATACCGTGGTACCAGAAATTGCACTGGCCAAAATAAGCAAAGAAGCACCATTAGAGGAAGTATGCTTACTAGGTTGCGGTGTTACCACTGGTATGGGAGCAGTCATGAATACCGCAAAGGTGCAACCGGGTGATACGGTTGCTGTATTCGGTCTGGGCGGCATTGGTTTATCCGTCATCATCGGCGCCGTAATGGCAAAAGCGAGCCGGATTATCGCCATTGATATTAATGAAGCGAAGTTCGATATTGCGAAAAAGCTCGGTGCAACTGATTGCATTAACCCAAGAGATTACGATAAGCCGATTCAGGACGTCATTGTCGAGCTGACCGATGGCGGTGTGGATTACTCATTTGAATGTATCGGTAATGTCAAAGTCATGCGTGCGGCACTTGAATGCTGTCACAAAGGTTGGGGTGAATCAGTCATTATTGGAGTCGCCGCTGCTGGCGAAGAAATTTCAACGCGTCCATTCCAACTTGTTACGGGTCGGGTCTGGCGCGGTAGTGCATTTGGTGGGGTTAAGGGGCGTAGCCAATTACCTGACTACGTACAACGCTATCTCAATGGTGAATTTGAACTCAGCACCTTTATTACCCACACAATGGGCTTAGATGATATCAATGAAGCATTTAAATTAATGGAAGAAGGAAAATCGATTCGTTCGGTGATTCATTATGCTAAATAAAGTGACGGAAACTAAACTGTTCGGCGGTCGCCAAATTCGCTATGAGCATCAATCCCAGGTATTGCATTGCACCATGCAATTTAGCGTTTATTTGCCGCCACAGGCTGAACAGCAGGCTGTACCTGCGCTGTATTGGTTGTCTGGTTTAACCTGTACCGACGAAAATTTCAGTACCAAGGCTGGTGCCCAACGGGTCGCCGCCGAGCTAGGCATAGCACTGGTCATTCCTGACACAAGCCCACGCGGTGATGAGGTTCCAGATGATCCTGAGCAAGCCTATGACTTCGGGCTAGGTGCAGGTTTTTATGTCAACGCTACACAAACACCTTGGTCACAGCATTACCATATGTATGACTATATTGTGCACGAGCTTCGACAATTGGTTGAGCAACACTTACCCCTCAACCAGCGCCGAGCTATTAGTGGTCATTCGATGGGTGGACATGGTGCCTTGGTGATGGCGATACGCAATCCTGAGTTATATACCAGCGTGTCGGCATTTGCGCCAATTTGTCATCCCACTGTTTGTCCATGGGGGCAAAAAGCCTTTACTGGATATCTTGGTGACGACCAAAGTGCATGGCTAGAATACGATGCAACTGAGCTTTTGCTACGTCATCGGCACGCACCACCGATGTTAGTTTCACAAGGTGAAGCCGACAATTTCTTGGCGGAACAATTACGGCCAGATGACCTGATGCAAGCAATTGCCGAAACTGGGGTTCAGGCCACATTTGAACGCCACGAAGGCTATGATCATAGCTATTATTTCATTGCCACCTTTATCGAACAGCATCTGCGATTCCACGCAGACTATTTGCTTAATTGACTGGCAGCCTTAGAATAACTGGTAATTTTTCAAGCTCCTTGCTAACTTAAATACAAGGTTGCTCAGATCGCGGCGACCTAAGTTAATGTTACAAGGAGCTCTTTATGCCACCGCGCCAAGCTGCTGTTGCTATTGCGTTTCTTTACTTGGTATTGGGACTCCTCTGGATTAGCTATTCCGATACACTATTACTAAAACTAGCTAAGGAATCCTACTACCTCAATCAACTACAAACCTACAAAGGTTGGTTCTTTGTCTCTGTCACCGCATTGCTCTTATATGGGTTTGCTTATCGGGCAATGAAGCGAGAACGCCACCTCGTCGAAAATGACCGCTTAACTGGTTTACTCAACCGTTCGATGTTTGAAAGTGAGCTCATCCAAGAAGTTAAGCAAGCAAAAGCAAACCAAGCTCATCTGGCTGTTATTATCTTAAATATTGATGGCTTTAAACAAATTAATAAGCACGCTGGGCTCGAAGCGGGTGATCAATTTTTAATCGATGTAGCTCATATCCTACGTGAATGCTGTAACCACCGTACCTTGATCGCCAGGCTGGGGAATGATGAATTTGCACTGGCCCTACCCGATGCTACTTGGCCGCAGGATATTGAACCTGTGCTTAACCAAATTTTGCAGCGAATCCGCAGCATTAAGGTACACCAAGTACCACTATTACAGTTCAGCGCAAGTGCTGGGATTGCATTATTTCCTCGTGATGGCGAGTACGCCAAAGTGTTAATTGATGCTGCCACCCATGCAATGGATCTCGCTCAGAGCAAAAATATCGGTGGTTATTACCTATTTAACGCAAAAATCAGTGCACGGGCGACGGATCAGGAAAAACTACTCATTGATCTCAAGACTGCCGTTAGTCAGTGCCAGTTTAAACTCGTGTACCAACCACAGTTTTGTACCAAAACGCACCAGATTATCGGAGTTGAGGTATTGGTGCGTTGGGAACATCCTACCCGAGGCTTAGTTTCACCCTGCGAGTTTATTCCACTGGCTGAATCGCACCACTTGATTCACGGTATTACCGACTTTGTAATGCGCCAAGCGATCGAAGAACTAACCGACGCGAATCTGCTTTATCACCATATTCACCGCGTTTCATTTAATATTTCAGCCGCCGATTTCATGCATAAACAACGCTCGCAGCGTTTAGTGAATAACCTCAGTGGACTGGCTGGTGATTGGTCAGTGGTCACCTTAGAGCTAACGGAAAGTACGGCTTTGCTAAATTCAGAAGGGGTCAAACAAGTGCTATCCCCCCTTACTAAACGCGGTGTGCAAGTTGCTTTAGATGACTTTGGCACCGGTTACTCTTCGATTAATACTTTACGCCAACTACCGATAAGTGAAGTGAAAATCGATCGTTCCTTCGTTACAGATATCATGGAGAATCAGCAAGACGCTAAACTGGTGAAAACTATTTTGGCGATGGCGAAAGCACTGAATCTGCGCGTCGTGGCCGAGGGCGTCGAAAACCACGAGCAGGCCGCCTATTTAACTCGTGCTGGATGTGATGGAATCCAAGGGTATTTGTATGCGCGTCCAATGTCGATTGGGCAACTCACAATCTTTATTCAGAATAGACAGCGACCGTCGCTATCCTGATCTGATTTTTACCCTGAGCTTTAGCTTCGTACATTGCTTTATCCGCCGCACGCAAAATAAGTGACGCATCGCGATGAAGCATAGGGTCATAGCAGTGGCAAATTCCCATAGATAAGGTTACCGGCCACTCGTGTTCTGCAAAAGCTTGCACTAAGTTTTCGCGAATACGCTCGAGCACATGCATCGCATCCTTAAGTTCAGCACCATTATGCAAGGTCGCAAATTCATCGCCACCAATACGTGCTACGATATCGTGCGAACGGCAACTCGCCTCAATGACATGTGCGACCTGTTGCAACACGCGATCACCCGTATCATGCCCTAGGTTATCGTTCACCAGCTTAAAGTCATCCAAGTCGATAAAACAGACTGAGAATTGGCGGTCGTGTATTTGCAAGTCTTTAATATTGCGCTCCAATGCTCGCACAAAAGCACGCCGGTTTTTTAATCCAGTGAGGTGGTCGGTCTGAGCCAAGATCCGTTCTTGCTCCAGCTCGCGTCGAATTCTATCTTCCATGATACGGTACTCAGTGGCATCACGAACAAAAGCAATGGCATAGTGTTCGTTCTCAAATTCCACATGACTGAGCATAATTTCAACATATAAAATACTGCCATCTTGCCGCTGTCCGGAAAAACGCAGCCCATTCCCCATCGGTCGATTTTCTCCACACTGAAAAAAGGCTGCGACATGCTTAGCGTGATCACCTCGTGCCGATTCGGGCAATAGGATATCCAAGGGTTGCCCAAGCAATTCCTCAGGCTTTGTGTAGCCGAACATGTCAACGAGCATTTTGTTCACCAACACCAAACGGCTGTGGCGGTTAATGATCAATGCAGCGTCTGGAATGACTTCTATTAATTCAGCAACCGTTCTATCTGTTCTCATGATGCCTTTTTAGCAATCACGCCGTAAACCCTCGCCCAGTCGGGCGGGGATATAAGGCGTAGGTTTATAGTCCGTCTGCGACCTTGACTCAGATAAAGGCGCATGCAATTATACTGTGTATAAATACAGTGCTCTACTTACTATGTTAA
>JAJUHK010000010.1 GCA_029279945.1 Pseudidiomarina indica | reverse complement strand
TTGCCTGTAGCGCAGGTGGTGCAACGATTGAAACGCTGAAAGAATATGTACAAAGTCAGGCCACACCTGACTAGAAACGCTTCGCGTTTCCCGCTTATATCCCCGCCCGATTGGGCGAGGGTTTACGCGGGTTTTGCTAAGCTAAACGTGAATCCGTTAGAATGCCGATGAAATGATAACTACTCTGAGATGGAATGATTATGGATCCTAAAAAAATTGAAGAAATTGCTCGTCAAATCAATGACAGCATCCCAGCTGGGGTCAAAGATTTTGCCGGGCAATTTGAGCAACGTGTGAAAACCATTTTGCAGCAGCAATTGAGCAAACTCGATGTCGTAACGCGGGAAGAATTGGATGTGCAGCAACAGTTATTGCTGCGCCTGCGCCAGCGGGTTGACCAGCTGGAGCAGGAATTAGCGCAGCTGAAGCAAGAACACGATTAATTAGTCTGTGGCGGCCATACTGGATTTCAGTTTGGCGTAATAATTGAGGTGTAGCGAGCATTCCAAATAATCTCACTGGGTTCATGATTAAACCCATAAGCTATGGTATCGGGGTGTACAGTAAGTGTAACACTAGTTGTTACCGAAAAGTATGGTTGAAAGTAGCCACGCTTGCGTGAACAGCGTACTATAGCGCGAACTCCAGGCACCAAAAGGAGATTCCAATGGCACAATGGTTAACCGGAGAAGTCATTGAAAATTACGCTTGGAATCAAGAACTGTTTAGCTTGCGAGTACGCACTGAGCCGTTCGCGTTTATTGCTGGTCAGTTTGTTCGGTTAAGATTAGAGCATGACGGCGGTCGAGTTCAGCGAGCGTATTCACTGGTTAATGGGCCTGATGATTCCATTCTCGATTTTTTAGTCAACCGTATCCACGACGGCTTATTTTCACCCTTGCTGCATCAACTGCAGCCTGGACAACTGATTGAAGTATCACAACCACCTAGCGGATTCTTCACACTGAATGAAGTTCCAGATGGCGATAGTTTGTGGTTGATAGCGACAGGGACGGGTATCGGTCCTTATTTATCCATGCTTTCAACGCATGAGCCGTGGCAACGTTTCGCACGTATCCATCTGGTGCATGCAGTACGGTACGGTGCTGATTTAGCCTACCAAAATAAAATCATGGACTGGGTTGCCTTGTACCCAAACCAATTCACGTATCAACCTATTGTGAGTCGTGAGGATTATCCTGGCGCGCTGCGCGGGCGGATCCCTGCATTGATCGAAAGCAATCAATTACAACAAGCAGTAGGGGATACCCTAACCAATCGGGCGCAAGTGATGTTGTGCGGTAATCCAGAGATGATCCGCGATACCAGAGCCCTATTGGATGTGATGGGGTTACCCAAAAATCTACGACGGAAACCAGGTAATGTGACTATGGAGCATTACTGGTAAGCACATTAAGGGCAGTATATGTCAGAGCATCAAATCGTCATCGTCGGCGGTGGTGCTGGTGGGTTGGAGCTCGCAAGTAAACTGGGGCGCAAATTTAAATCTGATCCCCACACCAAGATCACCTTAGTAGACCGAAATTTAACGCATATTTGGAAACCGTTACTGCATGAAGTGGCTGCTGGCGCACTGGATGCAGACATGGACGGCGTCGATTATCGAGTACAGGCTGCCGCTTCGGGATTTCGTTTTCAACCGGGTGAGTTGACTGGGCTTGATCGCGACAAACAAATCATTACCTTAGCACCAATTTATGACAACCAAGGTAACGAAGTAGTAGCTTCACGCAATATCTATTACGATCAACTGGTTATCGCAATTGGTTCGGTGACTAACGATTTTGGCACTGAGGGTGCTGCTGAACACTGCTATTTCCTCGATAGTGTGAAACAAGCGAAGCGCTTTCATCACACCTTAATGAACACCTTTTTGGCATCGCAAGCACAACGTTATCCAAAACCATTACGAGTAGGGATTGTCGGTGCCGGCGCAACCGGAGTTGAGTTGTCTGCTGAATTACATAAGTCAGCGGAGCTGATTCGAGGCTACGGCTTTGATGATTTCGACCCAGCACAACTGGAAATTGTACTTATCGAAGCGGGACCACGTATTTTGCCTGCGCTAAAAGATCGTATTGCAGCTGCTGCCGCCCAAGAGTTAACTCGCTTAGGGGTAGAAATCCGGACAGAAACTGCAGTAAAAAGCGTCACTGCCGATGGTTTTGTAACGCAATCCGGTGAATTCATTGAGGCAGCGATTAAAGTGTGGGCAGCTGGTGTGCGTGCGCCAGACTTTTTAGCCAATTTCGCGGGTCTAGAAACGAACCGTGGGAATCAGTTGGTGGTAACCGATACACTGCAAACCACACGTGATCCTAAGGTATTTGCATTGGGTGATTGTGCCGCATTAACATTACCTGATGGCCGCCGTGTACCCCCGCGTGCGCAAGCTGCGCATCAAATGGCCGATTGTCTTTATGGGAACCTGCTTCGTGCGCTAAACGGCAAGCCGATGAAGCCGTTTGTTTACAAAGACCACGGTTCACTGGTATCCCTTTCAAATTACAATGCGGTTGGCACCTTGATGGGTAACTTAGCCCGTGGCTCAATGATGATTGAAGGGACGCTGGCGCGCATCATGTATAAAGCACTTTATCGGATGCATCAAGTAGCCATTCATGGCTATTTCAAAACCTTCCTGTATATGTTGGCGCAAGTCATTAATCGTCGTTTGCGCCCTCGCTTAAAGCTCCACTAAAGACCCTCTATCGCGGACACCTGAATCCGACATCTCCTCGCTCTGTTAGATGGCTTGATTTGTTATAGTCAAGCCACCTAGTTTTTTTGCACCCATGACCACCAAGGAGGGAGTGATGGCAAGCAAAACGGTCTCCATAGCAAGGGTTTATACCCGTGCTCAATATGGAATAGATGCGCCATTAGTGTGTGTGGAAATTGCGTTGGCGAGCGGGCTTCCTGCATTTACCATTGTTGGGTTGCCACAAACCGGCGTGCGCGAAGCGCGTGATCGGGTTCGTTCTGCGATTCTCGCCAGTGGTTACGATTTCCCACGAGGAACTAAAATCACCGTTAATTTAGCACCTGCCGATCTCCCCAAACACGGTGCTCGTTATGACTTAGCGATTGCAATCGGCATTATGGTTGCCGCCGGTCAAATAAATGAGCGTGCGGTAGTCGGTCGGGAGTTTTATGGTGAACTGACGCTAAATGGTGAATTGCGCGATGTTACTGGCATACTGCCTGCTGTCATTCAGTGTCGTAACGAAGGTCGGGAAGCTGTTATTCCGTTTGATAATGCGGCCGAAGCCGCAATGTTGAGCCAACAACAATGTGTCGCCGCCGAAAGCTTGCGCGATGTTTTTGAACATTTGACCAGCCCCACACCCATTCCATACCTACAACCAAATAACATACCGCCCCCGTTACCCGACACGGGTGATATCACCGATGTAATCGGTCAAGAGCAGGCGAAACGTGCTTTACTACTCGCAGCTGCTGGCGGGCATCATGTGCTATTCGTGGGACCTCCTGGTACCGGCAAAACGATGCTGGCACAACGGCTCCTGGGGTTGTTGCCCCCGCTATCTGAAGCGGAAGGGCTTGAGGTTGCGGCAATTCGCTCAATTACTGGGGCGTTAAAGCATACCCATTGGCAAGAGCGCGTGTTACGTGCCCCCCATCATTCGTGTTCGGCCGCTGCGCTCGTTGGGGGTAGTTCACCGCCTCAGCCGGGCGAGATCTCTTTGGCGCATCGCTCGTTATTATTTCTTGATGAACTTCCCGAGTTTGCTCGTCATGTTCTAGATTCCTTACGGGAGCCGTTAGAATCTCGTACAGTAACTATTAGTCGCGCTGGTCATCAAGTAACTTATCCAGCTCATTTTCAGTTGGTGTGTGCGTTAAATCCGTCACCGTGCGGGCATTTTGATGGTACGCTTGCCAGTGCGCGCGCAACGCCAGAACAGATCATTAAATACCTTGGTAAGTTGTCCGGACCATTACTTGATCGAATTGATATGCAAGTTGAGGTATTACGGCAACCTGAGGTGCTACAACAACAGGCGGTTGCTAGCGAAAAATTATCACCACACTGGCGTGCTGCGGTTGTCGCTGCGCGGCAGCGACAATTAGAGCGGCAAGGTTGCCTCAACAGTGAGCTTGCACCCACCCAGTTGCCACAATGGTGTGGGCTTAGCGACGTTGATCACGAGTTTCTAGTGGCAGCGATCGAGCAATTTCATTTATCTCATCGCGCCTACCATCGGCTGCTGCGTCTTGCTCGCACGATCGCCGATTTAGCAGAGCAGAACCAGATTAGTCGCCCTCATTTAGCGGAGGCGTTAAGCTACCGAGCCCTCGATCGTCTGCTCCAACAACTGCACACCCACTAACAGATGGTACTAAATGCGCTGATGACACGTTCAATAGCGGCGGCATCGATATCCAAGTGTGTCACTAACCGCATGCGTTGGCTCGTGGCAGTTAAAATACCTTGTTGCATAAGTTGTTGGCTGACTCGTTGTGCGTGTTCAGGACTTGCAAAATTTACGTATACCATGTTGGTTTGCGCTGGTTCAACGTAGAGCCCTTCAATATCACTGAGACCTTCTGCGAGCCTTTGGGCGTTTACGTGATCTTCCGCCAGACGAGCGACATGATGATCCAGTGCATAGCTCATGGCAGCAGCCATGATCCCTGCTTGCCGCATACCGCCCCCCAGCATCTTGCGCCACCGCTTAGCGCGCTGAATGAAATTCGCAGACCCCACTAACACTGACCCGATTGGGGCACCTAATCCCTTGGAAAAGCAAATGGAAACACTATCAAAGGGCGCACATAAATCGGCGATCGACGTTTGGGTAGCGACACTGGCGTTAAACAAGCGTGCACCATCGAGATGTAAATTCAGCCCATGACGATCACACAAACGTCGCGCAGCGAGCATGTATGATTGAGGGATCACTTTTCCGGTATGTGTGTTTTCCAGTGTCAGCAGCCGGGTAATTGGAAAATGGGGGTCATCTGGTTTTACACGCCGATCAACAAGATTCAAATCGAGTGTGCCATCTGATTCAACTTCAAACGGCTGCGGTACTATCCCACCTAATACTGCAGCACCACCAGCTTCGTAGCGGTAGGTGTGATACTCCTGGCCAACCAAATACTCTTCACCGCGTTGGCAGTGCGATAAAATTGCGAGAAGGTTAGTTTGGGTGCCGCTACTAGCAATGAGAGCAGCTTCTTTGCCGGTCAGCTCAGCAACACGGTGCTGTAATGCGATAACGCTGGGGTCATCGCCAAAGACATCATCACCGACAACTGCTGCTGCCATGGCAGCGCGCATGGCAGCAGTAGGTTGAGTGACAGTATCACTACGTAGGTCAATCATCATTAGCCTTTGTAACCCCAAGCCGGTGGTGGCAGATCGATAGGTTGGCTCAGATCCACATGAACCTCAAAAATTCGACCTGGACGAGACAGCTGATAGCTCATTGTGTTGTCATCAACAAAGCGGATAGTCCAAGTGTTCGTCGTTGAAACGTCGAGGCCGTTCTCGATAAACAATGCTTTACTGGCTTCATCAACAGGGAATGCTTGTACTGTTGCTTCACCGGTTACAATGGTTTGTCCACCATAAGGAGAAACATCATCCGGTGTACCATCTTCATGCAAGTGATAGTGTTGAAAATCGATATAACCAGGATGTTGGGTCAGTACCCACGTGCGTGAGCGGTCTTCTCCTACATGCAGTGGCATACGTATGACACGTTCTTCACAATCACGAATATGAACGACCAGTGGATAGTCCCACGCTGGGCTAGGCTGGTTATCAGTGACAATTTTGGCCGCAAATGCTTGCCCACAATATGGACGGAAGGCATCCATAAACGCTGTTTGTGCATCGATATAGCCCGTATTTTCTTGCTCCCCAGGCTGGCAGCCAGCTAACAGAGCAATACTTGCTGCTGCCAAGAGAGTTGGGCGTAGTACGCCTGCAGGATTGAATTGTTTCATTATTATTTTCCTTGTTATGTGTTATTCCAAAATGTACTGATACTTTGCCATAGCTAACTTTGCTATGAAACCGTCCATCATGCGATAATATCAGCCATTGAACGTATTTAATTAAGACTAGACTGTAACGGATACCACGATCATGCAGGTTTATCAAAATGTATTAGAAATGATTGGCAAAACGCCAATGGTAAAAATCTCGTCCATCGACACGGGGCCATGTGAGCTTTATATCAAGCTTGAGATGATGAACCCAGGTGGTTCGATTAAAGATCGAATTGCGGTAAGCATGATCGAAGCTGCCGAACACTCAGGCGCGTTACAGCCGGGAATGACAATTATCGAAGCAACCGCAGGCAACACTGGCTTAGGTCTCGCATTGGTGGCAGCGAGTAAAGGTTACCCACTAAAAATCGTGATGCCCGACAAAATGTCAGCGGAAAAAGTGAATAACTTACGCGCGATGGGTGCAGAAGTTATTCAGACTCGCTCTGATGTGCAAAAGGGGCACCCGGAATATTATCAGGATATGGCAGAGCGGTTAGCCGAAGAGCACGGTTACTTCTATGTCAACCAATTTGCCAACCCAGCTAACGTTGCGGCGCATTATCAAACAACGGGCCCTGAAATTTGGCAACAGATGAAAGGTCAATTGGATGCATTCGTGTGTGGCGTCGGGTCGGGTGGAACGCTTACCGGAATTGGCCGTTACTTGCGTGAACAAAATGCTGCTATCGATTTAGTGCTTGCCGACCCAGAAGGTTCTATTCTGGAGCCGCTAATTAACCGCAATGAGGACGTTACACCAGGCAGTTGGTTGGTCGAAGGTATTGGCGAAGATTTTATTCCTTCAATTTGTGAGATTAAGCTGGCCAACAAAGCCTATGCTATCAGCGACAAAGAAGCGTTCTTAACCGCTCGCGAATTGCTTGTTAAAGAAGGTATTATGGTGGGCTCGTCAAGCGGTACCTTATTAGCTGCTGCGTTGCGCTATTGCCGTGAGCAAACTGAGCCAAAGCGGGTCGTTACCCTGGCTTGCGACACGGGTAATCGTTATTTGTCAAAATTGTATAATGATGAGTGGATGAGCGCTCACCATTTATTGGAGAACGACCATGGCTGAGAATAAACAACTTAAGTTTGCAACGTTAGCGATTCACGGTGGACAATCGCCTGAACCTGCTACGGGTGCAGTAATGCCACCAATTTTTACCAGCTCAACATACATTCAAGAAAGCCCTGGTGTTCACCAAGGGTTTGAATACTCCCGTTCACAAAACCCCACTCGATTTGCATGGGAACGTGCAGTGGCAAGCCTTGAAGGCGGCGAACATGGGTTCGCGTTCGCTTCAGGTATGGCTGCTACATCAACCATCATGGAATTACTTGATTCAGGTGATCACGTTATTGCCATGGATGATTTATACGGCGGTACCTTCCGTTTATTTGATAAAGTTCGCGGCCGCTCTGCTGGGTTAAAATTTTCCTATGTTGACATGACTGATGTGGATGCCGTGGCAGCAGCCATCACACCGGCAACACGGATGATTTGGGTTGAAACACCAAGTAACCCGATGTTGAAGCTGGTAGATATTGCGGCAATCACGGCGTTAGCAAAACAACACCAAATTTTGGTGGTCGTCGATAACACCTTTGCCACGCCATATAACCAACGCCCGTTAGAGTTAGGTGCGGATATTGTGATGCACTCAGCGACCAAGTACTTAAACGGTCACTCCGATATGGTGGGTGGTATTGCAGTGGTGGGTGATAACCCAGAACTCATTGAGAAAATGAAGTTTTTACAAAACTCAGTTGGTGCGGTAGCAGGGCCATTTGATAGCTACTTGGCGCTGCGTGGGGTGAAAACATTGGCGTTGCGGATGCGTCATCACAATGCTGCTGCACTCGAATTGGCGCAATGGCTGGAGCAGCATCCACAGGTAGAAAAAGTGATTTACCCGGGGTTGGCGAGCCATCCGCAGCATGAATTAGCGAAGCGCCAGATGAGTGGGTTTGGTGGTATGATCTCAATTTTACTCAAAGGCGATCTCGAAAAAGCACGACGTTTCCTTGAAACGGTTGAGATTTTTGCGTTAGCAGAAAGTCTCGGCGGTGTGGAAAGCCTGATTGAGCACCCTGCGATTATGACTCATGCTTCGATTCCAAAAGAAAATCGTGAAAAGTTGGGTATTTGGGATAATTTTGTGCGGATTTCTGTAGGTATTGAAGATCTAGATGATTTAAAAGCAGACCTCGATCGCGCGTTAAACGCATAACGTCATCACACCGTAGCCTTGTTGTTGCGAGGCTACGGTGTCTGTTTACTGATCTAGCGGCAAACAGTTGCCACCACTAATAATCACCCCAATGCGCTGGTCCTTAAATAATTTTGGATAGCGCTTTATGGCGGCAATGACAGTAGCTGACGAAGGCTCGATGAGCTGCTCAGTAACGTCAAAAACCAAGCGCTGTGCGGTAGCAACGTCGGCGTCAGAAACCACCATAATATCATCTACATAGTGTTGGATAATAGGGAATGTATGTTCACCTAAGTTAGTCAGTAGGCCGTCGCAGATGCTTAGCGGGGGCATCGCTGGCTGGCGCTTTCCAGTACGGAATGATGCTTGACCATCAGCGGCTAACTCTGGTTCCACGCCATAAACCTTTTTTACGCCCAACGCTTTTGCTGCAAGGGCTGTACCACTTAATAAACCACCGCCGCCCAGTGGGGCAATAACACAATCTAAGCGGGGTTGCTCTTGCAATAATTCATGGGTAGCAGTACCTTGCCCGGCAATAATATGAGGGTGATCATAAGGTGGAATGACGATGCGCCCACTGGGTTGTTGCTCGTCAATAAAAGCCTCACGAGCGGCCATCCCGGGTGCTATGGTAATGAGTTCAGCTCCATAGCGAGCCATATTAGCGCGTTTTAACGGTGAGGCGTTTTCTGCTATACCAACGCGTACGGGAATGTTGAGTTCCTGACCGGCCGCAGCTAATGCAGCACCATGATTGCCGGACGAAACGGTGACCACACCACGAGCCCGCTCTACTTCATTCAGTTGAAGTAAGGCGTTACAAGCACCACGATATTTAAAGGCATTGGTGTGTTGCAAGTGTTCGCATTTTAACCAAACCTGAGCGTTGAGTAGGTCGTTTAATTTAAGACTAACGAGCACCGTCGTTCGACGCACCATCGGAGCGATACGCGCTGCCGCTTGTTGAATATCAGAATAGTCGAGTTGTAAAGTCATAATGCGTATACTACCCAAAAATAACCAGCTGGGGATATTATGGTTTTGAACACTTTTGAGCGCATTCGTGCACTCCCATTTGCCTATCAAGCCGTGATGGCGCTGTATTTATGCCAACGCATGGTACCGAATTACGAGTTATTTTATCATGTTACTGGCTTCGGCGACCCAAAACCACTCCAAGGTGCACTGAATGCCTGCTGGGATTGGGCTTGGCAAGGACGTGCGGTGAAGGTGAATTTCGCACGCTGGCAAGAAAAAATTGATGAGGTAACACCAAGTGAGCATGGTCATGATCTGCTTGGCGTGTACCCGGCAATGGATGCCTGCACTGCATTAAGCACTATGTTACAAGGTTTCATGGATAATAATTCTGCCGACTTGGTTAGTGTGGCTAAGGTATCGCAAGCAAGCGTTGCTAAATTTCTGGAACTATCAGAAGGGGCTGACCTAACTGCGGAACAACGCCAACTCATGCTGCGTGAACATGAGCTCGCCCAGTATGAAATAGAAGTACAGCAAGCGATGCTCGATTATCTCGAAATGGTGGCGCGGGAGCAGCAACAGCCAACCCAACAATTCATTCAGCAAGTGCGGCAGATGGTCGCCGATGAGGGGATTTCCAACATCGGCGTAAGCCTCAATGAGGACTAATTATTCATCACTGGACGAATGTTCTAGATTGCGGGTGCGTTTTGCTTGCGCCCGCATAATTGCCATCCAACCTACCACGCCAAACAGTAGAATTTGCCAGTAATCACCACGACGCCACTGTAGGTGTGGTTTGTACACGGTGACAAACATGAGCAATTGGATGGCATGTAAAATAATCACTATCGCAGTGAGCATTAAGAAAAAAGCGAACCATTTACCGGGAAAAGGCGCAACAATATTAGCTGCTAAGACGCCCCAAATTACGATAAAAATAGCGCGGCCAATCCAAACTGCGATGCCCATACGGATTTCCTTTTAATCATGTTGTGTTGATATCGAGTTACCTTACCAGATACAAGCGGTAAGCGACTTGTCCTGCAAGTTTTTCCCGGTGGAGCTGCCAATGTGCAGGTACATGGGGTGCAAGTTCAGCTTCAGTTTCCACATAAACCCAAGCACCTGGGTTGAGCCAACCATGTGTTGCTAATAATTGTATTGCTTGTTCCGCCAAACCCATGCCAAACGGCGGGTCGATGAAGACAATATCGTAACACTGGTCGGTACCTTGCTGCAGGACGTGAATGGCATCGGCGCGGACCACACTGGCAGTGCCCATCGCTACCGCTGAAAGTTGTTCGGCGTGTTGGCTTAGGATGCGAGCGGCAGGACCGTCTTTTTCCACTAAGGTGACCCACTGTGCCCCGCGTGATAGGGCCTCAAATGCGAGTGCTCCACTACCGGCGAATAGATCTAAACAGCGGGTGTCTGCGACCTCGAATTGCAGCCAATTAAACAGTGTCTCGCGAATGCGGTCGGTGGTTGGTCGTAAACCAGGTATATCAGCAACATTAAGTTTTCTACCGCGGAGCTGCCCCCCAATGATACGAACCACGCCGTCGTTGCGTGGCGCGGAAGCTAGGTGCTGTGATTTGTGGTTTTTTTTCTGCTTGTGTGAGCTTCGCGGCATGCTAAAGTAAGCCTTCTTTCGATTGACGTGGTAAACTGTGCAGCATTGTAAACCGAGCAGCAGTGAACTTCCAAAGGTAAAGCAGGTATGGCCAAAGGATCTTTTTTCTCGTTATTCCGCAAAAGTAATACAACCGCAGCGGAGGCACCGGAAGCGCCAATAACAGATAACCCCGTCGAGCAACAGCTAGAAACCCAGGCGAAACCAAGTTTGTGGCATCGCTTAACTGCAGGGCTACGGAAAACCTCATCGGCCATTGGGGATGGCTTATGGGGGATTTTTAAAGACAAAAAAATTGATGACGAGCTCTTTGAAGAACTGGAAACTCAGTTACTGACGGCCGACATTGGTGTCCCGACCACCATGAAGATTGTTGAACGTTTAACGGAACAAGCAAGTCGGAAGCAGCTCAAAGATGCCACAGCCTTGTATCAAATGTTACAGGATGATTTGAAGGAAATTCTTGCACCCGTGGCTCAACCACTGACCATTCCAGAGCGTCATGAAGGCCCCTTTGTGATCCTGATGGTAGGGGTGAATGGTGTTGGTAAAACGACAACTATTGGTAAACTGGCGCAGCAGTTCAAGCAGCAAGGTAAGTCAGTAATGCTCGCCGCGGGGGATACCTTCCGTGCTGCCGCAGTAGAACAGCTCCAAGTGTGGGGCCAACGTAACAATATCCCGGTCATTGCGCAGCATAGCGGTGCAGATAGCGCATCGGTGATTTATGATGCAGTAGAGGCAGCTAAAGCACGTGGGGTTGATGTGCTTATTGCAGATACTGCAGGTCGTTTACAAAATAAAGCACATTTGATGGAAGAGCTGAAAAAAGTTGTACGTGTTATGCAAAAACTCGATAGCACTGCGCCACATGAAGTGATGCTCACGCTCGATGCGGGGACGGGGCAAAACGCTATCAGTCAAGCGAAGCTATTTACCGAAGCGGTGGGTGTCAGCGGGATCACGTTAACGAAATTAGACGGTACCGCAAAAGGTGGTGTTATTTTTGCTATAGCCGATCAATTCCAAATCCCAATCCGTTATATCGGGGTTGGCGAGGGCATTGACGATCTACGGACATTCCACGCCCAAGAGTTTGTCGACGCATTGTTTCAAAGAGACCTAACAGAGACACAACCGGCATGATTAAATTTGAGCAAGTAAGCAAAACCTACCCGGGTGGATTCCAAGCGTTAAATCAAGTCAGTTTTCACCTTGAACCGGGCGAAATGGCATTTTTAACGGGGCATTCGGGAGCAGGCAAAAGCACCTTGCTTAAGTTGATCAGCATGATGGAGCGTCCCACCGCAGGGCGTGTGTTAATCAATGGCCATGATTTAAAGCGTATTAACAATCGACAAATCCCCTATGTGCGCCGTGATATCGGGATGATTTTCCAAGATCACCGCTTACTGATGGATAAAACCGTGCTTGATAATGTGGCGCTGCCATTGTTGATTGAAGGCTACAGTATGCAGGAGGCGCGGAAGCGGGTTTCTGCAGCGCTCGAAAAGGTTGGGCTAGGTGATAAACTGCGCCACTATCCGGTTATGTTATCTGGCGGAGAACAGCAACGCGTGGGTATCGCCCGAGCTATTGTGAATAAGCCTCCTCTCTTATTAGCTGATGAACCAACTGGAAACCTTGATCCTAAGCTTTCGATGGAAATTATCCGCCTGTTTGAAGATTTTAACCGTGTTGGTGTATCAGTACTGATTGCCACCCACGATCTTGGTCTGATTGCCCGCTTACGTTATCGCACGCTGACGCTTAAGGATGGGCGCATGATTAACGATGGTTTACAGGAGGGGTAAGCCATGAGTTTACTGTTTCGCTCACGTCAACAAGGTGCTCAACAGGTAAAAATTTCAGGGTTTCGTCGTTTTGTCATGTTTTGGGTGCATAATCTGCAACAGGCAGTGGCGAGTTTAGGCGAATTAGCCCGTTATCCCTTTGCTAGTATGATGACGATGGCGGTGTTGGGGCTGAGTTTGACGTTGCCAGCCACCTTGTACGTGGTGGTGAAGAATACCGAAGCAGTTGGCGCATCGTGGCAACATGCCGCAGAGATGACGTTATTTTTGCGGAAAGATTTAACCGATCAAGAGATCTCGACGTTGCAGAAGCGTTTGAGCTTGTCCAACGATATCGATACGGTGCGCTGGATAAACAAAACGGAAGCATTAGCAGAATTTCGTGAACAGTCGGGCTTTGGTGATGCGCTAGAAGGCTTAGCACAAAACCCGTTACCCGATGTGTTGGTAGTACTTCCAGCTGCGCATAAGCGTAGCCCTAGCCAAGCTCAACAGCTGGCGCAGCAATTACGGCAAGAGCGTGAAGTAGAGCAAGTGCGACTAGATTTAGACTGGTTGCAGCGGCTGGAAGCGTTAGTGCATCTGGTGCGTGATGGGCTATTAGCTTTAGCTTTGCTGCTGTGTGCTGCAGTGGTACTGATTGTCGGTAACACGATTCGCTTGAATATTTTAAGTAAACGTGACGAAATAATGGTGATGAAATTGGTGGGTGCGACGGATGGGTTTATCCAACGGCCATTTTTATACACCGGTGTTTGGTATGGCGTTGTGGGTGGCTTGATTGCATGGCTTGCTACCTCGCTCATGATTGCGTGGATAGCTGGCGCGGTAGCCCATATTAGTGAATTGTACGAGAGTCAATTCACATTAGTGGGGCTTACGGGCCAGGAACTGATCATTTTATGGTGGTTGGCAATTGCACTTGGATTGCTGGGTTCATATTTAGCCGTGCGTAAGCACGTTAAAGGGGTTGAACCGCAATAAAATGCCCCCATATAGATAGTTATAGATGATCAAAAATTATCCTTAAGTAGTCATTGTCAGCAACGTCATTTTTGCTAGAATGAGGGAACTTTCAGACGGAAAACTGGTCTGATGTGTATCTGGATAATGTTGTGCGGACGCTAGATAGAGGGGATGTTGTTGCATGAGCTCTGAAATTAACAGTATGGCATTAGCCGTTCCTCAATCGAGTGGTAGCTTAGAAGCGTATATCGCTACGGTGAACCGGATTCCAATGCTTACAGCAGAGGAAGAGATTGAGTTAGCGACGCGTTTACAAGAACAGGACGACTTAGATGCTGCTCGTCAGCTCATTATGTCGCACCTGCGCTTTGTCGTACATGTCGCCCGGAGCTACTCAGGCTATGGCTTGCCGCAAGCAGATTTAATTCAAGAAGGTAACATTGGCCTGATGAAGGCGGTACGTCGTTTTGATCCAGCCGTAGGAGTACGCTTAGTGTCCTTCGCGGTGCATTGGATTAAAGCAGAAATTCACGAGTACGTACTGAAAAACTGGCGAATGGTAAAAATCGCAACGACCAAAGCGCAGCGTAAGTTGTTCTTCAATCTACGCAAAATGAAAAAACGTTTAGGTTGGTTTACCCCAGAGGAAGTGAACACTGTTGCTGAAGAACTTGGGGTGAGTACGAATGATGTGTTGGAAATGGAAGCGCGCATGAGCGCCTATGACCAAGCATTCGAACTAAGTTCTGATGATGACGATGCACGGGAGAACCAGACCTTCTCGCCAGCACAATATTTAGAAGACAAGCGTTCTGATGTTGCTGAAGAGGTGGAAAATGAGCAATGGGAGTCTTATACCCAGCAGCGCTTGTTATCAGCCATCAAAACCTTAGATGAACGTAGTCAAGATATTGTACGTGCACGTTGGTTAGACGAAGATAATAAGCTAACCTTGCAAGAATTAGCCGATCGCTATCAAGTGTCGGCAGAACGCGTGCGCCAACTTGAAGCAAACGCGATTAAAAAATTACGTTCAGCGATGATGTAAGCCACGTTGCTTGAATGAATTCAAAAGCCCCTGCATGCAGGGGCTTTTTTCATGGGCATGTCGCTGCTGTACTCCGCGATACTGCTGTCGATTCGACTTGGTGTGTGCTTAAGCGCTTTTCTACCCATTTATCCATCATCTGCCACTCAACAAGGTACAACTTTTGAATGACTTCAATCGTAAGCGTAACGCCAACCACACCTATTCAGCCGTAATTTGAAGCCATAGGCTATCACCAAGTTTAATTTAAAAGGTGATAACACTATGAGTCGAGTACATCGCCAGCGCGAGCAGTGGCGAGCACTGATTGCTGAATTTGAACAAAGCGACCTGAGCCAGAAGGGTTTCTGTGAGCCGTGAGCCAAAAGCTTGAGCCGCTGTACCAGCGTATGCACGATATCTTAGTGCAACAGCCCGTATTATGGGCAGACGACAAAACTGTAGGAACAGTTTTGGACAGCTGTGCTGACCCCGCAAGGGGTGAATCACAGGGATGTGATTCACAAACGACCTTAAAGGTTATCCAGTCGGAAAAAAGTAAATCCTACATGTGGGTGTATGGGTCCAAAAAATGCGCTAGCTGCTGGACCTAAATAAACAGTCGCAACTATTGCTGCTATTGTCTCCCAGTACTTTTTTACAAACTTAAATAGTGACTTGAAAAAATACCCACTCGGATCAGTATAGCTCATGGGGTTATTCAGCACATAGCTATAGCGGTTGTAGTTCTGGCTGTTCTTGGGTGCTTGCACAAAGGGGTCGGCCTGTAAAAAGCGCCCAAGGGTGGGGTCGTAAATGCGCCCTTTCATGTGCACAATGCCCAAGGCATCCATTTGCCGATGCCCGGTAAAGCCTTGCTCGGTTGGCGGCAGCATGCTGCCAAGCGCAACACCGCCTGCGGTGTAAATGGTTCGGGTTTGACCAAAGGCGCTAAATAACTGCTGGCTGATTATCTCGCCCGTGGTGGCTAAGGTGGTAAACACCGAGCCTAGGTGGTCTTTAAAGAGCAAGTACGTGGCTTCCGTGCTTGTGCTTGCGCTTTCGCGCTGCACGATGACCACATCATCCGCCACGGTGTAACGGTACTCGGTTAAGCTACCGGCGCCGCCGCTGCGCATGCCGGTTCACCAATCAAAACTGGCTGACACGGAATGTTGAACATCCTCCCAGCGGACGCTTGCTTTTTATTCTTACTACATTTACTTACTCACTTGGGCTGAGCAATTCCCTCTAGGAACTTCTTTGAGTTGCTCAGCTTTAATACGTAATTCCTCATCCGTATTTTTCTGCTCTATGGGCGATAGAGGTTCTATCCAAATAGGTTGGTCCCAGACCCAACACGAAGGGATTTCCAACAACTTTCCCTTTGTATTTTTGTGACGAGCTTTGACTACCCAGCAGTTCCCGGCACTACCGTAAGGGAAATCAATTACTTTTGTGATCAGCAACATTTCTCCGTTTTTAACGGTGCCAATGAACTTACCAGTTTTAGTAAATCGTTGTTTTTCAGAAGGATCTCCAATCATGAGATACGAAGACGAAAAAGAACTCACCTTGTCTTTATCGCTTCCTTTTATCTCATAGATATTTAAGTCTTTAGTGACTTTAAAACACTTATCAGCAATTTTAGCCGCGAATGCATCGCTCGTTACATCTTTAGCTGCACAAGATACTAAAAATGGTACTAAAAAAATCAAAAACGATATTTTTTTATCTAGCACACACGTCTCCATAATTTTCCGCACAACTATGATAAGGGAATACATTGCTATCAACTAATAAAGCAAACGGGTTAAATAGCATCCCTAATACGCCACCATTAACTGGGTCAAACATGCCAAGTGTAGTATTCACTCCTGTCTCAGATACATTCCCAAAAGGTAGTGAATATATGTTTGCTCCACTAGCAAAACCTCTAGCGACTAAATTTGAAGCTCTTAAAGCTCCTAGTGAATGCCCGGCATTAATCGAGCTTCCAGCACCTTGAGAAATATAACCAAAGCCAACAGCATCAATATAACCTTGATAGCCCAAAATAGTATCATTCACATCCCAAAAGATACCGAGGTAAGGATGTTTATCTCTAGTGGCAAATCCTGTAATGGTGTTCTTATCTGAATTATATGTGGTTCCAGCAAACTCTCTGCCAATAAAAGAATTCACCGTTAATAAAATATTTAACTCTGTAAGTGTCATTCCATTCTTTTTAGCAAACCTGCCTAGCTCCTCTTGTGTATAGGCATTAGTCATATAGTTGCCAAATGATCTAGCGTAATCACCAAAACTATTTAAATTTTGCCCATAACCAGGCCCAGAGTTAGGCCCTTGCTGAATTGCATTAAAGCCTGCCGCCCAAAATCCGTGACCAAATTTCCCACCGTTTAAATCTGCGATTACGCCACCAGCTGTTGCCTGTGTCGCGACTGATTGCCATGAACCGTACCCCCATTGCACATTAGCGTGTTGTCCAACAAATGCCATTGCACTTGCCGCAAACGCACCTCTCATGGCCCCTGTAGAGCTTGCTCCCTGTGAGCGTGCAATTTCATAATTTCCGACAGCGACACAAGCTGCATAATATGGACCACACCAAGCAGAACCAATAGAAACTAGCCAACCACTTACCTTAGGTCCCAGCGCCTTAAGAATACTTCGAGCTAGCTTTTTGAATGGCTTAGCTATTTGCTCTAAAAAGTTATAGCCACTTGGGTCTGCATATCTAAGAGGGTTGTTCAGCACATAGCTATAGCGGTTGTAGTTCTGGCTGTTTTTGGGTGCTTGCACAAAGGGGTCGGCTTGTAAAAAGCGCCCGAGGGTGGGGTCGTAAATGCGCCCTTTCATGTGCACAATGCCCAAGGCATCCATCTGCCGATGCCCGGTAAAGCCTTGCTCGGTTGGCGGCAACATGTTGCCAAGTGCAACACCGCCTGCGGTGTAAATGGTTCGGGTTTGACCAAAAGCACTAAATAGCTGCTGGCTGATTATCTCGCCAGTGCTGGCTAAGGTGGTAAATACCGAGCCTAGGTGGTCTTTAAAAAGAAAATATGTGGCTTCACTGTGATTACTTCCACTTTGGCGCTGTACAATCACCACATCATCCGCCACGGTGTAACGGTACTCGGTTAAACTACCGGCGCCGCCACTGCGGGTCTTTTTCTCAAACCCACCAGCCATGTGTTTGGTGTAGGTAACGCTTTGATTGCTCTCTTGTAAAACATCCTGTTGGTAGTACAGCGCCCCTTGGGCATCGTAGCGCATGCTTGAGCTACTGCCATAACCGCTAATGTGGGTAACGCGGTCAGCCCCATCGTAGGTGAAGGTACGGAGACCATCATTAAGGACGTTTCCACTGGCATCATAACTAAAATTGTAAAACCGAGAGGATCCGCTTATCGGTGGAACCATTGGCGTGAGTGACATTGGAATTGTTCCACAGCAGCCAGGGGGTGGGTCGATAATAATAACGTCTTCGTCACCATCATCAAGTGACGGGGTGACCTGCATTAAGCGCATCGAACCGTCGGTGGCGTAGGTGTAATTGCCAACCCCAGTACGGAACGTGATATTACCAAAACCGTCATAACGTTGCTCGTTGGTGGTGTTTTGCGTCGTTGTTAGAGTGCCATTGACATCGGTAAAACTTTGCTGTGTTCGACGCAAGCGGTTTAAACCATCGTAGGTATATGACTCTTGAATGTGTGTTGAAGCCCCCAAAACGCGCTCAAATTCACTGACACGCGAGGTAACATTCCCCAAGGCGTCATGGGTTAAGCTAACGGCGTTTAGGTCATTACTACTATTGCGCATGCTCGTGTAAGTCAACCACCCTAAACTGTTATAAGTGCGTGTAGCCTGTTGCCCACCTTGGTAGCTAATGCTGGTGACAAGACCTTGGTCATTGGTGGCTTCAATGGTTTTAAGAACACTGTTTGTTTCCACTCGCACCAGTGCAGTAAAGTAACCATAGCTATTGTATTCACGGCGCACACTAACCGGTGCGGTGCCGCTTGGGTAGGTTGTAGTGGCTAAGCGACCGTCATTGTCGTAACTGTAGCTTTCCACATACGGTGTGCCTTCAATCATCGTTAATTGCTGACTGAGCCGTCCAGCGCTATCATAACTAAACTGTTGCTCGTGCTCAGGAGTACGACTGGCGTCACAATCGACACTCATATTACGGTGCAATGCACTGCGCACAACACGTCCACGATTGTGTGCTGCACTGCTATTACCATAATACCAACAACGCGTTCCCACATTTGGCTGATAACTGCGTACTTTGCGCCCAAGGCTATCGTACATGATGGCTTGCGTTTGGCCATGAGCCGAAGTTTGTTCAATTAACTCCCCAAATGCATTATAGGTGTAGCTCCAAACACCTTTAACGGGGTCATCCATCGCTATTTTATTTCCCCAGTTGTCATACAATATCAGGGTACTATCTAACTGGCCGCCGCTAGCGGTCACGGTCGTTTCAATTAAATTGCCACTGGCATCATAACGAAAGGCAACTTCACCGCCGAGATGGTCGACAGTACGCGTGGTTTCACCAAAGCCATTGGTGTACTCGTAACTGTGCTGTCCCTTGGCATTCGTTGAACGGGTATAATCACCCCCGATGTAAACGGAGCTTGTATTGCCCTGCGGGTTTTCAATCTGCGTCACGCGCCCAAGCACGTCATAACTGGTGTACGTTGCAAGGGTACTATTGGGTAAAGTTTCAGCAACGGGGCGACCTTGCTCATCGTAAGTCATCGATACTGTCACCCACGCACCATCAAAGCCTTGCTGTGCTTTGGCGACTATCCGCCCCCATTTATCAGCATAGGTTTTAGTGCTCGGTTGCCCTTGGGTTTGCGTGTGTTCAACCCAAAGTGAACCTGGCTCACATTCAATACACCATTGTCTGCTGATGGTACTGACAACGCCGTCAGCTCCTTGAGTCTGTATCGCACGGCCAAAGGCATCAAACCATTGGTGCGCACTCTCACCATTAGTGTTGGTCTCGGTAATTTTGAAGACACGCCCCATCGCACTGCTTGCTGGCATGTCGTTGTATCGGTAGGTGGTTCGATAGCCCCAATGGTTTTCTTTATAGTTCACATAGCGCCCGCGGCTGTCATATACCACATAACTTGAGCGGGTTTGGGGGGTGCCGCCAAGTTGCGCAACCCCACTTACGTGCGTGGCCACTTTTTGACCATAATCATCATAGGTGTACTGCGTGGTTAGCTGATGGTCTGCATCATTCGGCGCAACCACCGATTCAATCAACAAGCCATCGCTGCGATAGATAAAACTCGACTCTCGAGTAAAGACCGTTGCATCATCGCTACGCGCACGGGTAACCGTGGTATGGGTTAAGCGACCAAACCGCTGGTCACCATAGGTGCTCATGGTTTGGGTGGTTTTGCTGACGCCAGTGCTTTCGTCAAGCTCATGCACACTTAATTCAGTGACATTGCCGTAATCGTCATAAAGCGTTGTGGTTTGCGTGGTGGTGCGCAACACCGATTGCCCTGCGCCGGTATACTGATAACCTTCCTCGGTGGCGGTGGCAATATACCCCATATCACCGCCATCAGCGGTGCTGCGCGTAGCGAGTTGATTGGTGGCACGGCTAAGCAGCTGGCCATTGAGCGTTTGCTCGGTGCTTGTCGGCATGCCATTGAGCACATAATCGGTCGCATCAACACTTTGAAAATAATCGGTGCGTGTCACCACCCCCGATTGTTCATCCTGGGTCTCTAACCACGCAAAACCTAACGAACCTAAGCCTTGTTTATGAACCGCGAGACCGCCATAGCGATAACTCACACTCACCTCATCCAAATCACCAGCCGCCGTCCGTACACGAGCAACCAATGGCATATGTCCTGTTATCGCAACGACATCATCATCGTAAGAGACTAACTGGTTAGCCGACTCGTAAACATTGCTATCACTCATCGGTGCATAATCAATCTTTGTCTGCACTCCAAGGCTTGTTGTATAGCCGTCAATCACACTATCAACTTCACCATCAGCCAAACTATATAAAATCCAATGACTTCCCTGTGCAGCCAGCAAGTCCGTACGTAAGTCTGCTGTTAATAAACCAGGGATAAAAGTACTGGTATGGTGACGATAACGGGCTTCTCGCCATAAAAACTCAACACCATGGTTGTCGATGTCCGCATGCGCAAAGTAATATTGCCAACGGTTATTTGTGTCCGCATGCAAAATATCTGTGCGTCCATCGTTATTCACATCGATAAACAACGTCGCCGCAACAAGTTCGTCAGTGGAGCTGATGAGCCCCGTATTTTTTTCTGGGCCAAAAAACCGTCCATTCGACAGTCTATAAAACCAACGCCCATTCCGCGCATAAGCAATATCAGATAGTCCATCGCCATTAAAATCTGCAATGCGATAGCCATCATCAGGCATCGCCCAACTCTGGATCAAGTTTAACCGGAAGCCTTGATTGGTTTTTTCTGAAAGAAAAACACTCAACGTCTCCGTTTCTGTGGTATTCCAATCACCACCCAAATCTAAACATTCAAGATGACTGCCAACGATAGGTATCGGTTGTCCTTGCACATAACACTGAGTCACTATCTCAGTGACTGGTATCACCATATCACTGCGTCCGTCACCATTGATATCTAACCCACTCCCCTGTGTCATATCACCAGAATTTATATACAGTGGTTCGTAGAGCTTCGCCTCCGGTGACGATGAAGTAAACTGATACAACACAACCGGTGCTGAAAATGCGTTCGGCCACTGATTGAAATACGCATAAATGGTATTGCCATCCATATAGACAATATCTTCAGCGCCATCGCCGTTCACATCCATCACGCGAGCCTTACCATCGCGCCCAATAGCAGGTTGGCCAATATCAAATGTCGTTGAGTAAGCACCAATGGCCTGCCAATGATCATTGTTTGAGGATACACCTAGAAGTTCCTGCGCCCCGTCGCCATTCACATCAATGACTAATGTTTGGTGCGCAGGGTTCACTGTCGCCGATGTTAAGTGATGCTCAGTTGCTAAGCTCGGCCCTGCACGATAACGCCATGCCCCGTTATCAACATAAACAACATCATCAATACCGTCTCCGGTAATATCCATCACTTTTGTATAGGGTGCATTGATGTTGGCACCAAAGCCTAGCGTCCGATGCGTAAAAGGCGTGAAAGCCGTACTATTCGGTGTCGCCACCGTTTGCCAGTCAAAATTCACCGCTGGCGTGCATTGAGTCACCCCTAGCTCATCTTTCGCACATTGCTGAACAGCCAGCAACATCAATTTGTCATTTGGATATGCCGGTTCACGATAGGTCAGTTGATAAGTACTAAATTCTTCTTCATCCACAAGGATTTGTACTTTTTTTATCTGCGTTGACTGTGTCACCGCATACCCTGCGACGAAACCATTCAAAGGTTGAGCTTTCGCCACGCGCTCAATCACCACACGAATATAGGGAAGTTCTGATTTTATATGGTGACCACCATAGCGTACTTCACTTAAATAAGACTCACCTGCGATATTGTCTGTCACATAAATGTATTGAATGTAATTTGACATGACATCTTCGACCGATGACATCAGCCAAGCATTCACGACACCATTTGCACCTGGAATGACTGCTGCCTGCAGATCAGATGATAATCCGGTAACAGCCATGGCATTCCCAAAATAGGTTGTTTCTTTGGCTTTCGTCACGCGCTTAAAATACGCGGGACCAACACTGCTACTCCCACCATGGGCACTAATCACGGTTCCTGGTTGTCCATTAATTCGATAAATAGACCCTGGCGAACCATAGGTCCCAGTCACCAAGTGCAAACGCTGGCCATCAAGGCAAAACCGATCGGATTGTGTGAGCGTGATAGTCCCCACATCACCATCAAAAATTGGGGTTTTACGACACCGAGTGATTGAACTTGGCCCTTCCAAACGCCAACCGACACCGAGTTCGCCATCTCTGAAATTATGGCTTGAATACGACAGCGCTAACGCTGGCCGAACTTCACCACGCGCTATCGGTAAATCAAAGGGGATACTCAACACGGCTGCACCACTTTCATCAACCCGAAAATCGGTCGCCAAAGGTGCTACTGAGTCCTGTGCAAATGTTGAGAATATTGCTGTCGTAAAGCAAAAAATGAGGAAATGATAGATCCGTTGCATCGATATATCCACTTATATTTTTTTTGTTATTTTTGGTACATTACACTTGTAGATAAATTATTCAATCTTTTTTGCAACAAAATAGAAGCAAAAATACAACTGTCATTGCGATATCCTACCAAAGAGCTGAAGCATGGCCCGTTACCAGATTAACTTTAAGCGTGTGTATGATGCGCCTGCGGCGACCGATGGTGTGCGGTTATTCCGTGGTGGGTGGTTGAACCAACTCTGAAACAAACACAAGCTGTACGCCATTATCTGCAAGTTGTGGGAGTTGTTCGGCAAGAAACTCATAGGTGGCACGATGGGGGTGAGCAATGGCAATGGCGCTTCCATGTTGGGTCGCGTGTTTTAAGAGCGCTTGCCAGCGTTCCTGAATAGATTCGTATTGCGGGGTATTATCTAAAAAGATATGGCGTCGAGCGGTTGCCACGCCAACTTGGCGAGCGATCTGTTCTGCTTGAGTCGCGGCACTGGTGCGGCTATCCAAAAAATATAGCTGGCGTTTTGCCAGCTCAGTCATCACCCAGTGCATCGGTTCAGCCAGCGTCGTTAAATGGCTGCCCATATGATTGTTCAGGCCAACGGCTTGGGGCAATTGTACAAATGCTTGTTCGAGTTGTGCAACCAGATCTGTGTGTGATGTGGTGGCACGTAGCATGCTAGGGTCGTCACTGGGGCTCGCAACGGCTTCCATGGGCATGTGAATGATGATTTCTTTCCCATTTTCCGTGGCATGCTCGGCGAGAGTTGTTGCATAAGGAGCACGTGGCAGAATGGCGAGGGTGAGTGCCCCAGGGAGTGTCGCAAACCGTTGCTGTGAGCGGTGATGCCCCAAATCATCAATCACGATGGCAATTTTCGGTGGTGTTGTTTCAGGCTGCTGCAGTGCTGAGGCACTGGAGGTGATGAACAGAGCACAGAGCAGCATTGCCCAAGTCATCAATGAGGGCATGCTATCGGCACCATTGAGTTGGGTTCACCGCATCACCTTTCACGCGGATTTCAAAATATAACGCCGGTGCTTCGCGGCCACCGCTTTGACCTACTAAAGCAATGGTTTCATTAGCCCGCACAATTTCTCCTTCGGCTGGTAATAAGGTTTGGTTGTGACCATAAAGGCTCATGTAACCATTACCGTGGTCAAGGACGATCACCAAGCCGTAACCGCGTAGCCAGTTTGCAAAGAGTACTCTGCCATCGGCAATAGCGCGTACCGGTTCTCCAGCTGGAGCATGGATCATGACGCCTTTCCAATCAATGCCACCGCTGCGACGTTGACCGAATAATCGCTCGACCCGGCCCTTGGTAGGCCACTGCAATTTTCCTTTTGAATCAGCTAGGCCGTTGAGCTTGGGCTCGGCTCGCAGAGCTGCTTGAATGGCCGCTAATACCTGTTCAAGGGCTTCTTGGTTTTGTCGGAGTTCTTGAATGCGTTGTTGATCTACCGACTGCTCCTGTTGGAGTCGCTTAATTAATTGCTGTTGTTCGGCTTGCTGGGCTTGCAAGATGCCTTGTTGCTGTCGTTGTTGTTGCTCTTGGCGTTCGTATTCAGTCTGTTGTGCGGCAACTTCAGCTTCAAAGCGAGTGATCTGTTCCTGCGTCTCCCGGATTTCGGCTAAAGCGCCTAACCGTGCCCGGTTAAAATAACCGTAGTATCCGAGTAAGCGCTCAAATTGGTTGGGGTCTTGCTGTTTTAAAATAAACTTCAAATAGTCGTGTTGCCCCATGCGATAGGCAAGGTCAAGTTGCTGTGCAAGTAATTGCTGTTGGTGTTGTAATTGCTGCGTAAGCGCTTGCATTTGTTGTTGCAAATCATCAAGGCGCGCCCGAATATCAGCTAACGTGCGCTGCGTACGGTTTAAGTCCCCAGCAACGACAGCAATCTGTTGCTCTAATTGGCGTAATTGGCGTTCAGTAAGGGTGAGCTGTTCGGCACGTTGGCCGATCGCCGTTTGTCTTTTTTTGAGCTCCGCGGCAATTTTTGCAAGTTGTGCCTCAGTTTCTGCCTGTTCTTGCAAACTAGGCTGCTGTCCCCAACTCAGTGGTGACAGCAGCAAGGCTATCCCGAGCAACAGCAGGCGTATCACGGCTGCGAGAGCTTCACAATAGGCGAACCCGTCATTTCCGCGGGTTGTTCTAAGCCAAGCAAGTGCAACATCGTCGGGGCAACGTCCGATAGCACGCCTCCTGCACGAGCTTCCGCAGGTCGGCCTACATAAATGAAAGGAACCAACTCACTGGTGTGAGCAGTATGGGATTGGCCCGTATTATGGTCTTGCATTTGCTCGGCATTGCCATGGTCAGCAGTAATGAGGCATTCGCCGCCAACTTTTGCTAATGCTGCTACCACACGTCCGATGCATCGGTCCACAGCTTCAACTGCCTTTACTGTGGCTGCAAAGTTGCCAGTGTGACCAACCATGTCACCGTTTGGGTAGTTACAAACAATCACATCGAATTGCCGATTTTCAATGGCGTCAACCAACGCATCAGTTAATGCTTCCGAGCTCATCTCAGGTTGTAAGTCGTAGGTAGCAACTGGAGGGGACGGTATTAATACGCGTTGTTCGCCAGGGAAAGTTTCCTCCCGACCACCGCTAAAAAAGAAGGTGACGTGAGCGTATTTCTCGGTTTCGGAAATACGTAGTTGAGTATAGTTATGTTTCGCTAACCATTCCCCCAACACGTTGGTGAGTGGTTCTGGCGGGAAGGCAATTGGGCCCCGTAAATCGGCAGCATATTCTGTGAGCATGACATAGGCAGCCAATTTAGGGACGACGCCTCGGTCAAACCCGGCGAAGTCTGTATCTAAAAATGCATGGCTTAATTCACGCGCTCGATCAGCGCGGAAGTTCATAAAGAATACGCTGTCGCCGTTGGTGATTGGTGCCGGTTCGCCAATGCGAGTAGGCTTGACAAACTCATCACTTTCTTCTCGCGCATAAGCTGCTGCAAGACCAGCCGCTGCAGTATCCGCTTGGAATGGTGCTTGACCATGGACAACGACTTGCCACGCTTGTGCGACGCGATCCCAGCGCTGATCGCGGTCCATGGCGAAATAGCGGCCACAGATGCTAGCAAAGCGACCTACACCTAAGCGCTTAAATAATGCTTCAAAGCGTTCAATGGTTGTCAATGCTGACCGTGGTGGGGTATCACGACCATCGAGGAAACCATGGACATAAATTTGTTTTGCGCCACGTTGGGCTGCCATCTCCACCATTGCTACCAGATGGTCTTCGTGGCTGTGTACGCCGCCTGGAGACAATAACCCCATAATGTGAACAGCGTTATCTGTAGCCACAGCAGCATCAATACCTTGCGTTAGTACAGGGTTGGTAAAAAAGTCTCCGTCGGCAATAGCCTTGCTAATCCGTGTAAAGTCTTGATACACCACACGCCCGGCGCCTAGGTTAACGTGACCAACTTCAGAGTTTCCCATTTGGCCGTCAGGCAAACCAACTGCCATGCCCGAACCGTCGATGAGTGTACGGGGGCAGGTGGCCCACAATTTATCCATATTCGGTGTGTGCGCTGCAGCGATGGCGTTGTCTGGTGCCGCTTCACGGTAACCCCAGCCATCAAGAATAATAAGCGCTAATGGTGTATTTGGCTTCGCCATGACATCCTCTATGGTTTTACAGTAATTTCATAATATTGAGCTTATTTTATGCGATTTTATCGCAAGACGCACCTATTCCGACTGCTTTGTCGTGGCAAATTTTGCTGGCAACATCTGTTACAGGCGGTATACTCTGTGCCTTGTTAATTTCAACTGGAGTAAGTAACCCCATGGATCAACTACTCGCTTTCGCGATGGACCACTATTTTATGAGCTTATTGTGGGTCATCCTCTTGATCGCGATTATTGTCAGTTACGTGAAAAGCGCAACCTCAAAAGTCAATATGTTAGACCCGCAGCAAGCGACCTTATTGCTCAACCGCAATGATGGTGTGTATGTTGATATTCGGTCGCTAGACGAGTACCGTAAGGGGCACATTCAAGGCGCAATTCATTTAACCGCTGAAAAGATCCGAAATAATGAGTTGCAAGCTCTTGAGAAATACAAATCAGCCCCCATCGTAGTAGTATGTGCAACGGGCATGACTGCGCGAGCAGCGGCTGCGTCGCTGAGTAAAGCAGGCTTTGAACAAGTTGCCGTATTGCAAGGCGGTATCGCCGCTTGGCAGGGCGCCAGTTTTCCGCTGGTAAAGAAATAACAAGTGTAACTATTAGCAAGCATAGGAAGTAGACCCATGGCTGATGAACAGCAAGTAAATGGCGCCGCTCAAAACGAAGCGCAACAGGAACAACAACAAGCATTCCAAATTCAACGCGTGTATACCAAAGATGTTTCGTTCGAAGCACCTAACGCACCGCAAGTATTTCGCCAAGAGTGGAACCCTGAGCTCAATATTGACCTCAATGTACGCAACGAAAAAATTGAAGATGGCGTGTACGAAGTGGTGCTGAAGATCACTGCAACAAATAAGCTAGGTGATACCGTTGCTTTCATTGCTGAAGTGCACCAAGCCGGTATCTTTACCGTGACTGAAAATATTCCGGAGCAACAGCGTGCACATTTGTTAGGCGCGTACTGCCCAACAATTTTATTCCCTTATGCGCGTGAGTGCTTGGCGAGTTTAGTAGGCCGTGCAACGTTCCCACAATTGAACATTGCACCAATCAACTTTGATGCGATTTTTGCGCAGCATGTTGCCGAACAGCAGCAACGCCAGCAACAACCTGCTGCTCAAGCTGACGCTTAATTTAATTTAACGCAATGCGTCAGTCGCAGGTCACAGTGCTAGGTGCCGGTTCTTATGGAACTGCCCTAGCACTTTGCTTTGCTCGCAAGGGCACCCACGTTTGTTTGTGGGGGCGTGATACAGAGCAAGTTGCTGACATGGCCAAGACGCGTGAAAATACGCGTTATTTGCCAGGCATTCAGCTGCCCGACACACTTCACGTGACGGATGATATCGTTGCGGCCGTACAAGACTGCGACAATATCGTGGTGGTTGTCCCAAGTAGCGGATTCGCCCAAGTACTGCGTGATATCAAGCCACATTTAAGTGCTACTGCTCGTGTGGCATGGGCAACGAAAGGGCTAGAGCCTGACACGGGCCGGCTCCTATTTGAAGTTGCCGAAGAAATCTTAGAAGGTAAACACGCCTTAGCAGTCCTATCCGGACCAACCTTTGCGATGGAAATGGCGAAAGGTTTGCCCACGGCTATTTCGATGTCATCCACTGATCCCGCTTTTGTTGAAGAGTTATCCGAGCTACTGCATTGCGACCGCAGCTTCCGGGTGTATACCAATGATGATTTTATTGGGGTGCAATTGGGTGGCGCGGTCAAAAATGTCATTGCCATTGGTGCAGGTATGGCTGACGGCGTCGGCTTTGGTGCCAATGCACGCACTGCATTGATTACCCGTGGGTTAGCAGAGTTAACGCGGCTGGGCTTAAAGCTTGGTGCTAAGCCAGAAACCTTTACTGGTATGGCTGGGCTAGGGGATCTCATTCTAACCTGCACCGATAATCAATCTCGCAACCGTCGGTTAGGCCTTGCTTTAGGACAAGGGCAGTCGCTGGAACAGGCCATGAAGGATATTGGTCAAGCGGTAGAGGGTTATCGCAATACTCGCGAAGTGGTGATGTTAGCCAAACGCCATGGCGTTGAAATGCCCATTTGTGAGCAACTATACGATGTGCTCTATGGTGACACTACGCCTCAGCAAGCTGCAATCAACCTGCTGAGTCGAGCGCGTAAATCTGAAAATAACGAGAATTAACTGAGCAGCTGGTGAGCGATGGTCTGCCATTGCTCATCGAAATGTTCAGTGGGTGCTCGACGGAATTCCGAGCGCACAAATTGCACAATCTTTCCATCGGCATAAGCCATCACTAAATTGGCGAGCATCCCTTCATCTAAGCTCCCCCGCACTTGTTCACGCAGTCTGCGCTCACGTAGTACTTGTTTTAAATTCGCTTCAATTTTCTCAAACACACCAAGGACGCGACCGCGTAATCGCTCGTGTTCGCCAAGTAATGCATCACCGGTAAGAATCCGTGTTATCCCGGGGTTTCGTTCTACAAAGGTGAGGACCAAACGTACAATCATTTCACAGCGCACGACGGTATCTTTTTCGTTTTCGAGAATTTGGTTAACCCGTGATAATAGTGCATCTTCAGTAAAATCAATTAAGCCTTCGAACATTTTTGCCTTCGACGGAAAATGGCGATACAGTGCCGCTTCGGAAACGCCAACTTCGGCCGCTAAGCGGGCGGTAGTGATCCGTTGTCCAGGGCTGGTTTCTAACATGGTTGCTAAGGCAGCTAATATTTCTTGTTTACGATCTTGTTTCGCGGCCACGCCGAACTCCTTTGCTCTTATCTCATCAGTTATTCATTAACGTTGCAGCATGTTGCAACAATTGTGTAGCGATCTGCAGTTTATTGGCTCGATCTAGGCTTAATTGCTGTAATTGGCCTTGTTTATCTTGCCACAACAAATGCATTGCATTGACATCACTATTGAAGCCAATGTTGGTATCACTGACGTCGTTTGCAGCAATGAGCCGTATGCGTTTTTGCTCAAGCTTACGCTGTGCATACTGCACCACATCATTTGTTTCAGCGGCAAAACCAATAGTAAAAGGCGGATTCGGTAAGCTGGCCACGCTGGCCAGAATGTCGGGGTTTTTAATCAAGGCCAAGTGCATCGTGTCCTGGCTTTTCTTTATTTTGCTCGTCGCGACCAGCTCTGGACGATAATCAGCAACTGCTGCACAGCCAATAAATACATCCGCTTGATCGATGTGATTCATCACGGCCTGATACATGTCTTCGGCGCTGACCACATCAATACGAGTGACGTCGGTTGGCGTTGCTAACTGCACTGGACCGGTCACAAGGGTGACTGTTGCTCCGAGTTGTTGCGCAGCAGCCGCAAGTGCAAAGCCCATTTTGCCGGAGCTGTGATTGCTCAGATAGCGTACTGGGTCTATAGCTTCACGGGTTGGACCGGCGGTGATCAACACTGATTTGCCAGCAAGCAGCTGGCTACGAGGCTGAAAGTGTTGGCAAATAATGTCGCGTAGCGCAAGTGGTTCTGGCATCCGTCCCGCACCAATATCGCCACAGGCCTGCGCTCCGTTGTCTGGAGTTATCAGCGTCATGCCATACTCCCGCAGGCGTTGGCAATTCGCCTGGACTGCTGGCTGGGCCCACATTTGTTGGTTCATGGCTGGCGCCACATATACTGGTGCCGTGGTTGCTAGTATTAAGGTAGAGAGTAAATCGCTCGCATGCCCATGTGCTAATTGCGCAAGGACGTTCGCCGAGGCCGGGGCGATCATGATAAGGTCTGCCCACTTCGCTAATTCAATATGCCCCATAGCCGCTTCAGCCGCAGGGTCGAGCAAGTCATGGTGAACTGGATTACCAGATACCGCTTGTAAGGTTAACGGGGTAATAAAGGCTTGTGCCCCTTGGGTCATGACACAGCGTACATCGGCCCCGAGATCTTTAAGACGGCGTACTAATTCAGGGATTTTATAGGCTGCGATACCACCGCTAATACCTATCAGGATGCGCTTTTGTGCAAGCGAATTCATATGATTATCCACGTTGTCAGAGCCTCTATCGCAACAGTGAGGCGATTGTAGCAGGACTTTACAAAATTTACGTAAACTTATCATAAGCTCGAATTAAGTGCGACTACGGAATTTGGTATCGACAAAATTCATCATTTAGCGTCCGATAACAGCGTTATTGTAAATTTTTAATGTAACAGATGCATAGTGAGCGCTCACATTCTAAACCAGCTCGTGGCACAGGTTATTCACCCAAGTACACTCGATAGCTGTCACTAACCGAGTAGAGGGAATTGTTATGAGTTCAGTCAAGGATTGGCCTGCCAGCGAGCGTCCACGAGAGAAAATGGCTGAGTTGGGCGTCGCTACACTTAGCGATGCTGAATTACTTGCCATCTTACTGGGAACAGGTATTCGCGGAAAAGATGTGGTGACCTTTGCCCGTGATTTACTTAACGCTTTTGATGGCATTGGTGGAATGTTAAGTGCGCCCGCTGAATCGCTATTACAGCAACCAGGTATGGGGCCGGCTCGCGTCATGCAGCTGCAAGTGGTCATGGAAATTGCCCGCCGTTATCTAGCCTGGGAGTTGCAGCGAGACGATGGCTTTACGCGTCCACAAATGGTTCGAGATTATCTGACTGCACAATTACGTCACCAAGAGCGAGAAGTTTTTGTTGTGTTGCTGCTTGATAGTCAACATCGCTTACTAAAATATGTTGAATTATTTCAAGGTACTATTAATGCCGCCCCGGTTTACCCGCGGGAAGTACTAAAATTAGTTATGCAATATAATGCCGCAGCTGTTATTCTTGCGCACAATCATCCGTCCGGAGTAGCGGAGCCTAGTCAGGCAGACCAACGCGTCACCGAGCGACTCAAACGCGCACTAGGAATGATCGACGTTGCGCTTTTGGATCACTTCGTTATTGGCTCAGGAACACCAGTTTCATTTGCTGAACGAGGTCTCTTGTAGTAAAGTAGCGCCGCCGTTTACAGGATCAAAACGATCAAAAAATATCAGCGATCACTTGATTACCGGGCCGATTTGCTGTATAAAATGCGCCCTCGGATTCAAGGCAAGGCCGCGATGGGCGACAGGCGAGCTTGAAGCAATTTTGGAGTAAATAAACGATGTCACAAGTATGTCAAGTTACAGGAAAGCGTCCGGTTACCGGTAATAACCGTTCTCACGCGCGCAATGCGACCAAGCGTCGTTTCCTGCCGAACCTACAATCACACCGCTTCTGGGTAGAATCAGAAAAGCGTTGGGTTAAGTTGCGTGTTTCGACTAAAGGAATGCGTATTATCGATAAAAATGGTATCGACGCGGTGCTCGCTGATTTGCGCGCTCGTGGCGAGAAAGTGTAAGGAATTAGACCATGCGTGATAAGATCCGTCTCGTTTCTTCTGCCGGTACTGGTTACTTTTACACCACCGACAAGAACAAGCGTAACATGCCAGAAAAAATGGAAATCAAAAAATACGATCCTGTGGTTCGTAAGCACGTGATTTTCAAAGAAGCTAAGATCAAGTAAGCTTCTACTGCAGATTAAGCACAAAAAGCCCAGTTGTTACTGGGTTTTTTTGTGTCTAACATTCATGCGTCCCAGTTTTAATTGGTTGGATCAATCACTCCATTAATACTGGCATTGACACGATACCATCCAGTAATGCTGTAGCGATCGCGATGGCCCGTCGCCACCTCATGAATGAACACTTCACTTAAGAAAATAACCAATTTGCCGGCTTTGGGTAAAATCGTTTCAAGAATTTGTCCGTTTTTGCCGTAAAGAATCAACTGCCCCCCATCCACAGCACGCCAATCAGGATTGAGATAACAAACAGTTGTTAAGCGTCGATTACTGCGTCCTTTGAAAGCATCAAGATGCTTGCGATAAAATGCGCCGGGTGGGTAGTGAGCTAGATGGCATTCATAATCAAATAGCCCCATAAAGAGTTCTCGATTGACTAACAAACGAAGCTCTTCCATAGCGCTTAGATAAGCTTGCTCGATGCCCTCGTCAGGCTGTAACCAACGGATTCGATCGCGACGAACGGCAGTGTTTTGGGTGTATTGTTCACCGCGACCAATCCCAGCGGGATGCCAGTCGTTAGGTGTCAGAGATTGAGCGTATTGATAGAGTGCTTGGTAGGTGGGTTGGTTCATAAATTGCGGCACAATGAGATAACCTTGTGCCGCCAGTTGCTCGAAATCTATGGCACTTAATTGTACGTGAAAGGCCTTTAAAGGCCGCGTCAAAATAGACATAATTACTGGATAACTCCTTCGTCACAGACATTCCCAATGAGTCTCGCTATAATGGTGCAACCCCGTAGCTGGAGAGCGTTTTACCACAGTACTTAGGTGTGACGCTAGTGTTATTCATCGTACTCATAAAGTGATTTTTCGATGCCTGAATTACCTGAAGTTGAAGTAAGCCGACGTGGTATAGAGCCTCATTTGGTGGGGCAAACCATTACGCAGATCATCGTGCGCGATACGCGTCTACGGTGGCCCGTATCACCCGAGTTAAATGAACTTGCTGGTGCCCAAATACTAGCGGTAGAACGACGTGCGAAGTATTTAATTATTCACACAACGCAAGGGTATGTGATAGTTCATTTAGGAATGTCGGGAGCGCTGCGGGTTATTCCTAGCGCGACGCCGGCGGTGAAACATGATCATATCGATCTGGTGCTACAGTCGGGGTGGAGTTTGCGCTATAACGATCCGCGCCGCTTTGGCTGTTGGTTATATAGTGCAGAACATCCAAGCAGCGGCCATCCGTTGTTGCAGGGGCTTGGACCAGAGCCGCTGACCGATGCTTTTACCGCAGACATATTATACCAGTCCTCACGGGGCCGTCAGCAAGCCATTAAAACCTTTATCATGGATAACCATATTGTGGTAGGGGTAGGTAACATTTATGCGAATGAAGCCTTGTTCAAGGCTGGAATTCATCCCCAGCGCGCCGCTGGCCGGATTAGCTTAAAGCGCTATCAGCAGTTGGTGCCCATCATTAAAGACACATTGACTAAGGCCATTGCACAAGGTGGCACGACACTACAAGACTTCACCCAGGTCGATGGACAGCCGGGTTATTTTAAACAGGAACTCATGGTGTACGGCCGCGGTGGTAAGATGTGTATGGTATGTCGGACGCGGTTAAAAGAAATCCGGCTCGGACAGCGCAGTACCGTATATTGTCCGCGCTGTCAGCGTTAAGTGATGGCCACTGCTGGTTGATGCTGCTGAATGAAAGGTATTAGGTGTGCTAGGAATTCTTGGGTATCACTAATAAAAGGCGCATGGCTACATTTCTCAGCAATGTAATAAGGACTCGTTGGGATCATTTCCGTCACACGGCTGGCCACAGCTTTGGGAACTAAGGCATCGAGTTTGCCATAAATTCTAAAGAACGGTACAGACAGCTCGGGTAAACGTGGACGCAAATCAACGTGCGCTAACATATCTAAACTGGCGTCCAAAACCTCGACAGATGCCATGGGTTTTGCAAACAACCATTCCTTAATTTGTTTGACGTCGGCACGGGCATGGGGTGAGCCATAGGATTGCAGTGCTAAAAAACGCTCCACCGTCCGTTTAAAATCTTTACTGAGTTGCTTGGCAAATGTAGTCAGGACGTGCGGGTCAATCCCCGGCCAATCAGCAGTTGCTGGGAAATATGGCGAGGATGCGACGCTGGTGACGCTGTAAAAGCGGTGTGGATGGCGCAAAGCTAGCTCAGTTGCCACCAAGCCCCCCAATGACCAACCAATAAGATGGCAGCGTTGGGGCAGGGCGGCGAGCGTTAGTTCACAAAGGTTGGCAAAGGTTAGTGGGCAGTTCTCAGGCCACGGCGACTCCCCATAGCCAGGCAGATCGAGTCGGTGCAGACGGCCAATCTCGCTGAGTGCAGGAGTCACTGGCGTCCAAATATTTGCATTCAGCCCCCAGCCATGGAGTACAACAATATCCGTTCCGGTGCCACTGACGGCGCGCCAAACTGAAGCTACCATGTATATCTCACTATCTGTTACTGCAAAGGATATGCGTATGTTAGGGTATTGCTGGCTGTGCGATCAATCGTTACGTGTCGGTGAAACAACGGGCTTGTGTCGCATTTGCTTTACTGATTTGCCACGCTTACCCCCAAGTTGCTTGCGGTGGCGTTGCGTTCGGCCAGATTTAGCCAAAGGGCGCTATTGGTTCGCTGGATTCGCATGGCAACCTGATATTCAACATCTCATCCACCGCTTTAAGTTTCAACGTTGCCCTGAACTTGCTTCATTACTGGCACCTTTATTAGCTGCGCAAGTACAACAATGTTATCAGTTTCACCAGGTTGATTGGCCAGACCTGATCGTGGCCATGCCGATGACCTACCAACGTTGGTGTAAACGCGGATATAGTCAAGCAGGATTATTGACGCAGCAGGTTGCAAGTGTATTACAACGGCCTGTCGCACAAGGGTTATTACGGCGAATTCGGGATGAAGAAGGCGCTCAGCATCATGCTGATGCCGGCCAGCGATGGCAAAATATGAAGCGCAGCATTCATTGCACTCGCTCGGTTAAGGGGCTAACGGTGGCGGTGGTGGATGATGTATTAACGACTGGTGCATCCATATCAGCAGCCGCCGACGCATTACTGCGTCGGGGTGCTAAAGCGGTTGATGCTTGGACATTCGCGTATGTCGAACCGCATCAACCGCAGGGAGAAACCTAATGGGCGTGTGCAGCTTCCGCGGCTTCTTCAGCAGCGGCAGCAGCGTTTTCCTCATCACTTAACGTTGGGCGTACTTCAGGTGCTAGGAAAATAGCGTTACTGAGTAACTTGGCGCTACCCCAGAAAAATGCACGGAAGTTCACGTCATCAGCAAACGCCACGACGCGACCAGCGCCTTTACGGTGCGCAATGATAGCAGCCTTGCCAGCCAATACTTTACGGTTTGGCTCAGCAGTAAAGCCTGCTAACAGAGGTTCTGGCTCACTATATTTAGCAACAGTGACGAAGGGTACATCTGGCACGATCATGGCGTTGGTGCTGTCTTTGAATACTGGCAATTGGGTTCGTGGGAAGCCAAATGCCAATGGATGGCTGGTATCCAATTGTAGTTCAAAAATAGCACCTGCTAAGCGACGTTGACCATAGAAGTCGTCCATATCGCCGTAACGTAATTCACCAAATTTGAAAGCGTCACGGAATGTGCCTTCATCAACGAACTTAGCACCTAAAATACCTTGTTCGCTTAACCACCGTGCACCACCTTGTTGGCCAATGACAACGCCACCAGCTTGTAGCCACTGCTGCAGTTTATCCACGCTGCGGCGTTCAAGTTTGTGGTAGCGGCCATCCACCATGATGATATGGGTGTAACGGCTTAAATCGGCACTGTTGAAACGGTCGGTATCTACCATCGACACCGGAATGCCAACATGGCGGTCAAGGTAGTACCACGCCTCACCTGCTTCATACATATTGGCATCAGTACCTACGACCATCATGACCGAAACAGGTTTGACTGGAGCCAAGTTGCGACTCCCTAAATCCATACCAGCTGTCGCCATTCCTGAGGTGATTGCGTGGACTCGCAGCTGATGTTTGGTCGCTAACTGTGCCAAGGTAGCTTGTACCGCTTGCCAATCTTGTTGCTGATAAGCGCGAGTAACAACCACAGTACCTGGTGCTAAGGTGACGTCACCGTCAGTGGTTTTGACGGTAAACTCTTTCATCGCTTGGCGTACATGCACGCCCGCTTGCAGTAAACGGTTTAAGGTTTTGGGTGCAAAGTAGTGATGCCACTCAAACGCATAGGCGTATGCGTCAGCAGGTAATGTGACTGGTTGTGGCGCTGGTGGTTGCCAGGCGCTGTCAGCAACCTTAATGCTGCGACCATCAAATTTATCGAACGCGATGTTGAACGCATGGGGAAAGGTCCATGCTGATACGTCGTAAAAGGTATTATCCTGGAAGTTGGTTTGATCCATGAAAATGGCACGGATCAACACATATTGTGCTTGGCTTAAGGGTACATAATAGCTGCTTCCAGCAGGATAAGTTTTACCGTTTACTTTCACCGACTGGGTCAGCGCATAGGCTTCGATACCGTGCTGTGAAAGAATGTTCAACATTTCATTCATGCGCACAGGGTCGCTCGAATCCGTCATCACATAACCTTTAAAATCAGCTTTTTTGGCTGCTGCCATCGCGTCATTGTAGAAGCGTTGCTGATAGTCATTAAACCAACGTTTATTGGCGTGAGCGCCATACATACTGGTTAATGAGGTGATGAATTGGTTTTGAATGGTGAATGGGAACTCGAGCACACCATTAATAGAATCTTGCGCATGACCACGGCTGGATGCTTGTTCAAATAGAATACCAATAGCACCTTGTAGGTCAGGGTACGTTGAACCTTTGCCAGCGTAGAAATCGTCAAATGCTTCTTTGGTGAAGTAAAGACGACCTTGTTCATCCAATGCTGCGGCATGCCCTTCCGCCAGCGTTTGGGTTAAGCGAACGTTTTCTTCTGGAGTGTAGGGATTCTTCCGGCTCGGAATACCGGGCTGGAAGAAAAAGGTACTATCGGTACCCATTTCATGGAAGTCAGTTAATACGTTTGGCTTCCACTTCTGGAATTGCTTGATACGTGCCTGAGACTCAGGGTGTTGGAGTAACAACCAATCACGGTTGAGGTCGAACCAATAGTGGTTGACACGGCCACGCGGCATCGGCTGTACGTGCTCGCGATGTTGTGTATCGGTGACGAGATTGAGGCTCTTATGCTGATTTGCCCACTGTGCAAAGCGCGCCAATCCATCTGGGTTGTAGCTTGGGTCAAGCAAAATGACCGTATCGCGTAATACTTGGTCAATTTTTTCACCTTGCGCTGCAGCTAAGTAATAGGCGTACAACAAGGCGGCATTACTGCCACTGGGCTCATCACCATGGATGCTGTACCCCATGTACAACACTAATGGCGCTTGGTCAGGATCACCTTGCCGATGGGGGTCTGATAACGCCAAATGTGCGTCGCGTAACTGCTCAATGTTGTTGTGATTTTCCGGAGCGGTAACGGTGAGCAACACCAAGGGCCGGCGTTCATGAGTGTAACCGATGACTTCTAATGAGAAGCGGTCGGATTTCTCGGCCAAAATCTCCATGTAGCGAACCAGTTGCTCAGGCCGCACATGCCATTCCCCTACTTCATAGCCCAACACTTCTTGTGGAGTTGGTATCGCGGGGTCGTAGGTAACATCGTTAGGTAAATAATCGGCTAGCGTCGCTGCTGCCGCTGCTGTTGTGGTGAACAGCCAAACTAAGGCAATGGATAAAAATCGAGCCATGGAGGTTTCCTATGTGACTTCATGTAATTAGGCTATTGAAGCTAGCAAAATATAAGGGTTTGACCAAGATGATTACTATGCAATGCGTGAAATTTGCGATAAGATATACCCTAGTAATTCACTCAAGTATCATGCTTGAGGTTAGGGCATAAGATTCGTCGTAAGGGGGCAACCCATGATTCGTATTACAGAAAGTGCACAAGCACATTTTCGCAAGCTACTTGCCGAACAACCGGATAACACAAATATCCGAGTGTTCGTGGTGAACCCGGGAACGCCATCGGCAGAATGTGGAGTATCCTATTGTCCGCCAGACTCAATTGAGCCGGATGATGAAATTTTACCATTCAGTGGGTTTGATGCTGTGGTCGACTCCGGCAGTGCACCGTTTTTGGTCGACGCGGTAATCGACTTTGAAGAAAAAGATTTAGGCTCACAATTAACACTCAAAGCGCCCAACGCTAAAGCACGTAAAGTCGCTGATGATGCTCCGTTGATCGAGCGTGTTGACTATGTAATTCAAGCTGAGATTAACCCGCAGTTAGCCAATCATGGTGGTAAAGTGGTGGTTAATCAAATCACCGAAGATGGTGTGGCAATTTTACAGTTTGGTGGTGGTTGTAACGGTTGTAGTATGGTTGATATCACGTTGAAAGAAGGGATTGAAAAAGAATTGCTTCAACGTTTCCCAGGCGAGTTGACTGGGGTGCGTGATATTACCGATCACCAGCCAGGCGAACATTCATACTATTAATGATTGTCACCTAAGTTATAAATATTGCGAATATGCTTTAAGATATATCCACTGGCTTACCCCTCGGGCAAGTAAGAATAAACTTAATGCCAACCACAAACCGTGGTTGGCATACTCTTCGGTTAGCCACCATTGACTTACCAGCCAACTCGGTACAAATACGCCTAACACACTTACTGCCATCGTGTTACGCATGGCTCTGGTTAGCCCAAGCCCGATGTATACCCCATCAAAATAATAACTCCAGTGGCCTAGTAGCGGCATGATAATCAGCCAAGGTAAATAATTGCTGGCGGTTTGAATGACTTCGGGTAGGTCAGTGAGGAGCTGAATAATATGTAGGCCGAAGAGCCAAAAAATAATGCTATAAGCGCCAGCAAATACCAATGACCAAAACAAGCACAGTCGCATCCAGCGACTAATTTTATCGCGAGCACCCTGGCCACGCGCTACGCCGAGCAGGGCTTCTATGGCGTAAGCAATGCCATCAAGACCTAATGAAATCAGCATCAAAAACTGCATTAGCACAGCATTCGCCGCAACGGTCACCGCACCAAAGCGCGCCGCGTATCCGGTCATCACTGCCATACAAAACTGCAGTAATAAGGAACGAATGAATACGTCACGATTCATTGCCCCGAACTGTTTAAAATAGCGCGGAGTAATGCGCCATAATGGTATCGGCGGGAGTAAATCGCGGATCAGCCATAAGCCAACCACAGCCGTTGATGTTTCCGCCAACACCGATGCCCAAGCGGCACCGACAACATTCAGCTCTAGGCCAAGAATGAGCACAATATCTGCCACTAAGTTGACGGCATTGGTAAAAATCACCAAACCCATGGCATACTTAGCTTGCTGGCGCCCCAATAATACGCCTAGCACCAACAAATTAATTAACGCTGCGGGTGCTGCCCATAAGCGAATATGGATATACTGACTGGCATAAAAGCGTAAGTCGGGTTCAGGTTGTATGATGAACCACGCCAGCTCGAGGATAACCGGCCGCAAGATAATCAGCGCTACGCCAAGTAGTATTGCGATGACTACCGCGTGTACTGCTGTTTGCTGGGCGAGATCTGACCGCTGAGCTCCCACCGCATGGGCAATTTCAGCGGTAGTTGTCATTCGTAGAAAAATACAGAGTAAAAAGGTAAAACTAACCACCATGGCCCCTAGGGCGACTCCGCTAAGATAAATTGACTGCGGTAAATGGCCGATAATAGCAGTATCGATTAAGCCCAATAGAGGTGCTGCAATATTTGATATGATCATGGGCAATGCAATAGCAAATATCGCGCGATGTTCAGCACGTTGCCCAAACCAAGAAGGATGTTTTTTCATGCGTTTTTTCGTCATTTTATTATGCGGTTGGCTCGCCGGTGTTGCTTGGGCAGCACCAAGCAGTGTGGCGATTTTGCAATATCATCATATCGGTCATGATACCCCGCGAGTAACCTCGGTGACAGCTGCAGAGCTTGAAGCACATTTCGCTTGGTTACAAGATCAACAATTCACGGTGTTATCCTTAGCTGACGTTCAACAACGTCTCGCCGCAGGCGAATCACTCCCCGCCTACACAGCAGCCATCACTATCGACGATGGCTGGCGTAATGTCTATCACGAAGGGCTGCCGGTATTTAAGAAATACCGCTACCCGTTCACAATTTTTGTGAACCCTAAGCTCATGCGCGAAGCACCGCAGCAATACATGAATTGGGAACAACTCAAGGAGTTGCAGCAGTATGGCGCGCACATTGCCAACCATTCTAACAGTCATTGGCACATGACGTGGCGCCAGGACGCTGAAACCGAGAGCGAATGGCGGCAACGCGTAGAGGCCGATATTTTATCTGCACAGCAGGAAATCGATGAGCAATTGGGGCCGCAACCGCGCCATTTTGCCTACCCTTATGGGGAATATAACGAGCAATTAGAGCAACTATTAGCAGAACACGGCTTCCTAGCGTTTGCCCAGCACTCAGGGCCTTGGACTGCCTATACCACGCCAACGGCGATACCGCGTTTTCCAGCTTCAGCTCAGTATGCGAATTTGGCGACCTTGAGTACCAAGTTAAAAAGCCTTGGGTTACCAGTCATATCAAGCACACCAGCCAGTATGGTAGTGGCGCATGGTATGGTAACCCCAAGCTTTAGTGTTGAGCTGGCCAACACCGACGATTTTAACCCTCGGCAAATGAACTGTTTTGCGGGCAGCTCGGTGTTGCAGCCGCAATGGGATGGTAATCGGTTTACTGTGCAGTTGGAGCAACCCATTCCAGTCGGCCGTTCGCGGGTGAACTGTACGGTGCCCAGCCGTTCCGAACCAGGGCGGTTTTACTGGTATTCACAACCTTTTGTCCGCCCGAACGCCCAAGGAACTTGGCCGGACTAATTCAGGCCACCGTTACTTAAAGCGGGCTGCAATGAGCGCAAAGTCTTGTGCAAGTTGCGTCATATTGACGGTAGGGACAGCGCCCAATACATGTTCCGCATTAAAAATTGCATGGCGCTGACCATTCGGGTTCACCAACACGATGGCTGCACTATGGTTCACGAGATAGTCAGTATCTTCTGGACTTGGGATGGAATACATTAATCCGAGCCCGGTGACAAATGGGTACAGCGCCGCATGTTCTGCACGTACGCCAACAAATTCTGGCCCAAAAAAGGTCGCGTAACTGCTCACTCGTTGCAGATCATCGCGCTGCGGATCGACCGAGATCATCCACACTTGTACTGGTAATTCGGTGGCTTGGGTTAGTCGTGGCAGAATACGACGTAACTCGGCCATGGTTGTGGGACAGATATCTGGGCAAAAGGTATAGCCGGTAAACAGCAATGTCCATTGCCCCTGTAAATGGGATTGTGTCACCGGTTCACCTAATGAACTCTCCAGTGTAAATGGCTGTAACTCCCGGGGTGGTTGATACACTAATGCCTTTGGCTCGTGCTTTGGCATGAGGTGGTAAACCCCTAAACCGATAACCACCGCAAGTAATGCAGCACCAATGATCACGAGTCGATTCATATTAGTACACATCTCCTATGTTAATCGAGCAGCTAAAACGCTGGGCTGACCACGTAATGATCAACCAATAACAAAATAAATAACCCAAATAACTGCCAGATTGAGAATTTGAACATATTAAATGCGGTCAATTTGCTAGGCGCAAACTTAAGCTTCCATGCATAAGCAAGAAACCAGCAACTTAAAATGGTGGAACCCACTAAATATATCACCCCAGACATGCCGATAATGTATGGCAGTAGGCAAATCACACCAAGTAAAATGGTGTATAGCAAAATACAGGTTTTGGTAAATTCAACCCCATGCGTGACTGGTAACATGGGAATATCGGCCTTGGCATAATCCTTAGCTCGGTGCACCGCCAATGCCCAAAAATGTGGTGGTGTCCAAGTGAACACAATCATCACCAACATAATAGCAAACGGGTGAATTTCATTGGTTACCGCCGTCCAGCCCAACAGCGGTGGTGCAGCACCGGCAAGGCCTCCAATCACAATGTTTTGCGGCGTAGCACGCTTCAGATACATGGTATAAATAATGGCGTAGCCTACCAAACTGGCTAGTGTGAGCCATGCTGTGAGCATATTCACCCACAGTGCCAATATGATGAATCCTAAGGAGCCAATAATGGCAGCAAACGCCAACACATGTCGCGGTGATAATGTACCTGCTGGTAACGGCCGTCTGAGCGTTCGTGCCATACGGGCATCAATATGACGATCGACCAAGTGGTTAACAGCGGCAGCAGAGCCTGACATCAAGCCTATACCAATAAGCCCAGGAACCATGATATACCAAGGCACCCAAGTCGGTGATGATAGACACATGCCAACGAGTGCCGTTAACAATAACAACAACACCACATTAGGTTTAGTGAGGGTCAAATAATCGCGCCAGCCTGCCCGTTTACGGCTACTGGTAGCAATTGCCGCGTCGCTTTCAGGGTAGTGAACGGGTTCAGTCATATCTATCACCTCGCTTAAGCGTTACGTACAATGCGGTAATTTAACCCGACTACAGCCAACAGCAAGAGTGCCCCGACGGCGTTATGTGCCACGGCAACGCCAAGTGGCAACATCAATAACACGTTACTAAAGCCGAGAGCTAATTGCGTGATCAGCAACAAGGTTAGCCAATGTAAGTGGCGCCGGATCACGGCGCTTTGTGCCCGCCGGTAACTACACCATAGCAAGATGCCGACGACAATGGCAGTGATATAAGCACCGACCCGATGGACCACATGCATGGTCATGCGTTCTTCGTAGTTATGAGCACCGTATTGATAGGTATCCGCGGTTGGTATTGAAAATGCTCCTAAAAAATCCACGCGTGCGGCCCAGTTCCCTTCACAAAAAGGCAGTTTTGTACAAGCAAGAGCGGCATAATTGGCTGCTACCCAACCGCCCAGCGCAATTTGTGTCACCACGACCACGAGGGTGAGCAGCGCAAATCCACGCATCGAGCGCATATTGGCATCGCCCAGCGGGAGATGGACTGACTGCAAGCGTAACGAAAGTAAATAGAGCAGGGAAATCGTGGTAAACCCACCGAGTAAGTGCCCCATAACGACCAATGGCTGTAAATTCATGGTCACGGTCCACATGCCAAGCAGGGCTTGGAAAATCACCAGTGCTAACAGAAATAATGGAAGTTTCACTGGCGAATTAGGATCCTGTCGTTGGCGCAATAGCGCGGTGATGCTAATGGCTAGAATAAATAGGCCAAGCGTACCTGCGGCATAGCGATGGATCATTTCATTCCACGCTTTGTGGGTTTCAAGCGGGGTATCGGGAAATAGTTCATTGGCTTTGGCAGCATCGTTAGGAACTGTTAATTCGCCATAACAACCCGGCCAATCAGGGCAGCCTAACCCCGCATCGGTTAAGCGCGTGTAGGCGCCGAGGATAATGACAATAAACGCCAACAAAATACTAATTTTAACGAGTGTACGCATAGCCTTAACCTACTTTTGATAGTTTTAATAATGTTCGTAGATCAGCAAGAATATTTTTCGCTTCCATACGCATGGCGTGTTCGTCAGCGTGACTTGGGTAATACAGCACCACAAGCCCTAAAGGGTCGATGATAATTAATGAATGCTCAGGTATTTCTGCAAGGCGCTGCGCTAAAGCTTCATCAGCGACTGGGATAACATGGGTCGCAAGCGCTAATACGGCTGGTTCCAAGCCAGTATAGATGACCGTTGGTGTGACTCGTTCGGTTTCTTTGCCCAACGCGATATCTACTTGGTTCATCATATGAATGGCTTGCTGGCATTGTGTTGGACAGTCGTCGTTGACCACCAGCGCTAATCGCCAGCCAGCGGGTAAGGCGGTGGCAAGCTCAGCTAATTCCAGTGGTGGCACAATCATGGTACCGTGGTTGGTGGCTGCGCCCTGATACCAGTGCCGATCTAAGACGAGCTTAGCGGCAATGATAGGTATCAAAAATACTAGTATGACGCTGATTAACGTTAATCGTGAGCTGATTGCCTGGGTCATCATCATTCCTCTGTTGTTGTCGTTTTGGAACGGCTTGCAAACCAAACCAGTAGGGCACATGCCAAGGCCAGCGAGAACCATTGCAAGGCATAAGCTCGGTGCTGGTTCGGGCTCATGACCTGTGGTTTCCATTGGCGCGGCCAACCGTAGTTGGCAGATTCTGAGAGTAGCACCACAAACGGTTGAAGCGGAAGTTCGAGTGCTTGGCTCAGAGCCTCCGCATCGAGCGCTGAAATTCGAATCGGCCAGCGCTGAGCTTCTATTTGAGTACCACCCACACCCCACACCTGATGGAGTTCAGGTTCATAAAAGTAACCTAAGAAGGTGGTTTCCTGAGTGGGCAGCTCCAGCTCTGGCAGCTGGTCACGATGATAGCCCCACGGCACCCAGCCCATATTAAGCATGATGTATTGGGTATCGCCACCGGGCAATAATGCCGCCACTAAGCCAATTACCCGATAGCCAGGTTGCCCGTCCATAACCTGATTATCCAACAGTAAGTAATCGGTGAGCAGCGTGCCAGAGAGCGTCACAGGTTGAAAGCGTTGCAGTGATTCGAGCGGGTGTTCAATTTGATTCAAATCGACAGGGGTATCACCACGTTGATGGTAATCTTGGAATAGTTGTTCCTTTTCGACTGCGCGGTCGAGTTGCCAAAATCCAAGCTTGACCAAACCGAGAATTACCAGCACAGTGACTATAAACACAATAAGTTTACCTTTACTCATGGCATTCACCATGCCCAGCAACAGCATAGGACTCAGTAATGGTTATCGTCGCAAAAATCATTTTGGTACTACTCATGGTGTTTATGTTCGTCAACCTCTATCGGGCATTGATCGCAATGATACGAAATGACCCGACGAAACCCTCGATGACCAAATACCTCGGTCAACGGGTGTTATTTTCGATGATCGCCATCGTTATTGTTGTTATTTTGTTATCAAGCGGGGTATTACAACCTAACCCACGCCCCTACTAATACCAACTGCCGTACTCGTGTATTGATGAATGTCGAGTACGACAGCTGTCTTAACTGCCGCTACATCACGTATACGAAGATAAATAAACACACCCACACGACATCTACAAAGTGCCAGTACCAACTGGTCGCTTGGAATGCAAAATGGTTGTCTGGAGTAAAGTGACCGCGTAATACACGTAGGAACATCACCAGTAGCATGATAGTACCGAGTGTGACGTGAACCCCATGGAACCCTGTGAGCATAAAGAATGTGTTGCCATACACACCTGTATCTAAGCGTAAGCCGAGATCTTGATACGCATGCGCATACTCAACGCCTTGGAGATATAGGAAGGTACACCCTAGCAACACGGTAATACCTAGCCACAGTGTCAGCATCTTCCGATTATTTTTTTCCAAGTTGACGTGGGCTAAATGACAGGTAAAACTCGACACGATTAGAATGATGGTGTTGTAAAGCGGTAACCCCATCCAGCCAATCGAACCACTTTCAATACCGCCTGGGGTTGTTGTGAGCGGCCAATGAGCCTCAAACGCTGGCCATAGTACTTCGTTGGTCATAAGGTTATTGCTGGCGCCACCTAACCACTCTACAGCAATAAAGCGTGCGTAGAATAAAGCCCCAAAAAACGCCGAGAAGAACATGATCTCAGAGAAAATAAACCACGTCATGCCTTGCCGGTAGGACCGACCTAACTGCGCACTGTGCATGCCTGCAAGTGACTCATTGATTTGATCACGGAACCAGCCAAACATCATCAAGATAATGACAATGATACCGGTCCATAAGACATTAGAACCCCAACCATCAATCTCATTTTTCATGTCAATGACAGTGTGGGCAGCCCCAAAAGCAATTAAGAACAGGCCGATTGCGCCTATAATGGGCCAGGGACTGTATGCAGGGACGTAATATTTTTCGTGCTGTTGTGCCATAGAACGAATCCTCATTCTGCCGTCGGTTCCGCTTTAATTGAAGCGAGAACGTCGGGATGGGTATGAGCTGTCATATCGTACATCGTGTATGACAATGTCAACGTGTGAATATGTTTTGGAATATCAGGGTCTAAATAAAACTGCATGGGCATGAGTGTCTCGCTGCCAGCCGCTAGAGGTTGCTGGTTAAAGCAAAAACACTCGGTTTTATTTAAATACAAGCCAGCCTGTCCAGGTGCCACTGATGGGACAGCTTGCGCGACCATATCTTGATCAGTGAGGTTTTTGGCGTAAAACTGCACCACCTTGGTCTCACCAGGATGAACGCGAACTGAGCGTACTTCAGGCCTAAATTCCCATGGCATGCCTTGATTTATACGAGTAATAAACTGCACATTAATGGTCCGCGATTTATCAATCGAGCGTTGATTCACCACAGCCTGCTCATTTTTGGTGCGCCCATTAAAACCAGTTATATCGCAAAATACCTCGTACAAAGGCACCAAGGCGAAACCAAAACCAAACATACCGACCACCACGATCAATAAGCGGCGGACAGTGCGCGCATTCGCTGCGCGCGGTGTCGGATTTTGTTTAGGGCTGGGAGTATTCATTATTTCACCTCAGGTGGTGTCTCAAATGTGTGCAACGGCGCCGGTGATGGAACAGTCCACTCCAGCCCTTCGGCACCTTCCCATGGTTTGTCCGGCGCCTTTTCACCACCTCGGACACATTTAATTAGTACCCAGAGGAAGATCAGTTGGGATAAGCCAAATGCAAATGCACCGTAACTGACAATTTGGTTAATATCAGCAAACTGCAGTGCATAATCCGGAATCCGCCGTGGCATTCCTGCTAATCCCACAAAGTGCATGGGGAAAAACAGAACGTTGACAGAAATTAATGAGCACCAGAAGTGCAGGCGCCCAAGTTTTTCGTCATACATATGGCCCGTCCATTTAGGAAGCCAGTAGTAAGCCGCTGCCATAATGGAGAACACAGCACCACTGACTAACACATAATGAAAATGTGCCACCACAAAGTAAGAGTCGTGGTATTGGAAGTCAGCAGGGGTGATTGCCAACATTAATCCTGAGAATCCACCAATGGTGAACAACACGACGAAGGCCATGGCGAACAACATGGGTGTCTCAAAGCTAATGGAGCCGCGCCACATGGTGGCAACCCAGTTAAACACCTTCACGCCAGTCGGTACTGAGATCAGCATGGTGGCGTACATAAAGAAGATTTCGGCACCAACTGGCATGCCAGTAGTAAACATATGGTGCGCCCATACCAAGAAGCTTAATCCCGCAATAGCGCCAGTGGCGTATACCATGGATGAATAGCCAAATAGCTTTTTGCGTGAAAACGCCGGGATAATCGCTGAAACAATACCGAATGACGGTAAGATCATGATGTACACTTCAGGGTGACCGAAGAACCAGAAAATATGCTGGAACAGCACTGGATCACCACCACCGGCCGCATCGAAGAAGCTCGTACCGAAGTACTTATCCGTGAGCACCATGGTTGCCGCACAGGCAAGCACTGGCATCACCGCAATCAGTAAGAAAGCGGTTACAAACCACGTCCAAACAAACATCGGCATTTTCATGTACGTCATGCCTGGTGCACGCATGTTCATGACGGTGACAATCACGTTAATCGCGCCCATGATGGACGAAATCCCCATGATATGCACAGAGAACACAAAGAGTGCAGTGGAGTCTGTGCTATATGTGGTGGACAGCGGTGCGTAGAAGGTCCAGCCGAAGGCTGGGCCACCACCATCCATAAATAGCGAGCCTAATAGAATCATGAACGCAAATGGAAGGATCCAGAAGCTCCAGTTATTCATCCGTGGGAGTGCCATGTCCGGTGCCCCAATCATGAGCGGGATCATCCAGTTGGCTAACCCGACGAAGGCTGGCATGACAGCCCCAAAAACCATGACCAAACCATGCACTGTGGTCATCTGGTTAAAAAAGTGGGGGTCTACCAATTGTAATCCAGGCTCAAACAGTTCGGCACGGATTACCATGGCCATGGAGCCACCCACTAAAAACATAATGAAACTAAACCATAAATACAGTGAACCGATTTCTTTATGGTTGGTGGTGAATAACCATCGGGTGAAACCCGACGGCGCGTGATGGTGATGATCGTGATTGGTCATCTCGCCAACAGCTGTGCTCATAATGGGCCCCCTTAACGATTCAGGAATTCGTTTACGTCAGCGGCTTGAACCAAGTCGCCGGTGTTATTACCCCAAGCATTCCGCTCGTAGGTAATGACTGCTGCCAATTCACGTAAACTAAGTTGTGAACCAAACGCTTGCATAGCAGTGCCTCGTTTCCCGTTTACGACGATGTCGATATGGGCGGCACGATCATTGAGTATCATGTCGGTGCCTTTTAAACTGGGAAACACGCCAGGGATCCCTTCACCATTAGGCTGGTGGCAGGCGGCGCAATTACCGAGGTAAACGCTTTCACCTAAACTCATTAGTTCATCTTTTGACATTGACAGAGCTAACAATCTTTGTTCTTCAGCTTTCGCTTCAAGTGCAAGTGCTTCTTGTTCATCTAACCAAGCAGCAAACTCTTCGGGCTCCTTGGCGATAACCACAATGGGCATAAAACCATGATCCTTGCCACAGAGTTCCGCACATTGGCCGCGATAGATTCCAGGCTGCTCAACTTTGGTCCATATTTCGTTGATGAAACCAGGGTTGGCATCTTTCTTAATAGCGAAATCAGGAACCCACCACGAGTGGATCACGTCATCTGATGTGACAAGAAAGCGCACTTTTCGATCGGTTGGAATCACTAGAGGGCGATCCACTTCGAGCAAGTAGTTTTCACCTTTTTGTAGGCGGTTGTTAATTTGCTCCTGGGGTGTCGCCAGCAGACTGTAGTACTCAACGTCACGATCAAAGTACTTATAGTGCCATTTCCACTGCGAGCCAGTGACGATAATGGTAACGTCAGACTCGGAAGTATCTTCCATGGCGATGAGAGTTTTAGTGGCCGGTATAGCCATGCCGACAAGGATAATGAAGGGTATTGCTGTCCATATGATTTCAACCTTCACATTCTCATGGAATGTGGCTGGTTGATGTCCTTTTGATTTGCGATGTAGGATCATGGATGCAAACATGATCCCAAATACGATCAGACCGATGACACAACAAATATAAAAAATCGTCATGTGTAGGTCGTATACGCGTTGACTTATCTCTGATACACCTTGAGTCATATTCAACTGCGATTGTGCACTAGCAGCGAATGGTGCCACTGCTATTAGCGCGGATATGAGTCTTATACTCACGCGACTTCTCCTCTTATTCTTCCGACGTGGACATCCACAACTACACCGAAGTGTGAGCCTGAAGAACAACGAGGTGAGCAGAAAAAGGAACGGCATTTCAGATGAAAATCGCTTTCCCCACAACCCCTTTGTTGTTTTACATCAAAGTTATTATGTTTTGATTGTGTTATTAGGTAATGCACATTCAAAATACCATTTTCTGGTTAAAAAGAAACCGTTACCGCAAATAATTTTTACAATGGCATAAAAAAAGGGCTGCAAGCAGCCCTAGGGGATTCCCTTCACTCGCAGGATTAGTGGAGAGGGGTGAGTGAAAGTGAAGGGTTAAAAACGAAACTATGGGTTTGGCTTACTTTACTGGCCATCTTCAAACGTTGTTCAGTACGGGGTGATAATTCACCTAACCAAGTCAGTACAATGCTGCTGGTTCCAGCGAGTAACGCTTGTTCAGTTGCCCACTCGCGTTCATCTTGGTTGCGGCCGTAGACCCAACGAATTTTATTACGGCAAATGCCAGCGGCAACCAATTGGTCAATTACCTCGCGCCGAGCGCCAATAACAGTGATCCATTGATGAGTACGTAACGCAAGGGCTTGAACCTCTGGTAATACACTTTGTAGATCTGCATGTGGACCAGTCAAATCATGAGCGGTAGCCCACATTGCGTGATTGAACTCGGTTACTGGATGATAAAATTGTTTTCTCATAGCCATGCTCCATTTCGAATGACCCCAACCGCGAGCCCTTCAATAGTGAAGTGCTGGTGAGATAAATCGACTTGAATCGGTGAAAACTCGTCGTTTTCTGGATGCAAAAGAATGATATTTCCCCGCCGCTCAAACCGTTTTACCGTTACGTCATCTTCAACGCGTGCTACAACGATTTGGCCGTTACGGGCTTCGTGAGTTTTATGGACGGCGAGCAAGTCACCATCAATAATCCCAATATCTTTCATGCTCATGCCGTTAACGCGTAGTAAAAAATCAGCATGAGGTTTAAAGAGGTTTTGGTCGACTTGGTAATGTGCTTCGATATGCTCTTGCGCTAAAATCGGCTCACCGGCTGCAACGCGTCCAATCAGGGGCAGCCCAGCGACTTGCTCGTCTTCATCGCCGCCAATTAACCGAATACCGCGCGACATACCGGGGAGCATTTCAATGACCCCTTTGCGAGCCAAGGCTTTTAAATGTTCTTCAGCCGCATTCGCTGAACGAAACCCAAGGCGTTGTGCTATTTCAGCGCGCGTTGGCGGCATCCCAGTCGCTTCAATATTGTCTTTAATCAAATCGAAGATTTGCTGTTGTCGTGGCGTTAATGGGCGCATATGAATACCTGTTTATCTATACAGTGATACTGTGAGTATATACAGTTGTTTTGGTTTGGCAACTTTTTCTTTGCAAAAATTTTCCCTCAGACAAATTTCCACAACAGTGGTATGCTTTTACCGTTTATTCGGTTTGGGGATTTGGCATGAGTCTGAAACGCTTTTGGCGTGCGCTGTTGTATTGGCCAGTACGCTGGTTAACGCGCTTTGAATTTATCTTAGATGAGTCAGCCCAGCAGTTGGCCGGCTGTGATCATGTGGTGTACGTATTACGGTCAACCTCACTGACTGACCAATTAGTGGCTGAGCGAGCGATTCGGGAAGCGGGGCTACCCGAGTTGCAGAGCGAATTGTGGATTAATGGCCAGCAGTATGCCCGGGTCATGTATCTTGATCAAACGGCACAAGACTCTGCCGCGCAAGCCTTAGTCGATTTTGAAAAACTTATTGCCGCACACCAAGCTGATCCGCAACTCAATGTGCACGTGGTTCCCATCGGCATGTTCTGGGGCCGCAAACCTGGGCAAGAAGCGCGGGAAGGACGCACTATGGTTGCGGATATTGATAATCCGGGACGCTGGCGTAAGTTTTGGTTGGTGATTTTCTCTGGCCGGCATGTGTTGTTGCGAGCGAGTACGCCAGTGCAGCTACGCACCATGGCTGAGCAACGAGGTAGCACGCAGCGCTTAGCGCATAAACTGGCGCGGGTCGCTCGCGTTCATTTCGTGCGTTTACGGCACGCTGTAGCGGGCCCTAAAATGACAGTTCGGGCGGTGGTCATTCAGGATTTACTCGATACCCCAGCGCTACGCCAAGCTATCGCTGATGAAGCCCGTAGTAAAAAAATTAGTAACCAGCAGGCGCGCAAAATCGCAGAGAAATATTTGCACGAAATTGCTGCCAATTACAGCGACACCCTTGTGCGTCTGCTTGATCGCTTTATGACCTGGTGCTGGAGCCGTATTTATAACGGTATTCATATCGAAGGCAGCGAGCGGGTTCGTGAGTTAGCTGAAGCCGGACATGAAATCGTTTATGTTCCTTGCCACCGCTCGCATATGGACTACTTGTTGCTAAGCTATGTGATTTATAAAGAAGGGTTGGTGCCGCCGCACATTGCGGCAGGGGTTAACCTAAACTTTTTCCCGGCTGGCCCTTTGTTCCGTCGCGGTGGTGCGTTCTTTATTCGACGCAGTTTCCGCGGGAATAAACTGTATTCGACCGTCTTTCGAGAATACCTGAATCGGTTATTCCAAAAAGGCTATCCAGTGGAATATTTTACCGAAGGTGGGCGCAGCAGAACAGGGCGTTTACTGCCACCCAAAACCGGCATGATCGCCATGACCGTGCAAGGTATGTTACGAGGCCAGCAGCGGCCCATGTCATTGGTGCCGGTGTATCTTGGCTATGAGCATGTGATGGAAGTTGGCACTTACCTTAAAGAACTAAAAGGCAAATCCAAAGAGAAGGAATCCTTGTGGCAGGTGCTGAGCAGCTTGCGCCATTTACGCAATTTTGGGCACGGTTTTGTGTGCTTTGGGAAACCGCTCAACCTTGGCGAAGTCCTGGATCAATTGCAACCTGATTGGCGGAAATCCATTACCACTGGCGCTGAAGAGCCAGAACGGCCGAAGTGGTTGACTCCTACGGTTAATTTGTTAGCGAATCAAATCATGTACCGTATTAATGATGCGGCGGCATTGAATAGCGTGAACTTGTGCGCACTGGCAATCTTGAGTTCAGAGCAGCATACCTTGCCGCGCGAAAAGTTAGTCAATCAACTGAACCTGTACCTTAACCTGTTGCGTGAAGTGCCATATACAACAAACGCCTATGTACCTAGTAACGATGGTAACGAGCTATGGGAAATGGCCAAAAAACATGACAAGTTCATTGTGGAAAGCGACGGTTTCGGTGAACTTATTCGCTTAGATGGCACCACTGCCATCGCGATGACTTATTACCGTAACAACATTATTCATATGTTTATTGTACCGGCCCTATTGGCGGCCTTTGCGTTAGGGCATAAGCGCTTCCAATCAGCGCAAGCCGAGCAATTGCTGAGCGAATTACATCCATTACTGCAACAAGAGTTATTTATTGGTCACAGTGCTGCGGATATGAGTTTATGGGTGCAGGCATTGTTGGAGCAATTCGTGCATGAAGGCCTATTGCGTGAGTTGGGGCAAGGCGAATATCACGTTGCCCGGCGTGATTCTCAAGCCTACGCTCAACTTGTGTTGTTGGCACGCAGTTCAAGTGAAACTGCACAGCGTTATGCCATTGTGTTGGAATTATTACAGCAAGCGCAGCCGATATCACGTCACGATCTTGAGCAGTACGCCGTCCAGCTTGCCGAGCGCCTCAGTGCGATACATGGCATCAATGCGCCAGAGTTCTTCGACAAGAAAGTGCTCAGTACGTTAGTGGCGACGCTGAAAGCGGAAGGTTACTTTAACATGACTGACGGCGGTGAAATCTTAGCTGATCACCGAGTTGGTGAGCTCAGTGATGAAGTTGACTTACTCCTCGAACCAGCAGTGATGCAAACTATCCGCCAATCGGTTCAGCAACTTATTGCGAACGAGCGCGTGTAAGCGTTAAAACCAATAATGCACAGCAACAGCGAGCGCCCAAACCCAACCGACGTTGTTGTTGTGCAAAAACGCTTGGAAGCAGCGTTGTGGTTCGCGATACCAAATCAGGTAATGCTGCCACATAAACAGCAGGGCAATCACGACTAACCCAGCCCAATAAGCCCAGCTAAAGTGGAGTAGATAACCCAACCAGACGAGTAAGGCTAAAGTCGTGAGTTGTAATATAGCAATCGCAAGCTTGTCGTAGCCGCCGAATAAGATCGCTGTCGATTTCACCCCGATTTTCAAATCATCGGGGCGATCGGCCATGGCATATTCAGTATCATAGGCTACCGTCCAGGCGACGTTGGCGGCAAATAGAATCCATGCTACTAACGGCAGCCCTTGGTCTAGTGCGGTAAACGGCATGAGTACACCGAAACTAAAGGCCACGCCTAGCACGACTTGGGGGAGCTGGGTGAAACGTTTACAGAATGGATAGAGTGTGGCAACCGCTGCAGCAGCGACACTCATTAAGATAGTCGCGGTGTTAAATTGCAGCACAATGACCAGTGCGATAGCGAGTAACACCACAAACAATACCAATGCCTGCCAGGGTTTCATTTCACCAGCAGCAAGTGGGCGCAGCCTTGTGCGCTGCACGTGACCATCAAAGTTACGATCCGCATAATCATTGATCACACAACCGGCGGAACGCATCACAAACACTCCCAACATAAATAATGCCACGGTTCGTAACGGCGGGTTACCTTCACCTGCTATGAGTAGTGCCACCAAGGTTGGCCAACCTAATAATAAACTGCCAATTGGGCGATCAGCGCGCATTAAGCGCCAACTTGCATCGAACCATCGAGCCAACTTAAGCATGGCAACAACTCCTATTGCTGGATTAATTTTGCTGGAATGGATGCACCAATAAAGACTTCTGCAACCAGCACTTTTTGTCCTGCGGCGGTGAAGCAACTGCGGCGTCCCCACAACGGCTGCGGGGGGAATCCGAGCTGCTGATGTAACTGGCCTAAGCTCGAGTCGGTAGCAAATTGCGCTACCTCAATAATGCCGCGTTGTAAATCGGGCTGCGCAAAGAGGTGTGCGCCTAATGGCTGATTACCTAACTGCCCTAACTGTAGTGCAGGCTCGTCTAATGCTTGTTGGGGAAACACACTGCGGGCAAAAACCCAAGGTTGCCCGTCGCAACATAGCAGCACCTCGCGAATAGCGGCGCAATCTTGAGCATCTAACCAACGCGCTTCGTCTGGTCGAATGGTGCCGGGTTGTTGCCCAATAACATACACTGCAAACTCGTGGCAATGCTGTTTTAACTTAGCGGTCAGTGAAGCAGGGTCAAGCAGCCACTGTTGTAATTCAGGTTGGGGCGGCAAACAATGCGCCTGTGCAATTTGCCAGTGGGCACGTTGATTGGCGGTGATAACAGGAAATTGTAACTCCGGGAATTGCACAGCTATTGACCCTGTCGTCGCTGGAGATAGAGAGTTAGACCACGGATCCCAGCGCCCACTGCTAACCCTGAGAGTAAGCCGACTGTGTGTGCCGTATTAGCAATATTAACCCACAACAAATCAGTGTAGCCGAGCACAAGCCACACGAGCATAAAGATAATCAAGCCGCTGGGTAGGAATAATGGATGTCGCGGGTTATTCCAGCCAACAATGGCGGCAATACCAAACAGGCCGTAAACGACACCAGATAACCCACCGAAATGCGGGCCGCTGGCGTAGAATTGCGCGGTGTTGGAAGCGATGGCACAAATGAAAAAGGCGAGGATCAACCACTTTGTGCCGTAGTAGCGCTCAAATCGCCCCCCCAAGTACCACCACCAAAACACATTAAAAAGAATGTGCAAAATACTAAAGTGTAGCATCGCAGGCGTCACAAAACGCCACGGCTCACTCCATGGTAAGCGTTCATAGTCGTATGGATTAAACAACAGAGCGCTCAATATTTGCTCAATGAATGAAGTGTGCATGCCGACGAATATCAGCACCACAACCGCAGTGTAAGCGCGGGTAAACCAGCCGGCTTGGGCACGTAGCTGTTGGATAAAACTGGGGGGATGCGGCAGTTCTTCAGGTTGTTCTGCGGCAAGCTGTTGCAACGCCAATTCAGGGTTTTCTTGATAGGCTTGAATAAGTGCCTTGGCATGGGCGTGGTAACTTGACATCGTCAGCCAAAGCTCAAGGTTTTGCCCTTGCTCTGCGACTGTTACTGGAACGCCGTGATGCTGCAAATAGGCATACAGTTGCGCCATTTTCTCAGCATCACGGGTGGTCAGTAAACGTTTCATTTAACCGTACTCCACCGCATCGGGGAACTGTTGTGCCCACGCTGTTATGCCGCCGTCAAGGCTACTGACTGACTCGATCCCTTGCTGGGCGAGATATTGTGCAGCGCCTTGGCTACTGTTGCCATGATAGCAGACGACGACCACTTGCGTCTCGTCATCTAGTTCAGCTAGAAATTGTGGCAGGTTGGCATCAGTTAAACGCAGTGAACCGGGAATATGCACAGCAGCAAAGGAGCGTTCATCACGGATGTCGACAAAGCGGGCTTGCTGCTGTTGCCATAATTGGTAGCCCATGGTGGGATTGATGCGTTTAAAATCAGCCATACGTTACCCTTGTGTTGCCTTAGCTCCAATCGAGAATAACTTTACCCGATTGACCTGACGTCATAATATCGAATCCTTGTTGGAATTCGTCCACCGCTAAGTGGTGCGTCAAAATCGGCGATAAGTCGAGCCCTGATTGCAGTAAGCTGGCCATTTTGTACCAGGTTTCAAACATCTCACGGCCGTATATTCCCTTAATGGTAAGCCCTTTAAAAATCACCTGGTTCCAATCAATGGCTACACTTTGTGGTGGAATACCTAGCATGGCAATTTTACCGCCATGGTTCATAGTTTCCAGCATCTGCGCGAACGCAGAAGGCACGCCAGACATCTCAAGGCCGACGTCAAAGCCTTCTTTCATACCCAGCTCGTTCATGACATCAGTCAGTTTTTCTTTGCTGACGTCAACCGCGCGAGTTGCACCCATCCGCGTTGCTAAATCTAAGCGGTATTGGTTCACATCCGTGATGACGACGTGCCGAGCGCCCACGTGGCGTGCCACAGCCGCAGCCATAATACCAATTGGGCCTGCACCGGTGATGAGGACGTCTTCACCCACCAAGTCAAAGGCAAGAGCAGTGTGTACCGCATTACCGAACGGGTCGAAAATTGCTGCGAGGTCGTCGCTAATATCATCTGGCAGTTTGAATGCGTTTTCAGCTGGAATCACAAGGTATTCAGCAAAAGCACCGGGACGGTTCACGCCAACCCCAATGGTGTTGCGGCATAAGTGGCGACGCCCTGCTCGACAGTTACGGCAGTGGCCACAGGTGATATGGCCTTCGCCCGATACCCGGTCACCTTTGTTAAAGCCGCGCACGCCGTCACCCATGGCTTCCACCACACCGACATATTCGTGCCCAACGACCATGGGAACAGGGATGGTTTTTTGCGACCACTCGTCCCATTTGTAGATGTGCACGTCCGTACCACAAATCGCTGTCTTTTTTATCCGAATGAGCAGGTCGTTGTAGCCGTATTCCGGCACGTCAACATCGGTCATCCAAATACCAGGTTCTGCGTGTAATTTTGCCAAAGCTTTCATAAATCGTTCCTTAGTGCGTGCGCATGCTGACGATTAAATAATACCGAGTTCTTTACCAATCCGCGTGAAGGCGTCAATCGCACGGTCAAGTTGCTCGCGTGAATGCGCGGCAGACATTTGGGTGCGGATTCGAGCTTGCCCACGAGGCACTACTGGGAAGGAGAAACCGACCACGTAAATACCTTCTTGCAGCATGCGATCAGCCATTTCTGCTGCAAGCCGCGCGTCACCAATCATAACGGGTATGATAGCATGGTCAGCACCACTTAAGGTAAATCCAGCAGCAGTCATTTTCTCCCGGAAGTAGGCCGAGTTATCCCACAGCTTTTGTCGTAGTTCGTGGCCGTTTTCCAACATTTCCAATACTTTAATCGATGCAGTAACTATTGCTGGTGCAACCGAGTTTGAGAATAAGTATGGGCGTGAGCGTTGCCGTAACCAGTTAATGACTTCTTTCTTGCCCGATGTGTAACCACCGGAAGCACCACCTAGCGCTTTACCTAGGGTACCGGTAATGATGTCAACACGACCCATCACGTCACAATATTCGTGTGTACCACGGCCATTCTTACCTAAGAAACCAGTGGCGTGACAGTCATCCATCATGACTAGCGCATCGTATTTATCGGCTAAGTCACAAATCGCGCGTAAGTTAGCGATCACGCCATCCATTGAGAAGACACCGTCAGTGGCAATGAGAACATGCCGTGCGCCATCGGCGCGCGCTTGTTGCAGTTGCGTTTCCAAGTCCGCCATATCGTTGTTTTTGTATCGATAGCGCTTGGCTTTACTCAATCGAATACCGTCAATAATCGAGGCGTGATTCAGTTCATCACTAATGATGGCATCTTCAGCTTCCATGATGGTTTCAAACAAACCACCATTAGCATCGAAGCAGGACGAATACAGAATAGTATCCTCAGTACCTAAAAATGCGCTGAGCTTAGCTTCGAGCGTTTTGTGAATATCTTGCGTGCCGCAGATGAAGCGCACTGACGCGGTACCAAAGCCGTGCTCGTCGAGACCTTGCTTCGCAGCCGCGATGAGTACTGGACTGTTCGCTAAGCCAAGGTAGTTGTTGGCACAAAAGTTCAACACTGATTCACCATTGCCAACTTTAATTTCAGCATCTTGGTCGCTCAAAATAATACGTTCTTGCTTGTATAAGCCTTCGTTCTTGAGCCCTTCGAGTTGGCTGCTAAGCTGTTGATAAAAATTTTGCTTCATGTAATTCTCCGTGCTTTTGGTTCGACGGCCACCTACAATAATGTCCATTGTGGGTGATAGGATAGCTATAGTTTACCCGATTAGCATGCGGCTTCGCATCCTCATTCTTTAACTGGAGAAATTTCATGCACAAACGCGCCATTTATCCAGGAACGTTTGATCCCATTACCAATGGCCATGCTGACCTAATCGAGCGGGCTGCTAACTTATTCAGTGAAGTCATTGTTGGAGTTGCGAACAGCCCTAGCAAAAAACCGATGTTTACCTTGGACGAGCGGGTGGAACTCGTGCGCCAAGTGACTGAAAAATTACCCAATGTGGTGGTGGTTGGCTTTAGTGGTTTGCTGGTTGATTTTGCCAAAGAGCAGGGTGCGACTGTGTTGATTCGCGGGCTGCGAGCGGTGTCTGATTTTGAGTATGAATTCCAACTTGCCAATATGAACCGCCGTCTTTATCCCGGGCTAGAAAGTGTGTTTCTTACGCCCGCCGAAGAAAACTCGTTCATTTCCTCGACATTGGTCAAAGAAGTCGCTATTCATCATGGAAATGTGCGTCAATTTACCGATTTACGTGTAGCTATCGCGTTGGAAGAAAAAATTAAGCAGCGTGAACGAGAGGGACAATAAGTAAACTATAAGGAGCCAATCTAGGCTATTTTTTGTTGTAAAGACTACCATTTTTGAGCGTTTGGAGGTAGAATCGCAGCCCACGTTTACTTTTTGAATTTTTGCTCAAATCTGACCCGCAGGAGTCCACCACATGACTGATCTGGATTTAAGCCAGTACGGCATTACAGACGTCACCGAAGTTATCCATAATCCTTCTTATGAATTGTTATTTGAAGAAGAAACGCGTCCAGGCCTAGAAGGCTATGAAAAAGGGGTTGTCACTAACCTTGGTGCGGTGGCAGTCGATACCGGTATCTTTACCGGACGTTCGCCGAAGGATAAGTACATTGTGCGGGACGATGTAACTCGCGATACGTTCTGGTGGGCCGATCAGGGTAAAAATGATAACAAACCCATTACTCCAGAGATTTGGTCTGATTTAAAAGAAATCGTCGCCAAGCAATTATCTGGCAAGCGTTTATTTGTCGTTGATACTTTCTGCGGCGCTAATGAAGATACCCGATTAGCGGTACGCTTCATCACTGAAGTGGCATGGCAAGCTCATTTTGTTAAGAATATGTTCATTCGCCCTACCGAAGAAGAGTTGGCGAATTTTACGCCTGACTTCGTGGTGATGAACGGTGCCAAAACCACCAACCACAAGTGGCAAGAGCATGGCTTGAACTCAGAAAACTTCATTGCGTTCAACCTCACTGAGCGGATCCAACTAATTGGCGGTACTTGGTACGGTGGCGAGATGAAGAAAGGTATGTTCTCAATCATGAACTACTATTTGCCATTGAAAGGTATCGCCTCAATGCACTGTTCTGCCAACGTAGGCAAAGATGGCGATGTAGCAATTTTCTTCGGTTTGTCAGGTACGGGTAAAACCACCTTATCGACCGATCCTAAGCGCCAATTAATTGGTGACGATGAGCACGGTTGGGATGATGATGGCGTATTTAACTTCGAAGGCGGTTGTTACGCAAAAACAATCAACTTGTCACCAGAAGCTGAGCCAGATATCTACAATGCTATCCGCCGTGATGCGTTACTAGAAAACGTTACAGTTCGTGACGATGGTAGCGTTGATTTCGCGGACGGTTCAAAAACTGAAAATACGCGTGTTTCTTACCCGATTTATCATATCGACAACATTGTGAAGCCAGTGTCGAAAGCAGGTCACGCGAAGAAGGTTATTTTCTTAACTGCTGATGCGTTCGGCGTGTTACCGCCAGTATCAAAGTTAACCAAAGAACAAACTGAATACTATTTCTTGTCAGGTTTCACAGCGAAATTGGCAGGGACTGAGCGTGGTATTACTGAGCCGACACCAACATTTTCAAGCTGTTTCGGCGCGGCATTTTTGAGCCTACACCCAACTCAGTACGCGGAAGTTTTAGCGAAGCGGATGGCAGCAGCAGGTGCTGAAGCTTACCTCGTGAATACCGGCTGGAACGGTACCGGTAAGCGGATTTCAATTAAAGCAACGCGTGCTATCATTGATGCTATCTTAAACGGTAGCATTGAAGATGCAGAATTTGTGCAGTTACCATACTTCAACCTAGCGATGCCTACTGCATTGCCAGGCGTTGAAGAACAGCACATTCTTGATCCGCGCAATACCTATGACGATGTAGCTCAGTGGGACGGAAAAGCACGTCACTTAGCGAAGTTGTTTATTGAGAACTTTGAGAAGTTTACCGACAACGATGAAGGCAAAGCACTGGTCGCTGCAGGTCCTAAACTCTAACCTGTACAGGTACATAAAAAAGGCGGCTTATGAGCCGCCTTTTTCAGTTCTGATAATCACTCAATCGCCGACGCGGGTGCAATTGCGTCCACTGTGTTTGGCCTGCTCAACCCCGTTATTAGCACGTTGAATCAAGCTGATCACCGTATCTTGGTCATTAAAAATGGCACAACCAATACTAACGGTGACATACAGCTTATCTTCCGTAAAGCGCTGTTGGGCGACCGCCAACCGTACTTTTTCAGCGATCTCAACCACTTTATCAGCATGTGTTGGTGAGATCATAATTAAAAACTCATCACCGCCCCAACGGCCAAAAATATCTTGTCCGCGAAGTTGTCCTTTTACGACGGTTGCCACTTCCTTAAGCACCGCATCACCTGTGAGGTGGCCAAACTCAGAGTTAATCGTATTGAGTTGATCACAGTTGAGCAGCAATACCGCTAAGGATTGTTGCTGCAGTTGTGCTCGGGCAAGTTGAAAATCCAGTTGCTGGTATAACTGGACGCGGTTTGCCAGTTGCGTCAGTTCATCAACATTACGCCAAGTGGTTAGCTTTTGCTCAAGCTCTTTGAGCTGTTGCTTTTGCTGGTGTAATTGTTTTTGCTGATCACGAAACCTGCGCCGCACAACCGTAAGCAGTAGGATATAACCAACTAACCCCGCACCGAGTATCCAGACCAATAGTTCTGAACTGGGTATAGTGGCGGCTAACCAAACAGCGCTGAGGTGGTATACCAACAGCACTGCAATGATTATTTTCAGCAAGCGTCCATAGCCCACTTCGTTCACCTCTATTTAATTTTGTCTAAATGAGGTAACTCATGAGGTGGTGCTTCAGTGTTTCCTTTGATAAGGAAGTTATCCATCCAACGCATCAACCGCATTGAGTAGTCAAGTTGCGCTGCCACGCGGCGGTTACCATGACCTTCATTAGGGTAAAGCACCAAGCGAACTGGCACGTTACCGTGAGTTTTCAAGTAGCGATACAATTCCATCGACTGGCTTGGATGAACGCGGGTATCTTCTTTCCCGTGCAAAATTAGAATCGGTGTTTTGGCCTTTTCTGCGTGGTAAATTGGGCTGCGTTCTAAGTACCATTGCCATTTTTCCCATGGATAGCTACGGGCATGCACGGCATGCATTTCTTTTGGAATATCAGTGGTACCAAATTTAGAAATGTTGTTGCTGATACCGACGAACATCACGCTTGCAGCAAAATGCTCAGTGAGTGCCGTAGCTGCCCAAGCTGATGCAAAACCACCGTATGAAGCACCGGTAATACCAACTTTTTTCTCATCAACAAGGCCAAGTTCAACTAAATGAGTTTTACCATCCACTAAGTCGTCGAACTCTTTGCCGGCATAGTCGTTTTGACCAAGCTTAGAAAACTCGACGCCACGACCAGTACTGCCGCGATAGTTCGGGAAAAATACTACATAACCTTGCTGGGCTGCGTATTTTGTTGGGTTGCCGTAGCGATCGAGCCAACCGTCACTGTAATGTGACTCTGGACCACCGTGAACCACCATCAGTAGTGGATAGCGTTGCCCGGCTTGGTAGTTGGTCGGGTACACTAAGATACCTTCAATTTCTACGCCATCACGCGCCTTGTAGGTGATGGTTTCTTGCCGCGGCATATCAATGTCGGCGAGCCACGGGTTGGTGTTCGTCAATCGTTCCAGCCGTTGACCTTGTAAACGGAATAGTTCGGTTGGATGCTCAGCACTATGTGCACGGATTAAAATAGGTTCTTGATAAGGCGCAACGGCTAAATCAACAGCGATAAGTTTACCCGGCTCTAACAAGGTCCGTGACTCAAGCCATTGCATCGTCAGTGCTTGCACTTCACTCTTCGTGCCGCGGTGGCCTAACCAAATTAATTCATCATTTTGCCGCCATGCGATGTCACGCACGTGACCTTGGTAGTTAGGTAACACTTCGCGGCGCTCATTATTTTTGCTGGTGTCAAATACGTACAATCGACCGGCAGAAGGGTCGTTATAGTCCGCCGCACCGATCACCGCAAGGTAACGACCATCGGGTGAGAATTCTGCTTTGCCTAATACACCAATAGTGTCAAATTTACTGACTGTGTTGCCACTGAAGTCGATCAGCTCGTAGTGGCTGGTCATATAGTTATCATCGATCAGTGGGGTTGGCGCAACGCGCACTAACAGCTGCTGCTGCGTAGGGCGGAATGCAACCGAATGGATCTCCCGTTGGTCAGTAAGCTGTACCGCTTTGGCAGACTCTTGGTGTAAGTCAACTAACCAAGCATGGGTGAAAACGTTTTCTTCTTCATAGACTTCGGCCTTAAAGCCTTTTTTGGCTAGTTTGGCTTTACTGTCGTCGGTTTTACTGCGCGCGCGAAATGCCAAATAACGGCCATCGCTACTCAGGGCGTAGCTACTCATTGCCGAATCATGGCTAAATATTAACTGTGCTTCACCGCCATCTGTAGCAATGCGATAAAGGCTGGTATGTTTGACCTCGCCACGGCGCGCTAGAAAATAAATACCGTTATCGTGTAATTGAATACTACCTAGGCTTTCTTTACCGGTAATAAAGGGCACTATGGTGCCATCCGCGCGAATCGCATGCAGTTCAATATATGCCGTACCATCATCATCAATATAAGGTTGTCTTGGTATGACTTTGGTAAAGGCGGCCATTTTTCCATCAGGTGCGATGGCAGCGCTATTAATGGATTGAACCGTGATGGTTTCTTCTAAGGTTATGTGCCGCGCATGTGCCGAAACGGCAACCACAGCGGCCACTAGTACTAGGCTTAGATGGCGTAACATACTCGTACTCCTGCTGACAGTTGTGTCATTATTATTCGTATTATTCTCTGCATCTTATCAGTAAAATTATTGACTTCCCACGAAATATCGCCAATCTGTAACTATCATTCCTAAAATTGAATCATCATGGTCGATCAGTTACTCATTGGTCTCATCATCTTAGGTGCCCTGATTCTATTCGTTTGGAATCGCTGGCGCTATGATTTAGTCGCGATGTTCGCCTTACTGGTGGCGGCAACCCTTGGCTTAGTTCCTGCTAACGAAGTATTTAGTGGCTTTGGCAATGCCGCAGTCATTACCGTGGCAGCAGTATTGATTATAGGCCACGCCTTGTGGCGTTCGGGGGTCGTCGATGCATTAGCCATGTTGATGCAGCGAGTGGGTGGCCAACCGTTGGTGCAAATGATCATGCTCACCAGTATCACGGCAGCGTGCTCAGCGTTTATTAGTAACACGGGCACCATGGCCATTATGATCCCTATCGCCTTGCACCTGTCGCGCAGTGGTCTTGGGCATGCCTCAACGGTTCTCATGCCAATGGCGTTTGGCTCCTTGCTTGGCGGCACAATTAGCTTGATCGGCACGCCCAGCAACATTTTGATTGCAGACATTCGACATGATGCTTTAGGCGAGTCTTACGGAATGTTCGATTTTACTCCGGTCGGTTTGAGCTTAACCGTCATTGGCCTAGTGTTCATGTGGGTTACGAGCCGTTGGCTGGTGCCAATATCAGGCAACCAGCAACATACACAGGGGCCTTACGATATGGGTGAATATTTAACCGAACTGTGGGTGCCGCCTGAGGCGAATTGCATTGACGCTACGTTGTATGAGTTTGAAAATAAACTCCCTGATCGTTTTATCGTCGTGGCCATTAAACGGGGTAAAGAAATTATAACCGCACCGCGGCCTTATCAACGTATCAAAGCAGAAGATATTTTGGTTGTGGAAGCCAGCGCCGATACCTTACAACGTCTATTGGATATTACCCACGTCGAACTCAATGCCGATGAGACAATCGCTGATCGGTTTCTGGTTTCCGATGAAATTCACATTGTCGAGGGTGTCGTGGGTCCCAACTCTCGTTTGGTCGGGCGCTCGGCGGCAGATTTACGGTTGCGCCACCGTTTTGGTGTTAACGTTCTTGCCGTGGCACGGCAAGGACAATCATTGCAGCCCACTTTGGCAAATATCCGTTTCAAACCCGGTGACGTGCTGTTATTACAAGGGAATGCTGAAATTTTGGCGGATATTCTACGTCGTTTCGGTTGTTACCCACTGGCGCGCAGAAGTCTGCGGATTGGCGCGAATAAACGTATTTTCCAACCATTATGCTATTTTCTTGCGGCCATCGTGGTGAGCGCACTGGGTTGGGTGAGCGTGCCGGTGGCTTTCGTCGCTGCGGCTGGCGCTATGGTGCTCACCAATGTTATTCCATTACGTGAACTGTATGAACAAGTGGATTGGCCGATCGTGGTGTTGTTGGCTGCGACAATTCCATTGGGTGGTGCCTTGGAGCGTACTGGGGCAGCTCATACAATTGCTAATGGGGTATTAGCATTGGGTCAGAGCGCACCCTTGGTAGTTGCATTAGCGTTACTGCTTGTGTTGACTATGGTGTTATCAAACGTGGTCAACAACGCTGCGACTGCCGTATTAATGGCACCCATCGCATTAAATATGGCCGTTGGGCTAGAAGCATCGCCCGACCCGTTCTTAATGGCTGTTGCTATAGGTGCAGCATTGCCTCTTCTATTTCCATTAGGACATCAAGTTAATATTTTGGTGATGGGGCCGGGTGGGTATCGATTCTCGGATTATTGGCGTCTTGGATTACCCTTGACAGTGCTAATCATTGTTACAGCTATTCCCCTGATTTTGTGGTTTTGGCCGCCGCACGGGTAGCTTCAGCACCCCGCGCGACAAGTCGTACCTGAACAATAGTCTGCTCGGTAAGCCGGCGGCGTTCTTTAGCGTCGGCATCCAGTGCATCTGCACCAGCACTAAAAACAATTCGTACAATAGCGTCGGCCTGCATTTCGGCGAGCTCTCGGGCGAATTGTTGTTCTTCAATCAGGTAATCCACCAGCTCTGCGGTAAAGTGTTCTACTTCACGGGCAATAGCTAAGCGGAATTCTTTGGAGTTGCCAGATTTTTCTTGCAACAATAACCGAAAAATAGCGTTGTTATTGTTGACGAACTCCATAAAAGTTAAGACCGAGGAACGAATGATCGAGCCGCCTTTGGCAATTTGTTGGCGCGACTGGCGCAGTAGCTGACGAAGGGTTAAGCCACCTTCATCAACCAATGTTAGCCCTAATTCTTCCATATTGCGGAAGTGGCGATAAAAGGAGGTGGGAGCAATGCCTGCTTCTCGGGCTACTTCCCGTAAGCTCAAGCTAGCGAACCCATGTTCGGCAGTTAATTGATTCATTGCGGCTTGAATTAATGCCCGTCGTGTTTTTTCTTTCTGTGCCGCACGTATGCCTGCCATTGGGGGGAACTCTCCTAGCTGTGAAATATCTAAGTGATTATGTCAGTGAACGTCGACACACGCAATTCACCGTATTTTACATAAAACAACTTGCGCTGAGGAGTCAGTGCAGGTAAATTGAGCGTACACGTGTTCACTGAACGATTTTTTTATTTGCTTGTTACGTTGGTTTATATATGTCATCTCTCCCTGCTTCAGCAGCCGCTAAAAAGCCCCCTATTATTTGGGTCAACCTGAGCTTATTTGCTGTTACTTTTTTAGTGACTGTGATTGGGGTACCTTGGTACGCCTTAACTCATGGTTTTTCAAGTAGCCTAGTGATTGGTTTGATTGCTACCCTTGTCTTTGCTGGGCTTTCCATTACTGCTGGTTACCACCGCTTGTGGGCGCACCGCGCGTACGATGCGCATTGGTCATTACGGATTTTATTTGCCTTAGGTGGAGCGTTAGCATTACAGAACAGCGCACTCCATTGGGCGTCAGATCACCGTGAACACCATAAGCACGTCGATGATAATGACAAAGATCCTTATTCGGCTAAACGCGGATTTTGGTATTCGCACATTGGCTGGATGTTGCGTGAATATCAGGCCTCACGCTACCACGACTACAACAACGTCAAAGATTTACAAAAAGACCCCATTGTCATGTGGCAACACCGGTACTACTTGCCGCTGGCGATATTGACGACTATCGGTTGGCCGCTTGCATTAGGCGTGATGGTTGGTGATGTTTGGGGGGCGTTAATCTTAGTGGGTGTGGCGCGGTTAGTGATCAACCATCACACCACCTTCTTCATTAACTCCTTGGCTCATATTTGGGGCAAGCAAACCTACACTGATCGGAATACCGCTCGTGATAATGGCTTTCTCGCATTGTTCACCTTTGGTGAAGGCTACCATAACTACCACCATATCTTTTCTGCTGATTACCGCAATGGGATTCGATGGTGGCATTATGACCCCACCAAATGGCTTATTCGATTGGGGGCATGGTTGGGCTTAACCACCAATTTGAAACGCACAAACGGCTATCAAATTGAACGAGCGCGGCTCGAGATGCAGTTTAAAAAGGCTAAAGATAAAGCCCAAATTTCCTGCGAAACCACCTTGGCTAAGCTCCATGATGAGTTTGACTTAGTGGTGACTAAATTGCGTGATTACTATCAAGTCCAGAAACAATTACTGGATCTGAAACGGCAAAACATGCACGTACCAACAGTGGCTGAGTTAAAACAAAAAGCCACCACACTGCGAACTGCGTTTGAGCAGCAGCAGCGTGACTTTAGCGCGATGTTACAACGCACGTTACGTGGAGCCCAAATAAATTAATTACACCACTATTTGGTAATAGTGGTGTATAGGCCTCATAGCTGCGCCACTATTTCTTCGCCTTGGCAAAAGCTTCGGCAAATGCTGAACCCATTGCGGATTGATTGTTGCTCGGCACTGGTTGCTGTCTATCGCGGTTGCCAGGTTTTGCCTTCTTCGCCGCGGTGGCTGGTTTAGTTGCTGCCGCAGCTGGCGTTGGTAGATCGTCTTGTAATCGCATCGTTAGACTGATCCGTTTTCGTGGAACATCCACTTCCAACACTTTCACTTTGACGATATCACCAGCTTTGACCACTTCCCGCGGGTCACTGATAAACTTATCGGATAATGCAGAAACGTGGACTAAGCCATCTTGATGCACGCCAATATCAACGAATGCGCCAAAGGCTGCTACGTTGCTAACGACGCCCTCCAAGGTCATGCCGGGACGCAAATCATTGATGTCATCGATACCATCTTTAAAGCTGGCTGTTTTAAACTCTGGGCGCGGGTCGCGACCCGGTTTATCGAGTTCCCGCAAAATATCCTGTACGGTCGGTAAGCCGAAGGTATCGTCGGTGTAATCCTTGGCATTAAGTTGGCGTAGAAATGCAGTATTACCAATTAAACCACCCACTTGCTGGCCATTGGCGGAAGCGATGCGTTCTACCACTGGATATGCCTCTGGATGAACTGCCGATGCATCAAGTGGGTTATCACCATTCATGATGCGCAAGAAACCTGCTGCTTGCTCGAAGGATTTTGGTCCCATCCGCGCTACTTTGAGTAGTTGCTGGCGGTTAGTAAAACGGCCATGTTGATCGCGATGCGCCACAATGTTCTGCGCTAAGGTGCGCGTTAAGCCAGCTACACGTGCTAACAAAGCCACTGAGGCGGTATTAATATCGACACCAACAGCGTTAACACAATCCTCTACTACCGCATCGAGGCTTTGTGCTAGCTGTGCTTGGCTGACGTCATGTTGATATTGCCCAACACCAATAGATTTTGGCTCAATTTTAACCAATTCAGCTAACGGGTCTTGCAAGCGCCGCGCAATGGAAACCGCACCGCGCAACGATACATCGAGATCAGGAAACTCTTGGGCCGCTAATTCAGACGCGGAATAAACCGATGCTCCGGCTTCGTTTACAATGACTTTGTTGGCCTTGATATCGGGGTTGGCTTTTAACATCTCGCCGACTAACTTGTCCGTTTCCCGCGAGTATGTGCCATTACCAATAGAAATTAATTCAACGCCATGTTGACGGCATAACCCGGCTAGGGTACGCAATGCTTTATCTACTTGGTTTTGTGGCTGGAACGGGTACAGAGTATTGGTATCCAGCACTTTCCCGGTGCCGTCGACGACAGCAACTTTAATCCCGGTCCGTACGCCTGGGTCTAACCCCATAGTGACTTTATCGCCGGCTGGCGCAGCCATGAGCAGATCTTTGAGGTTATTGGCAAAGATCTTGATGGCATCGGTTTCTGCTCGCTCCCGAACTACGCCAAACAGTTCAGTCTCCATATGCAGTATGATTTTTACCCGCCACGTCCATTGTACTGTTTGCTGCAGCCAATCGTCGGCAGCTCGCCCCTGGTGGTGCCACTGCAGATGGTTTGCAATCAGCGTTTCGCCATAACTGCGCGCTTTCGGATCTTCTTGCTGTGGGTCGGCATTGAGTTTTAACTGTAAAATACCTTCATTACGGCCGCGAAATAGGGCGAGGGTGCGGTGTGATGGGATCTTTTTAATGGCTTCGCTAAAGGCAAAGTAATCGCGATATTTAGCACCTTCCGCTTCTTTCCCAGCAACAACTGAGCTAGTAATTTCGGCATTGTCCCATAAGTATTCACGCACCTTCTTCAATAACTGTGCGTCTTCAGCAAAGCGCTCCATCAAAATGAAGCGAGCGCCTTCAAGCACAGCTTTCGTGTCGGCAAAGCCTGCATCAGCATTAATATAGTTCGCAGCTTCAGTGTCTGGATTTAAGTTGGGTTGTTGCCATAACGCATCGGCCAGCGGCTCTATACCGGCCTCAATCGCGATCTGTCCTTTGGTACGGCGTTTTGGTTTGTAGGGCAGATATAAATCTTCAAGTTCCGTCTTCGACGACGTCGTTAGAATGGCTTGTTCCAGCTCAGTGGTGAGTTTACCTTGCTCGCGAATATTGGCCAAAATTACCGCCCGGCGGTCTTCTAGATCGCGTAAATAGCTGAGGCGTTGGGCAAGTTGACGTAACTGGGTATCGTCTAATCCCCCCGTTGCTTCTTTACGGTAGCGGGCAATAAATGGCACCGTAGCACCGTCATCAAGTAGCGCGATTGCAGCTTGGACTTGCTGCGAACCTACGGCTAACTCGTTCGCGATTTGCTGAGTAATCGAGCTCATAGTTTCTCTCTTGGTGACTATTAAAATGAATGCCAGTATAACAGCTTAGCTGTCACTGGTGCGGGTTAGGCGGTAATCAATGGCGACGATGTACCAAGTTTTTGCGCCAGCTGGAGTATGGACAGTGAATTCATCATCCAGTTGCTTACCAAGCGCAGCGCGAGCCATGGGGGCATCAATAGAGATTACATCGTCCCGTTGATAGATTTCATCAGGGCCAGCGATGGTGAAAGTGAGTTCATTTCCAGCGCTGTTTTCAACACTGACCGTGGCTCCGAAAAACACTTTCCCTTCTTGTTGCGGGGAATAATCAACAATTTTCAGTTGTTCCAAGCGTTTTTGCAAAAACCGGATACGTTTATCAATTTGCCGTAGTTTTTGTTTATTATATTTGTAGTCGGCGTTTTCACTGCGATCACCTAAGCTTGCTGCCCAAGCGACCTTTTCGGTCGTTTCCCGGCGCTCAACACGCCACAGATGATCAAGCTCTTGTTGTAGTAACTCGTAACCAGCACGGCTGATTAAATTTGTTCTCATACTGTGTATAACACCTAAAGACGATACCTTACCATGGGCAGGCAGTTTACGTTGCTGGTAAAACAAATCAAATGCAAAAATAAGTAAATTTTTCTGTAATCTTTGGTTACAAGGGTTCCATTGCAAAAGTAAAGGCATGGCATATAGTTCTCTCAATGATAGCTAAGGGCATCGAGAATGAGTCAGGAAACATACAAAATTTTAGTTGTTGATGATGACGCGCGGTTGCGAAGTTTATTAGAACGTTATTTATCGGAGCAAGGTTTTAACGTGCGCTCGGTAGGCGGCAGTGAGCAGATGGATCGTTTGCTTGAACGCGAGAATTTTCATTTGATGGTACTTGATTTGATGTTACCCGGTGAGGATGGCCTGACCATCTGTCGGCGTCTACGTCAGCAAAATAATGATATCCCTATCGTCATGTTAACTGCGAAAGGTGACGAAGTTGATCGTATCATTGGCCTCGAGCTAGGCGCCGATGACTACATTGCAAAACCTTTTAACCCACGCGAATTACTGGCTCGTATTCGCGCCGTGTTGCGCCGTCGTGGAACCCATATTCCAGGTGCGCCAAGCGCTGAGGATGAAGAGATTAGGTTTGGTGAATTCCGGTTCAACCTCGGCACTCGGGAAATGTTTCGTAATGGCGAACCTATCCCGCTGACGAGTGGGGAATATGCCGTATTAAAAGCACTGGTGACTAACCCTCGCCAACCAATGTCTCGTGACAAACTGATGAATCAAGCGCGCGGGCGCGACTATAGTGCGCTGGAGCGTAGTATTGATGTTCAAGTATCACGGTTGCGGCGGATGTTAGAAGCTGACCCTGCCAATCCGCGTTATATCCAGACCGTCTGGGGGCTTGGTTATGTGTTTGTCCCAGATGACAAGTCGAATACTAAGTAGCGAAACTAGCGATGCGCCTATTACCGCACTCCGCATTTGCTCGTACCATGGCGTTGATCGCGGCATTATTGCTGATCAACCAAGTGGTATCGTACATCATGATTGGTTTGTATGTGGTTAAGCCCAGCATGCAGCAAATCAGCAGTGTGGTGGCACGTCAAGTGGAAGGGATTTTGGCCTTGGATCAATGGTTGATTGCTGAAGAAATTTCACGCGATCAACGCCAGCGCTTGGTAGACCGTTATACTGAGGCCACTGCCATCGAAGGAATTAGTGAAGACAGTGCCCAGTATTACGGGCTGAATGAAGCGACCACGTATAACTTCCTATCAGCACAATTGAGCGAGTTACTTCAGGCTCGAACCGAAGTGCGTATCGCACAGGGCGACAAATATCGTGTCTGGTTACGCACGGAAAACTTGCCTGGCTATTGGTTAGTGTTCAACCTCGACAGTTTTGATGAGGCGCGCTTCTCACCATTACTGTTTTACCTCATTGTGATTGGTACCTTGAGCGTCATTGGTGGCATGCTGTTCACCAATTGGCAAAACCGTCCATTAAAAGCACTGGAGGCAGCGGCGCAACAAATTGGTCAGGGCGATTATCCAGCCCCACTCGTTGAACGAGGCTCCAGTGAGATTATTGCCGTGACACGTGCGTTTAATCAAATGATGCAAGGCGTGAAGCAGTTAGAACAGGATCGTGCGCTGCTGATGGCAGGGGTAAGCCATGACTTACGCACGCCACTGACGCGCATTCGGCTCGCGACTGAAATGATGCCGCCCAATGAAGATTACCTCGCGGAAGGCATCATCAGTGATATCGATGACATGAATGCCATTATTGACCAGTTTATCGATTATGTCAGGGTCGATACTGATGCCGATCAAGAGCTTAAGAACTTGAACTACATCGTTGAGGATGTGGTGGCGCATGTGCCGGAAACTTGGCAGAGCAAAATTGTCGTGAACTACCAACCGTTACCGAATATTGGCGTACGTGAAGTCTCGATAAAACGGGTATTATTGAATTTATTGGAAAATGCCGAACGCTATGGGCGCGGGCGGGTATTGGTGGAAACGGGTTACGATGCCGAACGTGATTCGGTGTGGTTTAAAGTCTGTGACGATGGCCCGGGTATTGCAGCAAATCAAATTGAGTACTTGTTGCAACCCTTCACGCAGGGCGACAAAGCGCGCGCAACGAAAGGTTCAGGGTTGGGCCTGACGATTGTGAAACGCTTGATAGAGCGGCACCAAGGTCGCGTCTTATTTGGTATCAGCCGCCGTTTGGGCGGCTTGATGGTGCGTGTTGAACTGCCGGTACAGCGTAATCATCACCAGTAGCGAATGCGATTGAGGCCATTCAATGCAGCGACACGATAGGCTTCTGCCATGGTCGGGTAGTTGAAGGTGGTGTTAACAAAGTATTTGATGGTGTTACCACCGTTTTTTTGTTCCATAATGGCTTGGCCGATATGAATGATTTCCGAGGCCCGTTCGCCGAAGCAGTGGATGCCAAGCACTTCCAAGGTATCACGGTGGAACAAAATTTTTAAACTACCCACCGCAGTGTTTGAAATTTGTGCGCGGGCTAAATGCTGAAACTGGGCACGTCCTACTTCATAAGGTACTTTCTGCGCCGTTAATTCTTCTTCGGTTTTTCCAACCGAACTGATTTCAGGGATAGTGTAAATACCCGTTGGAATATCACTGATCAAGCGTTCTTCACACTCACCATCGAGCATTGCGCTGGCACAGATACGGCCTTGGTCATAGGCCGCACTGGCAAGTGACGGATAACCAATGATGTCGCCTACAGCGTAAATGGTATCCACTGCTGTTTGATAGTTTCTATTCACCTCAAGTTGGCCGCGATGATTTGGCGTTAATCCCACATTAGCCAGTTCGAGCTCTTCTATATTGCCAGAGCGACCGTTGGCGTAGAGTAAGCAATCGGCATCAATACGTTTGCCCGAATGGGTGAACACGGTGACGCCGTCGTCATGGCCAATGATGCGTTCATATTCCTCTTGGTGGCGAATCACCACACCGCTATTCCGTAAATGGTAGCTGAGTGCGTCGGAGATCTCGGCGTCCAAAAAGCTCAGTAAGCGGTCGCGGGTGTTGATTAAATCGACTTTCACACCAAGACCGCGGAAAATACTGGCGTACTCACAACCAATGACCCCGGCACCGTAAATAATGATACTTCTGGGCTCGTGCATGAGATCCAACACGGTGTCGGAGTCATAAATACGTGGATGATTAAAATCAATATCAGTAGGGCGGTAGGGGCGCGACCCTGTGGCAATCAGGATTTGTTTACAGCGAATGTATTCCACCGTTTGGTCGGCTAAGGTGACGCGCACGCGATAAGGCTCCACAATGGCCGCGGTGCCATGCATGATGGTAACGCCGTTACGGTCATAAAAGCTGGTACGCAAGCGAACTTGCTTGCGGATGACACCCTGAGCATGTTTTAAAATTTCCGCAAAGGTAAGCCCGCGTTGAATACGTTCGGATGCAAACAGAGGGTTGGAATTATATTCGATGAGCCGGCTAACCGAGTGTCGTAGCGCCTTGGAAGGAATAGTCCCCCAGTGGGTACAGCCGCCACCAATTGAATCATGCTTTTCGATCATGATGACTTTGCGCCCACTTTTTGCCAATTGCATTGCCGCACCTTCACCACCGGGACCACTCCCGATAACGACAACATCAAATTGGCGATCGCTAGTATTCATTCAACGCTCCTCATGGTTGTACCCGTTCGTTCTTTCCAGTTATAGTAACGAAAAGCCAATGTGTTTAGCCAGTATTATGGGATTCTTATGTCTGATAAACCCATCCCTGAGATTTTGGCACGTCATGTCGTTGCACAAAGTCGTCTGTTACGGATTGAAGCGGTCGATTTAAAGTTTAGTAATGGAGTTAAACGCCAGTTCGAACGACTCGCAGGAAGCGGCCGCGGCGCCGTGATGATTGTACCATTTATTGATGATACGACACTGATTTTAATCCGCGAGTATGCAGCAGGGTTACATAACTATCAATTAGGCTTTCCCAAAGGTTTGATTGACCCAAATGAAACCCCAGAGCAGGCCGCCAATCGTGAATTAAAAGAAGAAATAGGCTATGGTGCTAAAACACTTGTTCCGCTGAAGAGTGTTACTATGGCACCGCAATTTTTTGCAGCAACAATGCATATCTTTGTGGCGCGTGACTTATATGCTGAGTCGCTACCAGGGGATGAGCCAGAACCATTGGAGCAAGTTCACTGGTCGATCGACGATGCCGAAGAATTATTGAAGCAACATGACTTTACCGAAGCGCGGAGTATTGCCGCGTTATTGATGACATTGCGGGAACTAAATCAGTGACACAAACCAGTACCACTGAACAATTAAGCCATTGGTTGGCTGGGGCTGCAACAGTAGCCAAACAGGCTGGGAAGCTCATTCTTGAGTTGTATGAAGAACAAGTCTTTGAAACCTACCATAAAGACGATGAATCCCCAGTGACGAGTGCTGATTTTGCGGCAAACCGGCTGATTGTGGATGGCTTAGCGGCATTAACGCCAGCCATTCCGATTCTATCAGAGGAAGGCTCCCACTTAACCTTTGCGGAGCGTCAGCAGTGGACCCGTTATTGGATCATTGACCCACTTGATGGCACCCAAGAGTTTATTGCTCGTAGTGGTGATTTTGGTGTGATTATTGCACTTATTGAGAATAATCAACCAGTGTTGGGAATCATCTATTGGCCTCCTGGCGACGTTCTTTATACCGCACAGCGTGGGCAGGGCGCGTATCGAACCGATCAGTTTGGGCGCCGTCGGATTCAGGTCCGACAATTGGCTAATCCCCAGTACGATGTACTCAATGTTGCGGTCAGTCGTCGTCAACCTCGGGAGCGGGTGCTGGCACGTATGAGTGCAACACGCACGCTGCAGTTATTACCAGCTGGCAGTTGCTCACTAAAAGCATGCATGATTGCCGAAGGGCGTGCAGATTGTTTTTTACGGGTAGGTCCGACGGGTGAATGGGATACCGCGGCTGCAGAAGTGATTGTGTCAGAAGCTGGCGGTAAAATTGTTAGTGAACAATTTATGCCACTGACTTACAACCAAAATGAACACCTTGGGAACCCGAACTTCATTGTATTAGGAGACCCCAACGTGCCGTGGCAGCAGGTGTTTACTTATCATCAAAGCGGTGATTAGCAGGCAGGATGTTCACCGTCTCATGAAGTTCCGACCACACCAAAATAGCTTCGCCGGTTGCCAACTGCCGGCGCACGTCAGCCACTTTTTCTGCTAAGGATTTTTCTTCATCACCATAGTCGGTACCTTCGCGTAGAACGAAAGCCTCGATAATGTTGGTGAGGGTGGCAGGATCCACCTGTTGCCAAGGGATTATCATTGCGATAGCGCCTCCTGTAAGGCTTCTTCAGCTGCGAGCCATTCCTCTTCAGCAGCCGTTTGCTGCATTTGTGCAGCCGCTTGTTGTTGTAGAATTTCGGTGAGTTCGCCTTTATTCGCCGCCTCATAGAGACGGGTATCCGCTAAACGTTCATTCAATTTCGCCACCGCCGCTGCTGCAGCCTGGAGTTGCTGCTCTGCCCGTTGCACGCGGTCTTTCAATGGTTTTATGGCTTGTCGCAGTGCCGCAGCTTCGCGCTTCTCGTCCTTGCGGGTTGGTTTCGCTTTGGTGGGGGTGTCCGTATCTGTTGGAGTTTGTTGCTTTAACCAGTCATGGTAGGCGTCCAGATCCCCCCCAAACGCTTCCACGCGTTGATTCGCAACCAAGTAAAACTCGTCCACAGTGGTGCGCAACAAGTGGCGATCGTGCGATACGATGATCATGGCACCAGTAAACTCTTGCAAGGCAAATACTAATGCCTCGCGCATGCTATTATCTAAATGGTTCGTCGGTTCGTCGAGGAGGAGCAGGTTGGGCCGCTGGTACACGATGAGCGCTAACACCAACCGCGCTTTTTCGCCCCCTGACATTGGCCCTACCAGCCGTGTTGCAGCATCCCCGCTAAAGCCAAAACCGCCCAAATAATCGCGCAGTTGTTGTTCGGTTGCGTGGGAATCTAAGCGTTGTAAATGCGTTAAGGGTGACGCATCAGCCGCTAAAGTTTCTAATTGGTGCTGAGCAAAATAACCCAGTTTAACGGCAGGGTTCATCGCTGCTTCACCAGCTTGCGGAGTCAGCTCACCTGCGAGTAATTTAACCAAAGTCGATTTACCCGCACCATTACGGCCGAGTAAGCCAATACGGCTGCCAGGAACCAAGTTCAACTGAATATTCTGCAGCACAATGGTATCACCATAACCTACTTGAACCTGGTCGAGGGTTAATAGGGGATTAGGTAATTGCTCGGGTGGTTTGAATTCAAACTGGAACTGACTAGCAGCACGCAGTGGCGCTGTTGCTTGCAATCGTTCCAGCGCCTTGATGCGACTCTGTGCTTGTTTGGCTTTACTAGCTTTGTAGCGAAAGCGATCGATAAAACTCTGCAAATGCTTACGTTGCGCTTGTTCTTTCTCGAACTGTGCTTGTTGCTGCGCCAGTTGCTCAGCTTGTTGCCGCTCAAAGCTGCTATAGTTACCGCTATAACTGGTGGCGCGTTGCTGATCGATATGAATGATTTGTTGTACCGTAGCATCGAGAAATTCACGGTCGTGGGAAATGATAATTAAGGTTCCGGGGAACCGTTGTAACCAGTCTTCTAACCAAAAAATAGCATCAATATCGAGGTGATTGGTCGGTTCATCGAGTAACAATAAATCCGCCCGTGCAATCAATGCTTGGGCAAGGTTTAGGCGCATCCGCCAGCCACCAGAAAAAGCTTTGACGGGTAAGTAAATTTGATCGGGTTGAAAACCCAACCCAGCCAGTAGCGCAGCAGCGCGGGCAGGAGCGTCGTAGCCACCAATAGTAGCGAGGAGATCATGGCATTGACCAATAGCATGACCATCATGGGCTGCTTCGGCTTGCGCTAACTGTTGCTCGATCTGGCGTAACTCCGAATCACCGTCTAATACATAGTCAAGCGCCGCTTGGTCAAGGGCTGGCGTTTCTTGTTTGACACTTGCAATGCGCCAACCTTTGGGTACATCACAACTGCCTTGGTCAAGGCTGAGCTCACCACGGAGTAATGCAAACAAAGACGACTTACCGGTTCCATTACGACCAACCAGCCCCACGTGGTGGCCTGGAAATATGGTGAAGGAAGCATCGTTAAGCAAAATATTGCCGCCGCGCATTAAGGTTGCCGCGCGAATCGTTATCATGATTGGTCCTAACTTGGGTTAAATGGTTTTTTCTGCGACAATTATACCTGATAGCCACAGAGGTGAATATGACTCAAACGCGGAAACGATTTATCGCGGGTGCTGAATGCCCAGCATGCCACGCGCAAGATACGCTGATGTTGACAGTAACTGGTGAACAAGAACAAGTTCACTGTGTGCAATGTGGACATCAATTTTCCGAACGCGGCACACAACCTGCCGCGCCGCCGACAACAACTACTACTGAGCAGCCCGGGTTAATTGGTATTTTCAAACCCGACTAAGTGCCATCGGTTGACTTTAATAACACAAGGACACGCCATGACAACACAGCAATATCCAATTGGAACACCAGGACAACCTTGGGGTGTTGAAGAAAAACAACAATGGCTGGAGCAACAGCGCATTCAGCGGTCTTATTTTGATGATGTGGTCACGCAAATTAATCAGTTGCATGAGCAATTTGATATTGAACAGTACGGTGCACTGAATTATCCAAACTACACCTATCCGTTATTCATTTTGCGCGCCGCTGAATTTGACCCAAATCGGCCTACCGTCTTAATCACTGGCGGGGTGCACGGTTACGAAACATCGGGGGTGCATGGTGCACTTGCGTTTGCCCAACGTCACGCGACCCATTACAGTCAATGGTTTAACGTACTGATTGCCCCGTGCGTAAGCCCTTGGGGTTACGAAACCATTAATCGCTGGAACCCGTACGCGATAGATCCGAATCGCTCATTTAAACCCAATAGCCCAGCAGCCGAATGTGCATTGCTAATAGATTATATCGCGCAACAAGACTTGAATTTCATCATGCATATTGATTTGCATGAAACTACTGATACCGACAATTCAGAGTTTCGTCCAGCATTAGCAGCACGCGAAGGTACGGTAAACACCAACTGGAATATCCCAGATGGTTTCTATACTGTTGGTAATTCCGAAAAGCCGACCCCAGAGTTTCAACGAGCGGTCATTGACGCGGTACGTAAAGTGACACACATTGCACCGCCAGATACCGATGGCAAAATTATCGGTGCACCGGTAGAGCAAGAGGGGGTGATTCACTATGCCGGCCGTGAATTGGGGTTATGTATGGGAATGACCGATGCACCCTATGTCACCACCACAGAGGTGTATCCTGATAGCCCGAAAACGTCACCAGAGGAGTGCATTGAGGCGCAGGTCGCTGCAGTGCGTGGTGGGTTAGAATACCTCCTCAAACACGGATTAGCTTAAGCCAGGGATGATGAAATACCTGTACTTAACGGAGCAAATCCGCACTGCGGAGCACGCTGCTGTGGCGCAACTGGGCTTATCCTTAGCGCAATTGATGCAACGTGCCGCACAGGCATGTCTTGTGCAATTACAAGCCCATCACGCAGCCCCAGCCAAAGTTACTGTCATTTGTGGCCCTGGCAATAACGGTGGAGATGGTTGGGTATTGGCGCGGTTGGCGCGCCAAGCAGGGTATCAGGTTCAGGTATTTGCGGCGCCGCCACAAACTGAGTTAGCGCAACTAGCGGCGCGCGCATGGCATGAACAAGGCGCTACCTCGCAGCCCTTGACAGCGTTGAGCACGGCACATGTTGCCACGTCTGATGTGATTGTTGATGCTTTGTTTGGGCGAGGACTTAACCGCCCCGTCACTGCTGATTACGCACAGTGTATCGATTGCATCAATAGCGCATCACAACGGGGCTGGGTGATGAGCGTTGATGTCCCAAGTGGGCTGTGCAGTGACACGGGCCAACCACGTGGGTGTGCAGTTAAGGCTGATTGCACCGTGGTTTTTATTGGCCTAACCATGGGGTTAGTAACCGGCCAGGCCGCTCATTATGGTGGCAAAGTTGTATTGGCAGAGTTAGGCATAGCCACCATTATCCAACAGCAAACCCCGCTTGCTGAGGTACTTGATGGCGCCCATGTAAGTCAGTGCTTACCTCCACGCCAAGCAACGGCGCATAAAGGGCATTTTGGTCATCTGCTGATTATTGGGGGTGGCCCAGGAATGAGTGGTGCAGCGGTACTTGCCGGCCGTGCTGCATTGCGTACCGGGGCCGGTAAAGTTTCCATTGCTTGTCATTCAAACAGCCAAACGGCTATTGCAGCAGCACAGCCTGAATTGATGGTGCACAGTGCCGAAGAGGCTGTTAATCTATTGTTAGGTAGTGCAGATGTGGTTGTTATTGGTCCGGGTCTTGGGCAATCCGCTTGGGCCCAGCAACTCGTTGAGCAGGTGTGCCAATGGTCGGGCACCATCGTCTGGGATGCTGACGCACTTAATCTGTTAGCAACGATGCGGCCAACCAAACCTACGGCCAGTGAATGGCTGTTTACACCGCATCCTGGCGAGGCAGGACGGTTATTAGGGCTCAGCACAGCAACTATTGAAGAAAATCGTTGGCAAGCTTTAACACAAATTTGTCAGAACTTTCAGGCCCACGCACTACTCAAAGGGGCCGGAACCTTAGTAAAAGTAGCCAACCAATCCAGTGGTTGGGTTTGTCGTCGTGGCTCACCAGCATTAGCCACTGGTGGTAGCGGTGATGTCCTTAGTGGTGTGCTCGGAGCGCTGCTGGCACAGCGGCTACCTGTTGCTGCGGCACTTACCAGCGCGGTATGGGTTCATGCCGTTGCTGGAGAATTAGCCGCGGGCGATGGTGAACGCGGTACCATTGCGAGTGATTTATTGGCACCTTTACGACAGTTAGTCAACCCAGCTCAATGGTCGCAACATCTTGGTGTAATTGATGTGGAATAGGCATGCAAAAAACCATTTACTTAGCCGATGAAACCGCGTTACTCGGTTTAGCGCAACAGTTAGCGCAAAGCGTCTCTCAACATCAAGCGTTGTTACGTGATCAAGGTTTAACGATGTATTTGCTAGGCGAACTAGGGGCAGGGAAAACCACGTTCAGTCGAGGTTTTATTCAACAGCTTGGGCATCAGGGGCACGTGAAAAGCCCCACCTATACTCTAGTAGAAACCTATGAGCTGCCGCCGTGGACTGTACATCATTTTGATTTGTATCGCCTTGCAGATGCGGAAGAACTTGAATTTATGGGCATCCGTGATTACCTTGGAACAGATAGAATCGTTTTAGCAGAGTGGCCCCAGCGTGGTGAGGGCTATCTACCATCACCCGATTTAACTATAAAGATTGATTATGCGGATCAGGCGCGATCAATCACTTTAAATGCGCGAACAGAACGAGGCCGAGTATTGCTCGATACGATGGAATGCGAAACGTCGTCATAAAAATAGCATTAGTGTTCGCACTATGGTGCGGGACAGTGCATGCCAACCAAATCGATAACATCAGGATCTGGCCTGCGCCGGATAATACGCGCGTCGTCTTTGATCTGAGCGCGACGCCTAACTACAGTTATTTCACACTTTATGACACGAAACCTTATCGGTTAGTGATAGATTTCAATAACACCAAGTTGGCAACAGATTTGGCTAAAATCACGAATGAATCCTTGTTGATTCATAAAATTCGAACGAGTACGCCAAAGAACAGCAGCTCCACCCGTATTGTGTTGGAGTTGAGCGATAAAATCCAAGCAACGGTCTTCCCACTCGCCGCTAATGATCGCTATGGCGAACGATTGGTCATTGATTTACCCGGCCGTTCCATTGCGCGCCGCACCCAAGCGTTAACCGTAGAACAATTAACCGAACGTAAAGTCACCATCGCGATTGACGCTGGGCATGGCGGTGATGATCCAGGCTCTATTGGTCCACGTGGTACCTATGAAAAGCATGTGGTGTTGAAAATTGCCAAGGCATTGGCTGACATCATCAACCAAGATAGCGCTATGCAAGCGTACTTGATTCGTACTGGTGATTATTATGTTGGTTTGAAAGAACGAACGCGTAAAGCAGAGGAAATCAAAGCTGACTTACTCGTATCGATTCACGCCGACGCTTTCACGTCACCACAGCCTCGTGGTGCATCAGTTTGGGTGCTGTCGACCCGCCGCGCGAATAACGAAATGGGTCGATTGCTCGAAGATAAGGAACGCTTGTCGGATGTCCTTGGGGGGGTTGATGTAGCTGTCGGTGAAGATGATACCTACGGGTATATTAGTAAAACCTTCCTAGACTTGAGCATGGGGCACGCCATGAGTACCGGCTATGAGATGGCTAAAGAAGTCATTGGTGAAATGAAAAAGGTGGCGCATATGCACAAGCACGAGCCACAACATGCTAGTTTAGCGGTATTGACTTCTGGAAATGTCCCGTCGATGCTAATTGAAACAGGTTTTATTTCTAACCCACAAGAAGAGCAATTGCTGCTAACCAACAAGCATCAACAACAGTTGGCGCGAGCCATGTACCAAGGTATCCGCAATTACTTCCAACGACGGCCGCCGGATGGCACCTTATTTGCTACCAACCGTAGTAGTACACACGTGGTGCGTTCAGGGGAATCGCTTTCGGTGCTGGCCCAACGTTATAATACGACTGTCAAAGCCATTAAAGAGCGCAACGGGCTTGAGAGTAATGTGCTCTACGTTGGGCAGAAGCTCGAAATTCCATCATCATAACAGGTAAGATTAGGTCGCAGTTATGCCAATACAATTGCTGCCGATTAGTCTGGCGAACCAGATAGCGGCAGGCGAAGTTATTGAACGACCCGCGTCGGTGGTCAAAGAATTAGTGGAAAACTGCCTTGATGCAGGTGCCACCCACATTGTTGTTGATATTGAACAGGGGGGACGCCGGCGAATTAGAGTGCGCGATAACGGTGCCGGGATCCCCAAAGCCGAATTACCATTAGCCCTTAGCCGACATGCGACCAGTAAAATTAGTACGCTGGCAGATTTAGAGGCCATTCAAAGTTTAGGCTTCCGCGGTGAAGCCTTAGCGAGCATTTCCTCGGTATCACGGCTTCGGTTAACCTCAGCGACCGCCACGCAAACCGAAGCATGGCAGGTCTGGGTGGAAGGGCGGGACCAAGTTGCCTCCTTAGCGCCTGCAAGCCATCCACAAGGCACCACGGTGGATGTGCAAGATTTATTTTTTAATACTCCGGCACGGCGCAAATTTTTGCGCACTGATAAAACTGAGTTCGGGCATATTGATGAAGTTCTACGTCGTATTGCATTAGCTCGTTATGATGTGCGCTTGCAACTGCTCCACAATGATAAGCTGGTGCGGCAGTATAGCGCTGCTGAGCAACCTGAAGATTACCTCAAACGCGTCGCTCAGGTGTGTGGTACGACGTTTAGTCAAGATGCACTAGCCATTGATGTGCAGTCGGGCACCATTCGATTATGGGGGTGGATAGCGCCACCCATGGCGTGCCGCCATCAGGCTGATGTACAGTACTTTTACGTGAACGGCCGCATGATGCGGGACCGTTTGTTGGGGCACGCAGTACGGCAAGCTTATGCTGACAGCTTACCCGATGATCGGGTACCAACCTTTGTCTTGTATTTAGAACTGCCAGCCCATGAGGTTGATGTTAACGTGCATCCAGCCAAGCACGAAGTGCGGTTTCATCACGCTCGTCATATTCATGATTTTGTGTTGCATGCGGTACGACAAGCGTTACAGACGATCCATACCGCGGCGGTGCCACCATCACCTGCCCGTAGTGAGCATGGCTACACTGCCAGTCACGAAAAGTTACGGGAGCAAGTGGCAGAACTAGCGCCCCGTCATCAGCAGCTATTCCCGCAGCGCTCAACAGTCGATCAGAGCGCATTAGCAGAACTTACGCAGCTCCTTAAGCCAAGTGCGGTTATGCCCGCAGCAACGGCAACCAGGCCAACGGTATTAGTCGTTGTGGAACAGCGCTTGGCGTTAGTCAATGACCCCCAGCAAGGGTTAGGGTTGCTGGATTTACAACGGGTTCAGCTGCGCGATTTAACCCACAAAATTAGCCAGCAATTGCAGTTGGGGTTAGCAGGTCAACCCTTATTGATACCCGTGAAATTAACCGATCCTGCGGTGGTAACCATGGTGCGAAACTGTGAACCAAAACAGCTCGCCATGCTTGGTGTACGTTATGAGGTTCGACCACAGTCAGTGACGGTATTGGAAGTGCCGTCTGCTATTCGGCAATCGGATATTGCCACGACATTGCCGCAGTTAGTGGCGCTGCTCGAACAGCCCGAGCAGTTGGTGACGTGGCTGGCGCAACAGCAGGTGCAAACCAGCTACTCACTCACCCAAGCTGAGCATTGGCTGGCGCATAGCCAAGGATGCCATGATGACGCTTGGTTACCATTGCCATTACCGCCATTACCGGAGCCGATACGATGACTGAACCTTATGTCATTTGTTTGTACGGGCCTACCGCTGCCGGTAAAACTGGGTTGGCGATAGCACTAACCCAACACCTGCCGTGTGATATTATTTCCGTCGATTCAGCGTTGATCTATCGAGGTATGGATATTGGTACGGCGAAACCGACAGCCGCAGAATTGGCACAAGCCCCGCATCGCTTAATTGATATTTGTGATCCAGCCGAGAGCTACTCTGCAGCGCAGTTTGCTGTTGATGCGCGCCGCCACATCGATGAAATAGTGTCCGCTGGACGAATTCCATTATTAGTGGGCGGTACCATGCTTTATTTTAAAGCACTGCTGGAGGGTATGTCGCAGTTACCTGAAGCCGATCCGCAGGTGCGTGAGCAATTAAACCAGCGGTTACAACAGCAAGGTTCAGAAGCATTGCATCAGGAATTAGCACAGTGCGATCCGGTCAGTGCCGCACGCATTCATCCGAACGACCCGCAGCGTATATTGCGAGCCTTGGAAGTGTACCTCATTACGAACACAACACTTACCGAACTGACTGCCCAACGTCACGGAGCATTGCCATACCCTATTATTCAACTCGCGGTGGCACCCAGTGATCGCAGTGTGCTCCATGAACGTATTGCGCTGCGCTTTCGGCAGATGCTAGACCAAGGTTTAATTGATGAAGTGACACACTTGCGGCTACGTTCTGATTTGCATCTTGATTTGCCGTCAATGCGATGCGTCGGGTATCGCCAAGTTTGGCAATACTTAGATGGAGACTTGACATATAATGAGATGATTGATCGAGGAATTTTCGCGACGCGACAATTGGCGAAACGCCAGCTGACGTGGTTGCGAAAATGGCCCGACGTTCACTGGCTTGATAGTGAAGCACCTGATTTGGTAGAGCAAGCACGAACATACTGTCATCAACCTGCCAAAATCTTTACACAAATTGGCCTTGAAAAGTAAATCTAACACCATATATTCAGTATAACTGAAATAAACATGAACAAGCTTTGAAAATTATAGAATTCAGCTATATTAAAGTGGCTAGCAGAGGTAATTTATCTGTATGAGCTAGGCACCCCAAACAATAACAAAAAGGAATATCATTATGGCTAAGGGGCAAACGTTACAAGACCCATTTTTGAATGCGCTGCGGCGTGAGCGAGTGCCAGTATCAATTTACCTCGTTAATGGAATAAAATTACAAGGTCAAATTGAATCATTCGATCAGTTTGTCATTTTACTAAAAAACACCGTCAGCCAAATGGTATATAAGCATGCCATCTCGACCGTTGTACCTGCGCGGATCCCGCAAAACTATTTACCGGTAGGCGGTGACGGCGACGAGGCGATTGATTAATCCGCAACGATTAGGAGCAGTGATAGCTTGTTTGATAGATTTGAAAGTGGTGAGCGGGCTATCCTGGTCCACGTTGATTTCCCAGCCGAAATCGATCGTGAAGATCTTTCTGAACTGAAATTGTTAGTGGCATCTGCTGGGGTTGAAACCCTAGGAGTTGTCACTGCTGCGCGTAGTACGCCCAGTTCTCGCTATTTTGTTGGCTCAGGGAAAGCCGAAGAGGTCGCTGAGCAAGTACGCTTATTGGAAGCTAATGTGGTCATCTTTAACCACAGTTTAACCCCCACCCAAGAGCGTAACCTCGAAAAGTTGTGTCAATGCCGAGTGCTGGATCGCACTGGACTGATTCTTGACATTTTCGCTCAGCGTGCGCGGACCCATGAAGGTAAGCTACAAGTCGAACTCGCCCAGCTGCGTCATATTTCCACGCGCTTAGTGCGTGGCTGGACGCACTTAGAACGGCAAAAAGGGGGGATCGGTTTACGGGGGCCTGGTGAAACACAGCTCGAAACGGACCGACGGTTAATTCGCGGGCGAATAAAACATATTTTGGGACGCCTCGACAAAGTTGCAAAGCAACGTGAGCAAGGGCGTCGTGCACGGCAACGGCGCGATATCCCGACAGTCTCCTTAGTCGGCTACACCAACGCCGGCAAGTCCACTTTATTTAACCGTTTGACCGAAGCCGAGGTGTATGCGGCCGACCAGCTGTTCGCGACGCTAGATCCGACCTTGCGTAAATTTGAATTGGCTGATGTCGGGCCGATCGTGTTTGCTGACACGGTCGGGTTTATCCGGCACTTACCTCACGAATTAGTCGCGGCATTTAAGGCGACTTTGCAAGAAACCTTGGAAGCCGATCTATTGCTGCACGTGATTGACGTAGCGGATGAACGACAAGCGGAAAATTTCCAGCAAGTCCAAGAAGTGTTGCAAGAAATCGGTGCAGATGAAATTCCGCAGCTGCTGATTTGCAACAAAATCGATAAATTACCGGAACTCGGGCCGCGTATTGACACCAATGATGAAGGTTTACCAAGCCGCGTGTGGCTATCTGCACAGACGGGTGTTGGCATCGATTTGTTACAACAAGCCTTAGTACAGCGCTTGCGTCCCAGCATGGTTAGCGTATCCTTACGGATCCCACCGTCAATGGGGAAACTTCGTGGTAAACTTTACGCCATGAACAGTGTGACCGGTGAACACACGAGTGATGACGGACAGATGGCGATTTCAGTGCGGATGTCGGCAGTTGATTGGCAGCGTCTTAACAAGCAAGTTGCCGAAGAATATGGCGATAGTTTGCAAGGATTTGTAGAATAGACGTTAACTCACATAAAATATTAGAAAGATTTATCATAACTTTTGACCCAGAACTGGAGTATTGAATGGCCTGGAATCAACCGGGAAGCGGCAACAATGACCGTGATCCATGGAAAAACCAAGGCGGCCGCGAGCAAGGTCCGCCAGATTTAGATGAAGCAATCCGCAATCTGCTTGGCAAGCTAGGGCTTGGCGGCAATAAACCGCAAGGCGGTAATGGAGCAAAATCATCCCGTGGGTTGGGAGTAATCCTCGTGCTAGCGGTGGTGATTTGGTTCATTGCAGGGTTTTACACGGTAAAAGAAGCGGAACGTGGCGTCGTCCTGCGGTTTGGTCAGTACCATAACTTGGTCGAGTCAGGCCTACACTGGCGGCCATTTTTCGTCGATACCGTTGAAACCGTCGACGTTAGTAACGTAAAACAATTTCAATCTGAAGGCTTCATGCTGACGCAAGACGAGAACGTCGTGCATGTTGAGCTGGATGTTCAATACCGTATTGTAAACCCGCGCGACTACTTATATGCCGTAGAAACTGCGGATCGTAGCCTAGCGCAAGCGACTGATAGTGCACTGCGTTACGTGGTCGGGCATACCACCATGGATGAGGTACTGACGGTCGGTCGGGAAAGTGTTCGTCAGAATACCTTGGAGCTATTGGAAAATATCATTGCCCCCTATCGTTTGGGGATTCAAGTGGTTGATGTGAACTTGCTCCCTGCGCGTCCACCAGAGGCTGTTAAAGAAGCCTTTGATGATGCAATTTCAGCGCAAGAAGACGAACAGCGTTTTATTCGTGAAGCCGAAGCCTATGCGCGTGAAATTGAGCCGTTGGCACGTGGTCAAGTACGCCGTATCTTGCAAGAAGCACAAGCGTACCGTGAACAAACCGTGTTACGCGCACAAGGTGAAGTAGCTCGTTTTGAAGAGTTATTACCGCAGTATAAAGCGGCGCCGACGGTAACTCGTGAGCGTTTGTATCTCGAAACTCTCGAGAAAATCTATGCGAACAACGCCAAAGTGTTGGTGGATGTGGATGGCAGCAACAATATGCTGTATCTACCGCTGGACAAAATTCTTGAACGGCAACGTGCAACTCAGCAAGCACCGCGCGAGGCGCAAGGAACTAATTCGACCCCTTCGTCGAATTCACCAGCAAACTCAGGCACACAACGCCCAACAAGCGTGCGTACCAGTGATCGCTTCAACGATGGTCGGGGGTAATCGATGAAAAACTTCGTAGCAGTATTAGTTATCGTCGCTATCGTGCTAGGCATGTCTTCTATCTTTGTGGTGAAAGAAGGCCAGCGCGCGATTGTGGTTCAGTTTGGTAAAGTTTTGCGTGATGCAGAAACCGGTGCACCCACAGTGTACGAGCCAGGCTTGCATTTCAAGCTGCCGTTTATTGAAGAAGTAAAACGGCTTGATGCGCGCATTAAAACTTTAGATGGTAATCCAGATCGCTTCGTTACAAGTGAGAAAAAAGATTTAATCGTTGATACTTACGTGAAATGGCGGATCTCAGACTTCGCGACCTATTATTTATCGACTAACGGTGGTAATCAGGCCCAAGCAGAAGCCTTGTTAACGCGCCGTATTGGTAGTGGCTTACGGGCAGAGTTTGGTAGCCGTACCATTAAAGAGATCGTGTCTGGTGAACGCGATAGCCTTATGCGTGAAGCCCTCATTCGTGGCGCTAATAGTGCGCAAGAGTTGGGCATCGAAGTGATTGATGTGCGGGTGATGCAAATTAACCTGCCAGTAGAGGTCAGTCAGTCGATCTTCCAGCGGATGCGCGCTGAACGTCAAGCGGTTGCGATGGAACACCGGTCAGAAGGTCGTGAGCAAGCGGAGTTTATTCGCGCCGATGTGGACGCCAGAGTTGCCGTTATGTTGTCCGATGCAGAACGTGAATCACGTAAGTTACGTGGTGAGGGGGATGCTGAGGCAGCGGGGATTTATGCCGCTGCATACAACAAAGACCCAGAGTTTTTCTCATTCCTGCGGAGCTTGCAAGCTTATGAACGCAGCTTTGAGTCTGGTAATGACGTCTTGGTATTAGACCCAAGTAGTGAGTTCTTTAAATATTTAAATAAAGCGACGGTGAAATAACTGTCGCGGTATTGAACAAAGGCGGGTGCGCGTGGCGTACTCGCCTTTTTTATTGCCTCAGAAATAGATGCAAGCAAGACGAAAGCAGCGTACATTAATGCTATAACGACGAACAAATAGAAGAGCTAGAACAACATCATGAAGTGCTACCAACACGCTTACCAAAAGTTTATCAGTCAACACCCAGACACCCTTCATTGCGCGCCACATAGCCATCATTATTGGCCTGATTGTACGCGGGAGGCGCAGTTAGCTTACTGGGATGATAGCGCCAAAGGTGTTGACCACAAATGGGATATTATCTTTGGTGAACGGCTCCCCGATGTCCAGCGACGGTTGGCTGCATTACTCAATCACCCCCATCCCGAACAGTTTGTGTTTGCGAGTAATACCCATGAGCTGTTATATCGGGTGTTCAGCAGTTTTGCGCCTGATCAGCCACTGCGTGTGTTAAGTACTGATAGCGAGTTTCACAGCTTTTCACGGCAAATCAAGCGGCTTCAAGAACGGCCGCAGTTTGAGTTGGTAACGATTCCGACTGAACCTTTTGCTAGCTTTCCAGAGCGCTGGCTGCAAGCGGTCACGCAGGGCAGCTTCGAGGTGATTTTCACCAGCCAAGTATTCTACAACTCCGGGGTCGTTGCTCCCCCCATCGACAGCTGGCTACCGCACGTCGGCGCGACAACCTTGGTAATGATCGATGGTTACCATGGCTGTGGTGCTATCCCTACAGATTTAAGCGCTATCGCAGATCGTATTTTTTACCTTGCTGGTGGCTATAAATACTTACAAGCGGGGGAAGGCTGTTGTTTTATGGCTGTCCCCAAAGATTGTACGCTGCGCCCAGAATATACCGGTTGGTTTGCTGATTTTGCAAACTTAGCCAACCCCCAGCAAGCGCAGGTCGCCTACGCCAACGATGGGATGCGTTTTGCTGGAGCCACTATGGATTTTAGTGCATTGTATCGGCTGCAAAGTGTGTTGCATTGGTGGGAACGCGACGGTTTGACCGTAGCCAAGATGCACGCCTACGTACAACAACTACAACAGGCATTTCTACAGGTCGTGGACGAACTCAAGCATCCGCAGCTGCGCGGGAACACTTATTGGCTCCGGATTTATCCCATCATGGGCACTTTTTAACGTTCAAATTAGATAGTGCTGAAACTGTAAGCCAGTTAGCACAACAACTTGCCCAAGCAGGCATTGCCACTGATTATCGCGGTGATCGGTTAAGATTCGGATTTGCCATTTATCATGACGTCACCGACTATCAACGACTGAAAAAAGCATTCATGGAAATTTGATCGGGCTATCGTCAACACGAAATACCTGCTAAAATCGCGCCTGTTTTTTCATCAGTAACTGCTGGTAGTGAGATCATGGGTAAAAATGTAGTAATTTTAGGTACACAATGGGGTGACGAGGGCAAGGGCAAAATTGTCGACTTGCTCACCGATAAAGCGGCGTTAGTGGTGCGCTATCAAGGTGGCCATAATGCGGGTCATACCCTTGTCATTGACGGTGAAAAGACAGTTTTACACTTGATCCCGTCTGGCATTTTACGAGATAACGTAAAGTGCATAATCGGCAACGGCGTGGTGTTATCGCCAGAAGCGCTGATGAAAGAAATTGCCATGTTGGAAGCACGGGGCGTGCCGGTTAGTGAACGTTTACTTATTAGCGAAGCTTGCCCGTTGATTTTGCCTTATCACGTGGCCATTGACCAAGCGCGTGAAAAAGCGCGGGGCGATAAGGCCATAGGTACGACAGGCCGTGGCATTGGCCCGGCATATGAAGACAAAGTGGCACGCCGCGCGTTGCGGGTGGGGGATTTATTCCACTTTGATCGTTTTGAAGAGAAATTACGTGAAGTCGTGGCATTTCATAACTTCACCTTAGAGCATTATTACCATGTCGAGCCCGTTGATGTGGATGAGGTGCTCGCCTATTGCCGCATAGTTGCTGAGCAATTGCGTGGCATGATCGCTGATATTCCGGCCTTGCTTGACGATGCCCGCAGAGCAGGGCAAGCCATCATGTTTGAAGGCGCCCAAGGCACCTTATTAGACATAGACCATGGCACTTATCCCTATGTAACTTCATCTAACACCACCGCTGGTGGCGTTTCTACAGGCTCAGGCTTCGGTCCTTGCTATTTAGATTACGTTTTAGGTATCGTGAAAGCCTATACGACCCGTGTTGGCAGTGGTCCATTCCCCACCGAGTTAGCCTGTGAAGTTGGTGAGCACCTTGGCGTAAAAGGGCGTGAGTTCGGTGCAACCACAGGCCGCAAACGTCGGACCGGTTGGTTCGATGCCGTTGCCGCCCGCCGCGCAGTGCAGATTAACTCCATTAGTGGCTTCTGCTTAACGAAGTTAGACGTGTTGGATGGCTTAGAAGAATTAAAGATTTGTGTAGGCTATCGCTTACCTAATGGCCAGGTGGTTGATTATCCACCAATGGCGGCAGAAGATTATGATGTTGTTGAACCCGTTTATGAAACTATGCCAGGTTGGCAGGAAAGTACCGTCGGGATCACCGAACATAGTCAATTGCCTACTGCAGCGTTAGCATATATCAAACGTATTGAAGTTTTGACTGGCGTGCCAGTGGACATTATTTCAACAGGTCCAGACCGTGCTGAGACGATTATTTTGCGTCATCCGTTCGCAAATTAACCAATCAGACGCAGAAAGGTAAAAAAAATAGCTTTTCCTATTGCATCATCAAAATTGATACAATAGAATGCGCTCCACCTAACCGGGGTGCCGGCATAGCTCAGTTGGTAGAGCAACTGACTTGTAATCAGTAGGTCGGGAGTTCGACTCTCTCTGCCGGCACCAACTCAAATGATGAGTGGAGGGGTTCCCGAGCGGTCAAAGGGATCAGACTGTAAATCTGACGGCTCAGCCTTCGCAGGTTCGAATCCTGCCCCCTCCACCACTTTGCATTGTTTATTCGTGTAATGTGGTGAGTTCAGAATGGTTTGAGGTGGCCCGATTCAAGGCATGCGGGTATCGTATAATGGCTATTACCTCAGCCTTCCAAGCTGATGATGTGGGTTCGATTCCCACTACCCGCTCCAATAATCTGTCTCGTGCTGATATAGCTCAGTTGGTAGAGCGCACCCTTGGTAAGGGTGAGGTCGGCGGTTCAAATCCGCCTATCAGCACCATGTCTTCGGCCTTTCTCTTCCTTTCATTCATGAACTTCGGCATAATCACCGGTTATAACTGATTTTGATAAAATTGGTGTTCACCACCGTACGTTGTCCAAAATAGAGGCTGTCATGGCAAAAGAAAAATTTGAACGTTCCAAACCGCACGTTAACGTCGGTACAATCGGCCACGTTGACCACGGTAAAACAACTCTGACCGCTGCGATCACCACAGTATTGGCGAAAACCTACGGTGGTTCAGCACGTGCG
>JAJUHK010000009.1 GCA_029279945.1 Pseudidiomarina indica | reverse complement strand
ATTGCCGATGCGAGTTGGTCAGGCTTGCTCCAAAAGCTGGAATACAAGGCCAAAGAGCAAGGCAAGCATCTGGTTAAAATTGATCAATGGTTTGCCAGCTCAAAAACCTGCTCTTGCTGTGGACACAAGCTGGAATACTTGTCACTGAATGTGCGTGACTGGCAGTGTCCATCTTGCTCAACACAGCATGATCGAGACATCAATGCTGCGCTGAACATTCGAGCGCACGGTATTTTGAAATTAAAGGCCGCAGGACTGTCGGTTTCTGCCAATGGAGGCAAGCGTAAGACGAGTCACGCACTCGCCGCTGCCTGAGAAGTTGGAAGCCTCGCCCGTGGCGCTTTAGCGCTTAGGGCGGGGAGCAGTCACTGGCTTGGCGCTTAAAGTAGCGCCTGCCACCCTTGCGCTGGCTGCATCTCCTACGTGCAAGTAAGTACTGCCAGTGCGGCCACCGAGGCCGCCACTGGCACCTAACACCGTTAGACTCATTTTATTCGCATCACTAAGGCATACATGATGGGAACCACCACTAAGGTTAGCAAGGTCGCAAAACCCAGACCGAACATAATCACCACTGCCATACTGACAAAAAACTCATCAAACAACAATGGTGCCATGCCCACAATGGTGGTTGCAGCAGCCATGGTCACCGGCCGTACGCGCGAGACCGCAGCATCAATCAGTGCCTGCATAGCGGCTTTACCCGCGTGTAGTTCAGCCCGTACTTGCTCTAACAATACCACGCCATTTTTGATGAGCATGCCTGATAAGCTGAGGAAGCCAAGCAGCGCCATAAAGCCAAACGGCTGTTGCGTTACCACCAAACCAAAGGTGACCCCGATAATACTCAATGGCACCGCAGTCCATAACACTACGGCTTGACGTATTGAGCTAAAGAGCAATACGGTGATGATAAACATCACCAAGAATGCTAGGGGTAGAGCTGCAAATACGGCTCGGGTAGCTTTCTCTGACGCTTCCAATTCCCCACCCCAATGCAGCTCATAACCCAACGGGAGCGGAATGGCTTCAATGTCAGCCCGTACCCGTTGCAGAACCATACTGGCGGTTTCATCACTAAACATATTGTGGTCGGCCATGACCGTTAAGGTGCGCTTACGGTCGCGCCGTAAGATCAGATGGTCTTCAGCCTGCAGTTGCATGTCGTGCACCACCTGGCCTAATGGCACCGAACGCTGTAGTACTGAGCTATAGACTTGCAGTTCACGCCAGTTGTCAATGTCGCTGCGTTCTTCCGCTGGGGCGCGCATGATAATGGGCAGCAACTCGGTTCCATCGCGGTAAACACCGACGGTTTGGCCGCTGAAGTTGCGTTGCAACACCATGTCTACATCGGCTTTGGTGATACCTAGGCGGCGTGCGGCTGCTTCGTTAAACTGCGGTTGTAACAATTTGGTGCGTTGCCGCCAGTTATCACGCAAATTACGAATACCTTCGTCAGCGGCCAAAATTGCATGAGCTTGCGCGGCTAACTGGCGTAGCACCACTGGGTCAGGGCCGCTAAAGCGTGCTTCGATTTTTGCCGCTTGGGTTGGGCCAAGCTCTAAAGGTTTCATCTTATATTGCACATCGGGCTGGTGCTGCTGAATAAACCGCTCGAAATCTTGTAATACAGTGCGCATCTGAGCAGTAGTTTCGGTACGAATAATCAACTGCGCATAACTTTCATACACTTTCTCGACCATATAGGTGAGCGTAAAGCGCGGACCACCTTGACCAATAGTGCTAGCCACGTACTGCACACCGCTAGCCGTAGTTTGGTTGGCGAAATAGTCTTCCAATTCCCGCAGTTGCTCCGCAGTCGCACGAATATCCGTACCCTGTGGATACCACACATCAATGAAGGCCATGGGCGTAGTACTGGGTGGAAAAAATGACTGTTTGATGGTGGTAAAACCAAAGCCAGACACCACGAGTAACCCCAGTAACACCGCTAAAGTGGTTTTACGCCAGTGCAGGAACCAACGCAGTAAGCGTCGGTAGCCACGAAACACCCAATGGTCGTACACATGGTCGTCGTCGCTGGGTTGCTCCCGCGCAGTTCGTGCCCGTGCATCCTTACGGAACAGAATGTTGCCCAAGAACGGGGTGAGGGTGATGGCGGTAAACCAGCTCAATAGCAATGAAATGAACAGCACCCAGAACAGTGAGTTGGCATATTCACCACTTGCATCTCGAGACAGGCCTATCGGGGCAAATGCAATCACCGCGATAGCAGTTGCGCCAAGTAATGGCCACATATTTTGCTGCACCACAGCGCTGGCTGCTTGAATGCGGGAGAGGCCACGACGCACTCCTATGAGCATACCTTCGGCAATGACAATGGTGTTATCCACTAACATTCCAAGGGCGATAATCAACGCTCCCAAAGAGACCCGTTGCAGCTGAATACCCATCATCGACATGAAAATAAAGCTGCCTAACACCGTCACCAACAATACGCCACCAATGAGTATGCCAGAGCGTAGTCCCATGGTGAGCAGTAACACGACCACCACAATGACCACTGCTTCGGCAAGGTTGAGCAAGAAATTATTGACGGACGCTTGGACTTCATTGGGTTGGTTGTAAATTTCACTAATGTTCATGCCAACCGGCTGCACATAACGTAGCTCAGCAAGGCGCTGGCGCACGCGCTCGCCGACTGCCACGACGTTCACATTCTCGGCAAATGACAGTGCCAGCCAAAGTGAATCTTGGCCGTTAAAGCGCACCAAATGTGAAGGGATTTCTTGGAACTCACGCGTCACCGTCGCCACGTCACGCAACATAATACGTTCGTCGGCGCCGGGGTTGCTGATGATTAAGTTCGCCAGTTCGTCCACACTACTAAATTCACCGGTAGTTTGTAGACGAATACGCTCACCGCCAATCATGATGCGACCCGCATCGGTCACAGCATTTTGCGTCTGTAGTAAATTCACCACCTGTTGCGGTGGAATACCAAAGTTGGCCAACTTACTGCGTGAAACTTCCACCACGACGTGTGACTGCTGTTTACCCACCACAATGACTTTACCGACGCCGGGCACCAACACCAACTCGCGGCGCATGTAATCCGCATAATCAGCAATATCTTGGTAACTATAACCATCACCAGTTACCGCAAAGGTCATGCCAAATACATCCGAAAAGTCGTCCTTCACCATGGGCTCGCCACTGCCCGGCGGTAATAGTTTGCGGGTATCGTTGACCTTGCGGCGCAGCTCATCCCACACTTGTGGCATTTGCTGCTTACGTAAAGTGCTATGCATTTCTACCGTGATTTGACTTAATCCCGGTTGGGAAATTGAGGTGACAAAATCGACATAACCCAATTCTTGAATGGCATTTTCTAACCGATAGGTCACCTCTTCTTCCACTTGCTGGGCGGTAGCACCCGGGTACTGGGTAATGACCATCGCTTGTTTCAACGTAAATTCAGGATCTTCTAAGCGCCCCATGTTGGACAGCGTTACCGCACCACCAATGAGTAATATCAGCAGCAACAACCAGCTGGTGGTGGTTCGTTTTATGCAATAGCGTGCGATATCCATTACAGACCTCGCTCTTTCAGCCAGGGACGTACTACCTGTTGCTCAGTGAGAGCATGGACACCCGCCACTACAATCTGTTCTCCAGGGTGGAGACCAGCACTAATTTCGACCCCTTGGTTGGTAATCGCGCGCACAGAAACCAGCCGTTGGTTCACGCGTTGACTGGCAGGGTCATACACCCATACTGCATAGCCATCATGGGGCGCTAACGTCGTAGGGGAAAACAGCGCTGATATTGGTACCACCACGGTGTGCTCTGAGTCTACTGCCACGACACTGGCATCCACCACCACGGTCGCTGACATGCCAGGTAAAATATTGAGATCGCTCGGGGTAGCCAGCGTGAATACTACGCGATAGGTGTTAGTAGCAGGATCCGCCGCGCTATCCCATTCTTTTAACGTTGCAGGGAATGCCCGTTCTGGAGCCACTGGAAAAATCACATCAGGTTGATAATCGACGTCCCGCTGAACGCGGGCAAATAAATTTTCCGGTACGCGAATGCTAACATCAATCGCGTCATCCATTTGTAAGGTGGCGATGGGGCGTTGCGGTTGAACAGTTTCAAATCGCTCCACCAACACATTGGCAATAGTACCGGCAAAGGGTGCGCGTAATTCGGTGTAACGCACATTAGCACGAGCCGTTTCCAAATTTGCCCGGGCAATATCGAGGTTCGATTTTACCTCGTCGAATTGTTGCGGTGATATAACGCCTTCATTGACGAGATTATAGGTGCGGCGATATTGTGAATCCGCCAGTTCGAATCGTGCTTGGGCTTGATCAAGCACCAATTGATAGTCCGTTGGGTCGAGCCGTGCGATTAAGTCACCGGGTTGTACGCGGGTACCAGGTTTCACTGGGAATTCGATAATTTCCCCACCCACACGAAAGGCCAGTTGGGCGACTTGAGCCGCTTCCACTACCGCTGGGAAGCGCCGTAGGCGTTGCTCATCCGCGGTGCCAACCGTGTAAAGTTTCACTGGCTGAATCATCGGCGACTGCGCCGCTACATCAGCGCGTTCACCGCAACCTGCTAATGCCAGCGCAAGCGCTAGGATGAATATCGCTATTCCAGCACGAAACGGAAGTTGACTACGCATGAGATGCTCCTTTGGGATGCAGTCCATCATCGGTTAAAACGAATAATTGTTATTCTAACCCGTCGCATGTAAAGTTATATTGAATTTATTTTGACTACATATTAAATAAAACTTAAGTTGCGGCGTGTTATGAAAATTCAACAGCTACAGATGCTCAATGCCCTCAGTGAAACAGGTACGTTGCAAGGTGCTGCTGAGCGCCTTCATCGAACTCAAGCTGCTGTCAGTATGGCACTAAAAAAGCTCGAACACGATGCGGGTTTTCCTTTATTTGATCGTGATGGTTATCGGTTGCAGTTAACTGCCTACGGTGAACAGTTCTTACGCCAAGCGCAAGAAGTGCTGCGCCAGCAACAGCGGCTACAATCACTAACGCAACAGTTACGCGAAGGGGCCGAGCCAATTGTGCGAATTTCCTATGACCGCACCTGCGCCCCCAGTTGTTTGTTTCCGGCCTTGCGCGCGGTACAGGAATGCTATCCAGCTACCGATTTGCATTTATCCGGTGAAGCCCAATTGCGTTCGCTTCGTGCGGTGCGGGAAGGTGATGCTGATTTGGCACTGACGCCATGGTTGCCCGTGTTTCGACAGCACGGTGATTTTGAAACTAAATTGGTGCGGCCATTTCAGCTATTGGTAGCGGTATCACCAGCGTTGGTGGAACGTTACGGTAGGCCACGCAAACGTAGCGACCTGCTTGATATCCCGATGCTTATCCCACAAAACCAAGATATCGGCATTAACTTGGACCAAATGGTGCGCATGCCAGGGCTGCAACGCATTCGGGTCAACGATTCGATTGCCCAACGTGAACTATTGGTGGCCGGGATGGGCTGGGGCATTATCCCCAGCGATATTGTTCAAGACGAACTTTGCCGCGGTGAATTAATTGCCGTAGATATTCCCGGCTTTATCACTCAGGTTCATCTAGAGACCCATCTGGTTCGTTCCGCCGAGCGTATCGCTGGCCCAGCAGCGCAGCAAATTTGGGATCATTTCTAGCATTCACCCGATTTATCGCAAAGATACATACATACAGTGCCAGATGAATTTAATTCAGCACTGAAATAACGTATAATTCGGGCCACTTTTATTAACCACAACGGCAAAAGGGGTTCCCAGTGCTGCAAGAATATCGTAAGCATGTTGAAGAGCGGGCTGCAGAAGGCATTCCGCCAAAACCACTAACTGCAGAGCAAGTCGCTGCATTAGTCGAACTATTGAAAAACCCACCAGCAGGTGAAGAAGATTTCTTATTCGAGCTGATTGCTGATCGCGTCCCACCGGGCGTCGACGAAGCGGCTTATGTAAAAGCTGGCTTTTTATCAGCGCTTGTGAAAGGCGAAACCACCAGCCCAGTGATCAGCAAAGAAGCTGCGGTATCCTTGCTTGGCAATATGCACGGTGGCTACAACATCACCACGCTGATTGAGTTGCTCGATGATGCTGAACTAGGTGAATTGGCTGCGGCCGAATTAAAGCATACCTTGCTGATGTTTGATGCCTTCCACGATGTGGAAGAAAAAATGCAAGCGGGTAACGCGCTGGCGAAAGAAGTGATTGAATCATGGGCCAACGGTGAATGGTTTACCAGCCGTGAGCCATTACCAAAAATGATTAAAGCGACTGTCTTCAAAGTCACTGGTGAAACCAACACTGACGATTTATCACCAGCGCCAGATGCTTGGTCACGCCCAGATATCCCACTGCATGCGAAAGCAATGTACAAAATGCCACGTGAAGGCATTACCGATGCCGCGAAGCAAATTGAAGAATTGAAGAAAAAAGGCCACCCAGTAGCCTTTGTTGGTGACGTGGTAGGTACCGGTTCATCACGTAAATCAGCAACGAACTCTGTGTTGTGGTACATCGGTGAAGACATGCCAGGCACCCCAAACAAGCGTGCTGGTGGTATCTGTATTGGCGGCAAAGTTGCGCCAATCTTCTTCAATACCATGAAAGACGCAGGTGCGTTGGTATTTGAAGCAAACGTCGACAAGATGAATATGGGTGATGTGATCACGATTTACCCATACGATGGCAAAATTGAAAACGAAGCGGGCGAAATTATCGCTGAGTATGATTATTCATCACGCGTGATTTTAGACGAAGTGCGCGCCGGAGGACGAATCAATTTAATCATCGGTCGTGGCTTAACTGAAAAAGCGCGTGAAAGCTTAGGTTGGGGTCCATCAGACTTGTTCTTAAAGCCTGAACAACCAGCTGATACGGGTAAAGGTTACACCTTAGCACAAAAAATGGTTGGTAAAGCCTGCGGTCTACCGGGTGTTCGCCCAGGCACCTATTGCGAACCAAAAATGACCACCGTTGGTTCACAAGACACCACCGGTCCAATGACACGTGATGAGCTCAAAGATTTGGCGTGTTTGGGCTTTACCGCTGATTTAACCATGCAGTCATTCTGTCACACTGCCGCTTATCCAAAGCCAGTGGACATCGAAACCCAGCATACCCTGCCAGACTTTATTATGAACCGTGGTGGCGTGAGCTTGCGCCCAGGTGACGGTATCATCCACAGCTGGTTGAACCGGATGTTGTTACCTGACACTGTAGGTACTGGTGGTGACTCGCATACCCGTTTCCCATTAGGTATTTCATTCCCAGCAGGTTCAGGTCTGGTGGCCTTCGCCGCCGCAACTGGAGTGATGCCATTGGATATGCCTGAGTCCGTGCTCGTTCGCTTTAAAGGTGAATTACAGCCAGGCATTACCTTGCGTGACCTCGTCCATGCAATTCCACTGTTTGCCATTAAAGAAGGCTTACTCACCGTAGAAAAACGTGGTAAGAAAAACGTCTTCTCTGGTCGCATTATAGAAATCGAAGGCTTAGACCACTTAACAGTTGAGCAAGCATTTGAATTATCAGATGCATCAGCCGAGCGTTCTGCTGCAGGTTGTACCATCAACTTGTCAGAAGAGTCAGTAGCCGAATACTTACGTTCGAACGTCACCATGTTGCGTTGGATGATCAATGAAGGTTACGGTGATGCACGCACGCTTGAACGTCGGGCTCGGAAAATGGAAGAGTGGTTGGCAAACCCAAGCTTAATGCGTGCTGACGCTGATGCGGAATATGCTGCAGTGATCGAAATCGATATGTCGACCATTAAAGAGCCAATTGTGTGCTGCCCGAACGATCCAGACGATGCGAAGTTCTTAAGCGACGTCGCTGGTGATAAGGTTGACGAAGTCTTTATCGGTTCCTGTATGACCAACATTGGTCACTTCCGTGCAGCTGGTAAATTGCTCGAAAAAAATACCGACGAGTTAAGTACCCGCCTGTGGATTGCGCCACCGACCAAAATGGACGAAGCGCAATTACGTGAAGAAGGTTACTACGATATTTATCAGGCTAACGGCGTGCGTACTGAAATGCCAGGCTGTTCACTCTGTATGGGTAACCAAGCGCGGGTAGAACCAGGTGCGACTGTGTTGTCAACGTCAACCCGTAACTTCCCGAACCGTTTAGGTGACGGTGCAAATGTGTATCTAACATCAGCTGAATTAGCAGCGGTAGGTGCAATTTTAGGTAAATTACCTACTCCTGAAGAATATATGGCTTATGCGCAAGACATTAACGCCATGGCAGGTGAGGTCTATCGTTACCTGAACTTTGACCAGATGGATGCCTTCCGCGAAGCAGAAGCAGCCGCTAAAGCAAACATTATCCCGACGATTCAGTTGGCGTAAGTTAACCTTAGTCCATCAATGCGAAGCCGAGTCACTGACTCGGCTTTTTTTTGCTTGTTTTATCAATGACATAACAACATGACACAAAAACAAACTTGTGTTAACCATAAACTTGCATGATTATTAGGCTTGAGCCTGAACTTGGGCATCAATCCAATCACGCACCTCTTGTTCTAAGACATCTAATGGGATGCTGCCGTTTTTCAGTACCACGTAGTGGAACTCGCGTAAATCGAAGTTACCACCGAGGGCTTCTTGTGCTTCTTGGCGTAGCTGGCGAATCAACATTTCACCCAGCTTATAAGACAATGCCTGACCTGGCCAAGTAATGTAGCGGTCAATTTCGGTGCGTACATTATGTAGGCTAAGGGCAGTATTGGCTGCCATAAATTCCATGGCTTGTTCACGCGTCCATCCCATCGCATGCATACCAGTGTCCACTACTAACCGTGCAGCGCGCCACATTTCATAGCTAAGACGGCCAAAGTCGCTGTATGGATCTTGGTAAAAGCCCATCTCTTGGCCTAACCATTCAGCATACAAGCCCCAGCCTTCGCCAAAGGCAGAAATGTAGGTGTAGCGACGATAGTCAGGGAGATTCTCCATTTCACGCGCTAACGCGCCTTGTAAGTGATGCCCTGGCACTGCTTCATGCAAGGTTAAGGCTTCTAATTGGTATAGCGGACGACGTTCGAGGGCATAAGTATTCACCCAATAGAAGCTGGCGCGGTCACTGCGGTTGGTACCGGCATAACGACCGGTAGTATATTTCGGCGCAATTTCAGCTGGGACAGGTGCAATACCATAAGGTTGGCGCGGTAGCAGTTTAAAGAATTTCGGTAACTCGCCGTCAGCTTTCTTCGCAATATAGGATGCTTCTTTTAATAATTCAGCGTCGGTTTTTGGATAAAACTGCGGGTCGGTACGCAAGAAGTCAGTGAATTCTTCAAAGCTGCCTTTAAATCCAGTTTTCTCGATGACTACGGCCATTTCATTGCGGATCCGCTGGACTTCAGCGAGGCCGCGCTGATGAATTTGCGCAGGAGTTAAATCCAGCGTGGTAAAGTGGCGAATACGGTTCTGGTAGTACTCCAAGCCATTGGGTAATTCACTTGCCCCCACTGAATCACGGCAGTTCGGCAAATACTCCATCACCATAAAATCAAAATAGGCTTGGTAGGCAGGTACCACAGCTTCGTCAATGATTTTTGCTGCTTGTTGTTGCAGCTCACGCCATTGTTCAGCAGTCACAAAATTTGGCGGCGTGCCAGTAAAGGGCTGGTAGAACAAGCTTTCATGCGGGTTTTGCGCAATAAAAGCGGCAATACTTTCTTCAAAGCCTTGCATTGCTGCTTTGGGTTGGGTGTAGCCTTCGGCCATACCTACTTTTAGCCAACCGGTTTGTTGTTCCATGTAACGCGGAATATCTTGCAGCCGCGCGATGTAGTTTTGGTAATCAGCAAAGCTACGGAAGCTGGCATTGCGTACCATAAAGCCTAAGTTACTATGGAAACCACCTTCAGCATTTAACGGCATGTAATGCTCGTTGTAAGTGTAACTATCGATCTCGTTTTTCAAACGATAGGTAATCATACGGTGGTTAATTTGATTTTGTCGTGAGAGAGCGGTGACATCGACTTGTTCGAGCTGAGCCAACCACGCTTGCTGTTCCGCGGCACGTTTCGCTAAGGCTTCGGCTGACATATCAGGTAAGCGGTCACTTGCCCATGGATTTTGTGCTTGCAGCTTTTTAAAAATATCGTTGGCGAGGGCTTCGTACTGTGCATCCACACTCGCTTGGACTTGTGCTTGTGCTGCGTTAGCGGCGGCAGCGGTTGGTGCTTGAGTACTCGCACACCCTGCTAAGGAAATGGCAATGGCAGCCGCGATAAGTTGTAAACGCATGATCTCTCCAGCTATTCGCTATTTCGTTGATATCGTTATAATGTGATAGATATTTGTTAGACTATGACAGCGATAGCTGTCAATAATAATGTTACATATGGCACAGCACTAGGGAGACCACAAGCAGATTGCGATTGATGCGCCACTTTTGGCGAGGAACCGCAGCGTGTGGAATAAACGAGGAAACTATGAATCAACCGCAAACTGGCGTCTACGCAGAACCTAATTTACATGGCATCACCATCTTACTCAATGTGATGACGGATGACGTTGAGGTCATGCAGCGCAAAATTGCACGTATTCCTCAATTGCTGGATGGCCTGGAACAGCGTTTTTCCGAAGCCATGCTGAATGGTTTGGTCGCCATTGGCAGCGATTACTGGGATGTGCTGTACCCCGAGGTACGGCCGTTACAACTGAGTGGTTTCCCCGATTGTAGTGATGGTGATCGCCAAACGCCTCGCGAGTCGGCTGACTTATTAATGAGTATTCGCTCCGATCGTTTCGATGTTAATTTTCTCGCCGCGCGCACCTTGTTGGAGTGGCTGGGGCATGATGTCGAAGTCATCGACCAGATTAACACCTTCCGTTACCTCGATGGCCGTGATTTGTTTGGCTTTATTGAAGCACCTGATAACCCGCATGGCATGCGGCGGCGCGATGTTTCCGTGATTCACGATGATCCGGTGTTTCAAGGCAGTAGTTACTTATTCACGCAAAAATTTCGGTATGACTTGCGTCGTTGGGAACAGCTGAGTGTGACGATACAAGAGCACGTCATGGGCCGTAAAAAGGTTACCGGTAAGCGAATTAGTGAAGCGACGCTAAGCATGGTGACCCATGCGCAAAAAAACCGCTTAGTGGATCAGCATGACCAACCCTATGAATTACTGCGCCAAAATATGCCGTGGGGCAGTTTGCGTGAACAGGGGCTGTTTGCCATGTATTTCAGCCATCAGCCCCAACATCTAGTGCAATGGCTGAAAACCCGTTATCACGCCGATGAGCAGGGTGACTATGATCCGTTACTCGATTACATGGAAGCGGTTGCGAATGCCGCATACTTTGTGCCGTCGATTGAGTTTTTACAGCGTAGTTAACGCGGCTCTTCAAACAGCTGGCGGACATTTTGCAAGGTAAATTCAATGTCTGCCACTTTCATTGGGGCAATAAAAATCGTGTCATCGCCAGCGATAGTACCGAGTACCCCTTCCTTTTGTCCGACCGAATCGAGTAACCGGGCAATTAACTGCGCAGCACCAGGTGTCGTTCGAATAATCACCATCACATCATTATGCTGAATATCCAACACTAATTGGTTTAATGGGGCTCGGGTACTGGGGATACCGAGTTCAGGCGGAAGGCAATACACCATCTCTTGGCGTGCATTGCGCGTACGAACGGCGCCATATTTACTGAGCATACGTGATACTTTGGACTGGCTAACATTGGTAAACCCTTGTTCTTTAAGGGCATCGACAATTTCACCTTGTGAGCCATAGCGCTCTTCTTTGAGTAATGCCTTGAAGGCTTCAATCATATCTTCTGGTTTTTTTGCAGCCATGAACTTCGCTCAATCGAAATAAATAACCCGGTCATCTTAACTGTGCGCAGCGGGATTGCAACTATTTCCATGCGCCGAAAAAGTGCGCTTTGGTTGTAATTTTAGCGTAAAAGGAGTAGAGTTTTTGGCCTAAATTTTCCAAATAACTGGATGGAGTCTGAGATGAAAGTTGCAGTTTTAGGTGCGGCTGGTGGTATCGGCCAAGCACTGTCATTACTTTTAAAAACCCAATTACCGGTTGGTTCTGAATTAGCCTTGTATGACGTTGCGCCAGTGGTTCCTGGTGTTGCCGTTGATCTCAGCCACATTCCAACCGCAGTCAAAGTTACGGGCTACGGTAAAGATGATCTGGCACCAGCATTGGTGGGTAGCGATATCGTATTGATCCCAGCTGGTGTTCCACGTAAGCCAGGTATGGACCGCTCTGACTTATTTAATATCAACGCAGGTATCGTCGCTAACCTAGTCGAAGCTATTGCTGACAACTGTCCGAACGCTTGCATTGGGATTATCACCAACCCAGTCAACACGACAGTGGCTATTGCCAAGAAAGTGTTAGAGAAGAAAGGCGTGTATAACAAGAACAAATTGTTCGGTGTAACGACCTTAGACGTCATCCGTGCAGAAACTTTCGTCGCTGAATTGCATGGCAAAAACCCAAGTGAAGTCACTGTTCCAGTGATCGGTGGCCACAGCGGCACAACCATTTTACCATTATTGTCACAAACCGGTTTGAACTTCACAGACGAGCAAATCGAGCAGCTAACCAAGCGTATTCAAAATGCCGGTACGGAAGTGGTTGAAGCCAAAGCTGGCGGCGGTTCAGCAACCTTGTCGATGGGGCAAGCGGCAGCGCGCTTCTGTTTATCGCTCGTGAAAGCATTGCAAGGTGACAATAGCGTCGTGGAATACACCTATATCGAAACTGACGGCGCCGACGCGTTGTTCTTCGCTCACCCAGTGCGTTTAGGCGTGAACGGTGTCGAAGAAATTCTACCTTATGGTGAATTAAGCGACTACGAAGCAAACGCTAAAGCAGCGATGCTGGATGGCCTGAAAGCTGATATTCAGCTTGGTCTGGATTTTGTGAAGTAAGTTATCAGTCATGCCAAGGCAGAGCCTGTTCGTTCCTCTAGGTATCAGTGCTCTGCTGATGACAGCATACTATGTATTGGCGCCTTGGCAGCATCAATTGATGTTGCAGGCGCCACAGTTTTATCAGGGCGCTTGGTGGCAACTTGTCACTGCTCAATTCATGCACCATAACCCTCCGCATTTGTGGTTTAATCTCGCCGGTTTATGGCTTTTATGGCTCCTGTTCCCGCAACAATGGCAGCGCAGCAAAGATTGGTGGGTGTTACTGCCCATTGGTTTGGTGAGTAGCTTATGTGAAGTTGTGTTGGGCCCAGCCGAACACGTCTATGCGGGGTTTTCTGGGGCGTTATATGGACTTTACTGTTACGCCGCATGGCACGATGCGTTACAGCAACAATGGATTGGTAAATTAGTACTGATTGGTCTGCTGCTGAAGCTGGTCGTGGACTTTTTCCAACCTGCAGGGACTGAGCAGATTGCAGTGTTTGCACACCTCGGCGGGGTGGTGGCAGCAACGGTGCTGATCGTACTGGCACAACGTCAACAGCGTTCAGCTTAGGATGGCCGTGCAACCGTGCGCGAGACAACAATCTCGTGTATAATCAAGGCCTTCAATTTACTGTGATAGTGACACTATGAAGTTATCTGAAATCAACGCCTTGATGGCTGATGATATGACTGGTGTGAACCAGCTGATTGCTACCCAGCTACAATCTGATGTGGCGCTGGTGAATCAATTAGGCATGTATATTGTGAATAGTGGTGGCAAACGTTTGCGCCCACTGTTGGCGGTAACAGCAGCGCGCGCTGTGAATTACCAAGGTGAAGGTCACCTCACCTTGGCGACTATTATTGAGTTTATTCATACGGCCACTTTGTTGCATGATGACGTGGTGGATGCCTCTGAATTACGTCGTGGCAAAGAAACAGCCAACGCATTATTTGGCAATGAAGCCAGTGTGTTGGTGGGTGACTTTCTCTACACCCGTGCATTCCAATTGATGGTAACGCTGAACTCGATGAAAATTATGGGGATTCTGGCCGACGCCACTAACATGATTTCAGAAGGTGAAGTATTGCAGCTGATGAACTGCAATGACCCTAATACCACTGAAGCCAGTTACTTTGATGTGATTTACGGAAAAACCGGCAAGCTGTTTGAAGCTGCAACTCAGTTAGGTGCAGTATTGGCGGAACAACCGCCTGCGGTAGAAGTTGCATTGGCTGCTTATGGCCGCCATTTAGGCACAGCATTCCAGTTGGTGGATGACTTGTTGGACTACACTTCTAATAGTGAAACCATGGGTAAACAGGCTGGTGATGATCTTGCTGAAGGCAAACCCACGTTGCCGTTACTCTATGCGATGTGGCATGGCAACCCTGATGAGTCAGCGCTGCTTCGTCAAGCAATTGAACAAGGCAACGGCCGTGACCTGCTGGGCCAAGTGTTGGACATCATGAAGCGCACTGGTGCCTTAGCTTACACCCGTGACTGTGCCCTTAAAGAAGCGGCATTAGCGCAGGAGCAACTTATCGCCTTACCCGACACGCCGTACCGTGACGCACTCTATGCCTTAGCTGATATTGCGGTCGAGCGCGTTGCGTAACAGCGGGCGATTTTGGGCTTTACTCACTCGGTGAGTTCGAGTACAATTCGCGGCCTGAATTTATTTCAATCAAACCCCTATGGGGGAATCGGAGAAAAACATGTACGCAGTATTCCAAAGTGGCGGTAAGCAACACCGTGTAACTGAAGGCCAAATCGTCCGCCTGGAAAAACTGGAAGCAGCCACAGGTGATGTGGTTGAGTTCGACCAAGTATTGATGGTGTCGAACGGTGACGACGTTAAAATCGGCGCACCTTTTGTTTCTGGTGGCTCTGTAAAGGCAGAAGTAATCAATCATGGTCGTGCCGACAAAGTGAACATCATCAAGTTCCGCCGTCGTAAGCATCACATGAAGCGTCAAGGTCATCGTCAGTGGTTCACCGAAGTGAAAATCACTGGTATCAACGGTTAATTTAAGGAGTAACGACAGATGGCACATAAGAAAGCCGCAGGTTCCACACGTAACGGTCGTGACTCAGAAAGTAAGCGTCTTGGTGTTAAGCGCTTCGGTGGTGAGTCTGTATTAGCTGGTAGCATCATTGTTCGTCAACGTGGTACTAAATTCCACGCTGGCGATAACGTTGGTATCGGTCGCGATCACACGTTGTTCGCGCTCGTGGACGGCAAAGTTTCCTTCGCGGAAAAAGGTCCGAACAACCGTAAATACGTTAGCATCGTTACTGAGTAATCAGTCGAGCTGCCGTAGCCGGCGATAACGCCGGGGCGTAGTAGCGCTACGGTTCTAAACGAAATACACAAACCCCGTCCGCAGTGACGGGGTTTTTTGCTTGTTAGCAGGTAGGTTTAAGATGAAGTTTGTAGATGAAGCCGAGATTCGCGTCGAAGCCGGTGATGGCGGTAACGGAGTCGTTAGCTTCCGTCGTGAAAAGTATATTCCCAAAGGTGGACCCGATGGGGGCGACGGGGGTGATGGCGGTGATGTGTATCTTGAAGCTGATGAAAATCTTAATACCTTAATCGACTATCGATTTGAGCGTTTCCACCGTGCTGAACGCGGTGAAAATGGTGCTGGCAAGAACTGTACCGGTAAACGTGGTGCTGATCTAATTCTCAAAGTACCGGTGGGTACCCGTGCAACAGATGTTGATACCGGGGAAGTTATCGGTGATTTAACCAAACATGGCCAACGTCGAATGGTGGCCAAAGGTGGTTTCCACGGGCTCGGTAACGCGCGCTTCAAAAGCTCAACGAACCGTGCGCCACGGCAAAAAACTATGGGTACGCCTGGCGAAGTCCGCACCTTAAAGCTGGAACTGATGTTATTAGCTGACGTGGGCTTGCTGGGTATGCCAAATGCGGGCAAATCTACCTTTATTCGGGCGGTATCTGCAGCCAAGCCGAAAGTTGCTGATTACCCGTTCACGACGTTAGTCCCCAATTTAGGGGTGGTGCGTCCGGTACCGCATGCAACCTTTGTCATCGCTGATATCCCAGGATTGATTGAAGGTGCAGCGGAGGGTGCTGGGTTAGGGATCCGCTTTTTAAAGCATTTAGAGCGGTGTCGCTTATTATTGCATCTGGTGGATATTGCACCGTACGATGATACCGATCCAGCTGAACAGGCTGTTAAAATTGTCAACGAGCTGGAAAAGTACGATGCAGAACTCGCCAGCAAACCACGTTGGTTAGTCGTGAACAAAGTAGATTTATTGGCGCCGGAAGAGGTGGCCGAGCGCATCGAACACATTAAAACAGCGCTTGCTTGGGATGGCCCAGTGTACCCAATTTCAGGCTTAACCCAGCACGGGACTGAAGCGCTCTGCAAAGAAATTTTGCAGTATTTAGAAAGTTTACCTAAACCCGAGGTTGCCGCAGAAGAAGCAGCCCCCGTGGAATTTAAATGGGACGATTATCATCGCCAACAACTCGCCGATTTCGATGATGATGACGATGACGACGACTATGACGACGATGATGATGGCGTTGAAGTTATTTACCAAAAATAACGTAACTATAGCTGGGCAGGGGGCTTAGTCATGCGGATTGCATTAGTTGCTGCAATGGCTGCAGATCGGGTTATTGGCAAGGATGGCCGCATGCCTTGGCACTTGCCCGCCGAACTTCAGCATTTCAAGCGGATCACGTTGGGCAAGCCAGTAGTGATGGGGCGCACGACCTATGAGTCAATCGGGCGCCCGTTACCAGGACGAACCAACATTGTACTCAGCCGCCAAGTGAATGAACCGACAGTCGATGCCAATGGCGTCGTGTGGGTCAATTCACCAGCACAAGCCATAGCTGCTGCAGGTAATGCGGCAGAGCTGATGGTCATTGGTGGTGGGCATATCTACCGTGAATTTTTACCATTAGCGCAGCGATTATATCTCACTGAAATTCAGCTCAAAACTGAAGGTGATACCTACTTTCCAGACTATCAGGCGCTGGCTACGTGGCGCTGTGTCGAAGAACAACGCCATTTAGCCGATGACAATAATCCCCATTCATTTGTTACAAAAGTATTAGATCGAGCATGATTTATGCTGAGCAATCGATCAGTTGTTATAAAGCTGTTTCAGCTTTGCTGTTGTTAACAATATAATCCGTTGCAGCGCTGAAATAGGCTGGCTACCATACTTCTGTTCGTCAGTTATTGTGAGTAAGTATGATTGGTCGCAAGTTTGTTCAGCGAAGCCTGTATTGGGTCATCGTTTTATCGATTTATGCGGGAACCGAGGTGACGGCTGCGCAGACCTATATGGCGTCTGTAGGTGATGAGCTCGCACTGCTGTTTTGTAGCCAAGTGCGCTATAACCGTACCAACGAGTTCCGTAGCACGCTCCGAGAATATCGCCTACGTATTCGCGATGTCTATCCGCGGGTGCGATGTAATGGCGAAACAATGATTCAATTTTCCCACCGCCACCAAGCGGCCGATATCGGCCGCCTGATGGTCGAAAACCTGCGGGCACAAGACCTAGAAGCCTCACAGGATTTTGCTTGGTCACAACGCCTCGCGAGTCAGAATCCCATACGGCAAGCCATCGAAGGCCGATTTAAGTAACACTTGTTAAGTGCCACAACAAACATTTACAGTTTGTTACTTCCACCTGTGTTGGTCAGCAGCTAAACTGGTAGCAGTTGTTACAACGGGAAAGCAAACTATGAATAATAAGGGATTGTTAGGGGTTATTTTCTGTCTCGCTGCGGGTTGGTCGTTTACGCCCGTCCATGCGCAACCCTCATCGGCGCTTGAATCTTGTTACTTGGCACGTATTAGCGAACAAGTGTTCTGTGGTCAAATTCAAGTCCCGGAAGATTACGAACAACCTTCATTGCGGCAAATCACCATTAATTACGCAGTATTACCAGCTATTCGCGAAAATAAAAAGGCTGATCCTTTAGTGATCTTAGCCGGTGGCCCAGGGCAAGCGGCGACAGAATTGGCCGCAATGGTCAATCGGGTATTCGCTGAGGTGCGTAAACAGCGGGATATTGTGCTCATCGACCAACGTGGGACGGGTAAGTCAAATCCGTTAGCCTGCGAAGTTAACCAAGCGGATGAATTGGTGAAAACCGACAACGATCGTGATTTAGCACAGATCGCGCGTGAGTGTTTAGCCCAGTTTCAGCAGATGGACCTAACACAATACCACACCGTTAATGCCATCCGTGATTTTGAAGCGGTGCGTGAGCACCTTGGCTACCAACAGGTCAACCTTTACGGTGGCTCTTATGGCAGCCGTGCAGCTTTGGTCTACCTACGCGAAGCACCTCAATCAGTACGTGCAGCCGTGCTAGATGCGGTAGCTCCACCTGACGTCGTGGTTGGCCCATTTGGTCGCAATGGTGCCAACTCGTTTGAATTATTGCTGGAACAGTGTGCCAACTCGCCTGAGTGCAACCAGCAGTTTCCAAATTTACGCCAGCTGTATCACGCAACGTTGAGCCAATTGACTGATCAGCCGGTACCACTGACCGTGAATGATCCCTTGACCAATGAACCCACAGCAATCACTGTCACCGCAGGGCGGTTTAGTTCAGCCATGTTGAATGCTTTATATCATCCTGCCACGCGACAGCTGATTCCGTATGTGATTCAACAAACCTATCGGAATAATTACACGCCATTGGTGGGCTTGTTGGGTTCCTCTATGACACAAGCGCAAATGTACACAGGCTTAACCTTATCGGTGCTATGTAGTGAAGATATCCCACGGGCAACTGAACAACTGTTGGTAACCGATGGTGATAATGACTTTATCGGCAGCCGCACAGCTGATGCATTTATTGAAATGTGTTCGGTATGGCCGCAAGCACGTCGGCCTGATGTTTGGTTCGAACCTGTGCGCAGTGATGTGCCAACCTTATTACTGTCTGGCCGTCTCGACCCAGTTACACCGCCAACCTGGGGTGCACTGGCAGCACAGACCCTCAGCAATAGCCGTCATCTCATTGCACCCCAAGGTGCTCATACCATAGTTAGTCACACCTGCGCGAATAAATTGGTGGCAGAATTCCTTGATAAACTTGACGTTGCAGCACTGGATGATGGTTGTCTGCACGAGCAAAAACCCTTGCCGTTCGTGCTTAATGCGAATGGCAAAGGCATGTAAGGTCGCGAATTATGATAGAAGTAAACGAATTACGTAAACAGTTTGGCAAAGTGACAGCTCTTGATGGGTTGTCATTTACTGCGCCAGAAGGACAAATAACGGGTTTGCTAGGCCCAAATGGAGCCGGTAAAACCACCTGCTTACGTACCATCTATGGGTTATTAAAGGCTGATTCTGGTCAAGCGCTCATTGACGGTGTAGATGCCAGTATCGAACCTTTATCAGCGCGCCGGAAAATTGGCATATTCCCAGATAAGTTCGGGTTGTACGAACGTTTAACTGCTCGTGAACAGGTCGCGTACTTTGCCTCTTTACATGGCATGACTCGTGCTGACGCCAGTGTCGCTGTGCAACAGGTTTTTGAACGCTTAGATATGCTGGCCATTGCCGACCGTCGCGCCACTGGATTTTCGCAAGGGCAGCGGATGAAAGTAGCTTTAGCACAAGCCATAGTACACCGCCCGCAGCATTTGATTTTGGATGAGCCAAGTCGTGGATTAGATGTCATGAGTACACGTATTTTACGCGATCTGTTACGCGAACTGCGGCAGCAAGGCACAAGTATTTTATTCTCCAGCCATGTTATGCAAGAAGTGGCTGCACTATGTGACCAAGTGGTGGTCGTGGCTAAAGGTAAAGTGGTGGCACAAGGTACCACAGAAGAGCTCTGCGCATTAACCGGTGAGACCGCATTGGAAGAAGCCTTTGTAAAAATTATTGGGACCGATGAGGGTATTGCGGCATGAGTGTATGGTCACGTTTCGTATCGCAACATCCTACCCGTATTGTGTTTGGCAAAGAGTTGCGGGATGCCATTCGGGACAAACGTTCAGTAATGGCTGCAATGTCTTATGCGTTCTTTGGGCCGTTGCTAATGGCGGTGGCATTTTTCTTTATGATCACACAGTTGACCGATCCCAGCGATGTGGAAATCGACATTAAGGGGGCGGAACATGCTCCGGCTTTTGTCGATTATCTTGCCCAGCGTGGTATTGTTGAACGTAGTAAACCATGGCCGGCCGGGCAACATCCCATCACCTTGGCCATTGATGAGAACTGGGCGAACCATATTGCGCAAGCACAACCAACCCCAGTGACCTTGACGGCCGATTTTAGCTCCACCAAACAACGTAGTGATATTCGCCGAATTGAGACTGCGTTGGAGGGCTATAGCCAGCAAATCGCCTATATCCGGTTGCAAATGCGCGGGATCGACCCGCGCGTCATCTCACCCATTGATGTGGTCAACCAAGATACCGCGACGAAAGGATCGCGTTCAGCGTTGATTATGGGCAGCGCCATGATTTTTATCTTAATGTCCGTCTTCTTCTCGGGGATGAACGTGGCGATTGATATTAGCGCCGGTGAACGGGAACGAAATTCACTTGAATTACTGCTCTCACAACCGCTGACTACACAGCAAATGGTTCTCGGCAAAGCCTTGGCTGCAAGTTGTTTCGCTATGGCAGGCGGCTTATTGAGTGTGGTATTAATCCCTTGGGTATTTCGCTTGTTACCCTTACATGAAATTGGGATTAGTGTGGTGATTACCACCGCCGATATGTGTTTGATGATCGCCATGTTACTGCCATTGGCACTGCTTGCTACTGCATTACAGCTGTTTGTAAGCTTTCGTGCAAAGAGCTTTAAAGAAGCCCAAACCTATATTTCTTTTGTCTTGATGCTGCCAATGATGGTGGTGTTCGGGGTGGAGTTTACCAACACCAAGAACCCACTGCTGTATTACACACCAGTAACAGGTCAGCACCAAGCGCTGTTAGATATTATCAAGGGTGAGGCGATTCAATGGCTACCACTGGCCATCAGTAGTCTGGTCACCTTGCTATTGGGCTGGATCATCTTGCGTTTTATTGGGCGGATGCTCGCTAGCGAGAAAGTGGTATTCGGTCTGTAACACTGTGCCAACCGTATTACAGGCCGGCACAGCCGAGCTGCTAGAAAATCAGAATCATCTCCGCGGCACTGCAATAGCAAACGCCATCACAGACTGGACAGTGATACCCTTCATATAAGGAGAGTTCGTGCCAACGGTTGGGGTGTTCCTTAATCAGTTGGCCGCCACAATGCGAGAAATATTCAAATGCAGCGTTGCCAGGGCTTTGCATCCAAATGTGCGCTAACCCTGCGCGGCAACCCAGTTTCTTCGCTTCTTCAATGGAGCGGTTGAGCAAGCCACGACCGATTCCCATGCCCCGTGTATTGGCTGCTACTGCGGCACATTTAAAATAGCACAGCTGCGCTGCGGGGAAGGGCCATTGGTCAGGGCTGCATTGGTCATCCAATTCCCATTGACCGGGGGCAAAAGTTAAGCGGATGCCCGCTAACTCACCATCTAAGAAAGCGAGCCAGTTCAGGTTTACTTCGCCGACACGACCACGGCGGTCATAATCGGCGATAGATTCCAGCGTTAAATAGTTATCGCCGTGGACACGATTCCCTAAGTCCAATACGGCATCATAATCTGCTGGGGTGAGGTGGCGATACTCAATCATACTTGTTAGTAACGATAGTCATCCGTTTTAAATGGTCCATCAACGTCAACATGGATGTATTCCGCTTGCGCTGATGTCAAGCGTGTAATAACACCGCCAAAGCCTTGAACCATGTAGCGTGCAACTTCTTCATCCAGTTGTTTGGGCAGTACTTCGACGCGTAGCTTCGCAGCTTTTTCTGCTGCTGGCAAGTCTGCAAATTTCTCACTGAACAAAAGAATTTGAGCGAGTACTTGGTTCGCAAAGGAACCGTCCATGACGCGGCTTGGGTGACCGGTAGCATTACCTAAGTTCACCAAACGCCCTTCAGATAACAACAGTAAGTAGTCACTTACATCGTCACTCCGGTAAATCTTGTGTACTTGAGGTTTAACTTCTTCCCAGCGCCAGTTGTCACGCATAAACTTGGTATCGATTTCGTTATCGAAGTGACCAATGTTACATACTACAGCGGTTGGTTTTAATGCTGCCAACATATAGCGGTCGCACACGTTCACATTACCTGTTGCCGTCACAATTAAATCGGTCTGTTGCAAGAGCTCATGGTTAATGCCGTCAGCGGATTGTGTGTTGATGCCGTCCCGATAGGGTGATACGACTTCGTAGCCATCCATGCAGGCTTGCATTGCGCAAATTGGGTCAATCTCTGTTACTTTGACGATCATGCCTTCTTGGCGCAGACTCGCAGCTGAGCCTTTACCTACGTCACCGTAACCAATCACTAATGCTTTCTTACCGGCGAGTAAATGGTCTGTTGCGCGTTTAATAGCATCGTTGAGTGAATGACGGCAACCATATTTATTGTCGTTCTTTGACTTAGTCACTGAATCGTTGACGTTGATAGCAGGTACTTTCAAGGTGCCTTTTTTCAACATCTCCACCAAGCGGTGTACACCGGTGGTGGTTTCTTCGGTGATGCCGTGAATTTTATCCAGCATTTGTGGGTATTGTTCATGAATGAGTAGGGTTAAGTCACCGCCATCATCTAAAATCATGTTGGCATCCCACAACTCACCGTCTTTATGGCATGTTTGCTCTAAACACCACACATATTCTTCTTCGGTTTCGCCTTTCCACGCAAACACAGGCACACCTGCTGCAGCCATAGCTGCGGCAGCGTGGTCTTGCGTTGAGAAAATATTGCACGATGACCAGCGTACTTCCGCGCCTAACTCAATCAGTGTTTCAATGAGTACGGCGGTTTGAATCGTCATGTGAATACAGCCAATAATACGCGCACCAGCCAGTGGTTTACTCGCCGCATATTTACGACGAATAGCCATCAACGCGGGCATTTCAGATTCGGCGATGGCGATTTCTTTACGCCCCCATTCAGCCAAACTTATATCTGCGACTTTATAATCTTGCATAACAACCTCTTAATTCGTTGATGACAGCTTAAATTCTGGCTCATGTTGTAACTTGATGAGCAATTGCTGTTGTTTATCGCGGCTTAACCGCGGGCCAAAATTGGCGACGACTTCGGCAGCTGCATGGCTGGCCAATAACCCGCATGCAGCCAAGGAATAATTGCGAATAAGCCCAAACATCATGGCTCCGGCGAACATATCACCGGCGCCGTTGGTATCAATAGCCTTCACTTTGACGCCAGGCACTGCCACTTGGCGCTCGCCATTCCCCAGTAATGCACCATTTTTGCCTAGCGTTAAGGCCACCAGCTTGGCTCGTTGCTGTAAACGTTGTAACGTCTCTTGGGCATCATCCGTACCCGTGAGTATCTTGCCTTCTTCTTCGTTACAGAACAGTACATCAACTCCACCGTCAAGGACCAGTTCAATCCCATCCCGAAAATATTTTACCATGGCCGGATCGGAGCAGGTGACAGCAATTTTAGTGCCGTTAGCACGAGCGATCTCCTTTGCGCGTACAATAGCTTGGCGTGCAATTGGGGAGGTCACGAGATACCCTTCAATGTACAAATACTTGGCACGCGCAATCGCTTCTTCATCTAGTTCATCCACCGATAAATCAGCAGTGATCCCGAGGTAGGTTCGCATCGAACGTTCAGCATCGGCAGTCACCATAACGAGGCAACGACCAGTTTTACCCTGATGCTTTTTATGGCCGATACTGGTGGTAATGCCAACGCGTTGAAGATCGTCGCAATAGAATTGACCGGCTTGGTCATCAGCAACTTTGCAGCAATAAAAAGCTTTTCCGCCAAACTGTGCAAACCCAACCAATGTGTTGGCCGCAGAACCGCCACCGGATTGCTTCTTTAATTCGCCCTGTTGGCTGAGTAATTGAATGAGGCGCTCTTGGTCTTCGTCTTCAATGAGAGTCATTAGACCTTTTTCAATGCGGTGTTGCTGCAAAAACTCATCAGTGACTTCAAATTCTTGGTCAACCAACGCGTTGCCAATGCCAACAATGTCAATCGGTTCCATACCATTCTCATGTAGGGTTTTAATATGTTCTAAAACGAAAAATCCGGCTGCAAAGTATACCGCAGCCGGATTGGGAGGTCGATAAATTGGTTAAGCTTTATAACCGCCAGGCACGCCTTTAGTGGTGATGCTCACCGCATCATGGGCATGCAAGGATTCATAATGATTCACGCGAATCCAGAAGTCGGAATATTGCGGTAAGCCATTTAAGGTATGTTGCAAACGGCGTGCCGCATCTTCACAAAACATCAGGTTCTGACCATTCAAACGGGCGAACTCTTGCTCATCTTCACGTTTAACAGCTGCTTGCACTGGTGTTTTCAATGAATCTTCGATGGCGTCGATCAACAAGCTGATGGGCAGTTCAGTGGTATCACTACCCATAATCACTTTTACTTGCGCCACCGAACGCTGGCTGTGCGGGGTCGCGACTATCCCTTGCGTGGTACCTAACCAACGGTGTACCATTTCAGCATCCACCTCGGCATCGGTACCGAACTGAGCAGCAAACGCATCCTGAATCAATTGACGGGCAAGGGCTGCAGAACAAGGACAGGTGCTGGAATAGGGTACTTCAACACCCAACTCGAGCATCAGCTGACCATTATCGTAGCGCCCAGTCACTGTTACTGGATAGGCTTTCCAGCCCTGTTTTTTACTAATCAGCGACTTGCGGCGTAGGTGATAGTCAAAGCTAAAACGGACGTACGCTTGATCTGAAAGCCCTTCGTGACTATCTATAAAGTCATGCAATAGCTTTTTTAGCGACTGGTGGTTCAGCACGTCATTGTTGGAAAGCTCTTCCAGCAACAAGTATAAGCGTGACATATGGATGCCTTTCGCTTTCGGGTCTGTGAGGTTGACGAATGCGTCAACGTGAGCACTCACGGGGCGCTCAGGTTCGTGCGCAGCACCGACCACTAGTGGCATCTCAATATTGCTCATGCCAACCCAATCAAGGGTGCCTTCAGTTTGAGCACTGGTTTGATTGGCAATATCGGGCATTATTGTTGGGGTAGCAGTTGACATGCTAATACAACTCCAATCGGTAAATAAACGAGTCCCTGACAAAGGGGGCGTTAGTATACAAGAATTATTCTCAATACGGTAGTTTGCCAGACAAGGTTTATAACCCAAGGGCAAAAATCCGATTGTACAAATCGATTTTTATGGATAAAAAAGCAAGGACGAGGTAGCCAGCATGTTAGATGAACAGTTGTTAGAACAGTTTTTAGAGTTGTTAGGCCCAACAGGTGTTGAGGAAATGTATGCAACCTTTGCTGATAACATCGGCGGCTACATTGACCATCTGCAAAATGTCGTGGCCAAACGTAATGAAGAAGACACGCGGCGTCAGGCTCATCAAATCAAGGGAGCCTGTCGTTCGGTTGGGTTATCTCAGCTCGCCAAACCCATGGAGCATGTTGAATGTGACGCTTGGCAATGGGATGAAATCGATGATTTGCTGGAGCAGTGGGTGCTTGAAGTCCCACTGCATCAGCATCAGCTCAAACGTTGGTTAAAGATCCGGGCTGTTTAATGACGGCTGTTCTAAGTGACGAATGGTCACGTCGCCGACAAACCGATAGCCTTCACCATGAATTGTGGTGATGAGGTTGGGTGAATCAGGTGACGCCTCAAAGTGACGACGGATACGGCGAATAGCCACGTCTACCGTCCGATCGTTGGGGCGTAATTCCCGATCGAGCATTTTCTTGACCAATGTTTCCCGGTCTAGAATTTTGCCGGGGTTGCTCAAAAATAATTCCATCGCTCGATATTCACTTTTCGGTAACCGAAACATTTTCCCATCGGGTGAGAATAAGCAACGGCTATCACTTTCTAAGCGCCAGCCATTGAATTCATAGACCACACTGTCATGCCCAATACTTTGCTGTTGGCTTTTCAGCACTTCAATGCGGCGGTAGAGGTTACGTACCCGAATAATCAACTCTTTGGGATTATATGGTTTGATCAAATAGTCATCGGCACCGAGTTCAAGCGCTAATAAGCGGTCTTCATCAGCATCGCGGCCGGTTAAAAACACTAAGCCAATATTTTCGTTCTCGCGTAATTTTTCAGCAAGTTCAAGGCCACTTTTACCCGGTAAGTTCACGTCCATAATGACCAAGTCAATTTGTTGACGAGCCATGATCCGTTGCATTTGCATGCCGTCAGCGGCATCGAAAACATCGTATCCCTCTTGTTGAAACAGTCGCGTGAGGGTATTCCGTGTTACGACTTCATCTTCGACGATTAATAATCTGGCGCTCATATAAGGTTCCGAAAGTTCAGAGAATACGATAACAAGTGTTGAAATTTGGTGAAAAGTGATAGTTTAGCATGTGATTTTATATATAGCAGGCGTAACCTGCAACCTTTGATAAAAAGTTTACAGTGCGAAGGGGGCACGCCGGACGGGTATGGTCAAGTGAAATTCGGTCCCCAAACCTTCTTCACTGTGATGTCTAATATGCCCATGCAGCAGCACTGACACCAAGTTGAAAACATAGTGCAACCCCAGTCCTGGCGAGCCCATAAAGCGCTTAGTAGTGACGAATGGCGTAAATACTTCGCTACGAATTTCAGCTGGAATCCCATCCCCGTTGTCACGATACACAATGGTCAATTCACCCCGCGTAGGGTCTTCTTCGTTGGGGGTAAAATTTATTGCTAAGGTGATTTGCGGATGCTCAGCTTGGGCAAACGCATGTTGCATAGTGTTTTGCAGCAACTGAGTGAGCACTTGCTCTAATGGGGTCGCCGCGACAATCACGGTCAAGTCATCAGCAATGTGAGTTTGAATATCAACCTGCGCTAACTCAGGATAACTTTTGGTGACCGATTGTACAATGTCCAACCAAAACTTATGCAGCTTGACCATACGTTCTTGGACATCAATTTGATCCATTGATAGCCGGCGAAAACGGCTGATCAAATTCACGGTTCGCTCGATATTGCGGACAATTAAGTCAATATTTTCTTCGAACGAATTAAGATAACGCTCAAACTCTTTACTGGTCAGTGATTTGTCATAAAACTTTTTCTTCAATGCCGCTAAGTTGTCTTGCAGCAGTGACGTAGAAGTAACTACCAATCCTACTGGTGTGTTGACCTCGTGGGCGATCCCCGCCACTAACACGGTGAGGCTTTTCATCCGCTTCGCTTCGACCAGCTCATTGTGATATTGATGGGCGGTATCCAGTGCTGCTTGTAAATCAGCAATAGAGCGCTTCCACTGTTCGGTACGTTGCTCGACTTGTAGTTCCAACTCGGCGTTTAATTCACTCGCCTGCTGTTCGGCTATTCGCTGCCGGTGAATATGCTGTTGAATGCGGTGCAACAACGAATTAAACGCGTGGGCAACGCGGTCGAGCTCAAGTAAATCGAAGTCTTCCAAGGTTTTGCTGTAGTGGTTGTACCGCGCAATGTCCTGAATGCGATCAACCATGTAATCCAGCGGCCGCGTAATGATGCGTCGCAGCCACAGCGACATAACCCAACTCAGGATTAAGCTGGCCGTGGTAACGAAAAAGCTGAGCAGCAACGACAATGAACGGGCATTGTCATACGCTGCCCGAGAAATCCGAACATACACATAACCTTGTAGCGAATCTTGGAGTTTCACCGCGTGTGCTGCTTCGATATAGGATTCCGTCATGACCGCTTGTTGCAGTTCCTGTACCCGATCAAAGCGCACTGGAATCGGTGCTTCCTTGCTGTTGTAGTAGCTCGCGAGAAAATGCAGGGTATCGTCACTTTGCTCATAGCGGTACAAGTGAATATGGAGGACGCCCTCGATCGCTTGAAAGGTTTGTAGCCAGCGGCTGGCGTTATCCGCCTGGATATAAACCATAAAAGGAGCACTATAATTGGCAATGAGCTTGGCGGTCTGGTCAGTAATGTTCAACGAGCGCTCATAGATGTTATTGATGAAGCTTAAACTCACGACCACACACGACAAGCCAACCAGCACCGTCGTGATTAGAATCACGAGGCCGGTGACACTGCGTTTGATGGAACTGACTCTAAATCTCAACATAACAGCTTACGAGCTATCCCCTAGGTACGGGTGGCACGATATACCGCAAATTTATTATCATCGGCAATGCGGTCACAGTGCCCAAATGCTTGTTCGATTAATTCTGGCCACGGCAAAAAGCGGTTGGCAACCAGCCATAGTTCACCGCGGTGGCGCAAATGCTGACTGACCTGCTGCAAAAATTGCTGGCCAATCATGTAATCAGTCGCCACCCCCGTATGAAACGGTGGGTGGCTGACGACATAATCAAATTGCCCTAACGAGGCTTGCAAACCTTCACTCGCAATACAAGTACCGGTCAGGTGATTTAACGCTAACGTGCGTTCAGTAGCGGCTAAGGCAAGGGCACTCACATCAAGGTAGGTGACCTTGAGCTCAGGTGCCTGTCGGTTCAGCCAGGCACCGAGCACGCCATGACCACAGGCAAAATCTAAAACCTCACCTTGGTGCCAATGGGGCAGATGCTCCAACAGCATCTCACTGCCTTGATCAATGCTGGGAAAGGCAAACACACCCGGTAAACTGGCGAGTTTTAGCGGTGTGGCTTGCCCCGGTTGAGGGAGGTCACAATATTCGAAATAATCCTGATAATTAAACGCCGGATTGGGTTCGGCAACACGTGTACAAATCAGCAGTGAATGATTGCCGATCGCAACTTTCTGGGCAGGGCTAACCGCAGTGGTGAATTGCTTGTGAATACTTTTAATACCACCGCGATTTTCACCCACCAACCAGATGGGGGCGCCTTGTGGCAAGATACTGCGCAGGGCATCGAGAATATAATTCGTCAGCGGTTTTTCTTTGGGCAGCCAGACTAACGCAGCTTGCGCGGTAGTAGTAGTTGGTGGTGCAACGCCAAAATGGTGGGCGACTTCATGTTGTTGATGTTGCCAGCGACTGGCATAACCCTCATGCCACTGCCAATGCGCAACGACAGGCAAATGGTCGGCAATTTCTGGGTCGGGAGCATTGACCACTAACAGCGTGTGTTGGGTGAAGCGCTCGTGATGGCGCAGTACCAATTGAGATGGCAGACTTAAATGTTTCAACAGCGAATTCTCCACAAGTTAAAGTGACGTGTTAAATCGGCTTTAATTGGTATGCCTCAACAAAGACATCAACATTTTCACTCGCCGACTCAATGCGTTCACCGTTAAATTGGGCAACGTTAAACAAGGCTTCGCCTTCGTTGGCGACAGGAATATTACTAATCCCTATCACGATACCATGGTATGGGCTTTTAATGGCATGGACTTCGTCACCATGTGGGTTGACGGTTTGTGCAACCACTTGACCTTTATTAATGGTTTGCCCTAATTCGACTTTGGGTAACACCAACCCATCATATTCGTTGCGGATCCAGGCACTGCGATGGGCAATAACAGGTTTTACTTTTTTCCGAGTACGCCGTCCTTTGAGCATTTTCAAGCTTTTCATCACATTTATCACCCCAGTCACACCTGCTTTAATGGCAGGGTAGTCGAAGCGCAAGGCTTCTCCGGCTTCATACAGAATAAGCGGGATCCCAAGTTCAGAGGCTAGCGCTCGTAACGAACCATCACGCTCTTTACTGTGCAAGATTACCGGGGTACCGAAGGCTTCAGCCATGGCTAAGGCGTCCGCGTTGTCGGTATCCACCCGAATTTGTGGTAGATTGGTGCGATGAATAGCGCCAGTATGCAAGTCAATAATATGGGTGGCGTTTTGCACGAGGGTTTCGTTAAATAAATAAGCGAGACGGCTACCTAATGCGCCCCGTTCCGATCCAGGGAAACAGCGGTTTAAATCACGCCGGTCGGGCAAATAACGGGATTGGTGAATAAATCCGTAGACATTCACGATGGGGACAATAATCACGGTGCCAGTAAGCTGTAGCGGATCCAACTCATTCATTAACCGACGGCACACTTCAATACCATTGAGTTCGTCGCCGTGAATCGCCGCACACACCAATAAGGTTGGCCCCGGTTTTACCCCATGAAACACCTCTGCATGCAAATCCATGGGGGTATCGTTGTACAGCCGCGCCGCGGGAATTTTTACGCTATGGCGCGAGCCAGGCGCGATGCGCTGATTCGCCAGTTGGTAGGAGCGGTGTTTCATACCGAGTTTATCCTCTGCCTTTGGTGCGCGTTTTGTTCGCTTTAGCGTTTTTCTCAATAAAGCTAATGATCTGGTCGGCGACGTCTTTACCGGTCGCGCCTTCAATACCTTCAAGACCAGGCGAGGAATTCACTTCCATCACCAAAGGGCCATGGTTTGAGCGTAAAATATCAACCCCGGCTACATTTAACCCCATGGTTTTGGCTGCTTTGATTGCCGTAGCGCGCTCGGCTGGTGTTAGTTTCACTAAACTGGCCGTACCACCACGATGTAAATTCGAGCGGAACTCACCAGCCTTGGCTTGCCGTTTCATTGCCGCAATGACTTTATCGCCGATCACAAAGCAACGAATATCAGCACCACCAGCTTCCTTAATATATTCCTGCACCATAATGTGCGATTCCAGCCCCATAAAGGCTTCGATAACGCTCTCAGCCGCCTGTCGAGTTTCGGCGAGAACGACACCAATCCCTTGGGTGCCTTCGAGCAACTTAATCACCAAGGGGGCACCGCCCACCATTTCAATCAAGTCGGGAATATCCTGCGGTTGGCTAGCAAAACCAGTAGTCGGCAGGCCAATTCCTTTGCGACTTAGCAGTTGCAGAGAGCGCAGCTTGTCGCGGCTGCGGGAAATGGCAACAGACTCATTTAACGGGTAGGTGCCAATCATTTCAAATTGCCGTAATACCGCTGTCCCGAAGAACGTAATGGAAGCCCCGATCCGCGGAATAACTGCATCATATTGCGGAAGGTCTTTCCCCTTCATGTGAATCGATGACTCCCGGGCGTTGATATTCATGTAACAACGCAGCGGATCCAAAACATCGACAATATGTCCCCGTGCTTCGCCTGCCTCTACTAAGCGACGAGTAGAGTACAGACGTGGGTTGCGCGATAAAATTGCAATTCTCATGCGACGGCTCCAGGCTGGCCAAGTAAATAAGATTGATTGGGGTCGACAATGAAATGTTGACGCATGGCTTGCCGCCCTAACAACATCCGAAACTTCATGGTGTCGCGGTTGGTTAGCGTCAATTCAATTGGCTTTGCAACATCCCCTAAGACAAGAGTCGATAGAATAACATATCGTAGTTCAGTATGACCGCCTGAATCGGTGACTTCGCGTTGATCGTGTATTCTCGCTTCACACACTTGCTCACGTAGTGAGTTTTGCTCAGGATGTAACCAAATGCGGATCCAAGCTTCCCCGTCCTTGTCAAAAGGTTCCAACTTGAAAGCGTGCAAACACGAGGTGCGCGCGCCCGTATCTACTTTCATTTTAATGGCTTGAATGCCAAGCTCAGGGAGTGCTCCCCATTCCCGCCAACCTAGTGTTTGCATAGTGTTATTACTCATTCTTGGGTTCAGAAGCTATCGGCAGCGTCGGTCTACGGTTCCTTTCGAGCTTCTGCAACCAGCTGATAAAAGCGTCTAAATCACGGTCTAATGTGGTTGCCGATAACACTAAATCATACCCCAATAATTCGCGAAAGTGTTCACATCTTTTTGCGAACATGGCTTGGACACCGTAATAAATTGTGCCGGATTCGGCCACATAGCGGTCGGGCACTTCAAAGTAAGGCGTGTAATCCCCTAAATCTGGCTTTTCATAACGTAGTGCCGTGACAATTAAATGGCGTTGTTCGCGTAACAAATGGACAGCGAGGCGTGGCGTGATGGTACTCAGTAATGGCTCAATATCGCGTAGCCGGATGCCTAAATAGGGCAAGGTATCATACCCCATGCCGCGATGTAATTGGGGCACCCCATAGCGCATCACATTGTCCCACGCGATAACCCAGCTACCACGACGATGGAGGTAGGTGATGGTCGTGGGGGTAATAGCGATGCTGATGGGCGGCTCCATCAGCTTAGCGCAGCCGAGTAACAGCAAGGCAGCGCTGGTGAGCCCGAGTAGCCCATACGCGGCTGGTGCCAGTGCTGTGGCAGTCAGCCACAAAAACATGGTGACGGCAAAGACCAACACACCGAACCAGCAAAAGAATAACGCGTACGCACGGGTAAAGGGTTGCACATAAACCACGCGCTCATCGGCTGATGGGTGCATGGCTCACCTCAAAATGGCTGGTGGGGAAGGCTTGGGCAATGATCTGTGCAGTAAACGATGTTTTCAGATAAAACCCGCGCGGTAAGGTTTGTATAATGCGTCCATCAGGGCCAATAGCATCGGTGAGTACCCGGCTATGAGCTGCTTTGGGACGCAGCTGTAACACTTCCCCTTGATGCGCGGTAATGTGCTCCACCTCACCCAAGGCGATTTTATCCATATGTTCCTGCCAATCGGCCTTAAGTTGGGCATCCTGCGCGGCTGTTGGCTGCCATAAAAAGGCGGTACCAATACGGCGTTCAGCGAGCGGCACCTCACGGCGGCCATCGACGGGGATCCATAGCACACATTGTAATTTATTACGCACATTGCTGGTTTCCCAGGTGAGCTGGTGGACATCAAGTAAGGGGGTTGTGCATACAAAGGTGGTTTCTAACGGTTTGCCGTTGGCATCGAGCGGAATAGTTTTTAACTCGACCCCAAGTTCGGGAAAATCTTGCAGGGCTTGCGAGCCCGCGCTAGCACCAAGTGCTGCCTCTAACAGCTGCCCCACCCAGCCTTTGTTTCGCCGCAAGTTTTCAGGTACGGCCATACCCAGTACGGTCGCAACATCAATAAAGCGATACCCAGCGAGGGCACTAGCGCGTTCAAACAGCTGGCTCAGTTGCACATTTAGCTCCACCAATATGGATTAATCCTTTCATTCATGTCGGGATTATGGAAAAATCCTAGCCAGATGTCGAATTTATGAGGGCGCTCGAGTGATTGACGCAGAGGGATTCCGAGCCAATGTGGGAATCATTATCTGTAACGAGCAAGGACAGGTGTTTTGGGCGCGTCGGTTTGGACAACATAGTTGGCAATTTCCGCAGGGCGGAATTGATGTGGGCGAGACCCCAGAACAAGCCATGTATCGAGAACTATGGGAAGAGGTTGGCTTAAAACCTGAGCAAGTCGAAATTATTTACACCAGCCGTAATTGGCTACGTTATCGTTTACCGAAGCGGTTGGTGCGACGCGAACAACGACCAACCTGTATTGGTCAAAAGCAGAAGTGGTTCTTGCTGCGGTTAAAATGCAGTGAGAAAGATGTGAATGTGATGCATTCCATGCATCCAGAGTTTGATGACTGGCGTTGGGTAAGTTATTGGTACCCAGTCCGGCAAGTGGTGTCGTTCAAACGGGAAGTATATCGGCGAGTGTTGAAGGAATTTTCGCCCATGGTGCTCAGCGCTATGGCTCGTCGGTCACGACCAGCTCGTCGTCGCCGCAATTCCTAATCAAGGCCGTGTATGCTGCGAGTATTACAACGTATTGTTGAAGCCGTGAACCAAGCGCCCGATTTTAATGTGGCGTTGCAGACCATGGTGCGCCAAGTAAAGGAAGCGCTGGTCACGGATTCTTGTACGGTGTATTTGGCCAACCACGACCAGCAGCAGTTCGTGTTAGCCGCCACCGATGGCCTTGAAGTAAAATCAAAAAAACCTATTTATGTTCCGTTCGGGGAAGGGGTGATCAGTATGGCTGCGTTCCGTGAGGAGCCGCTGAATATCCCCAACGCACCCGAACATCCGTCGTTCTACAAACTGAAGCAAGTCGACGAACAACGTTATAAAGCGATGTTAGCCACACCGCTCATCCATCGCCGCCGCTTGTTTGGGGTGTTGGTGGTGCAGCAAGCGCAAGAGCGCGCGTTTACCCGTGATGAAGAAGCGTTCATCATGACCTTGGCGGCACAGTTAGCGGTGGTTATTGCCCACGCCGACGCCAAAGGTATATTGCGCTTAACCCAACCGAAATCCACACTACATACGCTCAAGGGTGTCCCCGCAGCGCCCGGTGTCGCCATTGGTGAAGCCTTGGTGTTGTCGCCACCGGCTCGCTTAAGTGAAGTGGTTGCCAAGCGTACCGATATGCCGGAACATGAGATCCGCGCGTTTCGTGCGGCCGTGGCGCGCACTAAGCAAGAACTCAACACCATCAGTGCCAGCATGCGAGGGCAAGTCGCTGAAGAGACGCTTGCCATTTTCGATGCCTACCACGCGATGATCGATTCGGCTAGTCTGGGTAAGGATGTTGAAAAAGAAATTAACGAAGGCTGGCGCGCACAAACCGCATTAAAAGTTGTGGTGGAGCGGTTGGTCACTCAGTTTGAAAATCTCGATGACGAATATATACGTGAACGCGCCAGTGATGTCCGAGATCTGGGGAATCGCATCCTTGCGCATTTGCAACATCGCGAAACACGGCGCTTAAACCCGCCGCCACAATGTATTTTGGTGGCCGATGAAGTCACCCCCACCATGTTGGCCGAGTTACCCCATACAGAATTTTTAGGCATTGTCTCACTCCGTGGTTCCAGTAACTCACACGCGGCTATTTTGGCGCGCAGCATGGGCATTCCAGCCGTTTTGGGCGCTGACAATGTGCAGCTTAGTGATGTAAACGGTGAACTGCTAGTGGTCGATGGCTACGTGGGCGATGTGTTTATTAACCCACCGCTACAAGTAGAGAACGAGTATCGCCTGCTTGCCGATGAAGAGTTGGTGCTGCGGCAAAAGATTATGAGTGCGCGCGGCCTACCTATCGAAACCACCGATGGTGTACGGATCCAGTTGGATTTGAACCTAGGCCTCAACACTGAACGCGGTTGGTTGAACGATCTTGATGTGCATGGGGTCGGGCTGTACCGCACCGAAATTCCATTTATGATGCGCGATCGATTACCCAGTGAAGCTGAGCAAGAAGAAATCTATCGCCAAGTATTGCAGCAGTTCTGTGGGTCGCCAGTTATTATGCGTACGTTGGATGTGGGTGGCGATAAACCATTGCCGTATTTGCGCTTACATGAGGAAAATCCGTTCCTGGGCTGGCGTGGGATCCGCTTGACACTCGACCATCCTGAAATTTTCCTCGTACAAATTCGTGCCATGCTGCGGGCCTCATTAGACTGCAATAATTTGCATATTCTGCTGCCTATGATTACCAGCGCTGAAGAGGTGGATGAATCTATCCGTTTAATTCACCAGGCCTTCCATGAGGTGTCGGAAGAACTTGGTGAAGAGCGGCTACAACTACCGAAAATTGGGGTTATGATTGAAGTACCTGGGGTGATTTACCAGCTGCAAAACATTGCCAGTAAAGTTGATTTCTTTTCTATAGGTACCAACGATTTAACGCAGTATCTGCTGGCTGTTGATCGCAACAACGCGCGCGTTGCTAATATGTATGATGCGCTCCATCCTGGCGTACTGCATGCACTCAAAGCGATATTTGACCGTTGTCAGGCATTAGGCAAACCAGTCTCTGTGTGTGGCGAACTGGCTGGTGAGCCTAGCGGGGCTATGCTGTTGATCGCAATGGGTTACCGTCATTTAAGTATGAATAGCTATAATGTGGATCGAATCCGCTGGATTATTCGTCATTTAGCGGCAGCCGATCTGGATGATGTGCTGGTTCGAGCGTTACGTGCTCGGACCGCTGAAGAAGTGCATCAGATCGTGGTGTTAGCACTTGAAAATGCTGGTTTAGGCGGTTTCGTCCGAGCTGGTTCCTAGCAAATAACAGAAGGAGTTGATGTGCTCTTAACGGGCTGGTTGTGGTGTTTAGGGGGCGGAGCGTGCGCCGGTTTACTGGCAGGAATGTTAGGTATTGGCGGTGGCTTAGTCATTGTTCCCCTGCTTATTTATCTGTTACCCATACTGGGGGTGCCGCACGAATTAGTCGTGCAAATGGCGGTAGCCACCTCGCTTGGAACCATTGTCATGACAACCTTAAGCTCCACGCGTTCACATTTACGCCACGGTCAAGTCAGTTTCTTTTGGGTGCGCCGTTTAGTGCCGGGCTTGATGGTTGGTGCTACGCTGGGTGCATGGCTGGCGACGCAGATGAACCCGCAGTGGCTACAACGGTTGCTGGCGGTGGTGTTATTGCTATTAGCCGTGCGGATGTTGGTGCCACAGCGCAGCGGAGCACCACTTACCCACGTTTCGAAACGTTTAATTGCGCTAATAAGTGCAGGTATGGGCACCTTGTCGGGGCTGGTTGGTATTGGTGGTGGGTCACTGACCGTGCCATTGCTACAACGTCTCCACGTTCCCATCCGCCAGGCAATTGCGGTATCCTCAGTGGGCAGTTTAAGTATTGGGGTCGCCGGAGTGATCACTTACATACTGCTCGGGCAGCAGCAAACTGGCGTAGACAGCTTATTCGGTTATGTCCATGGGCCGGCGTGGATAGCTATCTCCATGACCTCTATCCTGTTTGCACCGCTGGGTGCTTACCTGACGCAACAATTACCGGTGAACCATTTGCAACGTGGTTTCGCCATATTGTTAGTTATTTTATCGCTGAAACTGGTTATAGGATAAATCATGCCAACAAACTATCTTGTCCATCCCAATATTAACCCGATCATTATCAGTATCGGACCGCTCGATCTACGCTGGTATGGCTTGATGTATCTGGTCGGGTTTCTGTTTGCCTGGTGGTGGGGGAATCGTCAATGCCGTCAACCCCATTACGCCGCGCAAGGGTGGACCGAGAAAAACTTCAGCGATCTGTTGTTCTGGGCCTTTATCGGCGTCATTGTCGGTGGCCGTGTTGGCTATGTGCTGTTCTATCAATGGCAGTATTTCCTTGCGCATCCCCTCTATCTGTTCGATATCACCAGTGGTGGCATGTCGTTCCACGGTGGCCTTCTCGGCGTGATTACCGTGTTATGGATTTTTGCGTGGCGCAGTAAGCGCTCACTGTTAGCTGTTGGTGATTTTGTGGCACCGCTAGTGCCGATCGGCTTAGGGGCTGGCCGCATTGGTAATTTTATTAATGGTGAATTGTGGGGGCGCGTCACTGATGTCCCTTGGGCCATGATTTTCCCCGCGGCTGGCAACCTGCCCCGGCATCCATCACAGCTGTACCAAGCGCTCCTCGAAGGGTTGGTATTGTTTGTGGTGTTAGCCCTATACAGTCGCAAGCCTCGCCCCGTTGGCAGTATCGGCGGGTTGTTCCTAATGGGTTACGGCATTGCCCGATTTGTGGTGGAATATGCACGTGAGCCAGACAGCCATTTAGGGTTGTTGGCGTTTGGCTGGTCGATGGGGCAATGGTTGTCGATGCCAATGATTGTGATTGGCCTAATGCTGATGATCGTTGCCTATTCTAAGCACCATAAACAACAAGGAACGGCGGCGTGAAACAATACTTAGAACTGTGTCAGCGCATTGTTGATGAAGGCGTCTGGGTTCGTAATGAGCGCACCGGCAAACGCTGTTTGACGGTGATTAATGCAGACCTTGAATATCGTGTGGATCGCAATGAATTCCCGCTTATCACCACCCGTAAAAGTTATTGGAAAGCAGCTATTGCTGAGCTATTAGGCTACATTCGTGGCTATGATAACGCGGCTGATTTTCGCGCGCTCGGAACCCCCACGTGGGATGCCAATGCGAACCAGAACGAGGCCTGGTTGGCCAATCCTCATCGCAAAGGAACCGACGATATGGGGCGGGTGTATGGCGTCCAAGGGCGAGCGTGGGCAAAGCCCGATGGCGGTACCGTCGATCAGCTCCGCAAAGTAGTGGATAATCTCAGCCGTGGCATCGATGACCGCGGTGAAATTATTACCTTTTATAACCCAGGGGAGTTTCATTTAGGCTGCTTGCGGCCATGCATGCATACCCACAACTTCTCATTGTTAGGCGACACGCTGTATTTAACCAGTTATCAACGCTCGTGTGATGTTCCGCTCGGCTTGAACTTCAACCAAGTGCAAGTGTTTGTCTTCTTAGCGTTGATGGCGCAAATCACTGGCCACAAGGCGGGTACTGCTTACCACAAAATTGTGAATGCACACATTTACGAAGATCAATTAGAATTAATGCGTGATGTGCAGCTCAAGCGTGAGCCTTTCCCATCACCACGGCTGGAAATAAATCCAGCAATTCGCACGCTGGAAGACCTAGAAACTTGGGTCACTGTAAATGATTTTGCCGTGCATGATTATGAGTGTCATCCACCGATAGCGTATCCGTTTAGTGTGTAGTACGAGGCCAAGAACAAGGTGAAAACAACAGAGCGTTTTGGTGGTATTCAGCGGGTCTATGGAACCACCGCAGCCACGGCATTTGCGCAACAGCATGTCGCCGTGATTGGTTTAGGTGGCGTCGGTTCATGGGCAGTAGAAGCATTAGCTCGGTCGGGCGTGATGGGGTTAACCCTGATTGATCTCGACGATGTGTGTGTCACGAACATCAACCGGCAGTTGCCGGCGTTGACGAGCACCATAGGTCAGCTGAAAACTGAGGTCCTCGCAGCCCGGGTTAAAGACATTAATCCTGATTGCACTATAAATACTATTGATGACTTCTTGACAGTAGATAATCTTACTGAATACTTAGCGCCGCCAGTAACGGCCGTGTTGGACGCCATTGATAGTGTGCCCGTTAAAGCAGCGCTGATCGCGTGGTGTAAGCGTCACAAAGTGCCGCTGGTTACTTGTGGCGGCGCTGGTGGGCAGGTCGACCCCAACCAAGTGACGGCAACTGATTTAGCCAAAGCGACCCAAGATCCGTTGTTAGCGAAAGTGCGCTCGTTACTGCGGCGTAACTACAATTTTTCGAAAAATCCACAGCGGAGCTTTGGCGTTACGGCCGTTTATTCGACCGAGCAGTTACGTTATCCTACCCCCGATGGTGAATGGAGCCATCAAAAATCGGGGGCGGGGAGTATGCGCATGAATTGTGCCACTGGCTTTGGTGCCGCAATGCCTGTGACTGCCACCTTTGCCATGCATGCAGTGGCGTTATTACTGCAGAAGCTCGCTCGTTCAAGCCGTGCTTAAGCACTCGCTTGAATGGCTTGCACCACGTGACGCAAACCGTTGCGACGTGAACTGGTGATCAAATCAGCTAACCCTAATGCGTGGAAATAAGCCTCAAGGTCAAACTGCCGTACTTGGTCGCGGCTGGCGCCTTGCAGGGCGCTTGAAAGCAATTGTAGCAGGCCCAACACGGTGCGCGATTCACTATCACACGCTAACTGCAGCTTGTCCGCTAGCCATACCGCTTTGAGCCACACCCGCGCTTCACAGCCAAATACTTCATTGTCAGCACTGCGCAACGCGGCACTGGGGGACGCTTGCCGGGCCAGTTGCACCAGATAGCGTAATCGCTGTTCCCGTTGACCTAGCGCCGTGCGTAGTTGGTGAATATCACTTTCAGAGAGTTTGCCGTGCATGAGAAAAGCCTATAACAACATGAAATTCGGTAGGTGCATCAATAAAAACGTCTATAAGAGTACCATTTTTGTTGCGAAAAATGTTAATCTTGCTGCGTGTTAAAACCTCTGAACAGAACTTTAAACAACAGGAACGACAACATGAAAGTATTAGTGGCGGTCAAACGCGTCATTGATTACAACGTGAAGGTGCGCGTGAAAGCGGACCAATCCGACGTTGATCTCGCTAACGTGAAAATGGCCCTGAACCCGTTCTGTGAAATTGCGGTTGAAGAAGCCGTTCGTTTGAAAGAGAAAGGGATAGCCAACGAGGTCGTGGTAGTGAGCATTGGCCCAAAAGCGGTGCAAGAACAACTCCGTACGGCACTCGCACTAGGCGCTGATCGCGCTATTCACGTAGAAACCGATGAGATGCCAGACTCCTTAGCCGTGGCTAAGTTGTTGCAGGCGGTGGTTGCAAAAGAAGAACCCCAATTGGTTATTTTGGGCAAACAAGCCATCGATTCCGATAACAACCAAACCGGCCAAATGTTGGGCGCATTGACGGGTATGCCACAGGGTACTTTTGCGTCAAAAGTGTCCGTGGAAGACGGCACTGTTAGCGTGACCCGTGAAGTCGATGGCGGTCTACAAACTGTGCAGTTGCAACTCCCTGCCATTGTTACCACCGACCTACGCTTGAACGAACCACGGTATGCATCCTTGCCAAACATTATGAAGGCCAAGAAAAAGCCGCTTGACGTTACCACTCCAGCCGAGTTGGGCGTTACTGTGGCACGCACAGTGAAGGTCGTGAAGGTGGAAGCACCTGCAGAGCGGAGCGCCGGCGTGAAAGTTGCCGATGTCGCGGAGTTGGTTGATAAATTAAAGAATGAGGCAAAAGTGCTATGAGTATTCTTGTCATTGCCGAACATGATAACGCACGCTTAAACGCGGCCACCTTAAAAACCCTTACGGCAGCGACCCAAATTGGCGGCGACGTCACCGTGTTGGTTGCTGGCTATCAGTGTCAAGCGGTTGCTGATGAAGTGGCACAAGCGGCTGGAGTGAGCAAAGTATTATTAGCGGATAACGCTGTATACGCGCACTTTTTAGCTGAAAATCTTGGCGAACTTGTTGCTGAAATTGGCAACAACTACACGCACATCTTGGCACCAGCCACGACGACCGGTAAAAACTTCATGCCACGGGTTGCGGCGTTACTCGATGTAGCGCAAATCTCTGACATTATCAGCGTCGTTAGTGCGGACACGTTCAAGCGTCCAATTTATGCGGGTAACGCGATTGCCACCGTGCAATCAAGCGATGCGATAAAAGTGATCACCGTGCGTTCAACAGCTTTTGATCCAGTTGCCGCAAGCGGTGGCAACGCCACTGTTGAAACCCTGGATGTGGTTAAAGAAAATACCAAAGCCAGCTTTGTTGGTGAAGAGTTAGCACAGTCTGAGCGGCCCGATCTCACTGCCGCGCGGGTCGTTATTTCTGGCGGCCGTGGTATGCAAAACGGTGAAAACTTCCAAATGCTAGAGCGTATTGCTGACAAATTGGGGGCCGCCGTGGGGGCCTCACGGGCAGCAGTGGATGCCGGATTTGTACCGAACGATATGCAAGTTGGGCAAACCGGTAAAATCGTTGCACCCGAATTGTATATTGCAGTCGGTATCAGCGGTGCTATTCAGCACTTAGCGGGAATGAAAGACTCGAAAGTGATTGTTGCGATTAACAAAGACGAAGATGCGCCAATCTTCCAAGTCGCTGATTATGGTTTGGTGGCAGACTTGTTCGAGGTGTTGCCACAGCTCGAAGAGCTACTGTAATTTAAAGCAACGACTGCTGAAAAATCTCCGCAGCACTTTGTGAGCGGAGATTTTTTTTTATATTCTGCAAATAACAAGTTATTTTTACTAACGAATCACTTGCATATTTGCAACTCATCGGACATGATTGTTGCTATAACATCCTAATCGGATTAGGTGGCTAACATGAAAAGAAGAACAACTATGCTTAAAAAATTACCTATTGCGTCAGCAATCGCGCTGGCTTTAGCAAGCACAGCAAGCGTTCAGGCAGCGGAAATTGAAGTGGGTGATTTCCGTATTAAGTTTGACTCTATCATCTCCTACGGGGCTGCCTGGCGGATGGAAGATCAGGATCTTCGCTTTATTCATCCAGGGAACATGGCCGGTGGTACCGGTCAGTCAGGTGTAGCTGACGATGGTAACTTGAACTATGACAAAGGCGACATGGTTTCGTCGGTCATTAAAGGGGTACATGACCTCAGCATCGACGGCGGTAATATTGGTGCCTTCGTGCGGTTCAAATATTGGTATGACGACGTGATTAAGAACAAAGAAGTTGCACACGGTCATACGGCGACAAACTACTTCCCTGATGTGACCTTAGATAACGACGGCCTTGATAGCTGGTCCAGCGGTTCTGGAATTAAGTTACTGGACGCATTCGTATACGGTTACTTTGATATTGGTGATATGCCAGTCAACGTCCGTTTAGGTCGTCAAGTATTGAGCTGGGGTGAGAGTACCTTCATCCTCAACGGTATTAACGCGATCAACCCAATCGACGTAAACTCAACCCGTCGTCCAGGTGTTGAAATTAAAGAAGCGTTATTGCCGGTTGGTATGTTAAACATTAACTTAGGCTTGGGCGATAACACCAGCTTAGATATGTTCTATCAATACGAGTGGGATGACTACAAGCTTGATGGCTGTGGTACCTTCTTCTCAACCGTTGATATTTTAGGTGGTCCAGGTTGTAACAAAGTAACCTTGAACCCAACCTTAGTACCGAACGTTCCAAGCTCAAACTTAAGCGATCACGATTCAATCGTGTATGGTACTTACCTCGATCGTCGTCCAGACATCACACCAGATGACGGCGGCCAGTACGGGTTTGCATTACGTCACTATGCCAGCAGCATTGACACTGAGTTTGGCTTGTACTTCATGAACATCCATACGCAAACCCCGATCATTTCAGCCTATAACTGGATTGAACAACCATCTGCATCGCTCAGCCACCCTGACGGTATTCCAATCGCAGGCCCTGACTATGTGTTGGAATTCCCAGAAGATCAAAAAATCTTCGGTGTGAGTGCGTCAACTGTATTTGGTGATTGGTCTGTTGGTGCGGAAGTGAGCCACCGCTTAGATATGCCAGTACAGATTAACACCACAGAAATTTTGACTGCAGGTTTACGAGCTGGGGTACCCAGTACCTTTGCAAACCGTATCCAACGTGACGGCGCCGGCAACATCACCAACTTAGGTGAATTACAACACGGTTATGACGAATATGACGTTACCCAATGGCAGTTAACCGGTGTGCGTTTCTTCGAACGCGTCCTTGGTGCTGACCGTTACACCTTTATCGGTGAAGTTGCAGTAAGTAAAGTTCACGGTTTAGTGGGCTTAGACGAGCAACGCTACGGCCGTAACCCTGTATTCGGTAAATGTTTAACTGTTGCTGATCAACAAGCATTGGGTAATCCAACAGCAACCTTAGACATCAACTGTGAAGGCTTCGTAACCTCAACATCGTGGGGCTACCGCACTCGTTTAGTGGGTGAATACAACAACGTATTTGCTGGCTGGAACATGAGCCCAACCATCGCATTCGGTCATGACGTCAGTGGTTACTCAGCGAACTCAAACTTCATCGAAGGTCGTAGAACTATTGGTTTGAGCGTTGATTTCAGCTACTTGTCGAAGTACAAAATCGGTGTTGCTTATAACATTACCGATGGTGCCGCTTTCGACCCAGCTGATGACCGTGATTTCGCATCAATTAGCTTTAGTTATAGTTTCTAAGCGAATGACATTGTTAAAAAACCGCCATTACGGCGGTTTTTTTTTACCATTAGTCGCGTCCCACATGATCTTTGCGTATAGATTTCCGATAGTAGCTTTAATGCTAACATAATAACCAACAAGGATATTCACCATGAAGAGATTGTTGCCATTCATGATGGTGTTAGCGACCAGCAGTGTCGTCGCGAATACCAGTGCCGAGCAGCACAACCTGTTCCAACTTGATGATGTGTTCCAATTGGAATACGCATCCCAACCGGCCGTGCACCCCGATGGGAGTTACACTGTTTTTGTCCGTAACTACATGGATATTATGAGTGACCGCCGCTTGGGGAATCTTTGGCGAGTCGATCATCAAGGCGATATGCGGCCATTAACTGGCGGTGTTGCGAACGACCATTCACCGACCTGGTCCCCTGATGGTAGCGTGTTGGCTTTCGTATCTAACCGCACCGGGAGCAACCAAATTCATTTGTATTGGACGGATACCCGAGACCATGCACCGATGACACGGTTAACGGGCGCCCCAAGCAACCTGAGCTGGTCGCCAGATGGTAATTGGTTGGCATTCACCATGTTCACTCCACAATCAAAGCCTGCACCAGTTAGCTTGCCCGGCAAACCCAAAGGTGCAAACTGGGCTGAACCAGCCAAGTACATTGAGAAAGATAACTATCGCTTTGATGGCGCTGGCTATGCCGAAGATGGCTACACCCAAATCTACGTGATGCCTGCGTCAGGGGGGACCCCACGGCAACTCACTCGGGATGAGTTCCATCATGGTGGCCAACTCACTTGGACCGGTGACAGCAAGCACCTTATTTTCTCAGCCAACCGCCGTGCTGACGCTTTCCAGCAACCTAATAACTCTGAACTGTACCAAGTGAGCGTTGACGATGGCACTATCGTGCAATTAACTGACCGCAACGGCCCCGATCGTTCACCGCAAGTCAGCCCAGATGGTAAGAAGATAGCTTGGTTGGGGTATGACGATAACTACATGAGTTATCAGCTCACGCATTTGTACGTGATGGACTTAGATGGTAAAGGTAGCCCAACGCTAATGACGGCTGACCTCGACTATGCAGTATCAAGCATCAAATGGTCGGCCGATAGCAAAGGCCTGTATTACAGCTATGACCGTGAAGGGAAAGGTGTCATTGCCTACCAAGCCCTCACCGGAGAACGCCGTGAATTAACCGACGCTATGGGTGGCTTGAGTTATACACGCCCATACAGCGGTGGTACCTTTGACGTAAGCAAACACGGTGATTTGGTGTATACCCTCGCGCACCCTTATCGGCCGGCAGATCTCGTGCTACAAGCAGGCACCGCCACCCGCCAACTAACCTATCTGAACGAAGATGCGTTAGCGCACAAGCAGTTAGGGCGGGTGGAAGAGATTTGGTATGACTCACGTCATGGCGACTACAAAGTGCATGGGTGGGTGGTGTATCCGCCGAACTTTGATCCTAAGCAAAAGTACCCGCTAATTTTAGAAATTCATGGTGGCCCGCATACTGCGTACGCAGGTTCTTTTGCCGCTGAAATTCAGTTGATGGCAGCAAATGGTTATGTAGTGCTGTATACCAACCCGCGCGGCAGTACCAGCTATGGAGAAAAGTTTGCACAAGAGATTCATCATAATTACCCGAGCAAGGATTTCACCGATTTAATGGATGGGGTCGACGCCGTCATTGCAAAAGGCTTTATTGACGAACAACGCTTGTATGTCACCGGCGGGAGTGGTGGCGGTGTGTTGACCGCTTGGACGGTATCGCATACCGATCGCTTTGCGGCAGCAGTAGTGGCGAAGCCAGTGATCAACTGGTACAGCTTTGTCCTCACTGCTGATAGTTATAATTACTTCAGTAAGTACTGGTTCCCAGGTAAGCCATGGGAGCACCAAGAACACTACATGAAGTATTCACCGATTAGCTATGTCGGCCAAGTGAAAACACCGACCATGTTACTTACCGGTGAGGCTGATTATCGCACGCCAATTTCAGAAACTGAGCAATATTATCAGGCACTGAAACTGGCTGGGGTAAAAACGGCGATGGTGCGGGTACCTGATGCCCCGCACGGGATTGCCAATCGTCCATCGAATCTGATGGCGAAAGTAGCTTACATCTTACATTGGTTTAATCAGCATTAATCCAGTTGCGGTGGCGCGTTGTTACGGCGCGCCACCAATTCCAGCAACAAACGTTCATAACGTTCATTCATTAATTCTTTGCTGTGATGGGCAAAGGCATGTTCGCGCGCCTGCGCAGCCATCGACGCTGCTTCATCATCGTGTTCCAGCAAGTAACGCAATTGGCTCGCCAAATGGTCGGCATCACTATGCTTATGGAGTAAACCGATGGATTGCTCAGCCAGCACCTCCTGTACCCCAGGAACCGCACTGCCAATCACTGCACAACCCGCTGCCATTGCTTCTAATAAGGTCAATGGCATGCCTTCATAATGCGTGCATTGCACAAAATACTTATGCTCTGCTAATAGTTGCGGCACCTGATTGGAATACCCCAGCCAGTGAACTAAATCATTCACACCGAGTTCGTGACACAGCCGTTGTAAGCGCTTAACCACTCGCGCTTTCCCTTTACCAACCAAGGTGAGCGGTAATTCAATCCCTTGCTGGCGCAAGCGCGCGATCGCCAAAATCAAGGTGGCATGGTCTTTTTGCTTGGCAATACGAGCCACCATGAGTACTTTGGGCAACCGCTGCGACCAAGATGGCGGTGGTGGGACAAAGGGTTGCAGGTTAATGCCGTTGGGAATGGCAATACATTTGTCGGCGGGGAGCCCTTGCTGGAGCAGTACGGTGCGCACACCTTCTGAGCAGCCAATGATCTTATCGGTATGTTGAGCCAGCCAACGGGACTGCTTGAGTCGCCAGTTGCTATAGCGTTCCTTGGTATTGTGCTCGACCTGCACAATGACCGGAACTTTGGCTAATAAAGCCGCGTAGCGACCCCATAGGTGCTCACTATAGCCGTGTGCAAGAACGACGTCGGGTTGGAACTTCCGACACACTGCGGCGAGCTCAAGGATAGTGGAAAGATGCGTCCAATTATTGACTTGCTGTAGCGGTACCCCTTCAGCGCTGAGTTCGCGTACGCGCTGTTGATCGCCATGTGCTTTCTTGCGTAGCACCAGGAGGGGTTCTTGGTTGTTTGATGCCATGCCCGCTCGCACTAAGCCTAAAGCGACTTGTGTGGCGCCCCCAGAAAAACCTCCGGTGACAAAATGGAGCACACGAACTTTCTTGGTAGCATTCATTTGTGTGATAAGTTTCCGTATTATGGGAGTTATCAACGGATTATACCACAGGTGACATGACATGCTCAGTTGGACGGATGTTCTCGGTGCCGAGAAACAACAACCTTATTTTCAACAACTGCTACAGCGGGTGGCGCATGAGCGCGCGCAAGGGAAAATAATCTATCCACCGCAAGAGCAAGTCTTTGCGGCGTTTCGTGCTACACCATTGCAGCAGTTGCGCGTCGTTATTCTCGGCCAAGACCCATATCACGGGCCGGGGCAAGCGCATGGGTTATGCTTCTCTGTGCCGGCTGGGGTTTCACATCCACCATCGTTACGCAATATTTTCAAAGCCATCCAACACGATTACCCCGATTATCAGATCCCAGCATCGGGAGATTTAAGCCATTGGGCCGCACAGGGTGTGTTGCTCCTTAATACCGTACTCACGGTGGAACAAGGACGGGCGCATTCACATGCCGCTTGGGGTTGGGAGCAATTTACCGATACTGTGATAGCACGAATTAACGCGCACTGCGAAGGAATAGTGTTCCTGTTATGGGGCGCACACGCACAGAAAAAAGGGGCGCTCATTGATCGCGAGCGCCATCACGTGTTGGAGACAGTTCATCCCTCGCCCCTATCAGCGCACCGAGGCTTCCTTACCGCCGGTCACTTCCGCCGTACGAACGAACTGCTCGTCGCACAGGGCAAGGAGATGATTCGCTTTTAAAAATCGAGGTCGTCGAGTTCGGCGTCGAAATCGAAGTCGATATCTTGGAGTTCTTCGCGTAAGCGATACTTTTCTTTCAGCAGTTCAATTTCACGCCATTTGCCTGCTGAAGACTTCTTACTTGATTTGGATGCAACTTGCTTAAGCTCTTCTGAATGATCCATAGGACCCTCCGGCTGTTTGATTATTGTTGTAATTCGATGCATCGAGCATCATTCTTATAACACGACTTGGTGGAAAAGTGAACACTTGCATGAATGCCCTTAAAAAACGTATAATTCGCGCCCATTAAAATAGTTCTTTCACAGCACAGGTAATTGGTATGCATCCGATGTTAAACATAGCGGTGCGCGCAGCGCGTGCGGCCGGTAAAATTTTAGTCAAAAGCTTTGGCGTTGAGGTTGACCTCAATGTAACCGCAAAAAGCCAAAACGATTTCGTGAGCGAAATTGACCATGCTGCGGAGCAAGCGATTATCAGTGTCATTCGCAAAACTTATCCCGATCACGCGATCATGGCTGAAGAAAGTGGCCTGACCACAGGGCGTGACAATGACCACCAATGGATTATTGACCCATTGGATGGCACGACCAATTACGTGCGTGGTATCCCTCATTTCGCTATCTCCATCGCTTATGCCTATAAAGGTGTAGTGCAAGTCGGCGTCATTTACGACCCATTACGCGAAGAGTTATTTACCGCCAGCCGTGGCCAAGGCGCGCAGCTCAATGGCAAACGGATTCGGGCGAGCAAACATAAAGATCTCAGCGGAGCTTTACTAGCCACTGGCTTCCCCTTTAAACGCAAAGATTTAATGGCAGATTACACTGCGTTGTTTACTGAATTATTTCAGTTTACTGGTGATATGCGCCGTGCCGGTTCAGCAGCGCTGGACTTGGCTTATGTGGCGAACGGGCGTATGGATGGGTATTGGGAGTTTAGCCTGCAGCCGTGGGATATCGCCGCAGGGCAACTGATTGCTCGTGAAGCCGGCGCCATTGTCACTGATTTCGGTGGCGGTCATAGCTTCATGACCAGCGGCCACGTGGTGGCAGGCAGTGCGAAAGTGGTGCAACATTTGTTGCAGGTCGCCAAAGAAAAACTCCCAGAGTCGTTACGTTAAGATGTTAGATCGGGTTCGAATAGTGCTGGTTAACACCAGCCACACCGGCAACATAGGGTCGGTGGCACGCGCAATGAAAACCATGGGGTTTAGCCAGTTGTATTTAGTGAACCCAGTGCATGCCCCCGATAGTCATGCGTCAGCGTTAGCCGCTGGCGCAACCGATGTGTTGTATGGCGCCAAGCAAGTCAATACCTTAGCAGAAGCTATTGGTGATTGTGGCTTGGTGATCGGTACCAGTGCGCGCAACCGCACGCTCGATTGGCCCCTGCTAGGCCCGCGCCAAGCTGCGGCACAAGTATTGGCAGAAGCGCCTAATTACCCCATCGCATTGGTGTTTGGCCGTGAAAGTAGTGGGCTAACCAATGCCGAATTACATCAATGCACGCACCACGTGCATATTCCAACCAATCCAGATTACAGCTCCTTGAATCTGGCCATGGCAGTCCAAACATTAGCTTATGAGATTCGCATGCAATATCTTGAGGCCAATGAACAGCCGCAAGCGAGCACCGTACTCTATCCACCAGCGGACGACATGGAGCGGTTTTACACCCACTTAGAAACGACGTTGGCGACCACTGGGTTCATTATTAAAAACCACCCAGGGCAGGTTATGACCAAGCTGCGACGCTTATTTAGCCGCGCTCGCCCGGAAATCACTGAGCTAAATATTTTGCGCGGAATACTAACCTCCATCGACAAAAAGATCCGCACAAAATCCGATTAAGGCTATCGATTATTGCCGTGAATAATAGTTGACTAAATTAGTCGGGAATGACAAAATAAAGGCCTAACTAATTGGAGGCATCGCTATGCGCTTAACCTCAAAAGGCCGCTATGCAGTTACTGCAATGATTGATGTAGCGCTACACACAGAACAAGGACCAGTACCTTTGGCTGATATTTCAGAACGCCAAGGTATCTCCCTGAGCTACTTAGAGCAATTGTTTGCGCGGTTGCGTAAGCAAGGGTTGGTCAGTAGTGTTCGAGGCCCAGGTGGCGGATATCGCTTAGGGCTAGAACCACAACACATTTCCATCAGCGCGGTGATTCAAGCCGTGGATGAAAGCTTTGATGCCACCCGTTGCCAAGGTAAAGGCGATTGTCAGGGTGGCGCCCGGTGTTTAACCCACTCATTGTGGACCGGCTTAAGTGAACGTATTGAAGATTTTCTCGCCAGTATCAGTCTCGCTGAATTAGTTCAGCAAGAAGATGTGGCGATTGTCGCGAAACGGCAAAGCCAACATTTAGCCGAGCAGAAAAAACGCGAGAACCAAATTGCATTGAGCCAGTAAGCAGTCTGGCAAGAGGAGTAGCTTGATGAAATTACCGATTTATTTAGATTACGCAGCAACCACCCCGGCTGATCCGCGGGTTGCTGAAAAAATGATGCAGTATCTGACCATCGATGGGCAGTTCGGTAACCCGGCATCACGTTCACACCGCTTTGGCTGGCAAGCTGAAGAAGCGGTGGATATCGCACGTAACCACATTGCTGATTTAATCAATGCTGATCCTCGTGAAATTGTTTTCACTTCTGGCGCAACTGAGTCAGACAACCTTGCGATTAAAGGTGCGGCACAGTTTTACAACAAGAAAGGCAAGCACATTATCACGGTGAAAACCGAGCACAAAGCAGTGCTTGATACTTGCCGCGAAATGGAGCGCCAGGGCTATGAAGTCACCTACTTAGATGTGAAAAGTGACGGTTTAATTGACCTTGACGTATTCAAGGCCGCGCTACGCCCCGACACCGTGTTAGTGAGCGTGATGCACGTGAATAACGAAATTGGCGTGGTGCAAGATATCATAACGATCGGCAACTTATGTCGTGAGAATGGCACCATTTTCCATGTCGATGGCGCACAAAGCACGGGCAAGATCCCGGTCGATATGGCGACTATGCCGATTGATTTGTTTAGTATTTCAGCGCACAAAATGTATGGCCCGAAAGGCATTGGCGCATTGTACGTACGCCGTAAACCACGGGTTCGTTTGAATGCTCAAATGCACGGTGGTGGTCATGAGCGTGGGATGCGTTCAGGGACTTTAGCGACCCATCAAATTGTAGGCTTCGGTGAAGCTGCGCGTATCGCCAAAGCAGAAATGGCGGCGGACCAAGAACACTTCAAGAAGTTACGTGAGCGTCTTTGGAACGGCATTAAAGATATTGAAGAAGTGTATGTGAACGGCAGTCAAACCCACAGCGTACCGAACATTTTCAACGTGAGCTTTAACTACGTTGAAGGAGAAAGCCTGATTATGGCGTTGAAAGATTTAGCCGTGTCATCAGGTTCCGCATGTACGTCGGCGAGCTTAGAGCCATCGTATGTGTTACGCGCCCTCGGTCGTGACGACGAGTTAGCGCACAGTTCCATTCGTTTTAGCTTTGGCCGGTTTACGACAGAAGCTGATATTGACCACGCCATCAAGCAAATCAATCTATCGATTGGCCGTTTGCGCGACATGTCACCCCTTTGGGACATGTATAAAGAAGGCATCGACCTGAGCAAGGTCGAGTGGGTGGCACATTAAGAGAGGTAACAGGTTATGGCATACAGTGACAAAGTAATCGACCATTATGAAAATCCACGTAACGTGGGTGCGTTTGATAAAGATGATCCCAATGTAGCAACCGGTATGGTTGGTGCGCCAGCTTGTGGTGACGTGATGCGTCTCCAATTGAAAATCAATGACGACGGTGTCATTGAAGATGCACGGTTCAAAACCTACGGGTGTGGTTCAGCCATTGCTTCGAGTTCATTGGTCACGGAGTGGGTAAAAGGCAAAACCGTCGAAGAAGCCGAGCAATTGAAAAATACCGAGATTGCTGAAGAGCTGGCGTTACCGCCAGTAAAAATCCACTGCTCAATTTTGGCAGAAGATGCAATCAAAGCAGCAATCGCTGATTACCGTAACAAAAAACAAGCAAGTTAATTGGGTTAGCAGATGGCAATTACCATGACTGAAGCAGCTGCCACGCGTGCGCGTAAGTTCTTAGAACAACGAGGCAAAGGCATCGGTATCCGCTTAGGTGTTAAAACAACGGGCTGTTCAGGCTTGGCGTACGTAATGGAATTCGTGGACGAAATTGACGAAACCGACACTGTCATTGAAGACAAAGGTATCAATATCATTGTTGATGGCAAAAGCTTAGTCTACCTTGATGGCACTGAAATCGATTTCGTCAAAGAGGGGCTCAATGAAGGCTTCGAGTTTCGTAATCCAAACGCCAAAGGTGAGTGTGGTTGTGGCGAAAGCTTCAACGTCTAACAACGCCTGAATGGCATTAGGTAAGTCATGAATCATTTTGAACTCTTTGATCTGCCCGCCGCATTCAATATTGATGCGGCGGTATTGCAACAGCGTTACCGTAAATTGCAACAAACCTTGCACCCTGACCGCTTTGCCAACGGTACTGAACGGGAAAAGTTGCTCGCCGTGCAACGTACGGCACAGCTAAACGATGCCTATCAAACCTTGCGTTCACCGCTGTCGCGTGCGGAATACTTGTTGGCGCTGCGCGGCATTGAATTAGCGCACGAACAGACGACAGTGCAAGATCCAGAATTCTTAATGGCGCAAATGGAATGGCGGGAGCGCATTGCCACGATAAAAGACTGGTCCACGCTGGAATCTGCTTATAAAGATTTGCAAGAAGAGATGCGTGATTTGCAGATGGTGCTTGAGCAACAACTCAATCAAAACGCAGATCAAGATGCTGCCATGACCGTACGCAAATTAAAATTTATGCATAAACTCCACCATGAGTTGGAGCGCATCGAAGATATCATTTAGAGGTAATCCATGGCATTACTACAAATCGCCGAACCGGGGCAGAGTACCGCCCCTCATCAACACCGCTTAGCAGCAGGTATTGATTTAGGAACCACCAATTCATTGGTGGCCAGCGTGCGCAGTGGCTCGGCGACTATTTTGCGTGATGAACATAATCGCGCCATGTTACCCTCCGTCGTCCACTACGGCGGCACCCAACCTGTGGTCGGTTACGATGCTATTGCCCGGCAAACTGACCGCTCTGTAGCAACGCAAGATATTATTTCCTCCGTCAAGCGTTTTATCGGCCGTACCATTGCCGATGTGCAGCAGCATGTGACCAACTTACCCTATTCGATGAGTGAAACCGACAACGGTGTGCCCGTATTCCACACCAGTGCCGGTGACAAAAATGCGGTGGAAGTGTCAGCCGATATTTTACGCGCGCTGGCGGCACGTGCCGAAGCAGCCTTAGGTGGCGAGTTGACGGGTGTTGTTATTACTGTCCCGGCTTATTTTGATGATGCCCAACGGCAAGGCACGAAAGACGCTGCGCAAATAGCTGGGCTAAATGTCTTACGCTTATTAAACGAACCAACCGCTGCCGCAGTGGCTTATGGTTTAGATTCAGGTGCCGAAGGCATTATCGCAGTGTACGATTTAGGCGGCGGTACCTTTGATATTTCTATTTTGCGTCTGCAAGGTGGCGTGTTTGAAGTGTTAGCCACTGGCGGTGATAGCGCCTTAGGTGGTGACGACTTTGACCAAGCCATTGTGCGCTGGCTCAAACAACAATGGCAACTGGCCGATAACGTCGATGCGCGCACAGAACGTGAGCTTATCAATGCCGCTAAACAGGCTAAAGAAACATTAACCGATGCCGACAGTGCGTTGCTTGAATGGCAAACACAGCGCATCGAGTTGACCCGCGAACAGTTTAATCAATTGATTGACAGCTTAGTGCGTCGCACCCTGAGCGCTTGCCGCCGTGCGTTGAAAGATGCGGGCGTTAGCGCTGACGAAGTACTCGATGTGGTTATGGTCGGTGGGTCAACCCGCGTCCCGCTGGTACGGCAATTGGTCGGTGAATTTTTCCAGCGGGAGCCGCTCACATCGATTGACCCCGATCAAGTCGTCGCTATAGGTGCCGCCATTCAAGCCGATATTCTTGCCGGCAACAAGCCTGACTCAGATATGCTGTTGCTGGATGTCATTCCGTTATCGCTAGGCCTGGAAACTATGGGGGGATTAGTGGAAAAAGTGATTCCACGTAACACCACTATCCCCGTTGCGAAAGCGCAAGAATTCACCACCTTCAAGGATGGCCAAACCGCCATGATGATTCACGTGGTGCAAGGCGAGCGTGAATTGGTAGACGATTGTCGTAGCTTAGCGCGCTTCGTGTTGACCGATATTCCGCCCATGGCCGCAGGTGCCGCCCACATTCGGGTGACCTTCCAAGTGGATGCTGATGGCTTGTTAAGCGTTACCGCGATGGAAAAATCCAGTGGTGTGAGCGCATCGGTACAAGTCAAACCATCCTATGGCTTGGGTGAAGAAGACATCACCCAGATGATTCGCGCGTCGATGACGCATGCGAAGGATGATATGGCGGCACGGATGTTGCGTGAACAACAAGTGGAAGCTGACCGCGTGTTGGTGGCACTGGACAGTGCCTTAGCCGCAGATGCTGAGTTACTGTCAGCCGCAGAGCGCGAAGCACTTGAACAAGCGATGAATAAATTACGCCAAGCACGCCAAGGTGATTCCGCCGATGCCATTGAAGCGGTCATCAAGGAGGTTGATCAGGCCAGTGCCGAGTTTGCGGCACGCCGTATGGATGCAGGCATTCGCAAAGCGTTAGCCGGTAGTAAAATAGACGAAATTTAAGCAAGGCCAGGTGAGCCAAACGAGGTTGTAAAAATGCCAAAGATTATTTTTTTGCCACACCATGAACTCTGCCCAGAAGGGGCGGTGGTTGAAGCCCAAGATGGCGAAAGCGTTTTGGATGCGGCACTGCGCAATGGTATCGGAATTGAGCACGCCTGTGAGAAAGTCTGCGCTTGTACCACCTGTCACGTTCATATTCGTGAAGGTGGAGACTCACTCAATGACATTGAAGAAAACGAAGATGACATGCTAGATAAAGCATGGGGCTTAGATCCTGACTCACGGTTAGGATGCCAAGCCCGCGTAAATGGGGTTGATCTGGTGGTCGAAATTCCCAAGTACAGCATCAACCACGCCAAAGAAGGCTAACGTAATTTGCTGGCAAAGGTGCGGCGGAACTTCGCAAGTTTCGGCTGCACCACTGCTTGGCAGTATGCATTCTCAGGATTACGTTCCGCATAGTTCTCGTGATAATCCTCAGCCGGCCAGAACTGCCCAATCGGTTCGATGACGGTCACAATAGGATCGGGCCACACGCGCTCTTGCTCCATTTCCGCAATAATCACTTCCGCCAGTTGGCGTTGCTGCTCGGTGTGATAGAAAACCGCTGAGCGGTACTGGGTACCAATATCATTGCCTTGCCGATTCAATTGGGTTGGATCATGAATGGCAAAGAAAATCTCCAATATCTCGCGTACCGAAATCGCCGTTGGGTCAAAGGTTAACTGCACCACTTCAGCGTGCCCTGTGGTACCCGAGCACACGTCTTCATAGGAAGGGTGAGCATGGTGCCCACCGGCATAACCTGACTGTACTTTGCGAATGCCACGGACCTGTTTGTAAGCACCTTCAGTGCACCAAAAGCAACCGCCGCCTAAGGTAATTTGTTGTGTCATAGTAACTCCATGGTTAAGTTAGACGTCTACACGCCCAAAGTTGCTACCACAATACGCCTTGCCGTGGCAGTTGTAAAGCTGTGTTATAGAGGCTTGTGCCAGGTTAAGCTCCAAAAGTCGAGGCCATCATTAGGTCGGTCAAGATCCGCTTGCGAGTAGTGCGCATAGCCAAAACTTATGCGGGCATCAGAGACTGGATCGTATTGCCAGCTAATCCCAATGCGATCTTCAAACTGGAACGAGATTGATAAGTTTCGGTCGCTGATACGCTGCTCATCTAATACCGACACGCCAATCCCAGCTTCAAGGAACAGTGGACGTTCGCCGTGAGTGAGTGCCCACTGTAAAACCGGGCTAAAGGTGACGGCATTGATTCGGTCATCGGAATTGCGTGAGTTCACCCAAGTATTTAATCCGAGCTCCCAGTGCACGCGTGGCGAGCCGACCCAAGCAAACCAAGCCTCCGGTAAGATTTTCGGACCATCCGTCCAACGGTAGCCTAGCCGAATGCCGGTGAGGTGATCGGTGGAGTAGCTGGCCGTCAAATGAAATTCATCAGCGTGCGCGGTGGGACTCAACAGTGTAGGTAACAGCAGTGTACCTAGGGCGACACCTAGGAGTTTGTTTGAAAGTGTTGTCATACGCCTACATCCTTACTACAAGCGTTTTTTAGTACCAGATTTAATCACGCTGTTATTATACATACATACAAGCATGTATGTAATTGGGTGGCATGTGAAAATATCGAATGGCATAATCGATTTTTTCATAACACCGGAGTTTGCCATGCACGCTGATTTGCTAGCTCTAAGAACCACTTTTGGGTATAATCCGCGCGATTTTAAATTTGCATAGATGCATATCCACATTGTTAACCTCAATCGGAGAACACCATGGCTTTAGAGCGCACTCTTTCTATCATCAAGCCAGATGCCGTTGCTAAGAACGTTATCGGCGCTATCTACAACCGTTTCGAAACTGCAGGGTTTCGTATTGTTGCAGCTAAAATGATGCACTTAACTACCGAGCAAGCTGAAGGCTTCTACGCAGAACACAAAGAGCGTCCTTTCTTCCGCGCGTTGGTAGATTTCATGACCTCAGGCCCAATCATGGTGCAAGTGTTAGAAGGCGAAAACGCCGTGAAGCGTCACCGTGATATCATGGGTGCAACCAACCCAGCGGACGCATTGGCAGGAACCTTGCGTGCCGACTATGCTGTATCTATCGACGAAAACGCGGTACACGGTTCAGACTCTTTAGAATCAGCTGCACGTGAAATTGCTTACTTCTTCACTGAAGACGAGCTTTGCCCACGTACTCGCTAACACCTAACGAATAACGGTCATCCATGAACGCCATTGATAAAAAAGTAAATCTACTCGATTTGAACCGGACTGCCATGCGGCAGTTCTTCGAGGAGCTAGGAGAAAAACCATTTCGCGCCGATCAAGTGATGAAGTGGTTGTATCACTATTGCGTGGATGACTTTGAGCAGATGACCAATCTCAACAAGGGATTGCGTGAGAAGCTAAAAGAAGTGGCGGAAATTCGGGCGCCGGAAGTTCGCCTGCAACAGCAGTCAGCCGACGGCACCATTAAATTCGCAATGACCTTATTCGACGGCCAAGATGTCGAGACCGTTTGGATCCCAGAGCGGGATCGGGCTACTCTTTGTGTTAGTTCGCAGGTAGGGTGCGCACTTGAGTGCACCTTCTGCTCGACCGCCCAGCAAGGCTTTAACCGTAACCTCAGGGTGGCGGAAATTATTGGCCAAGTCTGGCGGGTGAATAAGTTATTAGGGCCATTTGGTGAAACTGGCGTAAAACCAGTCACCAACGTGGTCATGATGGGTATGGGTGAGCCCTTGCTCAACTTAGCCAACGTGGTGCCAGCCATGGAGCTGATGCTTGATGATAACGCCTTTGGTTTGTCCAAGCGGCGCGTCACACTCAGCACCTCTGGCGTGGTGCCAGCGTTGTATAAGCTCAAAGAAGAAATTGATGTCGCTTTAGCCATCTCGTTGCACGCCCCAAACGATGCGTTGCGCAATGAGATTGTACCGATCAATAAAAAATACAATATTCAGGAATTTTTGCAGGCCAGTCGCGATTACATCGACGGCTCTAAAGCCAATAAGACGATTACCATTGAATATGTGATGTTGGATCATATCAACGATTCGATGGAACAAGCCGCCGAGTTAGCTGAGCTGTTAAAAGACACGCCGTGCAAAATCAACCTCATTCCATTTAATCCATTCCCTGGTTCCGACTATGGTCGTTCGTCGAATTCGCGTATTGACCGCTTCGCCAAAGTACTGATGGAAAAAGGCTACATTGTTGTCGTTCGCCGTACGCGTGGTGACGATATTGATGCTGCTTGTGGTCAGCTGGTTGGTGATGTGATTGACCGTACCAAACGGATCATTAAGAAACAACAAGCGCAACGCGGCGGTGCGGAGATTAGCGTTAAACCATTGTAAGTGTCCGCTCGATGGTCCAATTCATCGACAACAGATTGCTTCCCATTGCTTGATCTGACGTGAATAACCGTTAAGATAACGGTCTTTACAGAGGGAATTGTGATGCGAAAGATGCTGCTGTTGACGTTGGCTGGGATGCTAACCATCAGTTGTGCACCAGCGCCGAGCCAGCAGCATGCTGCGGCGGAAGCGCGGTTGGCACTGGGACTCCAGTATTTAGCTGGTGGTAAACTCGAACAAGCGAAAGCAAATTTAGTGCGTGCACAGCAACATGCTGCGAAGTCTGCGAATGTGCAAGCGGGGTTGGCACACTATTACGTGCACGTTAATGATTGGGTTAAAGCTGAGCAGTATTATAAAAAAGCCATTGAATTAGCCCCAGAAAACGGTGATAACTATAACAATTTAGGCGTATTATTATGTCGCCAACAACGCTACACTGAAGCGCAGCACATGTTTCAACGCGCATTGGCACAGCCCAGTTATGTGAAATTGGCGACGACGTATCACAACGCGGCCCGTTGTGCGCATCAGCAAGGCCAATATGTCCAAGCAGAAGCCTTACTGGAGCTTGCTCGCAATCATACCGCCGATGATAAGTTTCGACAGATAAAGACAACACAGCGATAGACTATGGCATCTGAACACCAACAAGAGCACGACCAAGAACAACCAGCAGCAGAGCAGCCGGCACCGCCCGCACAGCTGGTCACCCCAGGGCAGTTACTGCGAGCTGCTCGTGAAGAAAAACAATGGACCACCCAACAGGTCGCGTCTACGCTAAGGTTGCGCATCAGTTTAATCGCGCAAATTGAAGCCGACAACTACCACAATATTGAACCTGCCGCCTATGTACGTGGTTATTTGCGGTTGATGGCGAAAGCCTTAGATGTCGATGAAAACCAAGTCATGGAAGCTTATCAACAAATGGGCTATGCCGAGGTGCCCTCGGCAGCTATCAATATGAAAAGCTTTTCCAAACGCAAAACCCGTGAACGCAATGACCATCGTCTCATGCTTATCAGTTACCTCATCATCGGTGTTGTGATTGCGATGGCGGTGTTGTGGTGGTGGCAAGATATTCAGGCCGACGGCGTTTTCGGTACCAGCACCACCAGTAGCTCACGCGTTACTACGGCAACCAGCCCAGCAACGCCAGTGGCACAACCGGCATCACCATCGGCTGACGTAGTGGAAGATACCCTGGCAGACGATGATGATCTTTTTGATTTAGCTGACGATGAACCACACGAAGCTGCTGTGGTAGTGCTAGAGCCGGAACAGCAACTCGAACAACAACTCGAACAACAACCAGCACAAGAGCAAGCACAAGAACAAGAACAAGCACAAGCACAAGCACAAGAACAAGTGGTCGCTGACGAGCCTGCCAGTGCAACTGTTGTTAGCGAGCCAACACTCGAAGCGGGTCAAGCCAGCCTGGTGCTTACTTTTAGTGGTGAGTGTTGGGTAAAAGTGACAGATGGTACCGGCCGTGATATCGCCATTGGTGTGAAAGCCGCTGGTTACGAAATGCCGCTGACGGGAACGCCGCCATTTGATATTATCTTGTGTAAACCAGAATTCGTCACCTTAGTCTATAATGATGAACCGGTCGATTTGAGTGGGTATCGCCGTAATCGTAGCGTCACCCTCACCCTCGACTAATTGTAACGAACCCAACCACGCGAAGTGCCCATGACGTATACAACCCCAATCCAACGCCGACCTTCACGCCGTATCTATGTCGGAAACGTTCCGATTGGAGATGGTGCGCCGATTGCTGTGCAATCCATGACCAACACGGAAACCACCGATGTGGCAGCCACGGTCAAGCAAATCCAAGCCATTGCCAATGCCGGCGCTGATTTGGTGCGGGTGAGTGTACCAACCATGGATGCCGCTGAGGCGTTTCGCCTGATCAAAGCGCAAAGTCCCATCCCGGTGGTGGCGGATATTCACTTTGACTATCGCATTGCGCTCAAAGTCGCGGAATATGGTGCTGATTGCTTGCGCATCAACCCAGGCAATATCGGCAATGAAGAGCGGATTCGCGCGGTGGTGGATGCGGCCCGTGATCGTAATATCCCGATCCGCATCGGCGTGAACGGTGGCTCACTCGAGCGTGATCTCCAAGAAAAGTATGGCGAACCAACGCCAGCAGCATTGGTGGAATCGGCCATGCGCCATGTGGATATTCTCGATCGCCTCGATTTCCACAACTTTAAAGTTAGTGTCAAAGCGTCCGATGTATTCCTAGCAGTGGAATCGTATCGTTTGCTGGCCAAGCAAATTGAGCAACCATTGCATTTAGGCATCACCGAAGCCGGTGGTATGCGTAGTGGCGCAGTGAAATCAGCCATTGGCTTAGGTATGTTACTTGCCGAAGGCATTGGTGACACCTTGCGGATTTCGCTGGCTGCCGACCCCGTCGAAGAAGTGAAAGTTGGCTTTGATATCCTTAAATCTCTGCGCATACGTAGCCGTGGGATAAACTTTATTGCCTGCCCCAGCTGTTCGCGGCAAGAATTTGACGTGATCGGTACCGTCAACGCACTTGAACAGCGACTGGAAGACATCACCACACCAATGGACGTGTCCATCATTGGCTGTGTGGTAAATGGCCCTGGTGAAGCGTTGATCTCGCATGTGGGGTTAGCGGGAGCTAAAAACAAAAGCGGTTTTTACTTAAATGGCGAGCGGCAAAAAGATCGACTCGACAACGACAACTTGGTCGATGAGTTAGAAAAACGCATTCGCGAACAAGTAAAACGCTTATCTGCTGAACAGATTCCCGTGAAGCAAAAATAAACCTGCGGTATACTGTGCGCCATTTTTCGTTTTAGGTTAATCGAACGTGGCAAAAAATATTCAAGCAATTCGCGGTATGAACGATATTTTGCCGAGTGACACGCCGGCGTGGCAATACGTCGAGGGCGTGCTTCGGCGCGTGGCCGCACAATACAGTTATCAAGAAATTCGGATGCCGATTTTAGAAAGCACCGATCTCTTCAAACGCTCTATCGGCGAAGTCACCGATATCGTCGAAAAGGAAATGTACACCTTTGACGATCGTAACGGTGACAGCTTAACCCTACGCCCAGAAGGTACTGCCAGCTGTGTTCGCGCTGGGAATGAGCATGGCTTGTTGTATAACCAAATCCAACGGCTGTGGTACCTAGGTCCAATGTTTCGCCATGAGCGCCCACAAAAAGGGCGTTATCGCCAATTTCATCAGTTCGGTATTGAAGCCTTTGGCATGGACGGGCCAGATATCGATGCAGAAGTGATTTTGCTCTCAGCGCGGTTGTGGCAAGAATTCGGTATTGCCGAGCAAGTTGAATTGCAATTGAACTCGTTGGCCTCTAATGAGGCGCGAGCAACCTATCGCGAAGCCTTGCGGGAGTTTTTACGGCAGCATGAAGATGCACTCGATGAAGATTCCAAGCGCCGCCTCGACACCAACGTTTTGCGGGTACTGGATAGTAAGTCCGAGAGCACCCAAGCCGTGTTGGTTGATGCACCTAAACTCTCTGATTTTTGGGATGACGAATCCCGTGCGCATTTTGACGGCTTATGTCAGCGTCTCGATGCTGCCGGTATTAACTACGTGCTGAATGAACGCTTGGTGCGTGGCCTTGATTACTATAATCGTACCGTGTTTGAGTGGGTCACCACTGAATTAGGCGCCCAAGGTACGGTGTGTGCTGGTGGTCGTTACGACGGCTTAGTGGAACAATTAGGGGGTAAAGCTACCCCAGCGGTTGGTTTCGCTATGGGTATGGAGCGCTTAGTGTTGTTACTGGCGAATCAGGGTAAAATCCCACCAGTGCCAACACTCGATGTATACGTGATGGCAGCAACGCCAGCTGCGGAACTAAAAGCGCCTGCTGTTGCCGAACAAATTCGGACGGCGCAGCCGCATTTACGAGTGCAGTTGCATAGCGGCAGCCAAAATATGAAGAAAAAATTAGCGCGAGCTGATAAATCTGGTGCGACCTATGCGCTGTTGGTTCGTGATACAGATTTTGAGTTAAGGCATTTACGTCAACGGGATATTGAGCCGCAAGTGTTGACGTCGCTCACCGATTTGAACCTTGGAGTAAACGGATGAATACCGAAGAACAACAAATTGAACAATTAAAAGCGTTCTGGAACGAACACGGCAAAGGTATCTTGGCTGGTTTAGTCATTGGTTTCGCGATTTTCTACGGCTGGCGTTATTACGATGCGCAAGTACGTGCAGAACGTGAAGCAGCATCGGTGCAGTTTGAACAAGTGGTGGCTGCGCTGTTTAGTGGTAACGACGATGATTTGACCGCGGCGCAGGATTTTGTCAACAACAATACCAGTGCGTACAGCCAGCTGGCAGCGTTTCAATTGGCCAAAGCGGCTATTGATGCAAATGATTACGGTACTGCGGTGAGCGCACTGCAAACCATTCGTGACACTGCTGAGCCAGAGTTAGCCGCATTAGCAGCGTTACGCCAAGCACGGGTATTGTTAGCCCAAGAGCAGTACGAAGCAGCTTTAGCAGCAACCAATGCAGCCATTCAAGTGAGCGCGTTTGCTGCAATTGCCTATGAACTGCAAGGCGACATCCTGCTCGCCAAAGGGGATTATAGCGGTGCACGCCAAGCTTACCTGACAGCACAGGCACATGGAGCGGAAGGCTTAGCAGAACTGAAACTGAATAGCATTGTGGCGGGTTCATGAGACAGATCAAACAATTTGGACTCATCGCCGCGCTAGCGGTGTTACTGAGCGGGTGTTCGATTTTCGTCAAGGAAGAGATCACCTATAAATTATTGCAACCCATCGATGCCAAAGTGCAGCCTAAGGTGGTGTGGAAGGCTAATGTTGGTAACGGGGTTCGGCATTACTTCTCGCACCTGAACCCAGTCGTGGTGGGTGATACCTTGGTCGCAGCTGATCGCGATGGCATTGTCATGGCCATCGACCGCAATACGGGTAAAACTCAATGGCGCCTCGATTTACGCAGCGAAATTGGCCAACAAGCCAGCACTTGGTGGCGTAAAGGCGAGCCGTTTCGCATTGCCGGTGGGTTAACCGCTGCTGATGGTATTGTGTATCTGGGCACCGAGAACGGTGACCTGGTAGCGTTAGAAGCTGCCACAGGTGCAATTAAATGGCATCAAAGCATACGTGCAGAAGTCTTGTCAGATCCAGCCGTTGGCGGTGGCATGGTGTATATCACAGGTGCTACCGGCGAAGTGCTTGCGTTAGATCAAGCAACCGGTGAGCCGCTATGGCGTAACACCACAGAAACACCATCGTTGTCGCTCCGTGGAACAGCATCACCAACCTATGCACAAGGTGGAGTGTTTGTGGGCACTGCGGGCGGTAAATTGATCGTGTTGGTCGCTGAAAATGGTCAGCCAGCGTGGGAAACGCGTTTAGCCATACCGACCGGAACGACCGAGTTGCACCGTCTCGTCGATGTTGACACGCAGCCGATTATCAGTGGTCGGGTTGTGTACGCAGTAGCGTACAATGGCGCTTTAGTTTCGATTGATGCGGCCTCCGGTCAAATTATCTGGCGCCGTGATTACTCGTCCTATCAAAACCTTTTGCATGTCAGCGGACGGTTGTTCCTGACGGACGTCGAAGACTCAGTATCGGCGTTAGATGCACAGGGTGGCATCGAAATTTGGTCGAACAACGACTACACCGGGCGTCACCTGACGGCACCGGTACGTTTTAAAGATTACATTGTGGTGGGTGACCGTCACGGGTATCTGCATTTTATCAATATTCTCACAGGGGTGACCGAAGGTCGTTTAGAGGTCGGTGACGATGTCTACACCGCACCTGTTGTAGCCGACGATACCCTGTACGTACAATTACGCGACGGCACATTACTCGCGGTAAGGATGTAACACAGTATGTTACCAGTCGTAGCCTTGGTCGGGCGCCCCAATGTGGGCAAATCAACCTTATTTAACCGGCTCACCCGCACGCGGGATGCGTTAGTGGCAGATTTTCCCGGGTTAACGCGTGACCGTAAGTACGGTCAGGCCAACTACGATGGGTATCAGTTTATTGTGATTGACACTGCCGGTGTCCATGGCGAAGAAGTCGGCATTGATGCGGAAATGGCTGCGCAATCGATGCGCGCCATTGATGAAGCCGATGTGGTGTTGTTTATGGTAGACGCTCGTGAAGGTGTTACTGCGGCGGACAAAAATATCGCTGAACACTTACGACGAGTGAATAAAACAGCCTATGTCGTAGCCAATAAAATTGATGGTATCGACGCCGATGCCGCCCGTGCCGATTTCTATGAACTCGGCTTAGGGGATGTCTACGGCATTGCTGCAGCACACGGCCGTGGGGTGGAGCAACTGCTAAAAAGTTGTTTTTCGCCACTGCTCGAAAGCTATCCCGAAGTGTTGACGCAACAAGCGGCTGCAGCTACTCCGGTAACCCATGATGATGAGGGTAACGTCATTGATGCTGACGGCAATATCATTGACGCTGAAGGTCAGGTCATTGGCCAAGCCGCCAGTCACCCTGATGCTGCTATCGACTACGAGAGCCTACCCTTAAAGTTGGCGATTGTGGGCCGCCCGAACGTAGGGAAATCCACCTTAACTAACCGTATTCTAGGTGAAGAACGGGTGGTGGTGTATGACCTTCCCGGTACCACGCGTGATTCCATCTATATTCCGATGGAGCGTGATGGCCGTGAATACATCTTGATCGATACTGCTGGGGTGCGCCGCCGTGGCAGAATTGACGAAACCATCGAAAAGTTTTCGGTGATCAAAACGTTACAGGCCATCGAAGATGCAAACGTGGTTATTGTGGTGATCGATGCACGCGAAACAATCTCCGATCAAGATTTAAACCTCATCGGTTTTGCGATTAACGCGGGCCGTTCTATCGTTATTGCGGTGAACAAGTGGGATGGTCTCAGCCAAGACCATCGCGACGAGATCAAGCGAGAGCTCGATCGCCGCTTGGGCTTTGTGGATTTTGCCCGTGTGCACTTTATTTCTGCGTTGCACGGTAGTGGTGTTGGTAACTTGTTTGAATCGGTGTTGGAAGCCTATGCATCGGCCACCGCCCGCGTTGGTACAGCCAAACTAACCCGCATTTTAGAAGCCGCAGTGGACGATCATCAGCCACCATTAGTCAGTGGTCGTCGGGTCAAGCTCAAGTATGCACACGCCGGTGGCTACAACCCGCCACGGGTGATTGTCCACGGCAACCAAGTGGATGCACTACCAGGTTCCTACAAACGTTATTTAACCAACTACTTCCGTAAATCCTTGGGCGTGATGGGTACTCCGATCAAAGTGGAATTCCGTGAATCGGTGAACCCTTATGCGGGCAAGAAAAACCAGCTCACGCTGTCGCAGCAGCGCAAGCGTAAGCGGTTATTGAAACATTTAAAAAAGCGACACTAAGTGTCGCTTTGTTAATGCCCTGTTGTTACCTACGGAGTAACTCTTCCCGCAACTCGGGCTCGGTAAATTGGTATTTTTCGTTGCAGTAATCACACGTCATTGTGATAACGCTGTCGGCTAATAGAATCTCTTCCAGCTCTTCAGGCGACACAGATGCCAGCGCATTCAACGTATTTTTTCGTGAGCAGGTACACTTAAATCGAACCCTCTGGGGCGGGTACAGCTCGAGTTTCTCTTGATGATAGAGACGATGCAAGATCTCCTCGCCAGAGAGAACATAGATTTCGTGCTCGGTAATAGTGTCGGTCAAGTGCACCAAGTGGTCGAAATCATCGTCCGATGTGCCCGCAGCTGGCAGCACCTGCAGCATGATGCCTGATGCAAACTCACCATCGGCAAATAGCCAGATGCGGGTGCGTAGCTGCTCGGATTTGTTAAAATAGGCTTCAATGAGGCTAGCAATGGTGTCACCTTCAGCGGCAACCACACCTTGGTAGCGCTCGCCTCGCTCTGGGGTAATGGTGATAACTAACAATGCATTGGGGCCAAGGAGTTCTTTCACAGTGGAGAGGTCTTCTGACACTTCATCACGCACCCGTGCAAGACCGCGTAACTCTTGTTTGTGGTTACCATTCACGGTAATAAAGTTTACTGGGCCATCCCCATGAATTTGCAGGGATATATGGCCTTCAAACTTTAACGTCGCCGTTAATAGCGAGGTCGCTGCCATCAATTCCCCCAGCATTCGGTTAACTGCACGAGGATAAGCGCGTCCTAAAAAAAAGCGTCGATAACTGTTGGACAGTTGCACTAATTCGCCGCGAACATCTTTGTCGACGAAGGTATAGCGTAATAATTGATCAATGTGTGGAAATTTAGTGTAGTACATGATTGTTAAACGCCTGTCATCGAATTGAAAAAAAGATTAGGCACTATATCAGATTCCGCAAAATTGATCTGTTCTCTTGAGTTGAGTAAGGCTAGAATGACTAAAAGACGAATGTGTCACATAATTATAACGAAAGTGTAGTATTCAATCATGCAAATACAGAACACGCACGTCAATACCATACTCACTGCCGTGTTTACGGTTGTCGCCATTTGGTTGGCAGCACAATTGACGTGGCGCATTATCACCCCATTACCGCCGGTGGTCGGCGGGCCTATTGCTATGAGCGCAGCGCCTGCCACGCAGCACGCTTCGGTGCGCCCACTGATCGCGTTGAATCTGTTTGGTGCGGCGAGCGCAGATGCTCCTGTCACTACTGTGAATGCACCGCGCACGTCATTGAATATTCGCTTGTTGGGCGTATCGGCATCAAATGTGCCCGAACGTTCGGCCGCTATTATCGAACGTAACGGCACGCAACAGGTGTACGGTGTAGGTGAAAAACTCGAAGGCACCGCAGTTGAAATCAAAGAAATTTACGCCGATAAACTATTGCTCGACAACAACGGCCGGTTAGAAACGCTCGAACTAGAAGGCATTGGTGAACTGAGTCCAGGGTTATCGTTGAGCATGAGTAACAGCTCCAACCTTGCCGCAACTGACCGCCCGCAAACCAGCCGACGCGTAATTGCACGCAACCGCGATGCCGCAGCCGAAGCAAGTAGCAGCCGGTTAACTGAAGGCTCTATTTTAGACGTGGTCCGGGTCACCCCGGTACGTAATGGTAATCGGTTAATGGGGTATCGACTGCAAGCGGGGCGGCAAGCGCAATGGTTTGAGAAAGTCGGTTTTCAAGACGGCGATATCGCCATTGTAATTAATGGTCAAGATTTAACCAACGTGCGGAGCGCGATGGCGATTACGGGACAGTTAGGCCAATTAACCGAAGCGACTGTGACCGTGTTACGGGGTAATGAAACCGTCGATATCCCCATTAGCATGACTGAATTACTCACGGAACTCCCGGTAGCCGAACCAGAACAAGAGAATTAAGGGAACCCTATGCAAAAAACGTCATTGGCACTTGCGATTTTACTCGGCTTAGCACTGGCCAGTACGTTGCCTGAAGTGAATGCACAACAAATGCAGCTGCAGCGTTCAGCAAATGAGCAGCCAGTTGAATATGCGGCAAGCTTTAAAAACACTGATATCACCGAATTCATCCAAGTGGTGGGACGCAACCTCGGGCGCACTATTATTATTGACCCTGATGTCCGTGGTCGCATTGATGTGCGTAGCTACGATGTGATGAACGAACAACAGTACTGGCAGTTCTTCTTGAATGTCTTGGAAGTGTACGGCTTCGCTACAATTGAGATGGAGTCAGGTGTGATCAAAGTTATGCGCGATAAAGATGCGCGTAACGGTGCAATTCCGGTGGTCGATGACAACTCAATGGGCGGCGACACTATGGTGACGCGGGTGGTACCAGTTGCCAATGTCAGCGTACGTGAACTCGCACCATTGTTACGCTTGCTCAACGATCAAAGTGGCGGTGGTAACGTGGTTAGCTACGACCCATCCAATGTCATTATGCTGACTGGCCGAAGCGAAACGATCCAACGTTTGGTGGAAATTATCGAACGGGTAGATCGTGCCGGTAACCAGGATGTCACCGTGGTGAAACTAAATCACGCATCGGCTGCTGAAGTGGTGCGTATTGCTGCGAGCTTATATGAGCGTAGCACCGATGGCACGCCAGCCCTATTGATTCCAAAGATTGTTGCTGACGAGCGTAGCAACAGTGTGGTCATTAGCGGTGAGCCGCGAGCACGCGACCGCGTTATGGCACTGATTGAGCAACTCGACCAAGATTTACGCAGTGACGGGAATACTCGGGTGTATTACCTGAAGTACGCTAAAGCCAGTGAATTGGTGGAAGTGTTACAAGGGGTCAGCCAAAGCTTGCAGGCGGAAACCACGGGGGGAGCTGCTGCAGCCGCTCCAGCCACAGCTGGCGCGCGCCGGACCATGGTTAACCGCAACAACAATGCGATATCAATCAGTGCTCATGAGTCATCTAACTCATTAGTGATTACAGCGCAGCCCGATCTCCTCGCCAACCTTGAAGGTGTGATCCGCCAGTTGGATATTCGTCGCGCACAAGTGCATGTGGAAGCCATTATTGTTGAGATCATGGAAGGCAACGGCGTTGATTTTGGCTTGCAATGGATTAGTGAAGACGCCGGTATGGTGCAGTACAACAATGGCCGCCAAGTAGGCATTGGTCAGCTTGCGGCAGGTGCTTATATGGCACGTGAAATCGAAGGGCGAGAAACCACCACGGTGGTGGACGGTAATATGGTGACCACCAAAGAACCCGATCGCCCTGGTAACATGACCTTGTTGGCAGAAACGTTGCAAAACGTAAACGGCATGATGGTTGGGGTGGTGAAAAACGACTGGGGTGCGATTTTGCAAGCGGTAAGCTCCAATACGAACTCAAACATTTTGGCGACGCCATCGTTAATGACCGTCGATAACGAAGAAGCATCGTTCATTGTGGGGCAATCCGTACCAACCATTACTGGCTCGACCACAGGTGCGAATAACGATAATCCGTACCAAACTGTGAAGCGGGAAGATGTCGGTATCAAGCTAAAAGTGACACCACAAATTAACGAAGGCAGTGGGGTGCAGCTGATTATCGAACAGGAAGTGTCGAGCATTAGTGGCGCAACAGCGGTGGACATCACCATCAGCAAACGTGAATTGAAAACCGTGGTGATGGCCGATGACGGTGAAACTATTGTCCTTGGCGGTCTCATTGACGAAGACGTGCAGGAATCCGTCTCAAAAGTACCGCTTCTGGGTGACATTCCAGTGTTGGGGCATTTATTCAAAAGTACTTCGACCACCAAACGTAAGCGCAACTTGATGATTTTCTTGAAGCCGACCATTGTCCGTGACGGCATTACTGCGTCAGCGTTATCGTCGCGCAAGTACAACTACATTCGTGCAGAGCAAATCAAAGCCGATGAAGAAGGGTTATCGTTGATGCCGTTAACCAAGCAGCCAGTATTGCCCGAGTGGGATGGGCCGTTAACGTTGCCACCGACCTTCGAAGAGTATTTGCAAGAACAAGAAACACAGCAGCAGTCAGGTCAAGGTGGAAATCATGACTGATATCGCGAATGTGGCCGCGCAAGTGGCACCGCGACGGTTACCTTTTGCTTTTGCGAAACGCTACGGCGTGGTGGTGGCGTACAGCCAAGGCGAGGGCACAGAGCAGCACCAGCGCACGCCCGTGGTGCATGCCCGTGAGTCAGTCACCCCCACAGCTTTGTTGGAAGTGCGGCGGGTGTTGGGTACCGCGTTTAAACTAGAGCGCCACCCAGACGATGAGTTTGACGCGATTCTCACGCAAGCTTATCAGCGCGACTCGTCCGAAGCTAAACAGTTGATGGAAGATATTGGGAACGAGAGCAACTTGTTCTCACTGGCGGATGAGCTGCCACAAACTGAAGACTTACTCGAAAGCGAAGATGATGCGCCCATTATCAAGCTGATCAACGCAATGCTGTCTGAAGCTATTAAAGAAGGCGCGTCGGATATTCACATCGAGACCTTCGAAAAGGATTTAGTGGTGCGCTTTCGTATTGACGGCGTATTGCGCGAAATTATTCGACCAAACCGCAAACTCAGCTCGTTGCTGGTATCACGTATCAAGGTGATGGCACAGTTGGATATTGCGGAAAAGCGGGTGCCACAAGATGGCCGGATCAGCCTATTAATTGCCGGCCGTGCTGTTGACGTGCGGGTCTCGACCATGCCGTCTAACCATGGTGAGCGCGTGGTGCTGCGGTTACTGGATAAAAACAATGCGCGTCTGAATTTAAAACAACTCGGCATGACCGAAGCGAACCGTAAGATATTTGCCGAACTGATTAAAAAACCGCATGGGATTATTTTGGTAACAGGTCCAACAGGGTCAGGTAAATCCACCACCTTGTATGCCGGCTTGATGGATATAAACTCGCGGGATCGTAACATTCTCACCGTGGAAGATCCCATCGAGTACGCCATTGAAGGCATTGGCCAAACCCAAGTGAACCCGAAGGTGAATATGACGTTTGCCCGTGGCTTGCGGGCGATTTTGCGGCAAGACCCTGATGTCGTGATGGTGGGTGAGATCCGTGATATGGAAACTGCACAAATTGCAGTGCAGGCGTCGCTCACCGGCCACTTGGTCCTGTCAACCTTGCATACCAACACCGCAGCAGGTGCTATTACCCGTTTAGAGGATATGGGCGTAGAGCCATTCTTGCTCAGTTCGTCGCTATTAGCGGTGCTTGCGCAACGCTTGGTGCGTACCTTGTGTGACGACTGTAAAGAAAGTTACGCGGCGAGCCCAGAAGAATTGGCCTATGTGGCGGGTGTAAACACCAGCGACAGCACCGAGTTGTACCGGGCCGTGGGGTGTGAGAAGTGTAGTCACACCGGTTATCGTGGCCGTACCGGGATTCATGAACTGTTGGTGGTGGACGAACATATCCGTAGCTTGATTCATAATGGTCACGGCGAACAAGCCATCGAGAAATATTTGCGTGGCCGCGCACCTTCCATTCGTGATGACGGCTTAGCCAAAGCATTGCAAGGCATAACCACGTTGGAAGAAGTACTGCGCGTAACGCGCGAGGAGTAAGCCGTGGCAGCTTATGCATTTCAGGCATTGAATGCGAGCGGACGCACCACCAAAGGGGTGATGGAGGCCGACACCGAACGCCAAGTACGGGCACAGTTACGTGAGCAAGGGCTCATTCCGATCAAAGTTGAGCTGGCGGAAACCACCAGCAGCACAACCCCCAGCGGCAGTACTAAGGTACCCAGCTGGCGTAAGCGCTTACAAACCCGTGGCGTCAGTGCCGCCGATTTAGCCCTCATCACCCGGCAGTTGGCTACCTTAGTAGCGGCAGCGCTGCCGATTGAACAGGCACTGTTCGCAGTATCAGAACAAACCGACAAGCCGCGCTTGCAGAAGCTGTTGATGGCGGTACGATCAAAAGTCGTGGAAGGTTATTCGCTGGCCGAGGCCATGGCTGAATATGCCCATGTCTTTGATCGCCTGTATACCGCCATGGTTGCAGCCGGCGAACGCTCCGGCCACCTCGCCGAAGTTTTGAGCCGTTTAGCCGATTACACCGAGCAACGTAACCGCCTCAAAGGGCAATTGATTCAAGCGTTGGTATACCCGGTGATTTTGACCTTGGTGGCTATTGGCGTCATTATTTTCCTATTGGTGAGCGTGGTACCACAAATTGTGGATCAGTTCAGTGGGCTCGGCCAAACGTTACCCCCGACCACCACGTTGTTATTAACGATCAGCCATTTCCTACAAAACTATGGTCTCTATATGCTGTTCGTAATCTTGGTGGGCCTGTTACTTGGCGCCCAGTTGCTGAAAAAACCTGAACGGCGGGATAAATTTGATGCCTGGGTACTCAAAGTACCACTGTTCGGACGGGTCATTAAAGGCGTAAATACTGCGCGGTTTGCGCGCACCTTGAGTATTTTGACTGCATCCGCAGTGCCCTTACTGGATGGTTTACGCATCACCGGCCGTGTGCTCACGAACCGCGCGATGCAGATAGCCGTTGAAGAAGCGGCCGATCGCGTTCGTGAAGGCACATCCCTGCGGGCGGCGTTGGCACAGACCAAGTTATTTCCGCCCATGATGCTGCACATGATTGCCGCGGGGGAGAAATCGGGTGAGCTGGAGCAGCTGTTAGGGCGCGCCGCTGATAACCAAGATCGGGATTTTGAAACCACCATGAACGTGGCGCTGAAGATATTTGAACCAGCGCTGATTGTGATCATGGCTGGGGTGGTGTTATTTATTGTGCTTGCGATTATTCAGCCGATCTTGGCGCTGAATCAAAGCGTTGGCTTATAACAACAAGAGGTTGAACATGAAACGAAACCACGGATTTAGTTTGATTGAAGTCATGGTGGTGATTGCCATCCTAGGCTTATTGGCATCGTTAATTTTGCCAAACGTGCTGGGCTCAGCTGAACAAGCGAACCGGCAAAAGGCCAGAACCGATATTGTTGCGCTAGAAAATGCGCTGGCGCAGTATCGGTTAGATAACGGAACTTTCCCAACCACCGAGCAAGGCTTAGATGCGCTGATTAACGAGCCGACCATTGAACCACGGCCCCGCAACTACCGCCGTGGCGGCTATATTCAACGGCTGCCGCTTGACCCTTGGGGCAATGAATACTTATTGCTGAGCCCAGGCGAATTTGGTGACTTTGATGTGTTTTCAGCAGGCCCTGATGGGCAAACCGGCACCGATGATGATATCGGTAACTGGAACATTGAGTAATAGCAGAGGCAACGCGGCGTACAGATGAGACGACGAGCTCGCGGATTCACCCTTGTTGAAGTGATGGTCACCATCGCGGTTATCGCGATGCTGGCCTTAACCGTTAGCTTTGTCGTGCCAAGCCGTCAGCAAGATGAAGCCGCTGCCGCCGCACAAACACTTTACGACCGTATCCGGTATGCTCGTGATTATGCGCTGTTGCGTCATGCCGTCATTGGCTTACGGATCGACGATGGCAGTCGCTACCGGTTTCTAGAATTTACCGATGGCCGGTGGCAGAACCTGCAACACCGTGCGCTGCAAGCGACAACCTTGCGTGACCTTGACCTGATGATCGCCACCGACGATCTCGCGTTGCTGGCACAAGATGGCACGCGCGTGGAAGAAGTGTTCGGTGAAGATAAAAAAGACTACGGCGTGCGTAGCGATGCCGATGAACTGCCCCGAGAGCCAGCGCCGCAGTTGATGATTCTCGGCAGCGGCGAGCTGCCCAGCTTTGAATTAATGGTGCGCCATTTTAGCCGCTTAGGGGAAAGCCATAGCTGGCGCATCGCCAGTACCGATGGCATCGACATTATCTTAGAGCGAGTCGACTAATGGCAGCCAGTGACATTCGTGGGTTCACCTTAGTAGAAGTCATGTTTGCCTTGGGCTTATTTGCCCTTGCCGCACTTGCTGGCGTAGTGGCGACCAGCCAACATTTAGCCAATCTCACGCAGCTCCAGAACAAAACCTTTGCTCAGTACGCCGCTGCCAATGCGTTGGCACGGCTTAGTTTGGAATATCCACCGGTGGATAAACGCACCGGCGTGGAATTAATTGCCGACCAGGAATGGATGTGGGAATCTCAGGTCAGCGAAACTGCAACCGACAAAGTCTACTACATCACCGTGCGGGTGTATGCCGGTGAAATTGATGTTAAGCGTAGCCCTGAAGTGATTATGAGCCGTTATTTAGGGCCTCTCAGCGAACGGCCAAGCGAGGCTGAACGCGGCGAGGATACCCCATGACCCGCAACAATGGCTTCACCTTAGTCGAAGTGTTGGTGGCCGTGGTGGTGATGGCCTTGATTGGCTTGGCCTCCGCCGCTGTTATCAACACCATGATGCGGGCCAGTGAGCAAAGTGAGGAGGCCTTAGCTGAGTTAGAACGCCTACAATTTGCGATGATTAGCATTGAACAGGACTTGCGCCAACTGGTGAAGCGCGATAATGTAACCCGTAGTTATTTGTTCATCGACGAAAACCGCCTGGGGTTGGTACGCACAGGTTGGCTCAACCCGCAGGGGCTATTTCCGCGCAGTGAGCTGCAACCCGTCGTCTATGTCATCCGTGATGACGTGTTAGTTCGAGAGCACTTCTACTATGTAGATGTCAGCGAGTCATCCGAACCCATCTCCCGCGAATTGCTAACAGGGGTCACCGCGTTTCAGGTGACACCGCTAAGCAGCGCCGATGTATTTAACACCAGTAAAAGTCCTCAACGCCCGGGTTTGAGACAGCAACAGTTGCGAACTTACCGGTTGCCATCAGCTGTTGAAGTTTCTATCAGTACCGGGCGGTGGGGCACCCTAACTCGAGTATTCCTACTTGCTGACGGAGGCACTGATGCTTCGCCAGCGCCTTAAGCAAACTCCCCAATTCTTATCAGCGCGTCCCAGCCAACAACGTGGTGTGGCTTTACTCATGGTGTTGTTGGTCATTGCCTTGGTGACCGTGCTAGCGGTATCGCTCAGCGGGCGTTCACATTCCGCCGTACAACGCACCATCAACTTAACCGCAGCTGAACAAGCCTATTGGTATTGGCTCAGCAGCGAAGATATCGCTCGTGAATTACTCCAGACTGAACTGAGCGATAACAACGGTGTCGCGCATTTACAACAAATGTGGGCGCTGCAAAGCGCCGGCGATGGGATGGTCTTCCCCGTGGAAGGCGGTGCCATTCAAGGCAAAATTAAAGATCTTCACAGCTGTTTCAACCTGAATTCATTGGCGTTTGGTGCGAATGAAGACGATGCCTTGCTACTACGCCGCAAAGCGCAACTGCGCCAGTTGTTGTTAGCCGTGGTGGACGATATCGATGCCTACACCGCGGATGTGATTGTGGATTCGGTGGCTGACTGGCTCGACGAAGATAGTGATATCGGCGGCAGTTACGGCAGTGAGTCGGTCGATTATCTCAGCTTACCTTTTCCCTATAACGCCGCTAATGCGTACTTCGCTCATGTCAGTGAACTGCGGTTAATTCGCGGCGTAAGCGCCACCATTTATCAGCAGATCCGTCCGTATGTTTGCGTGCTACCACGAGACAATAGTCTGCGCATCAACGTTAATACCGTGAGCCGTGAACAACCAGAACTCCTTGAAGCGGTGACGTTAGGCGCAATGAATCGTGCCGATGCCGCGAGTTTCTTGGCGACCCGGCGGCAAGATGGCTATGATTCACTTGATGATGCACGTAATCATGGTGCGCTGAGTGACGCCGCGGGCCGTGAACTCGACCCTAACCTCGGTGGCCCGCTTGACGATTTAGACGTAACCAGTAAGTATTTTCAAATCAATGCAACCATTGGCGTCGGTGATTTCACCTTACCTGTGGAAAGCCAACTGTTGATAACACGCAGTGCCACTGCCGTGATTTATCGCGGTTTAGGAGAACCCTAACATGGAACAATTATTTATTCGCTTAAGTACGCCCGTGCATTGGCTGATTTGGAATTCCAGCCAGCAGGAGCTTATCGCCAGCGGAACCCTGGCAGATGTAAGCGAACTCGTACAGTTGCGCGACCATGCTCGCGCGCGGCAGGTGATTGCGTACGCCAGCGGTACCGACGTGCTGATGACATCGGTGACGCTGCCAAGCAATGCGTTGCGCATGCTGCAACAGGTGATCCCCAACGCGTTAGAAGATGAGTTGGCACAGGATATCAACGATCTCCACTTTGCTTGGCCGCCGGTGAAAAAAAGTGGCGCAACGGTAACCATTCCTGTTGCGGTGGTCGCCAAAGCGAGAATGCACGAGTGGCTCGAAGCATTACGACAAGCTGATATCGACTGTGACACCATGTACCCGGATATCTATATGGTGCCGCAACCAGAACCCGAACATGCCCGAAGCTTAACTCTGGGGGAGCAGGTGATTGTCCGGACGGGCGAACATGATGGCTTTACCTGTGACCATCACCTAGTTGATACACTCATGGAAACACTCACCGATGGGTTGAAGTTAACCGCGGTGGAGCAAGAAGATATTGAAGTACCCTTGAGTGTCGTCGCGGCAAGTTACCACGCGGGGCTAAGTGCAAGCGGGCAGACAGCGCCGCCAATTAATTTGCGCCAGCAACAGTTCCGGGCAGCCCGTAAACGTAGCCGCAGTGGCGGCTGGCACAGTTATCGCAGTGCCGCGGTTGCTGCCGGTGCCTTGGTGGTCGTAGCTTACGCCAGCCAAGTAGTGCACTATTGGCAGCTGAATCAGCAGCTCGAGCAGCTGCAACAAGCCATTACCACGACGTACCAAAGCGTGTTCCCCAATGAGACGCGCATTGTCAACGTGCGCACCCAGCTGAGCCGTCATTTGGAAAGCTTGGGGATGTCAGGCGATACCAGCTCGCCCTTAGAGCTCCTGCTGCACCTTGACGGTGCATTCCAAGCGAACCGCGATATTACATTAGAGTTACTGCGCTACGACAACCAAACGCTCCGTTTACAAGTCCATGCAGCAAATTTCGCCAGCCTTGAAAACTTCCGTAAAGTGGCGAATCAAAGCGGTATGGTGGTCGTTGAGCAAGGGCCGGTGAGTAACCAAAATGGCGCAGTCAGTGGCACCTTAACCGTGAAAAAGAGTGTGTAATTGTGAAAAAGGATGCAATGGTGGGAAAACAACAATGGCTGCATAATGTGTTACAACGCTTCCCGGCCCTCAACGCACGGCTCCAGCAGCTGACTCCGCGGGAAAAGGTGATTTTGCGTGGAGCAGGTGCTGTACTCGTGGTGGCCGTACTCTATGTGGTGTTCTGGCAGCCGCTGCAACACGGCATTAGTCAGCGTAGCGCACAGGTTGAAGCGCAACAGCAGTTATTGCAATGGGTGCGGGAAAATACCGGTCGATATCAAAGTGTCGCCAGTGGCGTTCGCGGCAATACTCCAACAGCGAGTATTACTGGCAGCTTGACCGAGCGGATCACCCGGCTCGCCAGCGTCCTTGAGATTGAAGTCACCCGTTTACAGCCCCAAGCTGATAGTTTGGTGGTGGTGATTGATCACGTGCCGTTTGAAGCCTTGCTAAAATTACTCGAAGCTGCTGAGCAACAAGCAGGTTTAACGATTGAACAACTCGACGTCACCGCCGCGAACCAGCCCGGTGAAGTGCGCGTGCGGCGGTTGCAGGTGAAGTTATGAGAAAACGTTGGCTACTGATCATAGCCGGATTGGTATTATTTGTGGTGGCGCTGATTGCCCAAGCGCCCGCAGCACTCGTGCCTTGGCTGGTACACAAAGCTGGTGGTCAGGCCGCACAGCAGCTGCAACTGAGCCAAGTGCAAGGCACGCTATGGCAGGGGCAAACGCATGCCCAGGCGCAGCTGCCAACCGGGGGGCAGCTGCAATTACACCAGCTACAATGGCGGCTTAGCCCGTGGCGTTTAGTCGTTGGGCAAGTGGCGCTTGAGGTAGATATTCCTGCGCTGGCAGGCAATGAGCTACATGGCCAGCTGGCGTTACAACTAGGCCAGCAACAGGTGGCGCTACAAACGCACCTCCAAGGTGCGATCCAGCCACTCATAACACAACTGAAACTACCGGTGCCGATTACCTTAGCCGGCCACCTCGAACTTCACATTGATGATTACGCGCTCGGCGCTTTCGATGGCAGCCAGTGGTGCGAGCGGTTACGGGGTACAGCCATTACCCGCGGCACCGAGATGAGAATCAACCACGAATGGCATGCGCTCGGTGATTTTCAAACCGAGTTAAGTTGCACAACCGATGGTAATAGCAATGCGGTAGCCTTTGCGATCACCCAAGGCAATGCATTGGGCTTAACTGCGCAAGCGCAAGTCAGCGGTCATTGGGGCGCACCCCAGCTTGCAGTCACCGGGAGTATTGTACCCAATACCAGCACCCCTGCGCCTATCCGTGAACTGCTGGTCTTTTTGGGGCAACCTGATGCACAAGGGCGTTACCGATTTTCGTGGTGATCGCACAACCTTAACAGTTCAGCGTAGATTTCCCCTTGCGGAGTTGCGCGCAGCCGCTTAAAATACTCGGCTTTCCTTAACAATTACATAAAGATCTATCGAACACTACGACAAGGACGAGGTTGTCATGAAAATTGCGGTTGCAGGTACTGGCTATGTCGGTCTTTCTAACGCAGTGCTATTAGCCCAGCATAACCCGGTGGTGGCGGTTGATATTGTGGAAGCGAAGGTCGCGCTCATCAACCAAAAACAATCACCGATAGTAGATGCAGAAATTCAAGAGTTTCTTAGCCATAAGCCCTTGCAACTGACGGCGACAACCGACCCTGTGGCAGCCTACCGCGATGCCGATTTTGTGATTGTGGCAACGCCGACAGACTACGATCCTAAATCGAACTACTTCAACACTAGCAGCGTAGAAGCCGCAATTGCTGCAGTGCGAGCCGTAAACCCAACCTGTACTATTGTGATTAAATCAACCGTTCCAGTGGGTTACACCAAGCAACTACGGGAACAACGGCAGGATGATAACATCATCTTTTCGCCTGAGTTTTTACGCGAAGGACGGGCGCTCTACGATAACCTGTACCCAAGCCGCATTATTGTTGGCGCGCAAACTGACGCAGCGCGGCAATTTGCCGAGTTATTAAAACAAGGGGCAATCAAACACGATGTGCCGGTATTATTTACCGATTCCACCGAAGCTGAGGCGATCAAGTTATTCGCCAATACCTATTTGGCGATGCGGGTGGCCTATTTTAACGAACTTGATTCCTACGCAGAAACCCATGGCTTAAACACCCGCCAGATTATTGATGGCGTCTGCCTTGATCCGCGCATTGGTAGCCATTACAACAACCCCAGCTTTGGGTATGGCGGTTACTGCTTGCCAAAAGATACCAAGCAGCTATTAGCGAACTATGAAAATGTACCGCAAACCTTGATCAAAGCGATCGTGGATGCGAACCGCACGCGCAAGGATTTTGTCGCTGACAGTATTCTTAAACGGCAACCTAAGTGCGTGGGTATTTATCGATTAGTGATGAAAGCTGGTTCGGATAACTTCCGTGCGTCTGCCGTCCAAGGCATTATGAAACGCCTGAAAGCAAAAGGTGTCGAAGTCATCGTGTATGAGCCTGTGCTGCAAGAGCCGACCTTCTTTAACTCGAAAGTCGTTCATGATCTGGATGAATTTAAACGCTCATGCTGTATGATAGTATCGAATCGACTCACGGAAGAACTACACGACGTGGCTGATCGTGTTTATACACGCGATTTGTTTGGCTCGGATTAACCAAGGAGTAGGCGATGGTTAACAACCCTCCAGTAACCGCAGTACAAAGTATTGAAACTGAGTGGCTGAACTTAGATTACAGCTACCAAGGCATCAGTGATGCAGAGCTGCGCGATTATGCGAAGAAAAAATTACCCGCCAACTTTGACGCATTAAAGCAACAACTCATGACCGGTGAGTTCGAAAATAAAACCGAGCAACGCACCGTGACCCATGTGCTGAATCGTGGCATTCATAACGTCGTTAAAGCCGCCAATGGTAAAAATCGCTTTGTCGAAATTGTTAGGCTATTACGCAGTGGCAACTGGCTGGGCGCCACAGGCAAGCCAATTACCGATGTGGTTAATATTGGCGTGGGAGGGTCGGACCTTGGCCCCATGATGGGAGCGTTTGCGCTGCGTGAGTTTGCCGACGACTATAGCCTACATACTCTCAATACCCATTTTGTCAGTTCCATGGACGGCGGCCAGCTGTACGCAGTGCTGCCAATTATTGACCCAGAAACCACCTTATTTATTATCGCCAGCAAAAGTTTTAGTACCATTGATACCCTGGCCAACGTACGCACAGTACTGGAGTGGATCAAACCAACCTTAACCCGTAATCAGTGGTTGGATCATCACGTGATTGGTGTCAGTGCCAATAACCAAGCGATGATGGAGTTTGGGATCCCACCCAGCCAACAGCTGAGTTTTGCGGATTCTGTCGGTGGGCGTTTTAGCATGTGGTCGGCCATCGGCCTACCTATTGCCTTAACGATTGGAAGTAACCAATTCGGTAAAATGCTCGAAGGCGCTCAGGCAATGGATCAGCATTTTGCCACCACCAAAGACGTGACCAAGAACATTCCGGTGTTGTTGGCGTTACTTGGTATCTATAACCGCGAAGAGCGCGGTATTAATAACCTTGCGATATTACCCTATGATGGCCGCTTACGTTATTTGCCAAGTTACATGCAGCAACTGGATATGGAAAGCAATGGTAAACAAGCGACCCATGACAACCAGCCGCTGCATAAGCCCACCGGGCCGATTATATGGGGCGGTTATGGGCCTAATGGGCAGCATGCGTTTTTCCAACACTTGCACCAAGGCTGGGATAGTTTTACCGCTGACTTTATTGCTGTGTTGCACCGGGCTGCACCAGGTTTTAGCCATGACGTGCAACGTGCGCTACGGGAGCAACAGCGGCTCGCGGTAAGTAACTGCTTAGCGCACCGCAAGCTAATGTGGGAAGGCTATCGTGCCACCACTGCCGATGGCCAAGATGACCCACGCAATACTTATACTGGGCAACACCCAACGAACTTGTTGTATGTGGACGAGCTTACTCCGCAAAGCTTCGGTGCCTTGATTGCAGCCTATGAGCATAAAGTGTTTACGCAAGGGGTGATTTGGGGGATTAATAGCTTTGATCAGCCAGGGGTTGAAAAAGGCAAAAATTGTGCGAAAGATATTTTAGCAGTGATTGATGGCGATAAAGATAACGACTTTGACGCTAGCACTGACCGTATTATCCGACGTATGTAACAGCAGGGTAGTTTTTATTACCACCAATTTTATAGGGATATTATGACCTGGTATGTCGTACGCACCAAGCCAAGACAAGAACGTCGGGCGTTGGTGAATTTGACCAATCAACAGATGGTCGCATTTTTGCCAGAACTCACCGTCCATAAGCTACGGCGGGGCAAGCGTACCGCCGTCACCGAGCCATTATTTCCTGGCTATCTATTTGTTAACTGCGATGATTATGCCGAGCACTTCTATAAGATTCGTAATACCTTCGGTGTTAGTAAATTGTTAACCTTCGGAGCGCAAGTGGCGACAGTGCCTGACGCATTGATCATGGAACTGCAACAACTACAAGAAGATGCTTTGTTAGCGCAAAAAGTAACCGCTGCAGCGATGCCACAAGTGGGTGATAAGGTGGAAATTCAAGCAGGCCCATTTGCGGGCTTTATAGCGAAAATCATAGGCTTAGACGGTGATAGCCGCTGTATTGTGTTGCTAAATTGGTTACAGCAAGAAGTACAAGCTATTTATTCCTTTGACGAGATTAGCCGTAAGTAAATATTTGTTGAATCCTCGTTGCCCCGTGATGGGTGTTATGGTCTAATAAGCGGGCGATGTAACGAAGATAGTGGCTTAGCGCACTGTATTTTATAACAAAGGTTATTGTCTCATCGGCAATTGGGAGCCGTAACCCAAGGGCGGTAGCGTGCCTACGGCGCGTAAGTGACTATAGCCGCAGATTAATTTGTAAAATAGTTTGCAAATTGAGCAGGGTTTGTTATGCTTTGCCAGTGAGCGTATTCGATAAGCATCTCAGCAAGCGATTTTCTTTCAAGGAGTTATATATGAAAACAACATTAACAGCTTTATTAGCTGCATTAGCACTGGCCGTAACGCCAGTAGCGTTCGCGCAGCAAGAAGGCGGAGCAGGTGCTGGTGGCGCAGCAGGCGGTGCAGCAGGCGCAGGCGGTGCAGCAGGTGCTGCAGCTGGCGTTGGTATGACCGTTGGCGCAGCAGTAGCTGCAGCAGTAGCCGTTGGCGTTGCAGTGACCGTGGTAAGAGATAGTGACGACGAACAACCGTCAACGCCACCAACGCCACCAAATCCACCAGTAACTACAACGACAGTTACAACAACAACCAACTAAGATGTTGGAGGTTGGTGGTTTGCGACTAGCAACCGCACAGGAAAAAAAGCCGCTGAATTTCAGTGGCTTTTTTGTTGTCTATGGCTTGCTGTTTAGCCTGTTTTTTGTACAGCCTGCCGCAGCAAACAATAAACAAGCGGAAGCAGAAGCGAAGAAACCTTGGTATGAATCGATTCTGAGTCGTTCGGCGCGGGAATCGCTCGACTGGCTGTTGAATAAGCCAGCAGATGTGACGTTAACGCCAGCAGAAATTCAGGCGTTGCCTTATGCCGCGCAGTATATGCGCGTGGGCGACGGCTCACAAAACCTAGTGATACTGGGTGAGGTGGATGCGCTGCCAGAGCAACCACGGATGCAATGGTTTTCAGCCACTGATGAAGTGATTGAAACCTACCAAGGCCGTGTGTATAGCGTACAAAATTTAAAGCATCCACAAGTGAAAGCATTGTGGTTAGCCAGCGCCACTGACACGACCTTGGCGTTTGACAAACGCATAACGTCAGCCTACCACAGTGAACATCAGCCGCACTTTATGATGGTGCGTGAGAGTTTTCGGGTACAACGCCAGGAAACCACAGCGACGCTGTTAATGCCAAATGGTGATCAGTTAGCAACGCGTGTTGTGCACGAATGGTTGTACCCGCAACAGCAACCCGCGACAGCCCAGCAAGAGCCAGTGGCTAAGAACGAATTTTACTATGACCTTGCAAGCGGGCGTGTGGTACAAAGTAAGCAATGGTTGGGTGCTGAATTAGGCTATCTCGAAAGCCAAGAAGTGAAACCTTATACGGGTCAGCTAGCCACTGCAACGTCGAAGGCAGGGTTAACCAATTGGGGATTTCAGCCGGTTAATACAGTCGACGATTTAAAGCGTCAGGATGGCGGTGACCCAACGGAGTATATGCAGGTGCATGTGCGGGTTACCGACACCAGCAATAACCGCCAGCAGCAGTACAGAGGGTTGTTTTTAAGCCGTGATCTGCGTTTGAACACAGTGATGACTGAGTTTCACAAGCAGGGTTTTAGCCAAGTACCCTATGAACCACTCACACGGCTGCATAGCCCCAAGTTAGATCAGTGGTTTGCCGGCCGTAAAGCAGGCATGTTAATGCGCTTGCGGATGTTAGAGCAAACCTATAAAGCTGACGGCAATGAAAAACTTGCCGCCCAAGCGGCTGAATTAACCCAAGCATTTTTAAGTTGGCCGCTGCGCGCGACCTATCGCCATGGTTGGTCACAAGGGTTAGCGCGGCTGTATCTTGCCGAAAACCCATTATTGAATGTGGCCGATGCGACGACCGATGCCCGGACAGCCACCTTAATACCACGCTATGAAGTCAGCTTCACCACGGCACCAAGCCAAACACTGCATGTGGGCTTAGCTACCGATTTAGCCGAACACGACAGGGTGTATGTGACCGATGCCTTTGGTAAAATCACGCGGGTACCGGTGCAAGGCTATAACAGTACCCCAGAGCAGCGCCTGCTTGCAGCACAACCTGGCGCTATAGTATTACATAGTATTGCCGATAACGATTTACCGAAAGGGTTTCGTGATGTCAACGAGCAATTGGCGCAATTCTTACAACATTGGGACTGGTCGGTTCGTCCCGAATAAGCATGACGTATCTATCTAAAAAATATTTTGCACACGCTGTTGGCAGCCTCTTGTTATTAGGGAGCAGCAGTGCTTATGCAGTCAATAGCCATCAACAGTATGCCCAGAATGACTTCGGCGGTGTCGGGTTATTACAAACCCCAACCGCACGTATGAATGCTCATGGTGAGTTCTCAATTAATTATAGTGATACCGACGAATATCGCCGCAGCTCAGTGAGCTTACAAGTATTTCCTTGGCTTACCGCCACCGCCCGTTATACCGATATCCGGCACCGCTTATACAGCGAGAATCCAGATTTTAGTGGTGACCAAACCCTCAAAGATAAAGCCTTTGATGGGAAGCTGTTGCTATGGCAGGAATCACGCTATATTCCACAAATCGCGGTGGGGCTACAGGATGTCGGTGGCACGGGCATTTTTGCGGGCGAGTATGTGGTCGCTAATAAGCGCTTTGAGCTAAGCCGTGATCAGCAGTGGGGCAGTGTTGATATCAGTCTTGGTATGGGCTGGGGCTACCTAGGTGAGCGCGACAACATCACCAACCCATTTTGTAAGTTAGCTGACCGCATGTGCGAGCGTGAAGGTGGTTTTAGCGGCCGCGGCGGTAAGTTTGAGATCGACAAGTGGTTTCGTGGACCTGCGGCAGTATTTGGGGGAATTCAGTATTTCCCCCCCATTCAGGGTCTCAGCGTCATGGCTGAGTATGAAGGTAACCATTACCGCAATGATCGAGCAGGTGTGCCCATCGTACAGGATTCCCCATGGAACTTTGGTGTACACTATGCGCTGAACCCTAACGTGAGTGTTAAGCTCGGTTATGAACGGGGCAATACCTTCACCTTTGGCTTTACCCTCAACTTTAATTTTAACCAGCTACACCAGCTAAAAATAGAGCCTGAGCCACGTCAAGCACGCCCAGCACGCGAACAACCTCAGCCCGAAAGTTGGCACCACGTCGATTACCAACAGTTAGCCGCTGATCTAGCCAAAGAAGCTGGATGGAGCGTTGGTTGTTTGGGTGACTGCGAGCAGCGGGCCATCGTGGTACTGGAAAAACCACAAGGGACCGTTGTCGAAGTCGCTGCCCAGCAAGGCCGTTTTCGTGATACGCAGGATGCAGTAGATCGCGCCGCACGCATCTTAACCGATGCACTGCCGCCAGATGCTGTAGCGGAGTACCGCATTACTGAATATCAAGGTAATTTGGGCCTTGCTACGCATGTGATTCATGCGCCAGCGTTTACAGCAGCGTATCGGGGTGAGCGTTTCTTGGCTGATGAACACGAGGCCATGCACACCACCAGCGCCACGCCTAGCCACCAACGCAGCGACATGGCTGCGCCGACGTGGGGCAACCAGCGCTTTGGGTGGAGTATGCAGCCTGACCTTGACCAAAGCTTTGGTAATGCCGAAACCTTCTATATGTATCAACTCAGCTTAAGAGCCTTGGGGTGGTATGTATTTGATGATTCCTTGATGGCGGTGGGTGAGTTAGGCATTAACCTGATCAACAACTACGACCGCTTTAACTTCTTGATTGATGGCTCTGATACCCCACTGCCACGGGTACGCACGCGGGTGCGGGAATACGCTGAGAATCAAGATGTGTGGGTGAATAGTTTGTATTTATACAATACCCATCATCTGGCGCGTAATTGGTATGCCGCCGCTTATGCGGGTTATTTTGAACGAATGTTCGGCGGTGTGGGGGCAGAAATTCTGCACCAAGCGCCAAACAGCCGCTTGGCGTATGGGTTTGATATTAACTATGTGAAACAGCGTGACCCATACCGTGATTTTGGTTTTGATGACTATGACACCCTCACCGGGCACGCATCTGTGTATTGGCAGCCGCGCTGGTTAGAAAACACCACATTGATCGCCCGTGCTGGCCGTTTTTTGGCCAAGGACGAAGGCGTGCATGTTGAACTACAACATGAGTTTGATTCAGGTATTATCGCGGGCGCCTTTGCAGCATTCACGAACGTGAGCGCGGAAGACTTTGGGGAAGGAAGTTTTACCAAAGGTTTTTATTTGAGCATCCCGTTTGATTTATTTACTCTAACACGTACGAAGACACGTGGTACCATTGCGTGGATGCCGATTATGCGTGACGGGGGCCAATTGCTCGGTCGCCCTCAACTCTACCGATAGCTGGAACTATGATAATGACACCGATGAAATTAACAGTTCTTTCTTTATCAGCTCTGCTTTGCGCGAGTTGTGCCTTTGCCCCTGGCAGCCATATTGACCCCAGCAGTTCACTGTTTGAACAGAATGACAGCGAATTTAGCGAAGCTGACTTAAGCAAATTGGTAAACACCTATAGCATTTCGCCTATGTTGATTGCTGAGCTTAACGCAACACAAACCGTCCCGCAGTTCAATGAAGAATTGCAAAGTGCGATGGGCAATTACGACTACAAAGTGGGTAAAGGCGATGTGCTGTTGATTACCGTTTGGAACCACCCCGAGTTAACCATTCCCGCAGGCTCCATGCGTAACCCAGTTGATGCGGGTAACTGGGTCCATAACGACGGTACTATTTTCTATCCGTATGTGGGTAAAATTCACGTCGAAGGCTTACGGGTCACCGAAATTCGTGACATTTTGTCAAAAAAACTCGCGCAATACATTGAAAGCCCACAAGTGGATGTCACCGTGGCCGGTTTCCGGAGCCAACGGATTTATGTCACCGGTGAAGTGAATAAACCAGGGGTGTTACCCGTGACTAACGTGCCGATGACCCTGATCGAGGCTGTCAGCGCTGCAGGTGGATTACGCGAGGAAGCAGATTGGACCAATGTGACCTTAACCCGTAATGGTCAAGAGCGACAATTTAACCTACGCGAACTCTACCAGCACGGCAATACCGACCAAAATATATTGCTGCAACCGAACGATGTGGTGCATGTGGCCCGCAATGATCAGAATAAAGTGTTTGTGTTAGGGGAAGTGCGCCAACCCCGTAGTTATATGATGGGCCGCAGCGGCATGACGTTAGCCGAAGCGCTGGCCGACGCTGGTGGTTGGTATGAAGCCACTGCCAACGCCGAAGGGGTATTTGTGATTCGGGCAGCTGACCCAAGTACGGGACGGATTGCTGATGTATACCAACTGAATGCGAAAAACGCTACCGCCTTGGTATTGGCTGAGCAGTTTCAATTGCAACAGCGGGATATTGTGTATGTTACCGCTGCTCCAGTAGCACGGTGGAACCGCGTTGTTAGCCAAATCTTACCATCGATAACAGGCCTATACAGCATCAGCCGTACACGTGATGAGATGAGGTAATAACAGCATCATGTTTAATAAAGTTTTAGTGGTGTGTTTAGGGAATATTTGCCGCAGCCCAACGGGCCAATATTTATTGCAGCAGCAGCTCCCCGAGCACACCATTGATAGTGCCGGCATCACCGCGATGAAACATAGCGATGGGCGGGGCTGGGATATGTGCCCCAAAGCACGCGCTGTAGCAACCAAGCATGGTTATCAGTTCCCGACCCATGAAGCGCAACAGCTCACCCGCGAGCTGGTGAGTCAATATGACTTGATTTTAGTGATGGAGCAGGCACATCGCCGCCATATCGCTCAGCGCTACCCCGAGGCACAAGCTAAAACCATGCTGTTCGGGCAATGGCTAGAAGCAGGGGGGAAAGAAATTCCTGACCCTTATAAAAAGAGCGACGAAGTGTATGAACACGTGCTCACCCTGTTAGTCGAAGCCACCGAGCAATGGGTACGCAAAATAGCACCGCACCGTCTTTAATTTTATCGCCACCGATAACGAATGTAACAAGGTAATTTTGAATGCAACAACAACCTACAGCACCAGCTCAGCAACACCATCACGATGACGAAATTGACTTGGGTCGCTTGTTCGGAATATTACTCGACCATAAGTGGTTAATCGCCGCTATTACCGGCGTCTTTATGTTTTTGGGCGTGCTCTACGCCGTGCTGGCAACCCCAATTTATCAAGCTGATGCCTTGTTACAGGTGGAAAAGAAATCTTCTGGTATACCAGCGTTAGGCGATATGGCCGATATGTTCGCCACAGAAAGCGAAGCTGCCACTGAAATTGAAATTATCAAATCACGGATGGTGATTGGCGCTGTGGTGGATCAGCTCAAACTCACCAATGTGGTAGAACCTAACTATTTCCCCATTATTGGTAAATTTTTAGCCCGCCGTGCGGAGCAACAAGACCAATTAGTCATTGACGTGCTGGAAGTGCCAACGGCAGAGCTGGGCGAAGAGCTCCGCCTTGAATTTGATGATATTGGCAGCACCCATTATACCCTCTATAACAGCAGTGGTGATGCTGTACTTAAAGGCCGGGTTGGGCAACGCGCTGAAGCCGGCGATTGGGTACTGCATATTAGTGATGCGGTTGTGGCCAATACCGATACATTTACCTTAGTTAAACGTAGCCGTTTACGTGCCATTCAACGCGTGCAAGAAGAATTGAATGTGAGTGAACGTGGCCGTCAAACCGGCATCTTAACAGCAAGTATGCAGCATGCTGACGGGCAGCTTGCCGCGCAAGTCTTAAATACTATTACGCAAGAATATATGCTGCAAAATATTCGTCGTAACGCAGCAGAAGCGGAAAATAGCCTGCAATTTTTACAAGAACAAGTGCCGACCATTCAACAAAATTTGCGCGATGCAGAAGATGAGCTCAACAAGTACCGCTTAGAGAGCAGCTCGGTGGATTTAACCTTAGAAACCAAAGGCATTTTAGACCGTATTGTTGAGTTAGAAAAAGGCATTAACGAACTGACGTTAAAGGAAGCAGAGCTGAGCCGTTTGTACACCAAACAGCACCCCACGTACCAAGCGTTGATTCAGCAAAAACAAGAGCTGATTGCAGACCGTGAGCGCTTATCAAGCCAAGTAAAAGAACTTCCAGAAACGCAGCAACAAGTACTGCGCTTAGCCCGTGATGTGGAAGTTAACCAAGAGATTTACTTGCAGCTACTGAACCGCATGCAAGAGCTCAATGTACTTAAAGCAGGTACTGTGGGCAACGTGCGTATTTTAGATGACGCTGAGGTCAACCCTATTCCTGTTGCACCAAAGAAAGCGCTGATTGTGGTATTGGCTACCTTGCTGGGTGGCATGGTAGCAGTCAGTTACGTTCTGGTGCGGGCGATGTTGAACCGTGGCGTAGAAAGTTCTGAGCAATTAGAGCAGGAAGGTATTAACGTTTATGCTTCAATACCAAAGTCAGAAACCCAAGATACGATTAATGAGAAGTTAATCAAACTGGCAAAACGAAAATCAAATGAAGTGATTCGGGCACCGTTATTGGCAAAAGAAGACCCAACCGATTTAGCCATTGAAGCGCTGCGTGGTTTGCGGACGAGTTTGCATTTTGCCATGCTGGAAGCGCGTAATAACATCATTATGATTTCAGGGCCAAGCCCAGGTGTCGGGAAAAGTTTTGTTACCGCAAACTTAGCTGCGGTACTTGCCCAAGGTGGCGCAAAGGTATTGCTGATTGATGCGGATATCCGCCGCGGTTACTTACACAACTTGCTGAATGCCACAAACGAAAAAGGCTTGGCCGATTACCTAGCTGATACAACAAATAATAGCGACTACCATGGGTATATACAGTCAGGCTATATCACCAACTTAGACTTTATACCGCGTGGAACCGCAGCACCAAACCCCGCTGAGTTATTGATGCATGCGCGTATGACCGCATTAATGGAACAGGCATCGCAGGATTACGATTATGTGTTAGTCGACACCCCTCCTATTTTAGCGGTCACAGACCCGGCGATTGTGGGGCGTTATGCGGGCACGACCTTGCTTGTCGCACGTTTTGATATGACCCCAGTCAAAGAGATGCTGTATACCATTAAACGTTTTGAGCAAAACGGTATTGACGTTAAAGGCGCGATTCTAAACAGCGTAGAGCGCAAGGCAAGCTCTTATTATGGGTATGGCTATAATTATCATTATGGGTATGCGTATAAGAGCGAGTAGATTATCGATGCTGCAATACGACGATGTCGCACAACTGTGAATGCAAACTGTGTGGTGTGGCTGAGTTTTGACTTATAGAATTTGGAATCTAAGCTTGTTACACCGACTCAAACAGCTAAGCCGAAGTAAATTCGCCCGTAATGTAGCCGTAGTTGCCACGGGCACTGCCGGTGCACAAGCCATTACCATGGCCTTTGCACCGGTCATCACGCGACTCTATGGCCCGGAAGCCTTCGGCCTGCTGGGCACCTTCATGGCAATACTGGGGGTACTAACGCCCATTGCCGCACTTACCTACCCGATTGCAATCGTGCTGCCGAAATCAGACACAGACGCAAAAAATGTCGCAAAACTCAGTGCTTTAGTAGCGCTGATTGTTACGACCATTACTGCAGCAGTACTGTTGGCAGCAGGGGGCTGTATTGCTGACGCCTTAAGCTTGGGAGCCGTTGCTGGGTTTCTTCTGCTCATCCCGCTCGCCATGCTGTTCTCGGCTTTTCAGCAGATATTTACTCAATGGCTGATCAGAAAAAAACAGTTCAGGATCACTGCCAAAGTAGCCGTTCTGCAAGCGTTCATAATGAACTCCGCAAAAGCCGGAGCGGGTTGGTTTCACCCGGTAGGCGCGGTACTGATAGTGATTGCGGTGGCTGGCCAGGCTCTCCACGCACTGCTCCTATGGACGGGCATACGTAGCAAAGAGGCGGCACTGCCAGGTAATGACGAGAGCACCGGCACACTTCGGGAACTGGCGAATCGCCACAAAGACTTCCCACTATACAGAGCCCCCCAGATTGCTTTGAATGCGCTTACCCAAGGGCTACCTGTTCTGGTGCTTGCGGGCTATTTTGGCCCTGCGGCCGCTGGCTTCTTCGCTCTTACAAGGAGTGTTCTGGCAGCACCCGCAGCCTTGGTAGGTCAATCCGTTGGTAGCGTATTTTACCCAAAGGCAGTAGACCTATATGACAAACCAGCAGAGCTCAAACGTGTTCTAATTAAAGCTACTTACTCTCTGATTGCATTGGGAGGGTTGGTTTTTGCCCCTGTTCTTATTGCTGGCCCTTGGCTGTTTTCTCTAGTGTTTGGCTCTGAGTGGAAAGAGGCAGGGGAGTTTGCAAGGTGGGTTGCCGTATGGATGGTTTTCGCACTAGCTGCGAGACCAGTTATCAGCGCCATACCTGTGCTGGGCTTGCAGAAGGTTTTTTTGGTTTTCGAGATTATCTTCCTACCGCTGAAATTCTTGTCATTATATCTGGGTGTCTTTTTGAATGGGCCGGCTATTTCTGTTGCGCTTTATTCAGTGATAAGCAGCGCGTTTTATGTGTTGTTGTTTCTGCTGGTTTGCAAAAAAATGGCCGGTCTGTCGAGTAAAGCATGACGCAAGAACCCGACATCAAGCGCTGGACAGCCAAACGCAAAGCGGAGCTGATCAAGCAGATCTACTGAGGGTAGACTACAATGCCCGAGGCTGCGCGCCCGAATGAGCACAGGGCAACAGACATTGCACGTGTCTGGTGTGGTCCGGTTCACCGCTGGTGCACCCTGACCATCGTTATGGACTGCCATACCCGAGAGACACTATCTTGAGATACTGGCTGAAGCGTCCAAGATGGTGGGAAGCGGACATCAATACCACCACGCTCACAGCTTGGGTTTTGACAAGAGATTTAAACTGACTGATTACTCTGCTGTTTTTGGTGGGTTTCTATCTGATACGCTTTTGAAAGGACATCATGTGAGGAAAGTAAAGGGGGTGAGAAGCATTCCTTTATTTCCTCAAATAATTGATCCCGCGTATCGTCCTGATAGATTGAGTTTTAAAGAGTGGTTTCATATTTATCCCTGCAGCATGCACAATGATATGCCAAATTTTTATACAACAAGAAGGCTTTTCCGTAGCTATGAACCGTTCATGTGCAAGGACGCCGTCAAGATAAGTACCGCCGTGCCCACCGCCTGGAAGCTCAATCGGAGGTTGTTCAACTGCGCCATGAAGCCATATCTGCGTAAGAGCAAGTGGTTGCTTCATGCAGATGGCCGGCTGCCGTATTTCAGTTGGTGGGTCAACACACCGCTTCAATTTGGGATCTGGTTATATCGGCAGGTTGCAAGGCGGCTGGGGATTATCGAGGGTAATCAGGGACCCTGGGGGGACTGGGTTGCCAACGTAAAAAGCGAACAATGGAAAGAGATGGTGGAGCAATGCCGACAGTCCAGCGTACCAATAAGGTTTTTGACTCAGAGCATGAGCCTGGAGGATGCGCTGACGACTGACACGCTACCGGTGGCGAAGCGGGGGAATCTGATGCAGGTTGCTTATTCAGCTACAGATTATTCTGATGTTACCCATGGCTACTCAAAAAATAACTGACAACTAACCAAACCCGAAAGCCGTCCGTTGATCGCTCGCTTCATACACGCCGCTTGTGCATCACGACCTGCTTCCATCAGCAACCATTTCAGTGCTGTTAGCATCAGGCGAACCATTGGCGGGTTGGCTATTCTATGTCCCTCAATTACATCTGGGTGTGTTGAAAGAGAGCTGAACTGTAATTTGTTGGAGTTGAAAGGAAATGATTTCGTGAACACTTTTGATCGTCATTTTTTACAGGTATTAGTTCCTCATAAAAATCAACCTGAAAAACTGATTCGACTATTGGAAAGCATTCCAACCGAGGTGAACGTAATTGTAGTTGATGATAATAGCGCCTCGCATTATTTTGATGCTTGCAAGCAGGTGATTGATAACAGGTTTAGAAATGTAACTTTGCTACGAAATGATACTGGGATTAACAATGCTGGCGTGGCTCGCAATTTGGCGTTAGCTCATGCAAACGCGGAGTGGATTATATTTGCTGATTCAGATGACAAGTTTTATACCAAGAACCTTTTACAGTTAATAGAATTTATAAAACACTCCGATGCTGATCTTGTCTTTTTTGATGTAAATGCCATTAAGGAAAAAGACGGCTCTCCAAGCGATAGAGCAAATGCATATAGTAGATTAATTGAAAAATGGCCTCTGAATAAAAATACCATCGCTTATCAGTGGGTTGTGCCATGGGGAAAAGCGATTAGAAAGGCTGAATTAATTGAAAAATATGGGTTGAAATTTGCTTCACGAATAGTTAGTAACGATATTGAATTCGCAACAGATCTAGCCGTGGTTTCTAGTAACGTTGATGTGTTCAAAAATTGTGTGTATTGCTGTTATGAATCAGAAACTTCCTTAACAGGAACGCTTACATCAGAAAAAGCCCGAATAAGGCTGCAAGCGTCATCTGCTAGAAATGCCACGTTGTATAAAAATCGTGTGCCAATTCATTACAATTACAATGTTCAATTCTTTGTTAAATCAATCCCGGTGATTTTCAAAGAACTCGACGTTAGAACGGTTAAGTTGTTTTTAAAGAATTTATATATCTCGTCTGTTGGTAATTTTTGCAATATTCTTCGACTGTAAGCCTGTCCAAAACATCCGCCCGAAGTTCAGTCGTCGCAATTACGTGCGGTAAGATACCGGAAGTAACACAAACAAACGTTGGTGGTGTCACGCATGCTACCTAAGAATATTAGTAAACTGGGGTTATTGGCTCAAATCATCACAGCGCGGTTCCAGTATGGCTTGCCGCTGTATCGCCAATAAGCCATGTTTAAACAGTTCGGAGCTAATATCAGCTACCAGATGATGAGCTGCAGGTTGATACTGGCGAATTGCTAAAAACTGGAGCCGCTGTGCCAGCTTATGCATTACCTTTTATCCCAAGTTTACGGGTGTTTCGCAGCACGGACAACGCTGCCAGGGCTGATGGCTTACTACCGGTTGCCTACTTGAAGACCTTATTTGAACGGTAGCGGTTGACAAAACGGACAATGATATCGACTACCTGTGACATTGAAATATCGAGATGATGTGGTTGCTAGCAAAAATTAGCTTGCCGATTGAATGACCACTTAAGTTGCCCCGACTTGAACAGAATTTTATAGCGCAATTTGTCCTGATAGAGACACTCATCATTGAGCACTTGGAAATAAAGCTATTTTTCTGGCACATAGGATGCAAGAGAGTAACGTAATGTTTTTGATTATAATGATGGTTGGTGTTCTAGTTGTACTTATATTAAATAAAGTGTTGGGTAGCATGTCCAACCCAATTTCATTGTTATTCGTAGGGTTATACCTACTATTATTTACATCACAATTTTCAATAACTGGGGTTCCAGCTCCGTCGCCATATACGGTAGTATGCTTTCTAGTCGCATTTACCTCAGCAGCAATTGGTGTGGTTGTTGCGAGACCTAAAAGGGTTTCAGTTGAATATAGCAATAATCGTCGTAAAGAGAATTTATTGTTTTATGTTTTCCTGTTCACTTGCCTAATGCCAATACTATACGTTGCCTTAGATAACTTGATATTTATTTTCAGGAATTCATTTGCTTCTTATGTTATGAAAGCAAGATTTTTGGGTGATAGCGTAGAAATAGCAGGTTCAGGGTTTATGGCTTCATATATAGAAAGAGTAGTCAGGCCTTTATCCAGGCTTGTTACAATTATCGGAGCAGTCCTATTCTTTATTGAAGGGCGAAAAAAGCTGTTATATGTGGGCGCACTGTCCCTCCTGTTATTCTCTTTTATTTACGTAAAGAGAATTGACGTTATGTATCTGTTAGTAATTTTCTTTTCTGCTTTTGTCTTGTGCAAAGAGGGTTTTGGATATAATAGAAGGGTGTCTAAAAGTATACACCCGTTATATGTGGTTATGATAACTATTATAGTTGTTTACGTGACTTATTATATATCATCTTATAGGGCAAGTAGTTACTCTATAGCTGAGCTTATATATCACTATGGTATAGGGTATCATACTTTCGGGATTGCTCTTTTTGATCATGCGTTGAATGAGCCGCAGTCACATATTCATGATATTGTTTTTCCGGGTGTTTCAATATTTGGTACTATAACATTTTTGCTCTATCAGTTTTTGAAGTTGTTTAATGTAGATTACATGGCAACGCATAGTCTTCTATATAGTCAAGAACTGGGGGCGTATGTTTTCATGGGGTATAACACATTCAATGGTACAGAAATTGCCCCTAACGCGTTCTATACATCATTATATCCAATATATCGTGATCTGAAGTTTCCTGGTCTAGTAATTGTGCCTTTTATTTTTGGTGTTTTACTTGGTTCATCTTATAAAGCATTTAAGTACTATGCATCTATAAAAGCGGCGGTATGGGTTGTTTTTTATACTTGGGTTGGATACGCATCAATACTAACCCCGGTATTAATGGGTAATACATTTTGGTTTTTACCGGTCCTCATCTATTTCTATTTTAGAAGCATTCGGCTTTAGGTTTAAGTGCAGGGCAAGATTGTGATTTTTGTAACCATCCCCCTCTGGCAGGATTGTTGACACTACCTAAAAATTAACCAGTTGGGGCGTTAAGGCTTGATTGTGCCACGCTATTCAGAAGAACGTAAGCAAGCAGTTCTTAGTAAATTATTACCACCGTTAAATATGACGGTAGCAGAAGTATCTCGAGTTGAAGGCATTGGCCAGCAAACTCTGTATAATTGGCGCGATAAAGCCAAATTACAGGGGCGCCCAGTGCCAGGAAATAAACCAACGCCAGACCAATGGTCCGCAGAAGCAAAACTTGCCGTCGTTATTGAAACAGGCTCAATGAATGAAGCGGAGCTCAGTGAATACTGCCGTGCTAAAGGACTTTATGTCGCGCAAGTGAAAGCGTGGAAAGCAGACTCATTAAAAGGCTTTGCAAGTTTACGCGAGCAAGAGCTCGAAGCCAAGCAGCAACGCAAAGCAGACCGCAAAGAGATTAAACAGCTTAAGCGCGAGCTTCGCCAAAAAGAAAAAGCGTTGGCTGAAACCGCAGCGTTACTAGTATTGCGAAAAAAGCTGGACGCGTTCTGAGAGAACAACAACGAGGACGATTGACCTCGGTCTCAGAGCGCACACAATATGTAACGTGGATACGTGAAGCAAAAGAATCAGGTGCTCGGCTTCCACTAGCATGCGAAGAAGCCGGTATCAGTTTGCGTACTTATAGGCGCTGGTATCAGAATGGCAAAGTGCTTGCGGACAAACGTCCGGATGCTGTTCGTCCGGAGCCATCGAACAAACTCTATCGTGGTCGTAGTGCTGCCCCGAAGGGCGCAAAAACACCAGCGACCTTTGAAGCAACCGGCCCTTGCCAGGTGTTTTGTTGGGACATTACTTATTTGCCGAGTAACGTCCGT
>JAJUHK010000008.1 GCA_029279945.1 Pseudidiomarina indica | reverse complement strand
GCGTTCCTACTTTGCCTGTAGCGCAGGCGGTGCAACGATTGAGACTTTGCGTGAGTATGTGCAGAGCCAAGTTACCACTGAATAGAACCGCTGCGCGGTTCCCGCTTGTATCCCCGCCCGATTGGGCGAGGGTTTACGCGGGTTTTGCTAAGACTATTTATGCTCGGCACGAACTAACCGGTAACGGTGGTAGAGCCAATAAACCGCTGGTAGCACGAACAGGCTCAACAGCGGTGCCGCAAGCATGCCGCCGATCATTGGTGCGGCGATGCGCTGCATCACTTCACTACCGGTACCCTGGGTTAACATGATTGGCAACAAACCAGCAATGATGGTGACTACCGTCATTGCTTTTGGTCGCACCCGCTGTACCGCACCTTCCATGATCGCATCATGCAGACCTTGCACAGAGCGCGAATTACTATCTCGCCAAGCGTTGTTGAGATACAGCAGCATCACCACACCGAACTCGGCGGCAACGCCTGCCAACGCAATCATCCCGACGACAACAGCAGTCGATAGATTGTAACCAAGTAGCCAGATAAACCAGAGGCTGCCAGCCAGTGCAAGCGGTAAGGTTGCCATAATCAACACCGCTTGTTTAAATGATCGGAACGTCACATAGAGCAAAATCATAATAACCGCGAGAGTTACCGGTACGACTTCTTTAAGTTTGGCTTGCACACGTTCCATTGATTCATACTGCCCTGACCAACTCACGCTATAACGCGGTGGTAATTGGTACGCGCTTATCACAGGCTGGGCGGCTGCCAAGACATCACTTACGGCGACATCATCGGCAACATCGATAAAAACCCATCCCGTCGGACGCGCATTTTCACTACGAATCATTGCCGGCCCTTCCGTCACCGCTACGCTAGCAACCTGCTCAAGTGTAACCCACGCGCCGTTGTTACTGACGAGCGGCATCAATTTTAAGCGTTCAACATGGTCACGTTCGGCACGGGGATAACGCAACGTGATTGGGTAGCGCTCGATTCCTTCAACCGTCTCTGCAATGGTCGCCCCACCGATACCGAATTGAATCGCGCTGTGAATATCTGCTTGGCTTAAGCCATAACGTGCGGCTTTGGTGAGATCAGGGCGAATTTCAATGTAGCGACCGCTCGCTGGACGCTCGGCGAATACTGATTTAATGCCCTCAACATCTTGCAAGCGTTGTTCGAGATCCGCACTAATCCGCTGAATTTCGTTTAAGTCAGGGCCAGCAATTTTTAATCCCAATGGGGTTTTCAATCCGGTTGAGAGCATATCAATGCGGGTTTTGATCGGTTGCACCCAAGCATTTGTAATACCTGGCACACGTACAGTAGCGTCAAGCTCCGCGATGATATCGTGAATGGTGATGCCTGCGCGCCATTCGCTTTGAGGTTTCAACTGTATGGTGGTTTCGAGCATGGTTAACGGCGCTGGGTCGGTGGCCGTTTCAGCGCGGCCGGTTTTACCAAATACGGTATCGACTTCAGGAACTTGCTTGATGAGCCGGTTGGTCTGCTGTAATAGTGTGCCCACTGCCGCAGGGCTGATGCCCGGCATCGTTGTCGGCATGTACAGTAAATCGCCTTCTTGCATGGTTGGCATAAACTCGCTGCCAAGCTTACTGTAAGGATAGTAAGCGCTTACCGCAGCCAGTATCGCAATAACGATGGTGAACCGTGGCCAGTTCAATACCACATTCAGTAACGGTCGATACAAAGCTACTAACAGACGGGTAATTGGGTTGCGCTGTTCGCTGATGATTTTACCGCGAACGAAGTAACCCATGAGCACCGGCACCAGTGTTATCGATAGCAATGCGGCCGCAGCCATCGCAAAGGTTTTGGTATAGGCAAGTGGCGCAAACAGACGCCCCTCTTGCTGCTCTAGAGCAAATACTGGCACGAAACTTAAGGTGATAATCAGCAGCGATAAGAATAGCGCAGGGCCTACTTCTGCGGTGGCCTTCGCCATCACTTGCCAGTGTTCGGCGCCACGCGGCTCGTCGCCGTGTTGTTCGCGATAACGTTCGAGATGTTTATGCGCGTTTTCTACCATCACAATCGCTGCATCAACAAGTGCACCGATAGCGATAGCAATACCGCCTAAGCTCATAATATTGGCGTTGATACCTAACCAGCGCATAATAATAAAGCTGATGAGTACTGCCAGCGGCAAGGTAATGATCGCAACCAAGGCTGAACGTATGTGTAATAGAAACAACACCGTGACAAGCGCGACAAAGGCCATCTCTTCAATCAGTTTACTGGTGAGATTGTCCACCGCCCGCTCAATCAGCTGCGAGCGATCGTATACTGGCGTGATTTCGACGCCTTCAGGAAGGCCTTGTTGCAACGTTTTCAGCTTATCGCGCACACGTTCAATGGTTGCGAGCGCATTTTCGCCATGGCGCATTACGACAATACCACCGACCACCTCACCTTCGCCGTTCAATTCTGCAATGCCCCGACGGCTCAATGGCCCGCGGCGCACAGTGGCGACATCAGCAAGGGTAATAGCAGTCTCCGTTGCACTGCGCACGTGCAATGGTAACTGACGTAAATCTTCTAGCGACTGAATATAGCCAGTACCGCGCACCATAAATTCAGCTTCAGCCATTTCGACAATACCACCCCCCACTTCTTGGTTGGCCGCCTGAATGGCTTGGCGAATATCGGTGATGGTTAAACCATAAGTTTGCAGGCGCTGCGGTTCAATGACCACCTGATAGGCCTGCACCATACCACCGACTGTGGCGATTTCAGACACACCGCTAACGCTTTGGAGTTCTTGCTTCAAAAACCAGTTTTGTAAGCTGGTCAGTTGCCCGAGATCATGGTTGCCAGTGCGGTCGGTCAACACATATTGGAACACCCAACCCACACCACTGGCGTCTGGACCTAGCTCTGGCGTTACCCCAGCAGGCAATTGCTGTTGGGCCTGGCTTAAATACTCAAGCACACGACTACGCGCCCAATAAATATCGGTACCATCTTCGAACAAAATGTATAAGTACGAATCACCAAAAAACGAGTAGCCACGCACTTCTGCGGCACCGGGTACCGCCAACATGATGTTCGCCAGCGGCCACGTAACTTGTTCTTCAACGAGTTTGGGGGCTTGGCCCGGATAACTCGTTTTAACAATCACTTGTACATCAGAAAGGTCAGGAATAGCATCCAGCGGTGTGGTGGTCAGCGCGCGCCAGCCGAACCATGCGGCAAGCAGCGCTGCAATCAACACCAGCATGCGATTACGCAGTGAGGCATTAATGATGTGCGTGAGCATCGGTTGCCTCCTGTTTGCCACTGGCGCGGCTGTTTAACAACGTTGCTTCCGAGTCAAGCAGGAATTGACCGGAGACAACCACCTGCTCACCCTCTGTCAGGCCATGCAGAATCTCCGCTTGCTCACCAATCACGAGACCAACATGCACGTCTCGTTGCTCAAAAGTATTATCTTTCGTTCGAACAATGACGCGATTATTTGCGCCAGTCACAATCAGACTGCTAAGCGGAATAGTTAATACGTGACGCTTTGGTTCACCATAAAGCTCAACTTGCGCTTGCATGCCCACCAACAACTGACTGCCAACGTTGTCATTATGCAGTTTGATACGAACTCGTTGAGTACGCGCTTGCACATCAAGCGACGGATAGATGTACTCTATCTCAGTGGCATAGCGGTTGAGATTTGCTTGCGGCAAGGTCACGTACACTGGCGCACCAACGTTCAACCAGTCGCTGTAACGTTCAGGGACATCAGCAATCAGCCAAAAACTCTCGTTGTCAGTCAGGGTGAGCATGGCTAAACCCGGTTCAACATACATGCCTTCGGCCACGTTTAGCTCGGTCACCACGCCGGCCTGCGGCGCAAACACCGGTACCCGATACATAATTTCTCGGGTTTGCTCAATTTCTTTAATGAGTTGTGGGGCAAAACCTAATAGTTCCAAGCGAAGCTTCGCGTCACGCAATAATCGGTTATCAGCCGTACCGTTGCTTAACACTTGCAGTAAGTCCTGCTGCGCGACGACTAATTCACGGCTATAGATGTCATACAAACGGTCGCCCCGTTGTACTTGTGTTCCTTCGCTGCGAACGTAGAGCTTTTCAATCCAGCCGGTCGCGCGAGCGTGCACATGGTGACGCGCATTGTCGTTCCAGGCCACTTGCGCAATGGTGGGGTAATAACGCCATAATGTGTCGTACTGTACGGTAGTCGTGCGAATAGCGAGATTTTGCTGCATCGAGCTACTGACTTGCACCGACTTTTCTGCGTGGTGCTGGCGCGGCTCCAAATCCATGCCACAAATTGGACAGGAACCTGGCTCATCACTAACGATATGGCTATGCATTGGGCATACATAATCAGTGCGCTGCTCTGATTGCTCGGTCTGATTGTGATGGTTATGGTTATGGTGCAGTGTAAACTCTTGTGTATGCCCTTGCGGCACAACCAAAGCCAAACACAAGATTGCGGTTAGCAAACGTAAAATTATCATGAAAAAACCTGCCAAAAATAAAATTAAAACGCACAAGCGATAACGCTCGCGTGAAACCCGTTTTAATTAGGCAGACATTGGAGGACGCAATTGCCCTTCGTGACGTGACAACGGCACGGCTTGCAGATTTGGCCATGCCTCGTAGATAGTCAGGTTGGGGGTTAACTGAAGAGCCGCAATGAGACCACTGGTAGAAGAACTACAGTGATATTGACAGTCACCACAGCCATTATCACACTCCAACTGGGCGTTGGCTGTTGCTTGAGCCTGTTCGGCATCACAACAGTCATGATGGGTGTGCAAATCAGCCATGTCATAAACTGACATATGCTGCATTGATTGCACCGATGATGGATGTACAGCATCACCCGCATGCCCCGCGAACGGCGCTAGCAATAAGCTCACTACGATCATCAGTTTCAATAATGTTTGCATGCCAGATAGTATAAACCCACTTCTGGGGAAATACCAGAAGTGGGTTTAATTACTTACTAAGAGCTCTTAGCAATGCTCTTACCAGATAGTAACGCGCTCTTCTGGCGGCAAGTAAAGCTTATCACCTGGCTTCACATCAAAGGCTTCATAGAATGCCGGGATGTTTACTACGGTACCGTTAACACGGAAATCTGCCGGTGAGTGGGGGTCACTTAACACTTGGTTACGTACAAATTCGTCACGTGACTTGTTCTTCCACACTTGCGCCCAACCTAAGAACACCCGTTGTTCGCCAGTAAAGCCGTCCATCACAGGTGATGGCTTACCGTCGAGTGAGTTCAGGTAGGCACGATACGCGATGGTTAAGCCCGCTAAGTCACCGATATTTTCGCCTAACGTGAGCTTACCGTTGATGAACACATCTGGAATCACTTCGTAGCTTGAGTACTGTGCTGCTAACTTAGCGCCACGTTCATCGAATGCCACGCGATCGGCTTCAGTCCACCAGCTGTTGAGGTTACCATCACCGTCGTATTTTGAACCTTGGTCGTCAAAACCGTGGCCCAGTTCGTGACCGATGACCGCACCGATACCACCGTAGTTCACTGCATCTTCAGCGTTCATGTCAAAGAACGGTGGCTGTAAGATACCTGCTGGGAATACGATTTCGTTACGCACAGGGCTATAGTAGGCATTTACCGTTTGCGGAGTCATGCCCCAGTCTTCTTCTTTCACTGGCTGACCGATTTCAGCGATTTGCTCAGCGTATTCAAACGCGTATGAACGTTTGACGTTGTCAATGAGGTTGTCATCAACGGTCAGCTTTGAGTAATCGCGCCATTCGCTTGGATAACCAACGTACGGCTTGAACTTGCCTAATTTTTCAAGCGCTTTTGTTTTGGTTTCAGCGGACATCCACTCTAGGTCTTTGATGGATTCACCATAGGCTTCGATCAAGTTCGCTACCAACTCTTCCATGCGCTTTTTCGCGGCCGGTGGGAAGTATTTTTCGACGTACATTTGGCCTAACACTTCACCTAGCGCGCTGTTCGTCGCATCCACACCTCGTTTCCAACGTGGCTCTTGCTCTGGCGTTCCATTCAACACTTTGCCGTAGAACTCAAAACGACGATCGTTGATCGCTTCGCTTAAGAATGGCGCGTAACGGTTCACAGTGCGTAAGGTCATGTAGTGTTTCCAGGTTTCTACGTCGATGTCAGTGAACATTTCACCAAACTTCTCGAAGTAGCTTAACTGAGACACGATGTATTCATCGGCCACATCAATACCTGTGATTGCAGCGTAACTATCGAAATCGAATGTATTCAACAGCGCACGCATACCTTCTGGTGATTGTGGGTTATAGGTTTTGTCAGCATTACGGCTTTCCACCCGGCTCCACTGTGCTTCTGCGATTTTCGTTTCTAATGCTAAAATCGCGTCGGCAGCTGCGGCGGCATCAGCGTAATCAACCAAGGTCAAGATATCTTCGATGTACGATTTATAAGCCGCACGGATATCGGCAAACTTTTTATCGTCGTTGAGGTAGTAGTCACGGTCCGGTAAGTTTAAGCCCGATTGCACCATATATAAACCGTTGTGCGTTGGGTTCTTTTTATCACCGTAAACGTAGAAACCAAACGGACCACCAACGCCCATTTTCGTGAGTTCAGCAAAGCGCTCAACCACGTCAGCGTGCGTTTCTACCGCAGCGATAGCGGCTAAGTCAGCGGCAATTGGCTCGTAACCCAAGCTGTTGAGGGTTTCGACATCCATATAGCTGTTAAAGAAATCACCCACTTTCTGCTCATTGCTACCTGCCAGAGCATTTTGTGCAGCGGCTTTTTCGATCAAACCGTGTAACCGTTCTTGGTTGAGTTCACGAAGTTCTAAGAATGAACCGATGCGTGACTTATCCGCTGGCATTTCAGTGGTTTCGTACCAAGTGCCGTTCACAAATTGGAACAGGTCGTCTTGTGGCCGAACATTGGTGTTAAATGCCTCTAAGCGTAATCCTGAGGTGAGTTGTTGTTGCGTTTGCTCAGTTTGAGCAGTGTTGGTTTGTTGTTCTGATTGCTGCGGCGAACATGCTGCGACACCTAAAACTAACGCAACACTCAACGCAATAGTACTTACTTTGTTCATTGGGTTCCCCGATGTTCAAGAAGGATGTTCAATAAAATAGCGACCCACTTACCTTAAGCTATGTCAGCCTTTGGCACAACCGAAAACCCGCGTCACGTACCGCAGCAGTCACTTTTTTTGTCGCAAAATGTGTCATTACTGAAAACCACAAAGCCCAGCGCGAGGGCTGGGCTTTGTGTTGCGCTATAAACGAAGCTATTACTTCGCTTTTTTCGCTTTCTTGTTCGGGAGGTCAGTGATAGTGCCTTCGAACACTTCAGCCGCCATGCCGATCGACTCGTGCAAGGTTGGGTGAGCGTGAACGGTTAAGGCGATATCTTCTGCATCACAGCCCATTTCGATCGCCAAGCAAATTTCACCGAGTAATTCACCAGCGTTTGAACCAACAATAGCGCCGCCGATAATGCGGTTATTCTTGTCAAACAATAGCTTGGTGAAGCCATCGGTGGCGCCTTGCGCGATCGCACGGCCAGATGCTGCCCACGGGAATACTGCAGCTTCGTACTCAATACCTTGAGCTTTGGCTTCTTTCTCAGTTAAACCAGCCCATGCAACTTCTGGATCGGTGTAGGCAATCGATGGAATAACTTTTGGATCAAAGAAATGTTTCTTACCAGCAATCACTTCAGCGGCAACATGGCCCTCGTGAACTGCTTTGTGCGCTAACATCGGTTGTCCGACGATGTCGCCAATCGCAAAAATATTACTCACGTTGGTACGCTGTTGCTTATCAACTTCAATGAAGCCTCGGTCAGATACTTTGATACCGGCTTTGTCCGCACCGATTTTGTTGCCATTTGGAGCACGACCTACAGCAACTAACACCGCATCGTATTTCACTGGTTTCGCTGGTGCTTTGTCGCCTTCAAAGGTCACATAGATACCATCTTTCTTCGCTTCAACTTTAGCAGCTTTGGTGTTCACCATAATAGTGTCGAATTTCTTCGAAATTGATTTGGTGAACGCTTTAATGATGTCTTTGTCTGCTGGTGGGATCAGCTGCTCGGTCATTTCAACAACATCAACCTTCGCACCTAAGGCGCTGTACACACAGCCCATTTCTAAACCAATAATACCACCGCCTAGAATTAACATACGCTCTGGAATAAAGCGTAATTCTAATGCAGCGGTTGAATCCCAAATACGCTCATCGTCATGTGGCACAAAAGGCAATTTAATTGACTGTGAACCAGCCGCGATAATCGCGTGCTCAAAGTTGATGGTGGTGACCTTGCCATCGGCATCGGTAACATTGAGTTGCTTGTCGCTTGCAAACTCACCAACACCTTGCACAACTTTAACTTTGCGCAGCTTCGACATTTGCGTTAAGCCACCGGTCAATTGACCAATCACTTTTTCTTTGTGTTGACGAATTTTATCGAGGTCGATTTTTGGCGTACCGAATTCGACGCCTTCAGCGCCCATGTGCTTCGCATCTTCGATGTGCTTAGCAATGTGCAACAATGCTTTGGAAGGGATACAGCCAACGTTTAAGCACACCCCACCTAACGTGCTATAACGCTCTACAATTACGGTCTCTAAACCTAGATCAGCAGCGCGAAATGCTGCCGAGTAACCACCTGGGCCGCCACCAAGAACGACAACTTGGGCCTTCACTTCTTTGCTCATATCAACCTCGTTTGGATTCGCTAAAAACGTTGGGGCTGATTATAACAGCCCCGCGACGATTTGTTGAACTTATAGAACCAATTTACGAATATCGGAAAGTACTGCGCTTAAATATACGCTAAAGCGGGCCGCTACCGCACCGTCAATCACGCGGTGATCGTAGCTTAAGCTCAATGGCAACATCAACCGCGGCTCAAACTCACGGCCATTCCATTTTGGCTTCAGTTCACTCTTCGATACCCCTAGGATAGCCACCTCAGGCGCGTTGACGATTGGTGTAAAAGCAGTACCACCAATGCCACCTAGGCTAGAAATTGAGAAGCAACCGCCTTGCATGTCTGTCGCTTTAAGCTTGCCATCGCGCGCTTTCGCACTGATCTCTACCAGTTCTTCTGACAACTGATAAATGCCCTTGGTATCTACATCACGAATGACTGGCACCACCAAGCCATTGGGCGTGTCCACGGCAATCCCGATGTGTACATATTTTTTCATAATGAGGTGTTCGCCGTCCTCTGACAAGGACGAATTAAACACTGGGAATTCACGCAGTGCTTTGGCGACCGCCTTCATAATGAATACCAATGGGGTGATTTTCACGCCATCTTTCTTCTTCGCTTGGAGTTCATTTTCTTGCTTACGGAATGCCTCAAGCTCAGTGATATCGGCTTCATCGAATTGTGTCACATGGGGGATAGTGACCCAGTTACGATGCAAGTTTGGTCCAGAAATTTTCTGAATGCGGGTTAACGCTACTTCTTCAATTTCACCAAACTTACTGAAATCAACTTTCGGCTGAGCAATCACTTGCAAGCCACCAGCACCTTGTGCAACACCGCTAGCTGCCGTTGCTTTTGGACGTGATAGCTCGTACTTCACGTATTCTTGCACGTCTTCTTTTAGAATGCGTTGTTTGCGGCCGGTACCTTTAACTTGCAATAAATCAACACCAAACTCATTGGCTAAGCGGCGCACGGCTGGGGAGGCGTAGGCCAAGCCGTCAGCTTTTTGCTTTTTATCCAACGGATGATCAGGGACTGGTGGTTTACGTGGCTCATCAACGGGCACTGGCTTATTGACCGTTTCGGTTGCCGCCGCACTGGTTGCGGCCGCTGCTGCTGGCGCTGCGGTTTTGGTGGTCAAGGTAATCACCAATGAACCTTGCCCCACTTTATCACCCACTTTTACGGCGACCGACTCTACCACACCTGCCGCTGGGCTCGGTACATCCATGGTGGCTTTATCAGTTTCTAAGGTGATTAGTCCTGCTTCGGCTTCGATTTCGTCACCGACGCTGACTAATACATCAATCACGTCTACTTCACCGTCGGTGCCGATATCAGGTACGGTCACGTCGATGGTTTCGCTGACGGTTTCCGCGGCCGCTGCCGGGGCTGATTCAGCTGCTGGTGCTGGGGCTGGCTCTGCCGCTACTGCTGGCTTAGTTGCTGGCTCCTCAGCCGGCTCAGGTGCGGCTGCCGGTGCCGCTGCCGCGGCGTTAAACAGCGCCAATAAATCGCCCTCTTTGATTTTGTCACCGACAGTTACTTTCAGCTCAGCGACCACACCAGCGATCGGTGCTGGAATATCCATTGTGGCTTTGTCGCTTTCGACAGTAAGCAGTGATTGCTCAACGGCAACTTCGTCGCCTGGGCTAACTAATATCTCGATGACTTCAACTTCACCACCCACATCGGGGGCTTTCACTTCATGTAATTCTGCCATGGTTACCTCCGCTCCCGTTGCTTATGCGTACAGTGGGTTGATCTTGTTGGTGTCGATGCCGTAATCGGCGATCGCTTTGGCCACCACTTTAGCATCAATAGTACCCGCTTTAGCGAGCTCACTTAACGCTGCGATTACCACATACTCCGCACTCACCTCAAAATGACGACGTAAATTGTCGCGACTGTCTGAGCGACCGAAGCCATCAGTACCCAGCACTTTGTACGGTGTTGGTACCCATGCACGAACCTGATCTGCATACTGTTTCATGTAGTCAGTTGCCGCCACTGTTGGGCCTTTAGCATCGCTTAACACTTGCGTGATGTACGCTTGCTTTGGTTGCTCATCAGGGTGCAGCATGTTGTAACGTTCTACGTCATAACCATCACGTGCCAACTCGTTAAACGATGTTGCGCTATACACTTTGGCGGTAATACCAAATTCGTTGGCAAGCATGTCAGCGGCGCGACGTACTTGTTGCAAAATGGTGCCTGACCCTAGTAGTTGCACTTCTCCAGCCGCTTTCTTGGCGGTGTGAGTTTCGAGCAGATACATGCCCTTCAAGATACCTTCTTCAACACCTTCTGGCATCGCTGGTTGCACGTAGTTTTCGTTCATTACCGTGAGGTAGTAGAACACATTCTCTTGCTCACCGTACATGCGACGCAAACCGTCTTGAACAATCACGGCAACTTCGTAACCGAAGGTTGGGTCATAAGTAATACAGTTTGGCACTGTGTTGAACAGAATATGGCTGCTACCGTCTTGGTGCTGCAAACCTTCACCGTTCAAGGTGGTACGCCCTGCGGTGCCACCGACGAGGAAGCCGCGTGCATGGCTATCACCCGCTGCCCATACTAGGTCACCAACACGTTGGAAACCGAACATGGAATAATAAATATAGAACGGAATCATCGGCTCGTTGTTGGTGGAATAACTGGTTGCCGCAGCCACCCAAGATGCCATCGCACCGAGCTCATTAATGCCCTCTTGCAGTACTTGACCTTTCTTGTCTTCGCGATAGTAAGCGACTTGGTCAGCGTCTTGCGGCACGTATTTTTGGCCTTGGCTCGAGTAAATTCCAACCTGGCGGAATAACCCCTCCATACCAAAGGTTCGTGCTTCGTCTGGAATGATCGGCACGATACGTTTGCCAATATTTTTGTCTTTGAGCAGTGCGTTAAGAACCCGCACAAACGCCATGGTGGTTGAAATTTCACGCTCACCCGACCCTTTCGTCACTGCTTCAAAGGCATTCAATGCCGGGATCTGCAGTTCCACTGAGGTTTGCTTACGGCGGGCTGGTAAGTATCCGCCTAGTGCTTCACGACGGGCACGCAAGTATTGCATTTCTTCGCTATCTTCTGGGAAGCGATAGAATGGAATTGACTCAATGTCGCTATCGGCAATTGGAATATTGAAACGGTCACGGAAATGCTTGATTGCTTCCACGTCCATTTTCTTCACTTGGTGAGCAATGTTCTTGCCTTCACCCGCTTCACCCATGCCGTAGCCTTTTACCGTTTTCGCGAGAATTACCGTCGGCCGACCTTTGGTATTCACCGCGCGGTGGTATGCTGCATATACCTTCATCGGGTCATGACCACCCCGGTTTAAACGCCAGATATCTTCATCGGTGAGGTTCGCAACCATAGCTTTGGTCGCTTCGCTCTTACCGAAGAAGTGCTCACGCGTGTAAGCGCCGCCTTTGGCTTTGTAATTTTGGTACTCACCATCGACGGTTTCCATCATAATTTGGGCTAAGGCACCATCGGTATCACGGTGTAACAGCGGATCCCAATAGCGTCCCCAAATCACTTTGATGACTTCCCAGCCAGCGCCGCGGAACGTGCCTTCTAGTTCTTGGATAATCTTACCGTTACCACGCACTGGGCCATCAAGGCGCTGCAAGTTACAGTTCACAATAAAGGTCAAATTATCAAGGCCTTCACGGCTTGCTAAACCAATCGCACCTAAGCTTTCTGGCTCGTCCACTTCACCGTCACCTAAGAAGCAGTAGACGCGCTGATTTGAACAATCTTTAATGCCTCGATCAGTGAGGTACTTCAGGTAACGGGCTTGATAAATTGCTTGAATTGGGCCTAAGCCCATAGATACTGTAGGGAATTGCCAGAATTCCGGCATTAAGTGCGGGTGCGGGTAGGATGAAATACCTTTACCATCGACTTCTTGACGGAAATTAATCAGTTGCTCTTCGGTAATGCGACCTTCTAAGAAGGCCCGTGCATAAATACCTGGGCTCGCGTGACCTTGGATAAACAGGAAATCACCACCGTCTTGTTCGGTCGCAGCGCGGAAGAAATGGTTGAAGCCAACATCGTACAACATTGCTGATGAGGCAAAGCTTGAAATATGGCCACCTAGCTCTAATTCTTTCTTCGATGCACGCAATACCATCGCTAACGCGTTCCAGCGAATTGCCGCGCGAATACGAGCCTCAATAGTGCGGTCACCCGGCATCGTTGGTTCTTGGCTTGCTGGAATTGTATTCAAATAAGCTGTGGTTGCTGTAAACGGCAAATACGCACCGCTACGGCGCGCCTTATCAATCAATGATTCCAGTAAAAAGTGACCACGCTCGGGGCCATCTTCTTCTAACACGACTTCGAGGGCTTCTAACCACTCGCGGGTTTCTTGCGGATCAATGTCTTCTTTTAAATGGTCAGTCATACTTCTGTCCTTACCCTTGCTGAGTTCGGCGGAGTGAGCGTTGAATGCGAGATTGTTCTCGATTCGAGGCTAACAACGCATGTTCAATATAGGCGAGTAACTGATGACAAGCTTCACGCGCTTGCTCAGGTTCACCCGCCGCTATAGCGGCTACGATATGCTGCCGATGTTCATGAAGATCTTGCATCACCCCTGGTTTGTGCGCGAGGTCTTGCAAGTTCTGTTGAATATTGCGCTGCAAAATGCCCTGCATGCTACGCACCAAATGCAGGAGTACCACGTTGTGTGAGGCTTCGGTGATACGTAGGTTAAATTCCATCAGCTTTTGAGCGAGCTCTGCTGGGTCTTGGCCGGGCTCTTTATGCAGCTTGGCAAAAGCGTCATGAATGGCATCGATATCTGGTGGCGTGCCACGCAACGCAGCGTAGTACGAAGAAATCCCCTCCAGCGCGTGACGGAACTCTAATAAATCGAATTGAGACTCAGGATGCTGTAACAATAATTCCAGTAATGGCTCAGCTACCCGCTCTTGTAGATTGTCACACACATAAGTACCGCCGCCTTGCCGGCGTTCGACTAACCCGCGTGCTTCTAGTTTTTGAATAGCTTCGCGCAAACTAGGGCGTGACACCGAAAATTGCGCAGCGAGATCACGTTCAGAAGGTAACCGTGCGCCAGCTTTCAGAGTGCCGTCCACGATCATGGCTTCAATGCGTTCCATGATCACATCAGATAACTTGGTCGGTTGTATGCGCTGAAATGTCATAACTTTCCTGAGGTCTACTGATTTAAAATCAATCCCTGGTCATACCAATATACCAAACATTGTAGATCAGACCTCAGGAAAAACCAATAGGGATGCGACTAAAGCCATCCTCCAATCGTTAATAATGCGGCAAATACGATATATAACAAGAAATTACGTTTTAGCAGCGCAACAGTGGTCAGAGCAGTTAGTGATTCGGCCTGCTCAGCAACTTTGGTCAATGCGATAAAGTTGTTTTGTGGTTTGTTACCAATTGAATTCAACCATGCTGCTGCGGCTGCTGAAAAATTACCTACCAGCAAGAAGCCGAGTGTCATTAAACGCGTGGGTAGCCAATCGACAATTTGATTCACCGTATGCCAGCGCTCATTACGGCTATGGCGCATATCTCGCAGGGTTGCATAAACCAACGCGCCGACCACACCGAGCAACATAAAATAAATCATCACTGCAAAATAATGCCGCAAGTGAATCCACAAAAGATAATGTTCCACCGGTGCTTTCTCTTTTCGACCTGAGGCCTGCCATAGCAACTGGTATTGACGCTCCAGCTCGTCATCATCGGCGTCGGTTTCGGCCGCTAAATAGCGTTTATAAGCGCGCCGTGCAGCGGGTGCTTGAATAGAACTTAATAAGCCAGCCACGCTCACCACAAAGGTCAACAGCGTGTTGCTAAACAGCAACAACAAAAAGCCAATCCCCAAAGCTGGGATAATGGCCCATAACACATAACCTAAGTCATGCTGCCGCCAATCGTCCAACTTGGTATGGCGAACTTGCCAATGTTGCCACCGTAGAATAATCCGGCGCCAATGAAGATTGCGGGTAAACCTAAAGGTTCGTTCCAGTGAGTACGCCAGCAAGATTGTTAACAAGTACATGATGCTACCTTTTCGTTCACCAATTGATAAAAGTAATCCCACGCAAACGCTGGGCCCGGATCAGTTTTGCGAACCGGGGCAATGTGTTGGTGCCCCACAATGCGTTGTCGCGTGAGAGCTGGGTAATGCTGAATGAGAATCGCTGCAACATCTGCTAAACACTGATATTGTGCCTCGGTATAAGGAATATCATCGGTCCCTTCGAGCTCAATACCAATACTAAAATCGTTGCAGCGCCGCCGTCCGCAATAATGGGATACGCCCGCGTGCCATGCGCGCTGATGAAACGGCACATATTGGATTAATTCCCCATCGCGACGAATGAAGCAATGCGCAGACACTCGCAACCCTGCCAATGGCGCAAACTCAGGGTGCGCCTGCAGATCTAACTGCCCCATAAATAAATCATCCACATAAGGCCCACCAAACTGCCCCGCCGGCAGACTGATGCCGTGCACCACCAACAGACTGATATCCTGTGGGTCTGGACGTTCATCTGCATGGGGCGATGGCCGCTGCTGAGCTTGTGTTAACCAACCATTGTTAAGCATAGATTCCGATTTCTATTTCGCAATTTTGGCTCACCATTAACCTGATCTTGGCCGCTATTGTCAACTTTCTTGTGTCCGTTTAAGGGTATCCTGTCCTTGTTTGCGTGACGCTGCCGCCCTACAATAGGGCTAACTTATTTTTGTACCACCGATGGATATCCTTGCGCATGAATACACGAGTTGATCCTGCTCTTCTCGCCGCCGACCGTGAACACATGGTACAGCGTGCTTTGCTGGAAGATTTAAATGGCTTAAGTGCCGAATTAGATATTACTGCCCAACTGATTGCTGCGGATGATACCGCAACTGCCACCGTCATTACCCGCGAAGATGCGGTGATTAGCGGCACTGAGTGGGTCAATGAGGTCTATCGACAACTTGGCGCTGAGGTGACCATCCAGTGGTTTGTACGCGACGGCGATAAGGTATTGGCAAACACGGTGCTGTGTGAGCTAAGTGGCCCGACCCAAGTCATTCTAACCGGTGAACGTACCGCCCTGAATTTTTTGCAAACCATGTCAGGGGTCGCCACTACTACGGCACAATATGTCAAACTGCTCGAGGGTTCATCGACGCGCTTACTCGATACCCGCAAAACCATTCCGGGGCTGCGCACTGCGCTCAAATATGCGGTGACCTGTGGCGGCGGTGACAATCATCGAATTGGGTTGTATGACGCCTATTTGATTAAGGAAAATCACATTATGGCCTGTGGTGGAATCGCACAAGCGATTACCAAAGCACGACAGCTAAACCCTGGCAAAGCCGTCGAAGTTGAGGTAGAAAACTTGAGCGAATACCACGCTGCTTTAGCTGCTGGCGCCGACATTATTATGTTGGACAATTTCTCGCTAGCCGATATCTATACAGCGGTTGCGCAACGTACTGGGCATACCAAATTGGAAGTGAGCGGCAATATTACTGATACTCGATTAAAGGAATTGGCCGCCACCGGCGTCGATTTTATTTCCTCTGGGGCAATCACGAAAAACATTCAAGCCATCGACTTATCCTTACGCTTGCGGTAAGCATCCTCGATTGACGGCTGCTTGGGGTGTGCTAAGGTGAATGCAGTCCACCCCCACCTCCCAAATGGATTTAGGAGTTTGGTATGAGCAGCCCTCGCCCACGCGGATTTACTCTCATTGAATTGATGATTGTGGTCGCCATTATTGGCATTCTGGCCGCAGTTGCCGTTCCGATGTACAGCGACTATACCCAACGCGCCAAAGCGGCAACTGGTTTAGTTGCTCTTGCTTCGTACAAGACCGCATTAACAATGTGTTATCAAACCCATGGCAGTTGGCACCGCTGTGTTGCAGGGCAAGCCGGCATTCCGATAGGCATCAATCAGCCACAGCAGTTACAAGGGTTGCAACGGGTGGTTATTCCACAGCAGTGGAGTACAGGCAGTGCCTATGTAGTGCAAGCAACGTTAGATGCGGTTGCCGCTGATGGCACGCCTTTACAGGTTGAATTGATCCCGCTACCGGTGGCCGGCATTGGTATGAGTTGGCACCTCAATTGTTCTGATTGGGACGCCCAACGCGGTGAGTCACGGGTGGATGGTTGTCGACATGCCTTAGGCTATCACCCTAATCCTAACTAGTAACCCACGGAGGGGTTCATGGTTCATGATCTTGACTTGCTCTTGCAGCAAGCCATTCAGCGGGGTGCATCCGATTTACATTTTGAGCCCTATGCCGATCATTATCGGGTGCGCTTTCGCATTGACGGTGTGCTGTATGAAGTGGCGCATCCCCCGCTCCATCAGGCACAACAGATTGCGGCGCGGCTTAAAGTTATGGCACAACTTGATATTGCCGAGCGTCGCCTCCCCCAAGATGGACGGCTACAACTGAGCCAATCTCAGGGTGATGCCATTGATTTTCGGATCAGTACCTTACCCACCCAGCACGGTGAGAAAGTCGTACTGCGGGTACAACAAGGTGCTGCTGCTCTGCGGGGCATTGAGCAACTGGGTCTTACCACCACACAGCAGGCCCTGTTTCAACATGCATTACGGCAGCCACAAGGCATGATTTTAGTGACCGGACCCACAGGTTCAGGAAAAACAGCGACCTTGTATGCAGGCATCGCACAACTTAATACCAGTAGCCGTAATATCGCCACTGCAGAAGACCCGGTGGAAATGAGTGTGCGCGGCGTGAATCAAGTCGCAATTCAACCCAAAACCGGGCTGACATTTAGCCATGTGTTACGCGCCTTTCTCCGACAAGACCCTGATGTCATCATGGTTGGTGAAATTCGTGACCAAGATACAGCAGAAATGGCCGTTAAAGCTGCACAAACCGGTCATTTGGTATTATCTACCTTGCATACGAACTCAGCCGCAGAAACCTTAGAGCGATTACAACAAATGGGGCTAGCGGCATACAACCTTGCCAGCTCGTTGCAGTTTATTATGGCTCAGCGCTTGGTCCGCTGTTTGTGTCGCGCCTGCAAAGTACCCGAAACGTTGCCGGAGCAAGAGTTGCTACGCCAAGGCTTACGCCAAGCTGGGTTCCCGCCGCTGAACATCCACCAGGCAGTTGGTTGTGACCAATGCACCGATGGTTATCACGGCCGCATCGGTATTTATGAGGTATTGCCAATGACGCCGCTGCTGCGTGACTTAATACTACAGCAGGCCAGCGCACAGACTATTCAAGAGTACGCCGAGCAAGCGGGCTACATTAATTTACGCACTGCTGCGCTCATACAAGTGGCACTAGGCGTAACGAGTTTAGCAGAAGCGAACCGTGTGGTGGGGTTAGCGCAGTTATGACCCGCTTCACACCGCCGCGGCGGCGAACTCCTCGTTATGCTGTGATTCGGGCAACGGATATCGCGGTATTTACCCGGCAAATGGCAACCCTACTTAGCGCTGGGATCCCGGTCGTGAACGCTCTCGAATTAATGGCGCAAGGCCAACAACATTCGGGCATGCAGCAACTGCTACTGCAACTTGCTTATACCGTACAAACCGGCGGTACATTAGCGCAAGCATTGCGCCAGCACCCGGCATATTTCGATACGCTGTATTGCGATTTAATTGAATCGGGCGAACAAATGGGGAAATTAGAGGAACTGTTCACTCAGGTGGCGGATTACCGCGAACAACTCGCACGGATGCGCCAGCAAGTTCGGCAAGCCTGTTGGTATCCGATCATGGTACTCATTTTTGCCGCTGTAGTAACCGCAGTTCTGCTGGTATATGTCGTACCACAATTTGCCGCGGTCTTTGCTGATTTTGGTGCACCACTGCCGTGGCTCACGCAGCAAGTATTAGCATTAGCAACCGGGGTGCAGCGTTATGGCTGGCTGGCGGTATGCTCCGTAGCGATCGTATTCTTGCTCATTCGCCATCGTTATCGCCAGCACCGCACTCGACTGCAATGGGATACGCGGGTGCTGCATATCCCCGTCATCGGTAGTATCTTCGAGTTATTCATACTCACACGCATAACACGAACGCTGGCGCTAACACTTGCCGCTGGTGTCCCCATGTTGACGGCCTTAGTTGCTAGCGCGTCAACCTGTGGCAACCAGCTCTATCAACGCCATATCGCACAAGTGCATGCGCAAGTCGCCCAAGGAATTCAGTTGCACGCAGCGATGCGCCAGCAACAAATATTTCCTACTTTGCTGATTCAAATGGTATTTATAGGGGAGGAATCTGGTTCACTCGATGCTATGCTTAGCAAAATGGCGACTATTTATGAGCGCGATACACAGGAACGGGTCACCCAACTGACCCGCTTGCTGGAACCTCTGTTCATGGTTGTGATTGGCGGTTTAGTTGGCGGCCTGATTGTCGCTATGTATTTACCTATTTTTTCATTAAACAAGGTGATTGGCTAAATGGAATGGATAACACAGCTCCCGACCCACAACGTTTGGGTCACTACCTCTGGGTTATTACTCGGCTTGATAATCGGTAGTTTCTTGAATGTTGTTATTGGGCGTTTCCCGGTGATGCTGCAACGCCAATGGCAGCAGGAATGTGCTAACTTAACTGGTACTGAGTTAACTGCGCAAGAGCCCTACAACTTAGCAGTCCCACGTTCGCAGTGCCCGCAATGCCAACAGCCCATTGCTTGGTACGATAATATTCCGGTCATCAGCTGGTTGTCGCTGAAAGCTCGTTGCCGTCACTGCCACATGCCAATCACCATACGTTACCCGTTTATTGAGCTCGCCACTGGGATTATTTTTGCGCTGATTGCCTGGTACTGTGGCGGTACCGTCACTGCACTTGCTTATGGTTGGTTAGCCAGTTTACTCATCGTGCTGTTTTTCATCGATCTTGACCATATGCTGCTGCCCGATCAGCTGAATTATCTCGTCCTCTGGTCAGGCCTGGCCTTGGCTTGGGCGGGTTATTCGGTGCCATTAGCGGATGCGGTGTTGGGCGCTATGTTGGGTTATGGCTCGCTCTGGATAGTATTCTGGGCCTACAAACTGCTTACTGGCAAGGATGGCATGGGCTATGGAGATTTCAAACTACTGGCCGCATTTGGTGCCTGGCATGGTGCGCAATTATTACCGGTGACCGTTGTTGTGGCCGCAGTATGCGGTGCCGTAATTGGCGTGATCTGGCAACGTGCTAAGCAAAGCCATGGACAGCCCATTCCCTTTGGGCCATTTTTGATTATTGGCGGGACCATCAGCTTGCTGTGGGGTAACCAGTTGCTCGGCATGTATATTAATTGGGTGCTGCGCTAATGTTTGTGGTCGGTGTGACAGGTGGTATTGGCAGCGGCAAAACCACTGTTACTAACTTGTTTGAACACTATGGCATTGAGGTGGTCGATGCTGATGTGATTGCGCGTCAGATTATGCACCCAGGAAGTGAAGCACTGACCGCCATATTGGCACGATTTGGTGACCAAGCCCTATTACCCAACGGTGACTTAAATCGACGTTGGTTGCGCGAGCGCATCTTTGCTCACCCGGACGACAAGCATTGGTTAAACCAACTCACTCACCCCATTATCCGTCGCGAACTTCTCGCTGCATTAGCGCGTGCGCAATCCCCTTATGTGATCCTGTCAGCTCCCCTGTTAGTTGAAAACGGCTTAACTGAGTTTTGCGATCGGGTCTTGGTGGTTGACGTTAGCCCTGTAATGCAGCGCAAGCGCACCCAACAACGTGACGGCGTGTCGGCCGCTCAAGTTGAAGCAATTATGGCAGCGCAAGCATCGCGCGATGAACGGCTCGCCGCAGCCGATCACATCATCGATAACAGCGGTACTGAACAAAACTTGATCCCACAGGTCAAACAGCTACATGAACTTTACTTACGCTTAGCACAGACAAAGCGTGCTAACGATTGAATCTTGATGTTAAGCGGTTATGATATAGCGGATGATACAAGAACAAGCACCGTCGACGATTATTTACGAGTACCCTTTACTCGAGCGGGTACGCACATATTTGCGCTTGGAGAATATTCTACAAGCGTTACAGCCGTCGACCCCGGTCGATCAATATAACTATACCCGCTATTTCAATGCGCTGTTTGATATTATCGAACTATGTGAACGCAGTGATGTGCGTACTGACGTACAAAAGGATCTCGAGCGCCGCAAAGCCCAACTGAAGTTATGGGCCCAACACCCCGATGTTAACCTCGAACAGCTCCACGTCACACAAGCCAAGGTTGGTGATGCGTTAACAGCCATTCAACCGATGAGCCGGGTGGGTAGTTCATTGAAGCAGCATCGACTGCTCAGTGTCCTCCGACAACGTTTTGCGATGCCCGGGGGAACCTGTAACTTTGACGTGCCTCAGCTCCATTATTGGCTGCAACAACCACAAGAGTTCCGTGATGCTGATACCCAACAATGGTGGTCAGAACTCACCGTGTTAGCCCATGGGATGTTGTTGGAATTGGAGTTAATGCGGAGTCAGGCTCGGTTTCGGCGCGTCGTAGCGGTCAATGGCTTGCTGCAAGAAAGTACTGAGCCGCTGAGTTTATTGCGGATCCGTATTCCCAGCTCAGTGCCCGCATACCCAGTCACATCAGGCCATAAACAGCGGTTTAGCATTCGCTTTTTACGCTATGAGCCGATTCATGGCAAAGCATCCTTAGACGAAGATATTGAGTTTGAATTAGCGCTGTGCCCGTAGGCGCTCAATGATAGGTTCGTTGGCGGATGGAAATGGATAGGCCGCGAGCTCATGGCGTTCAACCCAACACCATTCCTGACCTTCGCGTTGTTGGGGTTGCCCAGTAAATGCCGTTACCAACCACACATCGAGTAGCACTTGCTTATCGGGGTAGTCGTAGCTAATCACGGTAAATGGCGCTGCCGCTTGAATATCGATATTACACTCTTCTTTTAACTCACGGCATAGCGCTTGATACACGTCTTCGCCCGCCTCCACTTTACCGCCGGGAAACTCCCATTTATTCCCTTGGTGTAAATGGGCGTGGCGACGACTAATAAACACTTGGCCATTGGTATTTTGGATAATCCCAACGGCCACATGAGTGCGGTTAGACACGGCCATGACAGTGTTTATATTTCTTCCCTGAGCCACATGGGCATGGGTCATTACGGCCAACTTGTGCGGCTGCTCGAGCGGGCTGTGGTGCTGAGCTGGTACCACTGGTGGCGGCACCTTCATGCTGAAACTCTTTCGTTTGAGCAGCATCTGCAGCGCGGCGTTTTTCTTCAATGGCATCTACTTCTTCTTGCGCTCGCACCTGAACTTTACTCAGAATGCTAATAACTTCGAGCTTCAATGCTTCTAGCATTTCCGCAAAGAGTTCAAAGGCTTCACGCTTGTACTCTTGTTTCGGGTTCTTTTGTGCGTAACCACGCAAGTGAATACCTTGTCGTAAGTGGTCCATCGCCGCGAGGTGGTCTTTCCAATGCATATCGAGACTTTGCAGCATGATGGTTTTTTCAAATTGGCGTAGTACTTGCGCACCAACCACGTCTTCTTTTTTCTTGTACTCATCAATTAACGCATTCAGTACCCGCTCGCGAATGGTGTCGTCATCCATGCTGGTTGATTCATCCAACCACTGCTGAATCGATAACTCGATGGCAAAGTCGGCTCGTAGCCGATCTTCAAGGCCGGCCACATCCCACATTTCAACCAATGACTGCGGCGGGATATACTCGGCGACGATCCGCTCCACCACGTCTCCACGGATGGCGTCAATGGTTTCAGAAATATCACCCTCATCAAGCAACGCGTTCCGTTGCTCGTACACCACTTTCCGCTGATCGTTGGCGACGTCATCGAACTCAAGTAATTGCTTACGAATATCGAAGTTACGTGCCTCAACTTTGCGCTGAGCATTTTCAATCGCGCGGCTCACCCACGGGTGTTCAATCGCTTCGCCCGGTTGCATACCTAAGCGTTTCATCATGCCCGCCATCCGCTCGGACGCGAACATCCGCATCAAGGCATCTTCCAGTGATAAATAGAAACGCGACGAACCAGGGTCACCTTGACGGCCAGCACGACCACGCAGCTGATTATCAATTCGGCGTGACTCGTGGCGTTCGGTCCCTATGATATGTAAACCACCAGCAGCGATGACCGCATCATGACGCTGTTGCCACGCTGCTTTCACCTGTTCTATTTGTGCTGGGGTTGGGTCGGTTAATTTTGCTAACTCAGCTTGTAAGTTACCGCCCAAAACAATGTCTGTTCCTCGACCCGCCATGTTGGTGGCGATGGTCACTGCACCTGGTAGACCTGCATGAGCGACTATTTCCGCTTCCTGGGCGTGGAACTTAGCGTTCAATACATTATGTGGAATCTTACGCTTTTTTAAGAGGTTCGAGAGCAGCTCAGAGCTTTCAATTGAAATGGTACCAACCAGCACCGGGCGCTGCTGCGCGCGGCACTCTTCGATATCTTTCACAATGGCTTCGTATTTTTCTTCCGCGGTGAGGAAAATTAAATCTGGGCGGTCATCACGAATCATCGGACGATTGGTTGGGATCACCACAGTTTCCAAGCCATAAATGTGTTGGAACTCGAATGCTTCAGTATCCGCGGTCCCCGTCATCCCCGCTAACTTGTTGTACAAGCGGAAATAGTTCTGGAAGGTAATCGAAGCTAAGGTCTGGTTCTCATTTTGAATGTTTACCCCTTCCTTCGCTTCCACCGCTTGGTGCAGGCCTTCTGACCAGCGGCGGCCTTCCATCGTCCGGCCAGTGTGCTCATCAACGATAACCACTTGACCGTCCTTGATGATGTAATCCACATCACGTTGGAATAAATGGTGGGCGCGCAATGCGGCATTCACATGGTGCAATAGCGTAATATTCGCTGCAGAGAACAAGGACTCATCCGCACCCATCATGCCCCGTTCTTTCAAGATTTCTTCAACGCGTTCCTGACCACGCTCGGTGAGATGCACCTGTTTAGACTTTTCATCGACAGTGAAATCACCATCGCCAATCTGCTCTTCGGTATCTTCTTTGTCCTGCTGTTTTAATAGCGGGACAATCTCATTCATCTTGATATACAGCTCAGAGCTGTCTTCTGCCGCACCGGAAATAATTAATGGGGTACGTGCCTCGTCAATCAGAATAGAGTCAACCTCGTCCACAATCGCGTAGTTCAAGCCACGTTGAACCCGTTCTTGGGGGCTAAACGCCATATTGTCACGGAGGTAGTCGAAACCAAACTCGTTGTTAGTACCGTAGGTGATATCTGCGGTATAAGCGGCGCGCTTATCAATCGGGTTCATCCCGGGAATATTATAGGCCACCGTCATGCCCAAAAACTCGAACAAGGGGCGGTTAGTTTCTGCGTCACGACGAGCTAAGTAGTCGTTTACCGTGACAATATGCACACCCTTGCCGGAGAGCGCATTCAAATACGCAGGTAAGGTTGCCGTTAGCGTTTTACCTTCACCGGTCCGCATTTCCGCAATGCGGTTATCGTTAAGAATCATCCCACCGATGAGCTGAACATCGAAATGCCGCATCCCAAAGACACGTTTTGATGCTTCCCGCACCGTGGCAAAAGCTTCGATCAACAAATCATCGAGGGTAGCACCGTCGGCAAGGCGTTGCTTGAATTCCGCCGTTTTTTGCTTCAATTCTTCGTCAGAGAGGGCTTCAAATTGCGGCTCTAATGCGTTAATGAGCGCGACTTTCTTTTGTAAACCTTTCAGGATGCGGTCGTTACGACTACCAAACAGCTTACGAAATAGACTACCTAACATGTGAGTTTATATTCCTGTTGTCGTGATCGCGCAACTGTTATTCAGCAGTGCGATAAACGTATTTATAAGGATCGATTTGGCGATTATTACGCAGTACTTCATAGTGTACATGCGGCCCTGTGGAACGTCCGGTACTACCGATAAGAGCAATTTTTTGCCCACGGGTGACCACATCCCCTTCTTTCACCAATAGTTCCTTGCTGTGTCCATAGCGGGTTTTCAAACCACCGCCATGATCAATCTCGATGAGCAAACCATAACCTGAACGCTCACCTGCCCAAGTTACAACGCCGGCACCCGTAGCATATACCCCAGCACCTTCTTCGAGGCTCGCAAAATCGAGCCCTTTGTGCATGGCAGGACGGCCGTTGAAAGGGTCCTTACGAATCCCATATTGCGAAGACAACCAACCTGACTTGATTGGCCGGCCAGCAATATAGCTCTCTGCAGAGATATGGTGACTCATCATCACCGACTCAAGGAGGGACAGTTGTTTTTGTTTACTGGAGAGTTCCACCATTAAACGTTCAATCTGATCAATCACGTCACGGCCATCAACACGTGGCGCGTCAACAATAGAGGCTTCCGGCCCACCCATAATCTCTGCCATGGGTTGCTCAAATGCAAACTCGCCGTTATCCAACTCCGCTACCGCAGCTAAGCGCTTACCCAGAGCATCAAGGCGGCGTAATTGGGACTGCATCTCACCAATGTAGATGGTCATGGCGGCAAGTTTTTTTTCTGTTTCATCTTTTAAGTCGCGAATTACTTGCTGCTGAGCAGCAATGGCGACTTTTTCTTTGGCTATTTTTGCTTGGGCGATTTCGGGGTGAAGCCCCTTATATTCCCATGGCTTAGTAACTGCCAACACACCAAGCGCAGCTAACCCAACCAACGAAAATAATCGTCGTCGACTGAGCTCAAATCCGAATTTAACTTTGGTGCCTCGGTAGAAGACTGATAGACTCATGCAATCTCTCGCTGCTTATTATAATTTAACTGGCACGCAACCATGGCCCGAAAAAGACCACGTAATATCCAACAACTTTTTAGCAGTCAGCGCTTTCAGCGTTTTACTGACTTTACCGAGCAACACCGACGCTGGCAACAGCAATTGCAACAATGTTTTGCTGCATTACAACTCGCGCCACTCAGTCAGCATTGTACAGTGGTGTCAGTTCGCGCACACACCCTCATTATTGAAGTTCCTTCGGCCGCCGTGGCGAACCGTTTAAAACTTCAACAACAGCGCATTATAACGCATTTTCAAGATGAATCTACGGGGCAAATCACGCAACTTGAGCTTCGGATTCGTCCTAAGGCGTCGCCAAGCAGTCAAAATCCGCTGGCAGCAGCACCAAAACAACCACCGAAACCACCTACCAACGAACCCGATGTGGTGGCGCAACTACGCGCAGAGGCGGCTCGTTGCGAAGAACCATTGCGCTCACAACTGCTTGCTTTAGCAGATAAATATGAACAACAGTGATACAGAATAAAGGGGCGGGTAAGCCCCGGTATTAGGCTAATACCGGGGTACTGAATGCGATAGGTGCCATTTCGGCATCATCTTCGAAGGTCACAAATTCCCACGCTTCTTGGTGTTGTAATACCGCGCGTAACAATTGGTTATTTAGCGCATGGCCTGATTTAAAGGCGTGTAGATGACCAAGAATGGTATGTCCACCCATGTATAAGTCACCAATCGCATCGAGAACCTTATGCTTCACGAACTCGTCGTCGTAACGTAATCCTTCGGTATTAAGAATACGGAACTCATCCAACACAACCGCATTGTCAAAGCTGCCACCTAACGCAAGGTTATTGGCACGCAACATTTCAATATCCTTCATGAAACCAAACGTGCGGGCACGGCTGATTTCCTTGATGAAATTATTGCTGCTAAAATCAATGCTGAGCTGTTGCACAGTGTTGGCGATAGCCGGATGATCAAAATCGATGGCGAAATCGATGCGAAACCCTTGGTGGGGCGTGAGTTCCGCCCACTTATCGCCATCTTCAACCCGTACGGGTTGCTTGATCTTAATAAACTTTTTCGCCGCATTTTGCTCTTCAATTCCCGCGCTCTGAAGCAGGTATACGAAGGGGTGAGAGCTACCGTCCATGATCGGGATTTCGTGGCTATCGACTTCAATAATGAGGTTGTCAATTCCCATCGCAGCAAGTGCTGCCAACAAGTGCTCAACCGTAGACACACGTACGTTGTCATCATTAATCAGACACGTACACATACGCGTATCCCGTACAAACTCAGCGTTCGCAGGAATATCAACCGCTGGTTTCAGATCGACACGGCGAAATACCAGCCCAGTATTCACAGGAGCCGGACGCAGCGTGAGCTGAACCTTGTTGCCTTTGTGCAAACCCACACCTGTGGTTGCAATAGGCTGTTTGATGGTACGTTGCTTAATCATGTCTGCCTTCTCATTTTGCGAAGAAGTCTATAGCCCTTTGACAAACAAAAGGCGCAATAGTTTACCGAACTATCGTGTATTCCGCAATAAAACCGTCAGATTAATCAACTTGACGCCGTAAAAATGCTGGAATATCTAAATAGTCCATATCTTTGCTTTGGCTCGCTTGTGGCTTTGCCGCTGGCTTCGTCACTGCTGGCTCTGCCGCGGGCTCATCATCAAACTCAGCTTCCAGCTGGCGAGCTGTCGCGGCGCTGCCGTAACCGCTTGTTGAGGTTGAGCTGCTGTGGTGTGCACTAACACGACTGCTGCCATAGCTCGGAGCTTGCTCACGACGGTTTACCAAGGCGATATCGGGCTTGCGCTCACCACCGAGGCCAGTTGCGACCACAGTCACTCGCAATTCTTCTGACATATTGGTGTCAATAACAGTTCCCACAATCACCGTCGCGTTCTCTGATACGAAGCCTTTCACCACATTACCAACGGTCTCGAACTCTTCCATGCTCAAATCCATGCCAGCGGTGATGTTCAACAACACGCCACGAGCACCAGAGAGATCGATATCTTCCAGTAATGGGCTGTTAATTGCCATTTCTGCTGCTTCTGAAGCGCGGTCTTCGCCACGCGCAATACCAGTACCCATCATGGCAGTACCCATCTCACGCATTACCGCACGCACGTCGGCAAAGTCAACGTTGATGAGACCATCACGAGTAATTAAGTCGGAGATACCTTGAACGGCCCCTAATAATACATCGTTCGCCTTAGCAAAAGCATCCAGTAAGCTGGTTCCTTTACCCAAAACTTTCAAAAGTTTCTCGTTCGGAATGGTGATCAACGAGTCGACATGCCGAGCCAACTGTTCAATCCCTTCTTTGGCTGCAGCCATGCGGCGTTGGCCTTCAAATGGGAATGGTTTGGTCACGACTGCCACGGTCAAGATACCGAGTTCCCTCGCCACTTCTGCAACCACTGGTGCAGCTCCGGTACCGGTACCACCCCCCATCCCCGCAGCGATGAAAATCATATCGGCACCTTGTAAGTGCTTACGAATTTCATCGCGCGCTTCTTCGGCCGCTTGGCGGCCGATTTCTGGGTTGGCGCCTGCCCCTAACCCTTTGGTGACATCCTGCCCCAATTGAATGGCGACATGTGCGCCATGATTACGCAGTGCTTGCGCATCGGTATTAGCGACCAAGAATTGGACGCCCTCGATGGACTCACTGATCATGTGTTTTACGGCGTTACCGCCGCCCCCACCAACGCCAATGACTTTAATCACTGCATCCGCATCAAAGTCGTTGACTACTTCGAATAGTTCTTCAGACATGTTGTTTCTCCTTTAACCTGCTTATTGTACTACCCCAAAATTTCATATCCAAAACATTGTTTTACTTAAAATTCGCCTTTAAACCAGCTCAGCAACCGTTTGCCTAAGCCAATCACGTTGGTAGAGCTGCTTTCACGTTGACGGTTTTGAACATTTTGTTGCGCATAACGTAGTAAACCCACCGCCGTAGCATAGGTTGGATCTTGTACGTAATCGCTCAAACCATGCATACCAAGGGGCTCACCGAGCCGCACTGGCATTTGAAAAATTTCCTCAGCAAACTCCACGGCTCCTTCCATTCTGCCGCAGCCTCCCGTTAACACGATTCCGGCGGCAATTTGTTCTTCCAAACCGCTTTGGCTGATCTGATCACGCACCAATTCAAACAGCTCCTGGTAACGTGGCTCCACCACTTCGGCCAAAATATGGCGAGCCATACTTCGTGACGGGCGTCCACCGACCGAGGGCACTTCAATATGATCATCCTTGCCTACTAACTCGCGCAGTGCACAGGCATATTTGGTTTTAATTTCTTCCGCGTGGTTCAGTGGCGTCCGAAAGATCTTCGCGATATCACTGGTCACTTGGTTACCCGCCGCTGGAATCACGGCGGTATGCCGCAATACCCCACCGGTATAAATATTAATGTCGATGGTACCAGCCCCCATGTCGACCAAGGCTACGCCTAAATCCTTTTCATCTTCGGTCAGCACGGCCATGCTCGAAGCTAACGCCGAAAAAATCAGGCTCTCGACTTTTAAGCCGCAACGCTCCACTGCTTTTTCAATATTCTTCGCCATGTCGTTGGCACAGGTAATAATATGAACTCGAGCCTCCATGCGCACGCCCGACATCCCAATAGGGCTCTTGATGCTTTCTTGGGAATCGATAATGTACTCTTGCGGTAGCACATGCAGGATCCGCCGCTCTTGTGCGATTGGCACCGACTGCGCTGCATGAATCACGCTATCCACATCATCTTGAGTTACTTCGGCCTCGTTAATCGGGACCATGCCTGACTCATTTTGGCAAGCAATATGACGGCCAGAAATATTGAGCCAGACCGAGGCAATGCGGCAATCTGCCATTAATTCTGCTTCTTCTACGGCGCGCTGAATGGATTGCACGACTAGATTTAAATCGTTGACCCCACCTTTATCCATGCCACGCGCAGTCGCAGCACCAACACCAATAACAGCGATATCCCCGTCTGGCATCACTTCGCCAATTAGGGCTGTCACTCTACTGGTGCCGATATCTAAACCAACGACCATGTTCCGTTCTGCTGCTTTCGACATGTTATTATCTCTCTTGCTCTTCTTTCCAAGCCACCGCAACGCCGGTGTCATAGCGTAAATCCACATAATCTATCGGCTGAGTTCGCTGCCGAATAAGCGTCGGGAATAAATCGATAAAACGCTGCACTCGTTCGAGTAAACCCTCGCGACCTAACCGCAATCGAATTCCCGACAGTAATTCCACATCCACTGCAAACCGCTCGTTGAGCGTTAGCGCTACCACTTGGTGACCGTTTAGATGTAACAATTCGGTCACGCGCTGATAATGCTCGACGGTTTCTAGCACCGCATGCTCTGGACCCGATAAACTGGGCAAAAATTCCGTGAGCACGCTTTTATCTACATCAAACACATCCCCGTTAACGCTCACTAATGCTGCTGGTCGCGTGGCGGGGTTCCAATGGGCCAACGGCTTGCGCTCAACAATAAATACTTTCAAAATGTCCGGCCATTCTTTGCGCACTGAGGCCTGTTCTACCCAAGGTTGCGCTTCTAACAAAGCCCGCACATGGTTCACATCAGCAGAGAAAAAACTCCCTAATTCTTCACCTGCCAAAGCATCGCGTAGTTGTGCTTTGCTTAAATAGGTTAACTCGCCTTGCACCACCAAGCGCCGCAACGGTACTTCATTGGCATCCATGGCCAAGTAATACAGCCACATCCCCCCGGCAATCGCTCCGATGACGACACTGAGAAAAAATCCAAATCCCAGCCAAAACTGCCAGCGGAGTGCCGCCACATTACACCTCGCTAAGCTCGAGGATGCGCCATACCAATTGCTCGAAACTCATACCCACCGCCTTCGCTGCCATGGGTACTAAACTCTTTGCAGTCATCCCTGGCACCATATTGGCTTCAAGCAGATAAAAATTGCCTGCCGCATCACACATGGCATCAATCCGTCCCCAACCACGTCCCGCAACAGCACGAAACGCTTGCATAGCTAACGCTTGTAACTCGGCTTCACGGGCGGGTGATAACCCTGCCGGACAGTGATACTGCGTGGTATTCGATTGGTACTTCGCGACATAATCGTAAAATTCGCTCACTGCTTGCACACGAATCACCGGTAACGCCTGATCACCTAAAATACTTACTGTGTACTCAGGTCCTGCTAACCAGGCTTCGATTAACGCTTCCTGATCGTACTTATGTGCCGTAGCAACTGCGCTGGCTAAGGCCTCCGCCGAAGCTGCTGAATTCATCCCAATACTGCTACCTTCTTGGGCAGGCTTGACCATCACCTTACCGCCGAGCTCCGCTAGCACCTTCACCCAATCCAAAGTTTCACCGCGGCGCACGACGATGCTTCGCGCCACAGGTAAACCGGCCGCCTGCCACACCTGTTTGGTCCGTATTTTGTCCATCGCTAAGGCGCAGCCCAGCACTCCACTACCGGTGTACGGAATACCTAAGGTCGCCAATGCGCCTTGGATAGTGCCATCTTCACCACCACGACCATGTAATACGATAAACGCACGGTCAAAGTGTTGCTGCGCGAGTGCGGTTAAACTCACCGCAGCCGGGTCAACCCCATGAGCATCGACCCCCTGAGCTTGCAAAGCCGCCAACACGGCCTGTCCTGAGCGCAACGACACCTCGCGTTCGGCGGAACTCCCGCCGTATAACACTGCTACTTTGCCAAACTTCGCGGCTGTCATTACTGCTGTTCTCCTTGCAAAGCCTCTGCTTTGTCACGTAATTGTGCTGGCACTAATTGGGTGGCGACTAAATCTCGTGCGATTGCACCGATATTGCCTGCGCCCTGTGCAATCACCATATCATTGGGTTGTAATACGTTGGCCATTACCTTATATAAATTAGCTCGATCACCCACATAAATCGGTTCCAGTTGCCCGCGTAACCGTAGGGCGCGTGCTAAGGCTCTGCTATCTGCACCAGGCACCGGAGCTTCGCCAGCGCTATACACATCGAGCAACAACAACACGTCAACCGCACCGAGTACCGTCACAAAATCATCAAATAAATCTCGGGTACGTGAATAACGGTGGGGTTGAAACACCATGACCAACCGCCGCTCAGGCCACCCTGCCCGCGCCGCCGCAATAGTTGCTGCCACTTCTGATGGATGATGACCATAGTCATCCACTAGCATAACGTCACCTGCGACCTCTGCGTTGGCCAATGCGAACTGCCCGAGATGCTCAAAGCGACGACCGATCCCACCAAATTTTGCTAAGGCGCGGGTAATAGCTACATCAGACACGCCTTCGTCAGTTGCCACGGCAATCGCGGCTAAGGCATTAAGTGCATTATGCTTGCCCGGTAAATTCAAGGTGACCGCCAATGGCTCGCGTCCGTGGCGATGCACCACAAAGGTGCTGCGCTCGGCCTGCTGCTGATAATCTGAACCGCGCACATCAGCATCAGCACTGAAACCATAGGTAATGCTATGACGGCCAAGGCGCGGGAGTAAGTCACGTACGACTGGATCGTCCACACACATCACCGCCAAACCATAGAAGGGTAAGTTATGCAAAAAGTCGACGTAGGTATCGAGCATTTTACTAAAATCACCCCCGTAGGTGTCCATATGGTCAGGCTCAATATTGGTCACGACCGACACCATCGGCTGCAAGTGCAAAAATGACGCATCGGATTCGTCAGCTTCGGCAATTAAATACTTACTTGTACCCAAGCGCGCGTTGGTACCAGCGCTGTTTAATAAGCCCCCAATAACAAAGGTCGGATCCAATTCAGCTTCGGCAAAAATACTGGCGATTAAGCTCGTGGTCGTTGTTTTGCCATGGGTACCGGCAATTGCAATCCCATGCCGAAAACGCATCAACTCAGCTAACATCTCAGCCCGGCGTACGAGTGGGATCATGCGCTGCTCAGCAGCTACAACCTCTGGATTATCAGAACGAATCGCAGAGGACACCACAATCACATCGGCATGCAAGACATGATCAGCATGATGACCGATAAAAATTTCTGCACCAAAACGGCGCAACCGCTGGGTATTGGCATTTTCGGCCAAATCTGAACCACTAATGGTGTACCCTTGGTTTAACAATACTTCTGCTATGCCACCCATACCGGCGCCGCCGATGCCGACAAAATGGATGCGACGTACGCGACGCATCTCCGGCACGCTGACAACAGTAAATGGTGTGGACTTCTCATGATTCATAAACTTTGGCCTACATTCATGGGCTCTGGATTGGCCCATCGTTCACAACGACTCACCACGGTTTCGGTGGCCTGCGGATACGCCGCTTGTTGCGCATTGTTGCGCATCTGTTCCCGCAACTCGGGGTGAGTCAACAATTCATGGAGCAAGTTCACTAACGGAGTCACTTGCTGTAACTGGGTTTGTGGCAACAATCGAGCTGCATTCACCCGTACTAATTCATTGGCATTCGCCGTTTGATGATCATCAACGGCATGCGGCAACGGCACAAAAATTGCTGGTGTTCCCACCATGGCTAATTCGGCGACTGTTAATGCCCCGGCACGGCATACAACCACATCTGCGCGGCTATATGCAGCGTGCATATCATCAATAAATTCAGCGACCTGCACTGCTGCCAATGGCAGTTCGGCGTAGGCTTGTGCGACTTCTGCTGCGCGCCCTTGCCCACATTGGTGGTGGACAGTGAGCTGCGCAATTAACTCTGCCGGCAACTGCTTTAGCGCCGCAGGAACCGTTTCATTTAAAACCTGCGCACCGAGACTGCCACCCACGACTAACACGTGCAAACCATCTGTACGCGGCGCTGTTATCGGTTGATACCAGTTTGCTCGCAACGGGTTGCCAACGACTTCAGCTTGCGGCAATTGTTGCCGTGCGGCAGCAAAACCAACCATCACATGCTGAGCGAAACGGGCCAGCAACTTATTGGTCAAGCCAGCCACGGCATTTTGCTCATGCACTAGCAGCGGAATACCGAGACTACGCGCTGCCAATCCTGCCGGACCGCAAACATACCCACCAAACGTCACTAATAACTGGATCTGGTGTTGTTTAAGCAAGCGCCGACTATGTAAAAACGCTTTGAACAGCCGCCACGGCGTGGTCAGTTTTCGCAACAGCCCATGGCCACGCACGCCCTGCATCGGGATCTGCTCAAGCTCAAAGCCAGCAGCGGGCACCACGTTACTTTCAAGCCGTTGTTCGGTCGTGCCTAACCACACCACGCGCCAGCCGTATTGCCGCAATTGTTCTGCCACTGCTAAGGCAGGAAATACGTGACCACCGGTTCCCGCAGCCGCAATCATCACGTTCTTCATGCGCTACCTCCACCACGGTTGATGCCACGGCGTGGCGCGACTTGCACTTGACTCACTCGCAGTTCGTAGTCAATCCGTAACAGCAACCCGACCGCCATGCAGCTAATCAATAAACTGGTGCCACCGTAGCTAACCAAGGGTAAGGTTAACCCTTTGGTAGGCAGCATTCCGGCTGCTGCACCTATATTGACCATGGCTTGGAAAGCAAACCAAATGGCAATACCGTAAGCAACAAAGCCACCATACTGATGACCGGCACGTAATGCGTTACGGCCGAGCAGCATGGTTCGTACCACTAAGGCGAACACTAACGCCAAGATCAGCAAAATCCCCACAAATCCAAGTTCTTCACCGACCACCGCCATGATAAAGTCGGTGTGGGCTTCAGGGAGGTACTGTAGTTTTTGAATACTGTTACCCAAACCTTGCCCAAACCAATCGCCACGGCCAAACGCCATGAGCGATTGCGTCAACTGGTAACCACTGCCGAAGGGGTCTTCCCAGGGATCGAGGAAGGACACCACGCGGCGCATTCGATACGGCTCTTTAACAATCAACAGCACAATAACGAAGGCAAAGGTCACCAACACCGCAAAAAACTGCCAGATCCGTGCCCCTGCTAAGAACAACATGCCTACCGCAATAAGTGACATCACCACTAACGAGCCAAAGTCAGGCTGCAGCAGCAGCAATAAGGCAAAGAAGAACAAGACAATCAATGGCTTAATAAAACCTTTGATGTTTTCTTGTACTTCACCGACACGGCGTGTCAGGTAGCTGGATAGATAAATCACAAAAAACAGTTTGGCCACCTCGGCGACCTGCAAGGTCATTGGTCCGAGCTTGATCCACCGCTTGGCACCATTAACCTCATGACCAATCACCAAAACTACCGCCAATAAAACTAGGGAACTGAGTAACAAAGTACCGCTACCCGCTAACCACCATTGCACCGGAATTTGCATCACCACAAACAGCAACCCTAACCCCAGTACTACATACATGACATGCCGTGTCATGAAGTAAAAGGGGTTACCAGTAAGCCGCTCTGCCGCAGGGAATGATGCCGACGTCACCATAATCAAGCCTATCGCTATTAAGGCTAAGCATATCCATAAGATCACCCGATCGTAGAGCAGGGTGTGATCACGCGGCCACCACCATTCGCGCCAGCGTTGCCACACTGGCGACTGAAATGCATCAAGCGCTGGTTGCATCGTTAGCTCCAGCTGCTCTTCTGCGGGGGTTGCGGGGTGCGCTTTAGGCGCTTGCGCGACCATAATAGGCCTCCACTGCAGCACGGAACTGGTCACCGCGCTGTTCATAGTTGTCAAACATATCTAAGCTGGCACAGGCTGGTGATAACAACACCATGCTCTGTGGCGTCGCTAACTCAGCCGCCACTTGCACCGCCTCAGCCAGCGATTTAACGCTAATCGCATGCTGCACTTGATGGGCAATGCGCTCACCATCTTTGCCCAATACAATTAATACATCGACCTGTTGCAGCGCTTTACGGAAATAACTGAAATCAGCCCCTTTGCCATCACCACCGGCAATCACAATCAATTTGCCCGCAACCAGTGGACGCATGCCCATAATGGCAGCCTCAGCAGCGCCAATATTGGTTGCTTTCGAATCATTGACCCAGGTCACTTGGTTAAATTCGCCAATACGTTCGCAGCGGTGCGGCAGACCTTTGAACTGCTTCAGCGTAGTAAGTACTTGCTGCGGCTGAACCCCACAAGTACTCACCATTGCTAACGCTGCTTGCACATTAAATAAGTTGTGAACGCCGGCCAGTTGCAGTTCACTGGCACGCACCACCGGCTCGCCAGCGACGGTAATGACCCAGTCATTGTGCTCCGCCACGAGGCCATAGCGGTGTGGATCACGACCACCGGTTGGGGTTTTCCCAAAAGTTAGTTGCTCACTTTCAGGTACTAATGACGGCGCTGTCGTTTCTTGATCACGATTCCATACGGCGATGTCGGTATTTAAGTAAATCCGATGTTTGGCATTGGTGTAATCACGAATATCGTTATAGCGATCGAGGTGATCATCACTAATATTGAGGATGGTCGCCGCCTTGAAATGCAAGTCGTGCAATAACTCCAGTTGGAAACTGGATAGTTCCAAGACAAACACATCGACATCGTGACCGACCAAATCCAGTACTGGCACGCCAATATTCCCACCTATGGCTACTTGCAAACCCGCGGCAGTTAACAACTCACTCACCAACCGGGTTACCGTGGATTTACCGTTTGATCCTGTAATACCAAGGACTGGTTTATTGACATGGCGAGCGAATAAATCCATATCGCCAATTACTGGGATAGCGGCATCACGTGCCATTTGCAGTACTGGCGTTCGCAAATCAACGCCTGGGCTGACAATGAGCAAATCCATACCCAGTATGTGTTCCAGTTCAAGAGGCCCGGTATGGATTTCCAAATCGGCTGAAAGTGCGTGTAGTTTGGCTAAGCCTGGCGGTTGTTGCCGGGTATCAAACACGACCGGCTGGACCCCACGTTCGAGCAGATAGCGCACGCAGGACAACCCCGTTTGACCGAGGCCAACTACACCAATGCTGTCATACTGATCGAGGTTCATCAGTTTCATCGTTTATCTCAGCTTTAACGTTGCTAGACCAATGAGTACAAACACCAAGCTTAAAATCCAAAACCGTACTATCACACGCGGCTCTGGCCATCCTTTCAATTCGTAATGGTGATGAATCGGCGCCATTCGGAATACTCGTTTGCCGCGTAATTTATACGAGCCCACTTGTAGCATGACGCTGAACGTTTCCATCACAAACACGCCGCCCATAATGAATAACACCAGTTCTTGGCGCACCATCACGGCAATCACACCTAATGCCGCGCCTAGTGTGAGCGACCCCACATCTCCCATAAACACCATGGCTGGGTACGTGTTGAACCATAAAAAGCCCAGCCCAGCGCCAAAAATGGCAGTGCAGACAATCAGCAACTCACCGGATAAGGGTAAAAACGGAATATTCAGATAGTGCGCAAAATTGGCATGGCCAGACAGGTACGCAAATACGCCCAGCGCACCAGCCACCATGATGGTGGGTACAATCGCCAACCCGTCTAAGCCATCCGTGAGATTCACCGCATTACTGGTACCGACAATCACAAAATATGCCAGCAGAATGTAGAACAAGCCCAATTGCGGCATCACATCTTTGAAAAATGGCACCAGGAGCTGGGTTTCTGCACCTATGGTCGCGCTGCCATATAAGTAAACCGCGGCGAGGGTCGCAATCAACGATTGCCAAAAGTATTTCCAACGCGCTGGTAAACCACGCGGGTTTTTTTGCACCACTTTGCGATAATCATCAACAAAGCCAACCAGTCCAAAACCTATAACCACGGCCAACACGACTTGTACGTAATGGTTGGTCAGATCTGCCCAAAGTACAGTGGCAAAGACAATGGAGGCGATAATTAACACACCACCCATGGTCGGCGTCCCCGCCTTAGCCAGGTGACTTTGCGGGCCATCATCCCGAATTGCTTGGCCCACTTGTAAGCGTTGCAAATACTTAATCAATGACGGCCCCATCCACAATGACAACACCAGTGCGGTCAGCACACTCAAAATCGCACGCATGGTCAGGTACGAGAAAACGTTAAATACTGTCGCATACTGAGTTAAGTATTCTGCCAGCCACACTAACATGCAGGGGTTCCTTCTACTGAGGTTATGGGTGTTAACTCTTCCTGTCGTGTTGTTAAGGCATCAATCACGCGTTCCATCCGCATACTGCGCGAGCCCTTCACTAAAATGGTGACGGGCGCAGGTGCCAGGCGAACGGTGTCAATGACTGCAGCTACTAGGCTATCCAAATTGGAGAAGTGGCGACCACCACGGCCATTAAAGACCGTACTTGCACTTTGACTAAGTACACCCAGCGTAAATAAGTTATCGATACCTGCGGCAATGGCATAGGTGCCTACTTCTTCGTGATATTCCCGTGCACGGGTGCCTAACTCGCCCATATCGCCAAAAATCATCATGCGGTAGCCTGGATAGACCGCCAGCATATCCAGCGCAGCTTTGACCGACCCAACATTTGCGTTATATGCATCGTCGATGAGTCGGATATGGGGTGTTAACTGCATGACATGTAGGCGTCCAGCGACAGGTTGTAATTGCGCCAACGCGGTCTGCGCGTCAGCCAGCGCACAACCTACCGCAAGTGTGGCTCGAATAGCTACCAATGCGTTGTCAACATTGTGTAAACCCGGCAGGTTCAAGGTGATTTTTCCCCGTTCTGGCGTAGTTCCACTCAACTCCACCTCAAATTCGGCACACCCCTGCTGATTCAGTTGCACGTTGTATGCCCGTACATCAGGTAATGTGTCGCTGTCGTCAGCTAACACCCGACCAAAGGTTTCATGGTGAACATGCGTCAACGTTTTAGCCCAGCATGAGGCAAATATCGAATGATGCGGTGTCAGCGCTAATCCATCAGCGGCTAAACCACGGAAAATTTCAGATTTAGCCAAATAAACGCCATGAATATCGCCAAACCCTTCGACATGCGCTGGCGCCACATTGTTGATGATAGCGACATCGGGCTTAGTGAGGTTGGTGGTATAGGCAATCTCACCGACGTGGTTGGCACCTAACTCAATCACTGCAAATTGATGCTGTTGTTCTAATCGTAATAAGGTCAGCGGAACCCCAATGTCATTATTAAAATTGCCAGCGGTTGCCAGCACGTCACCGCGCTGGCGTAAAATCGCGGCGATCATTTCTTTGACGGTGGTTTTACCACTGCTCCCAGTCACAGCTATGGTCTTGGGTGCCACTTGTGCTTTCACCGCTGCACCGAGTGCTCCTAACGCAATACGCGTATCGGCAACGATAATTTGTGGCACTTGCGCACACACAGGGTCGGTCAATTGACGCTCCACGACTAATGCCACCGCGCCCGCCTCTACCGCTTGTGCGGCGAAATTATGGGCATCGTAGTGTTCACCTACTAAGGCGATGAATAAGCATTGCGCAGGAATTCGCCGCGAATCAGTACTGACCTGTTCGACAACACAATTTCCACCGAGCAACTGCCCGTTTACGGCGGCGCTAATCCACTGCACGTCGACGCGGATCATGACTCACGCTCCACAGCTGCTGTCGTCATAATGGCCGCCACCAAGGCACGTTCATTATAGTCGGTCCGTTGTTGCCCAATAATTTGATAATCCTCATGTCCTTTACCTGCTAACAGCACCACATCACCGGGCTGCGCTTGGGCAATTGCTTGACGTACGGCATTCTCACGTCCCATGATCACTTGCACTTGGCGCTGGCGTGGCATACCGGCCAAGATATCTTGGACGATTTGTTGCGGCTCTTCCGTGCGTGGGTTGTCATCCGTCACCACCACACGATCGGCTAATTCTGCGGCCACCGCACCCATTTGGGGGCGTTTCCCACGATCCCGATCACCACCGCAACCAAACACACACCACAGCGTACCTTGGCAATGCCGACGCAGTGCGGTTAACACTTGTTGGAGAGCATCAGGGGTATGCGCATAATCGACAATCACGAGTGGCTGTTGTTCGGTACCACCAAAGGTTTCCATGCGGCCTGGCACAGCATGTAATTGACGGCAAGCAGCCACAATGGCTGCTGGGTCATAATCGAGCGTTACTAAGGTAGCGATGGCGGCGAGCAGATTATACACGTTGAAACCGCCTAATAACGGAGAAACCACTGGATAAACCACAGGTTCACCAGCATGTGCTTGAACATGCAAATTAAATTTTGTGCCATCGGCGGCGTATTGAATATCGGCTGCCCACAAACTCCGACTGGCACTTTGTGGCGTTAGGCTAAACCGCCAACTGTCGGGGCGATCAGGTAACCATGCTGCAATGGATGCGTCATCAGCGTTCAGGACGCTGCGCTCAGTGTTTAATTCGGTCAGCAAGCGGCGTTTCGCACCAGCATAATGCGCCATAGTACCGTGATAATCGAGATGGTCACGGCTAATGTTGGTGGCAACACCCACGGCAAAATGCACGCCTTCAACACGCCGCTGCACTAATGCGTGGGATGAGACTTCCATAGCCACCGCACGTGCCCCCTCACTGTGCAATACTTGCAAACGATGTTGCACTGCCACGGCGTCAGGGGTGGTATGGGTTTCTGCCAGCAGCTGACCGGGAAAACCACTACCGGTCGTGCCAATCACACCACAGCGTGTACCCAACGCATTCAGCAATTGCGCCACAATATAAGTTACCGAGGTTTTACCATTGGTTCCCGTTACGCCAATCACGCGAAGATGCTGGGACGGCTCATGAAAAAAGCGTCCGGCAATAAATGAGAGTTGATTTTTTAACTGCGGCACATCAATCAGCCAGGCGCGACCGCGCTGCTCAATCCCAACTGTTTCTGCTTCGGCCAACACCACTGCAGCGCCTGCCGCAATGGCGGCATCAATAAATTGTCGGCCGTCCACTTGGTAGCCTGGCACCGCCACGAATATGTCGTTAGGTGCCACTTGGCGGCTATCGAGCTTCACCCCCCCTACCTTAACGTTAGGGAGAGGTAATGGGTAATCAGGTAACAAGGCGATTAAATCAATCACGTGAACCTCCAAACCCAGCAGCTTTAAGCTGCGCATCCGCTAGATTATCCGGTGGCACATTCATCACTCGCAATGCGTTACTAACAATTTCGGCAAACACTGGTGCCGATACTTCACTGCCGTAATATTCATCGCCACTAGGTTCGTTAATGGTGACGACTACGGCAATCCGTGGATCACTTACTGGTGCAATTCCAGCAAACAAGGTCACGTATTCATCCCCGTAACCTCCGGCTATCGCTTTGCGCGATGTGCCCGTCTTACCTGCAACACGGTAACCGCGCACTTGAGCACGACGACCGGAACCATTGGCAACCACACTCTCTAGCATCGCCAATACTGCATCAGCGGATTCTTTAGAAAGCACTTGTCGCCCTTCCGGCACGCCTTCACGGCGCTGAATCGTTAGTGGAATACGCTTACCGCCATTGGCGATAATGGCGTACAGTTGCGCCAGCTGTAGCGTTGTAGCTGACATACCGTAGCCGTATGACAGCGTTGCTATTTCAAACTCCGACCAGCGTTGGCGATGATGGAGCACACCAAAGCTTTCACCCAGCATGGCCACGCCTGTGTCGTTGCCAAAACCAACCGCTGCATACGTTTCCAATAATTTTTCTATACCCGTTGCCAATGCTATTTTGGCAGTGCCTACGTTGCTGGAGTTCTCTAAAATTTGTGTAATGGTTAATTCACCACGGTTAATTGGGTCACTGACGCGCCGGCCACCTAAACGCATCCAGCCTGGACTGGTATTGATAATGTCATCTGGTTTGATAACGCCAGCTTCAAGCCCAGCAATGACCGCCAGTGGTTTAATAGTAGAGCCAGGCTCATAGGCATCGGTAATCGCACGGTTGCGTAGTTTATGGGGTTGCAAATCACCGCGATTATTAGGGTTGTAGGACGGGCTGTTGACCATCGCCAACACTTCGCCGGTTTTTACATCGAGAATAACAGCGGATCCTGAGGTTGCCTGGTGATAGCGCACGGCTTTCTTCACCTCAGTGTACGCCACTGCCTGCAAGCGTTGATCAATGCTCAATGTAAGTTGTTGTGGTTGTTGTGGCGCAGTGATGCGAATTTCTTCAACAACCCGTCCTGCCGCATCCTTGCGGTAAACCCGTTCACCGGGAATACCCGTTAATACTTGGTTATAAATCGCCTCAAGCCCCTCGATACCCACGCCATCGATGTCGGTGAAGCCAACCACATGGGCGGCAATCTCACCGGCCGGGTAAAAACGCCGTGATTCGGTTTTGAGATACACCCCTGGTATATTCAACTGGCGCACGAACTCAGCCACTCCGGGAGTGACTTTGCGATCGAGGTACACGAAGCGTCGATTCGGATCCGCTACTTTGTTGAGTAGCTCGTTAACATCGGTGCGAAATACTTCAGCCAGCGCTAACCAGCGCTCACGGTTATCTAAACCACCCCCATCATGCACCCGCTTAGGATCAGCCCAGACTGTTTGCACGGGTACACTCACTGCCAGTTCACGGCCATTACGATCGACGATACTGCCCCGTTGTACCATGGTGGTAGCAGCCCGTAATGAGCGCCGATCGCCTTCATAAATCAACCGTTCAGGCTCGATGAGCTGGATATATGCCGCTCGCGCAACCAAGGAACCAAATACCGCCAGCACAATCAGCATCGCGGTCAGGTAGCGACCGGTGCTTAAATGAGGTGCTGGCTTCTTCGTCCGCCGCCGTTTCACTGGAGCTGTTATTGCCATGGCACTAGCACCTCCTGCTCTGGTTCAGGACGCACCATACCCAACCGCTGCTGGGCGATACGTTCAACACGGTTATGTTCGGTTAACGTATTCTGTTCAATTTGCAGATGACGCCACTCAATATCGATGTCATCGCGCTGCGATAGCAGCTGATCACGCTCAATGGTCAGCAACCGATGGCTATGGGATACATAGATCACGCCCATAGCGCTGCCAATCACCATTAAAAACAGCAACACCAACACAAGGTGTTGGCGCAAGTCATCCCAAAGTACACTGATTAATGTGGGTACCCGTTTGCTTTTCATGACGGTAACCTCGCTGCCACTCGTAACACGGAGCTTCGTGCTCGGGGATTCAGCTGAATCTCAGCTGCCGATGGTTTGATCGCCTTGCCGATGAGTTGCAACGTTTGCCCCCGATCGAAGTCAACGTCGCGAATAGGTAGCCCTGCGGGAATCGCCCGGCCTTGTGCTTGCTGCCGCATAAAGCGCTTGACTAAACGATCTTCTAAGCTATGAAAACTAATCACCGCCAACCGGCCTGCAGGTTTCAACCCTTGCACAGCAGCGTTGAGGGCCTGCTCAATTTCATCCAGCTCGCCATTGATGTGGATACGAATTCCCTGAAAGCTGCGCGTTGCTGGGTGCTTGTGCTTGTCTTTAAAAGGTACGCTCGCGGCAATCAGCTCAGCCAATTCTCGCGTGGTTTGTAGCGGCTGCTCGGCACGACGTTGCACGATAGCTTGAGCAATGCGCCACGCAAATCGCTCTTCACCATACTCGCGTAAGGCAAATGCAATATCATCGGCACTGGCAGTGTTGAGGAATTCAGCCGCGGTTTGACCGCTCGTCGTATCCATGCGCATATCAAGTGGGCCATCGCGCATGAAGCTAAATCCGCGTTCGGCATCGTCTAATTGTGGGGAAGACACGCCTAAGTCGAATAAAATGCCATCGAGCTGGCCGCGCAGTTGCTGCTCATCAAGCACCTCGGCCAGCCGTGAAAATGGTGTGTGGATAATAGTAAAGCGTGGATCTTGTTGTTGTAGTTCAGTACCTACGGCAATCGCGGTGGGGTCACGATCGAGTGCATATAATCGGCCATCGGCATTTAGTTGTGACAAAATGGCGCGCGAGTGCCCCCCTCGACCGAAGGTTGCATCTAAATAGATTCCGTCTGGTTTGATCGCAAGCGCCGCTAAAGACTCTTGTAGCAAGACCGAGACGTGTGGTTGCGCGTCTATAGTCATTATAATGAGAAATCTTGTAAACGTTCACTTAGTGCCAAGTCGTCTGCTTGCTCTGCAGCCATATCAGCTGTAATTTGCTCGTGCCATGCCGATTCTGACCAAAGTTCAAATTTATTAAGCTGTCCGATAATCATGATCTTCTTGCTCAAATCCGCATGTTGACGCAATGTCGGCGCAATCAAAATGCGGCCATTTTTGTCCATTTGGCAATCTTCGGCGTGACCCAACAGCAACCGCTGCAGACGACGCTCTGCGGGGTTCATACTGGATAAAGTGGTAAGTTTCTGTTCAATGATTTGCCACTGTGGCAATGGATACAACAACAAACAGGGCTGCTTGATGTCGATGGTGCAGACCATTTGGCCGTCACAATCCAACAGCAAGCTCTTGCGATACTTTGCTGGTATCGCAAGTCGACCTTTTTCATCAAGACTGACTGCTGCTGCTCCACGAAACATTGTTTTTGATCCACTATTACCCACAATTCCCCACATTATGACAGTCTAGGTGGCGTTCTTTCCACCTGTCAAGGGAAATTGATCGGAATTCGACGGGTAACAGTGCTTGACGACAGGGGAATGGTAAAGGATGATGCTAAAAATATGGCAAATTGCATATAATTTTAATAATAAGCTCGCTCGCACTTAATGAAGCTAACAAAGAACGTGGTAACTATTCCTGACAATGTAAATAAACGCACGGAACGCTGGCGATTACTCAGCTATCTCGTCGTTGCGCTATTTATTGCATCAGCACTGCTGTACGCAGTCTATCTGGTAGTCGACAGCGAACGGCAACAAAAGCTGGAAATCGAGAAACGGCGGGCGAGCGAACATCTTAGCGCTATGCGTGGTCAGATTGAGCAACGGCTACAGCTCAACACGTTGGCATTACGCGCTTTGCGTCCGGAAATTCTCTGGCAAGATACGCCAGACCGTGTGCGCCTGCAGCACATCATGGATGAGTTCTTGGGCTCCAATCTCGATATCATGCATGTTGCGTTAGCCCCTGACCTCATCGTTAAGTTTGTCTACCCTGTCGAAGGCAACCAATCATTAATAGGCTTCAATTATCGCTTAGACAGCCTGCAGTACGCCGGGATACTGCGAGCCATTGCGGTAAAAGATGTGGTACTGATTGGACCGCTCCGTTTAGCACAGGGCCCCAAAGCATTAATTGCCCGCATGCCAATTTTCCGCGATGACCGCAGTCTCTGGGGGATTGCCTCACTCGTGATTGACCACACCCATTTATTAGAAGGCGTTGGTTTCTATCAGCACCCGAGTTACTCATTCGCACTACGCCAAGCACCAAGCGCGATGTCCCCTAACCCCGACGTGTTTGCGGGCATTGATGACTTATTTACCACCGATTCACTGATCACTGATGTGACCTTCCCGTATGGACGGTGGGAGTTGGCCATTTACCCACGCGATGGCCAATGGGTGGCCATGACTGCAGATTTCTGGCTTCATTGGGCTATTGGGATTGGCTTAACTGCGGTGATTCTATCGGCATTTTTAATGCTAATTTTCACCCAGCACCGCTTACGTGGCGCAATTTCAACGATTGCTTATCAGGCCCGTTATGATGGCCTGACTGATTTACCTAACCGCAACTATTTCTCAGAACAGTTGGAAGCAGACATTCGTCACGCCATTCGCCACCAACAAAAGTTTGCACTGTTAGTACTCGACTTAGACCATTTGCGTGAAATTAATGATGTGCTCGGTCATGAAGTGGGTGACGCTTTGCTGCAACGTGTCGCAGAGCGAATCCGCACGAGTATACGTGAAAACGACTTTCTGGCGCGTATTGGGGGAGATGAATTTGCCATAGTTCTGCGTGATTTAAATGACCCCAGTGAAGCGGAGATTCGCGCAAAAGCTATCATGAATGATTTGCTGCATACGCTGGATATCGAGCATAATCATATCAACATGACGGCCAGCACCGGTATCGCCATGTTCCCGCACGATGGCCAGGAAGTACAGCAACTGCTCAAACATGCAGAATTGGCAATGTATGCTGCTAAATCGCAAGGCGCTATGAGTGTTCACTTTTTCGATGAACAGCTCCGTAAGAGTACGGAACGTGATATCAATCTGTACCATCAGATTATAAAAGGGATTGAGGCGGAGCAGTTTGAAGTTCACTATCAGCCCGTCATTGAGACCGAAACCGGGCTATTAACCCGGTGTGAGGCACTCATTCGGTGGATCCATCCTGAACGCGGTGCCATTTCTCCAGCTGAATTTATTCCAATCGCTGAGAAGACGGGAGCCATCATTGGCCTAGGTGACTTCGTGTTACGGCAAGTGCTGCACGACTGGAAGAAAATGGCCGAAGTAGGATTGGATTTATCCATCGCGCTGAACCGCTCAGCGCGGGAGTTTAACGACCGCCAGGCAGCGAGTCATTGGCTCAATGTCATTGCTGCTGCAGAGGTTCCAGCGGAGCGGTTAATGTTTGAAATCACTGAATCCATGTTGATGCGCAACAAAGAAAGGCAATTTGCGAATTTAAGAAAATTGCGAGATGCGGGTATTAGCCTCGCTATTGATGATTTTGGTACCGGTTACTCAAGCCTTAACTATTTGCGCTCATACCCAATTGATGTCATCAAAATTGATCGTAGTTTCCTTCATAACGTCCCGCACCAAGGTCAGCAAAAAGCGTTAGTCGAAGTACTCATTCGCATCGCCCACACACTCAATATGAAAGTTGTTGCAGAAGGTGTGGAACATGCTCAGCAAGTTGAATTCTTACAAGAACAGAAGTGTCATTATCAGCAAGGCTTCTTCTACGGCCGCGCCATGCCGTTGCAAGAATTTATTCGCTTTGCACAGAAGTTCAATCGCGACGTATTAGCGCGCCAAGAATTAGATTAAGCGTTGAAAGGGATGGGAGTCAGCCGATAAGCCGGGTTCTGTCGTGGACAATCATTCATCTAGCCACTAAATCACTTTAGTGTTCAAGCAGTCTACCCGGGTTCAGCGCGGGCCACGCCAACGAACCCCTATTTGACCTTGCTCCGAGTGGAGTTTACCGTGCCACGAACTGTTACCAGCCGCGCGGTGCGCTCTTACCGCACCCTTTCACCCTTACCTGTGCTTGTTGCCAAGCCATCGGCGGTTTGCTCTCTGTTGCACTAGTCGTCGGCTCACGCCGCCCAGACGTTATCTGGCACTCTGCCCTGTGGAGCCCGGACTTTCCTCCCCCTATGTCACCATAGGCAGCGATTGTCTGGCTAACTCCCGCGGGCATTCTACTGATTATCAGCGTCTAGCGCTAGCTGATATAGCGCATTTTTACGCACTCCATGAATTTCTGCCGCCAGTGCTGCCGCTTTTTTTAACGGTAACTCACGCCGTAAAATAGCTAAGGTTGCCAGCGCTTCAGTTGTTGCGGTGTCAGTCTCGGTGGCTACCGCACCGCCTAACATAAGCACCATTTCGCCGCGTTGCTGGTTAGCATCGGCCAGCACTTGCTGCTGCACCTCGGCTACCGTTCCAGTTAAATAGGTTTCAAACTGTTTTGATAGTTCACGCGCGAGCACACAGGGGCGCTCACTACCCACTACGGCTGCAATGTCGGCCAATGCCTCCACAATCCGATGGGGCGACTCATAAAAAATTAAGGTACGCGGTTCTAACAGCAGTTCTTGTAAACGCTTACGGCGTTGCTGTGGTTTCGCTGGCAGGAACCCTTCGAAGGCAAATCGGTCGGTGGGCAACCCCGATGCAGCGAGTGCTGTTACCACCGCACAAGCGCCTGGTAATGCCGTGACCGGAATACCCAGCTGGCGGCATTGGGATACCAATACATACCCCGGATCACTAATCAGTGGCATGCCTGCATCGGATATCAGGGCGATATTTTCACCCTGTTGTAAACGGTCGACCACCTGCGCAACGCGTTGCCGCTCATTGTGATCATGCAGCGCAAACATGGGGGTGTGGATGCCGTAATGCTGCAACAATTGTCCACTATGACGGGTATCTTCAGCAGCGATGGCATCACATTGACGTAGGATGGTTAGCGCACGTTCAGTGATATCGGCTAAGTTGCCAATGGGCGTGGGAACCAAATAGAGGCACCCCGATGTTGAATTCGTCATGTTAACCCCGGGTAAGAACTAGCTAGCATCGTTGTTAAGCTGAGCTGTACAGTTTATAGTATCACCCATTGCTAGAAACACGGGTGAATACAAGATGTCAGTTACTATTGTGCCAAAGAAGTTACTACTGTGCATGATTATTCTTGGATTAACTGCGTGCACCAGTTCACCGCGTTCAACGACTTCCACTGCGCCAGTCGACAACCGCGACCCCGTGCTGGTTGACGTTCCATTGCAGCAACAGTCACGGAGTGCCCAAGAATGGCTCGCTGTTGCTGCCCAAGCGAGCGGCACCGCGCAAGTGGAGGCGCTATTACAAGCAGCGGCAACCTTCCAGCGCGATCAGCAATGGCAGCAAAGTGCCGCGATTTTAGGGCAAGTGGAACGCTACTTCCCTGCGCCGTCATTGACGCTAGAGCAGCAACACTTGTTAGCGTTACTCGAAGCGCGCTTTGCCGCACAGGATAATCGTTGGCCCTATGTTCAACGCCTGCTTGAACCCTTGGTAACCACACGCCTAACACCCTATTTCCCCAGCCAAGCCTTGGAGTTATCCATTCGCGCGGCAGCAGCACAAGGCCAATGGGAGCAAGCCGCAACCTACCAATTACAATGGCTAAATACTGATCCAGATGCCCGTACGCCAGAGCAAGTGTGGGACGTACTAAAAATGATACGTAACCCTAACAATCTGAGCCTACCCCCGACTGGCTTGCGCACGCGTGAGGTCGCCGGATGGGCAGGTTTAATTCAGCAACTGCATCGCGCCCGCAGGAATCCAGCCGATCTCACGCAACTTATCACACAGTGGCAACAAGATTTTCCACAGCACCCTGGCCAATTTGTTACTGCGAAGTTGCTAACGCTTACAGCACAGCCACGGCAGCGCGTGCTGGTGCTGCTCCCATTGACAGGGCAATACGCCGAACAAGGGTTAGCCGTACAAGATGGCTTAGTGAAAGGGTTGGCGCGGTTACCCCACGTACACGCACAGTTTGTTGATACCAACAATCTGGATTTTGCAACGCTACCCGAACTGCTGCAACAGCACCAAGCCGATGTGTTGATTGGGCCTTTATTGAAGCCTAATATTACCCAAATCGATGCCAGTCAATTACCACAAGATTTGCCCTGGTTGACGTTGAATGAGCCTAGCGGTGAGTTACAGCACGTGTTGCCCCAGCAACATTTTTTCGCGTTGGATACTGAAACAGAAATCCGCCAAGCCGCCACATTTATCGCTCAACAAGGGCATCGGCACCCGTTAATTTTCGCGCCAGCCAATAACCGGGGGCAGCAGTTAACAGACGTCTTCCAGCAAGCGTGGCAAGCCCAATTTGCCGACCATGCAGCGCTGTCTGTAGGCCTCTACAGTACCACTGAGGAAATGAAAACGGCGGTGCAAGAGCAGCTCGGCGTGAGCGATAGTGAAGCGCGTATATATCAAGTAAAGATTGCCGCAGGAAAAATTATCGTTGATGCGCAGCCCCGTAGTAGAGCCGACATTGATGCGGTTTATTTAGTCGGTGGGATTGAGCAGACCCGCTTATTAAAGCCATTTATTGACGTCAACATTGCGGCGTTTATGACCCCACTTCCAGTATACGCCAATTCTGGTAGCCATACCCTACGGAATAATTTGAGTGAAAATGATTTAGATAATGTTCGCTTTACCGATGCCCCATGGTTATTACCAGGCCATCCAGAACAAAGGGAATTGGAGCAGGTGCTCGCACAACGTACCCATTGGAACTATAGCAATGCACGCTTGGCGGCCTTTGGTCATGATGCATTGTTGCTGAGCCAATATTTACCCTTATTACAGACGATGCCAGGACTTGCCGCCAATGGCCTCACCGGTGAGTTACGAGTGCAGCAGCAACAAATCGTACGGCAACTGCAATGGGCACGGTTTCGTGGTCACGAAGTCGTGAGCCGTTAAACGAGTAACAATAGGACAAGGAATGTCACGCAAAACTACCGGTAACTTCGGCGAGACGATGGCTCGCAAACTGCTTGAAGAGCATGGTCTTACGCATGTGGTAAGTAATTATCGCTGTGACATGGGCGAAATTGACTTAATCATGCGAGACCAACACCGATGGGTGTTCGTGGAAGTTAAAAGTCGCCATGATGAAGAGTTCGCCCATACATTGGAACAGATCACCGCTGCTCAATGTCAAAGGATTCGACGCAGCGCTCAGTATTACTTGTTAGAACACCAGTTAAACGAGCATACGACGGCAATGCGCTTTGACGTGGTGGCAGTGGTGGTTAGTACGCAACAAGCCAAGTGGCTACAGGACGCATTTTAATGAGGTAATATGCAAGATCCAATTAAGACCTTATTCACGGAATGTATTCAAACCCAAATTGCCGCAGCAGATATGTTGCATGAGCCCATAGAAGCCGCGTGTAACTTGCTTGTTAGCTCATTGTTACAAGGGCGGCGCGTGTACTGCTGTGGGGAAGGATTAGCGCATGCTACATCGCGCCACTTTGCGCATATCATGTTGACTGGATTGAGTTTTGAACGACCACCTTTCCCGGTCACATCATTGCATGCTGATTATGGCGCATTAGACTATGATCGAATGTTTGCACAGCAAATTCAAGCGGTTGGTCAGTCTGATGATGTCTTAGTTGTGTTCAATGCATCGGCACGTGCACCGCGGGTGAGCCGCGCCATGGAGGCAGCATTAGGCCGGAATATGTTAATTATTGCAATTACGCAAAGTAGCGACGAAGATATTGCAGGATTACTTGGCCCAGACGATGTTGAAATCAGGATCCCGACCTACAACACAGCCCGGGCAAGCGAGCATCTATTACAGATCGCCAACATGCTATGCAGTGTGGCGGAACACCGAATCTTCCCACAGGAGACAGACTAAATGACACAGGCACGTAAACTCATTTTAAGTACGTTACTTAGCACCGCCATCGTCGTAGGTTTAAGTGGCTGTGCGGCCGCGCTGGTGGGCGCCACTGCGGTCGGTATTTCAGCAGCCACCGACACCCGTAGCGTGGGAACGCAACTCGATGATCAAACCATTGAAATTCGTACTATTACCGCGTTAAAAGGTGAAGACCGCCTCGATAATTCACGGGTACAAGTGGTTTCATTCAATCGTGCAGTACTATTACTGGGTCAAGTGAGTGATAGTTCACTGCGTGACCTAGCGACGCATATTGTGCGTAATGTGGAAGGGGTTCAACGCGTGCATAATGAATTACAAGTTGCGCCGGTTATCTCACTTGGACAGATTAGTAAAGACACCTACATCACCAGTAAAATCAAAGCTAAATTTGTCACCGATGAAATGATTAAAGCCACCGATATCAAGGTGGTAACGGAAAATGCGGAAGTCGCATTAATGGGAATTGTAACGCGTGAAGTCGCTGATCACGCGATTGAAATCACACGTAATACTAATGATGTCAAACGCGTCATTGACGCATTCGAAATACGCCGCTAAGCGGCGCTATTTCACTACGCGCAAATGGGGGCCGGAGGGCTTTTGCTTCGGCTTCTCTTGCTCTTGGTCATAATATGATTCAGGTTCGAAAATGGTTCCTGCACCATTTTCACGCGCGTATAGTGCCAGCACTGCACCCATCGGAATATAAACCTTCGCGTCGCGACCAGAGAAGCGAGCATTGAATTCAATAGCGTCAATGTTCATCTGCAGTTTCGCCACGGCCGTTGGGGAAACGTTCAAAATAATTTGGCCATCTTGCACAAAATCCCGCGGGACATCACAACCTGGGTACTCAGCATTAACTACTAAATGTGGTGTCAGTTGATTATCGACGATCCAGTCGTATATCGCCCGTACAAGGTACGGGCGACGTGGGGTCATGGCACGATCACTCACCGGACTATATCTCGTTCAGTTTCAGTGAGTGATTGTTGGAATGATTCGCGTTCGAAAATACGAACCATATAGGCTTTGACTTCTTTAGCACCGTTGCCTTCCAGCTGGATGCCATAGATAGGTAAGCGCCATAATAATGGTGCGAGATAGCAGTCTACCAAGCTAAATTCTTCGCTCATGAAGAAAGGTGTATCAGCAAACAAGGGAGCCAACGCTAAGATACCCTCGCGTAGCTCTTGCCGTGCGACTTCAACCCCTTTACCGCCCGCTAAAATTTTATCAGCCAAGGCGTACCAGTCACGTTGAATACGATACATCATCAAACGACTGGTACCACGAGCGACTGGATAGACAGGCATCAATGGCGGATGCGGAAAACGCTCATCAAGGTATTCCATGATGATATGAGCGTTGTACAGCACTAACTCACGATCCACCAACGTTGGTAACGCATCAGGATATGGGTTTAATTGCATCAGATCTTCCGGCAATTCGCCTGGCTCCACGTAGACAATTTCAACACCCACACCTTTTTCTGCAATCACAATACGTGTTTGATGGCTGCGTAAGTCATTTACGCTCGAATACAAGGTCATAACAGACCGCTTGTTTGCCGCAACCGACATGTTCATCTCCATATAACTATTTCACGTCCTTAAAGAATTCGCGTTTCAGTAATACTGAGAACACTAAGAATACTGCAAGGAACCCGAACACGTACCAACCGATGCGACGCTGCTCCAACATCATCGGCTCACCCGTGTAAACCAAGAAGTTGGTCAAGTCGTTGACCGCACGATCATATTCTTCTGAGGTCAACATACCAGAACCATCGGTTTTGATACCTACGTAAACATCGGTCATTTGGCCATCGACCAAACGACGCTCATAGGTTTGCCGTGGAATCCCTTGTAATTCTTCTAAAACGTGTGGCATACCCACATTTGGGAATACCGCGTTATTGACGCCGAAAGGACGTGAATCATCGGCGTAAAATGAACGCAAGTAAGTGTAGATCCAGTCTGCCCCACGAACCCGCGCAACAAGCGTTAAGTCTGGTGCAGGTGTACCAAACCAATTACTGGCATCCGTGCTGGCCATGGCGTTAGTAATCAGATCACCTACTTTCTCACCGGTAAATTGTAGATTTTCCATACCCAACTCTTCCGGAATTTCCAAATCTCTGAAGGTCCGGTTGTAGCGTTGGTACTGCATGGAGTGACAACCTAAGCAGTAGTTCATAAACAATTGTGCGCCTCGTTGCAATGAGGCTTTGTCATGCAGATCGATCTTCGCTTTATCCAGCGGTACTGTTGGGCCAGCTGCTAAGGTAGCAACTGCCCACAGTGATGCGGCGACCAGCAGAGTGCTTTTGATTAACTTTTTCATCACTTAGTAATCCTCTCTGGAACTGGCTTACACTTCTCATTCTTACTGTAGAAGAACAACAGTACAAAGAACGCGAAGTACAAGAAGGTGAAGACCCGCGCAAAGAAAGTGTACACCTCGGTCGCTGGTTTCAAGCCTAGGTACCCTAGCGCGATGAAGCTAATTGCGAAAATCGTCAAGTTCACTTTATGGAAACCGCTGCGGTAACGAACTGAACGTACTGTACCGCGATCGAGCCATGGCAATACGAACAGCGCAACGATGGCACCGAACATCAGGATTACGCCCATCAGTTTATCGGGAACTGCACGCAAAATTGCATAGAACGGCGTGAAGTACCAAACCGGTGCAATATGCTCAGGAGTCTTCAATGGGTTCGCAGCTTCAAAGTTTGGTGGCTCAAGGAACATACCACCCATGGCTGGAGCAAAGAAGATCACATAACAGAAGAAGAATAAGAACACGGCAATGCCCACTAAATCCTTCACGATGTAGTACGGGAAGAATGGGAACGCATCGACGATGTCGTACTTCTTAGTAAAGCGCTCATGGAACTTGAATTTCGGCTTTTCTGATTCAGGCACTGAACCTTTTGGCTTCTTAATCGAAATACCTTCTGGGTTGTTAGAGCCTACTTCGTGCAAGGCAATGATGTGTAAGAACACCAAAATCACTAACACTAATGGTAATGCAATAACATGAAGTGCGAAGAAGCGGTTAAGGGTTGCACCAGAAATAACGTAGTCACCCCGAATCCATAACGTCAGGTCATCACCAATAATCGGTATCGCACCGAACAAGGAAATGATAACTTGCGCACCCCAGTATGACATTTGCCCCCATGGTAACAGGTAGCCCATGAAAGCCTCGGCCATCAGCACGAGGAAAATCAGCATACCAAAGATCCACAGCAGCTCACGTGGTTTTTGGTACGAGCCATACATCATACCACGAAACATGTGCAAATAGACGACAATAAAGAATGCCGATGCACCAGTGGAATGCATGTAACGAAGTAACCAACCGTACTCGATGTCTCGCATGATGAATTCAACCGATGCGAATGCGCCTTCGCCGGTTGGTACGTAGTTCATCGTTAACCAAATACCGGTAAGGATTTGGTTCACTAAAACTAAGGTAGCAAGAACACCAAAGATATACCAAAAGTTAAAGTTTTTGGGAGCTGGATATTGAGCTAAGTGGATATTCCACGTTTTGGTCATCGGAATACGTTCGTCAAACCAGGCAATGAGTTTGTTCATTAGGCTTGCTCCCCATCTTCACCAACCAAAATGGTCGTATCGTTGATGTAATAGTGAGGTGGGATCACTAAGTTATAAGGTGCTGGGACACCTTGGAATACTCGACCCGCAATATCAAATGTTGACCCGTGACATGGGCAGAAGAAACCACCCTGCGCACCCTCAACCAGCTCACCCATAGTATTTTCTAAATACTGTGGTGAACAACCAAGGTGGGTACAGATACCAACCGCAATAAAGTACTCTTCTTTGCGTGAGCGATGAAGGTTTTTTGCGTACTCAGGCTGTTGTGGTTCGTCAGAATTTGGATCACGAAGCTTATCATTCAATGTTTCTAATGAGGCCAGCATTTCTGGGGTGCGTCGTACAACCCAGACTGGTTGACCACGCCATTCGACGCGAATCAATTGACCCGGTTCGGTTTTTCCAATGTTCACTTCCACTGGGGCACCCGCGTTTTTCGCTTTTTCACTCGGGTTCCACGATGCAATGAAAGGAACGGCAACACCCACCGCGCCGGCTGCCCCAACGACAGATGTCGCGACAGTCAGAAAACGACGGCGGCCTTTATCTACAGGCGCATTGCTCATCCACTTACTCTCCAGTTTGGACGCCCCGCAAAACATCGTTGCGGAGTCAGTAATTAGCTGCTGCGATAGACCCACCCATATAAAGCTAGGTGAGCGGCAATATAAAATGCCTCCAAATGATAAAGAAATGCCCTCCTGTTTACAAGGATAATGACATAAACACTTGCGGAAGATCACGCTGCATAAGGCGGCAAGCATCTTTAAGTCAGCGTCGATCAGATCTGCAGCGCGACGCTGAAGATAACGACATGGGCTTTGATCCGTACCAGTACTTTTGGATACTTTGCTAAGCACTATTTTTTAATTCAAAGTTCTCTGGGCTGGGATAGCCAATAGCACTATGCCTTCTTGTCTTGTTGTAATCAACTTCGATGTACTCAAAGAAGCTCGGCTCATACTCTGAGTAATATTGACTGCCTCGGCCGCAGTGAGGCAGCAAATAAAAAACCCGGCACGGTGGCCGGGTTCTTGTCGTACTGCAAATTCTGAAGAATTAACGCTTCGAGAATTGTGGACGCTTACGCGCTTTGTGCAAGCCGATTTTCTTACGTTCAACTTGACGCGCGTCACGAGTTACATAACCCGCGCGACGTAAGTCACCGCGTAAAGCTTCGTCGTATTGCATCAACGCACGGGTAATGCCGTGGCGTACTGCGCCAGCTTGACCGCTTGAACCGCCACCTTTAACAGTGATGTATAAGTCAAACTTTTCAACCATATCAACTAACTCAAGTGGTTGACGAACAATCATCTGAGCTGTTTCACGGCCGAAGTATTCTTCTAAGCTGCGGTTGTTGATGCTGATGTTGCCGCTACCTGGACGCAGAAAAACGCGTGCAGTTGAGCTTTTGCGACGACCAGTACCGTAGTATTGATTCTGTGCCATAGTTTTCATGCTCCGTCTTAAATTTCAAGTTGCTTTGGTTGCTGAGCAGCGTGATTGTGCTCCGCACCCGCGTACACTTTCAGTTTACGGAACATGGCACGACCCAATGGACCACTAGGCATCATACCTTTCACCGCTTTCTGAATTACCATTTCAGGCTTCTTAGCAATCAATTTTTCAAAATTGATTGACTTCAAACCACCTGGGTAACCCGTGTGCGAATAATACATTTTGGCTTGCGCTTTACGACCAGTCACGTTCACTTTTTCAGCGTTAACAATGATGATGTAATCACCAGTATCAACGTGAGGCGTGTACTCTGGCTTGTGCTTACCACGTAAACGACGAGCAACCTCAGTTGCTAAACGACCTAAAGTTTTACCTTCAGCGTCAATGACATACCAGTCACGTTTGACAGTTTCTGGTTTTGCTACAAATGTACTCATTAAGAATATCTCTTTGGGTAAAGTTCACGACAGTAGTTCCGGGCTTCCCCGCGAACCACAACAACCATTCACATAACGGTTAGTTGTACCTGTAACGTGGGCTGCGCGGATTATATGGAAATGTGTTTAAAAGATCAACGATGCTGATGCATTTTCCATTGGAACGGTTTGCGTTTTTAATGCGGCAATCACTTCTGCACTACGTTCCCACATACTCGTAAGCTGCATTAATGTTGCTCCTTGAGTCGCACTTAATTTATTTTCGGCAATGTCATTAAACCACGTATGGCGTAACGCATTCCGAGTCGCTCGGATGGAACTCATCAAGGCGTTCCAGTTGGCTAAAGGCCGCTCTTTCATTGCCGATGCACTAAATAACTCAAGTAATAACTCACGCAGCTGGGCATTCAAACTCAGTGCTAGTTCCTCTGGTGTAGCACTCCGTAAGCCTTCCACCAATAACCGTAAATCGCTCAACTGGGCATGCTCGCGATACAACTTGGCAAGCAATAATGCTTCTGTACCGGTCAGATGTTGGGCACTCAGCTTTGTTAGATACTCATGGATATGCCCGAGCAACACGCCAGTTGCGATGTCTTCCTCAGTTTCCCCGTGCTCAGGCTGCTCGGTCAGTAAATTTCGAAGCCGCACTAAATATTGACGCTGCACGCGATTTAATTCTTGCTGGATCGCATTCAACCCCATGGCGGGTATTTCAAGTACGGTTTTATCCAGATACCGTGGTTCACCGGAACGCAAATGGGGGATCCGATACCAGCGCTCAACGCGGCGGAAAATCACCTCATCAAACGCCCACATCAAACTAATACCAAGCAGATTAAATAAGGTGTGATACACCGCTAAACCAGCACTGATATTCGCCACTTGCTCCCCACCGGATAGCCATTGCGCAACCCACCACATAGGCGCTAATAAAATGACGGCGACAACCCCGGTCACCGTTTTCATCAGCACATGGACTGCCGCTAACCGTTTCGCGTGTGGTGTTGCATTGATGCTGGCGATAATTGCAGTAGCCGTGGTGCCTATGTTGGCACCAATAACCAACGCTGCGCCTGCTAAGGGGGTGAACATACCACTGACAGAGGCTGTTAAAACAATCGCAATTGCGGCGGTGGATGACTGAATAATGACAGTTAAAATAAAGCCGACCAAGATCGCGACTAAAATACCGCCAATACCATCGACGTTGAGGTAACCAATCGGGAAATTCAATGCGACCTGCTCAAATGCTACGCGCAAGGTATCCAGCCCGACGAATAATACGCCGAATCCAGCGAGCGCCAAGCCAACATAGCCCGAAGGAGAATTTGATCGGATCAAATTGAGCAGCATGCCCAAGCCAATCAGGGGCCATGCGAACACGCCAACATTAATTTTGAGCCCAATCAGCGCCACAATCCAAGCCGTTAATGTGGTGCCTACGTTTCCCCCAAATACCACCCACGCAGCTTGGCGTAGTTTTAGCATCCCGGCATTAGTAAAACCTAATAAGGCGACGACAACGGCTGTTGAGGATTGCACCACGGCTGTCACGATAAAACCTGACAGGGCAGCCCTCAACCGCGTTTGTGTTGAACGCTCTAAAAATCCTTGTAGATGCTGCCCTGCAGCCGACTTTAGCCCATCGGTCATGAGCTGCATGCCAAGCAATAATAGACCTAAACCACCGAGCGCTAAACCCCAGTCCGAGAGTGTCATGATTTGTGTGCGAGTCCTAAGTATTCGTGGCTCTGCATTTCGCGTAGCCGACTGATACAGCGTTTGAATTCAAAGTTTAATGTACCTTGAGAATACAATTGGTCAAGCGGTACCGTTGCTGACATGATAAGTTTCACCCGCCGCTCATAGAATTCATCGACCAACGCGATAAAACGGCGTGCTGCATCATCGTTATGCGCCCCCATTTGCGGCACATCACTGATGAGAACAGTATGGTAGCACTGCGCAATTTCAATGTAGTCGTTCTGCGAGCGGGCCGTTTCACACAACGCGCTAAACGAAAACATGATCACACCATCATGAACCATACGGATCGGAATATTGCGATGGTTTATTTCAATCTCGGTGGCGGCAGTAGTAGCGTCATAGTTTGGCACCAGCTGATGAAAATACCCTTGTAAACTCGCATCCGCCGCAGCATCTGCTGGTGTATGATAGATTTGTGCTTGGGTGAGGGTACGTAAGCGGTAATCAATACCACTATCAACGTTAATCACGTCACAATGCAATTTAATTTGCTCAATTGCCGGGATAAACCGTTGGCGTTGTAGGCCATTACGGTACAAATCATCTGGCACTATATTGGAGGTCGCCACTAAGACCACACCACGGGCAAACAACTCTTGCATCAAGGTGCCTAAAATCATTGCATCGGTAATGTCTTGCACAAAAAACTCATCAAAGCACAATACCCGTGCTTCAAGCGCCAACTTATCCGCGATAATCGGTAAGGGATCGCTGCGCCCTTTTAACGCTTTCAATTCATCATGAATGCGGTGCATAAAGCGGTGGAAGTGCAGCCGTAGTTTGCGGTTAAACGGCAAACTATCAAAAAACGTATCCACTAAATAAGTTTTGCCGCGGCCGACGCCGCCCCAGAAATAAATTCCCTTTGGCGCAGCCGGTGCCCCTTGTATACGCTGTTTCAAGCGCCGCAACCAACCACCTTGGTGGTGCTGTTCAGACACCAGAAGGTCATCATAAAGCCGCTGTAATGCCTCTACGGCGCGGCGTTGCGCGGCATCTGGCTGAAATTGGCCACTGGCAAGATCACGTTCATATTTTACGATTGGGGGAAGTTTCTCTGTTGTCACTACCACTTCGACTCTATTCTGGATTATGCTAGGGGTTAGTAGTTTACCATGCGCAACGCATTTTTAAGGAGTATTTATGAGCTGGATTGTAGGTTTTTTACTCGTCGTAGCTGGTGCCATCGTTGGATTTTTCCTCGCACGGTATTGGTTGTCCGAGCATTCAGATGAAGCCGAGCTCAGTCAGCAAGTGACGCAAACCAAACAACAACTCGCCGATTATCGCCAAGAAGTGGCCGAACATCTCGCAACGGCACAGGCGTTAGTGGAGCAGTTGGAAGAGACACAAGATAAGCTAAAAGCATACTTGTATCACAGCGCCGATTTATTGCAACGTGAGGTAGAGCAACCAAGCTTACCTTTCTTCGCTGAAGATACCTTGCGTGAGTTGCGCATGACCAATCAGTTGCGTCCAGAAAAACGACGCAGTGACGATAAAGCAAGCACTGATATGCCGCGTGATTACAGTGATACACAATCTGGATTGTTTAAATCAACGCAAGAAACACCTTGAAACATCTTTGCGGTGAACTTATATCATGAGTGGTAGTCTTTAACTGCATCACTCAAGAAGATTGTGGGATCTGCATGCAGTGCAGTCTTCCATTCATGAAACAGGAGTCACCTTAATGAAAGTGAAGATATTCGCAGCCTTTGCACTGGCGACTGCTTTAGTTATTACGCCAAGCTCCGCCAGTATTCCTTTTTTCAGTCAGAAAAATGAAACGCCCACGTTAGCGCCCATGCTGGAAGAAGTCACCCCAGCGGTAGTTAATATCTCCGTCAAAGGTAAGCGGGAAGTACGTCAACGGATTCCTGACATGTTCCGTTTCTTCTTTGGCCCTGGTGGTCCGCGTGAGCAAGTTCAAGAACGGCCATTCCAAGGACTTGGTTCGGGTGTCATTATTGATGCCAAAGAAGGCTATGTCGTTACCAACAATCATGTCATCGATGGTGCCACTGAAATTCTGGTCACGCTTAAAGATGGACGGCAGTTTGATGCCACGGTTATTGGTACCGATGATCGCTCAGATATTGCGCTATTAAAAATAAAAGATGGTGAAAATTTAACTGCCATTAAAGTTGGCCGCTCGGCAGATTTACGGGTCGGTGACTTTGTGGTTGCTATTGGTAACCCCTTTGGCCTTGGCCAAACGGTTACCTCTGGTATCGTTAGTGCACTCGGACGCAGTGGCTTGGGTATCGAAGAGATTGAAAACTTTATCCAGACCGATGCGGCGATCAATAGCGGTAACTCAGGTGGAGCACTGGTTACCTTAGACGGTGAACTGATTGGTATAAATACTGCCATTTTAGGCCCCAATGGCGGCAATATCGGGATCGGTTTTGCCATTCCGTCAGATATGATGACCAACCTTGTCGCCCAGCTGATTGAGTTTGGCGAGGTTCGTCGTGGGGTGCTGGGTGTGCGTGGTAATGACCTCACCCACGATATTGCTAAAGCGCTTGATTTGAAAGCCAACCAAGGGGCGTTTATTGCTGAGGTTATTGCCGATGGTCCGGCTGAGCGCGCAGGCTTGAAGTCTGGTGACGTGATCACTGAAGTGAATGGTGAACAGATCCGTACTTTCGCTGATCTCAGCGCACGCGTCGGCACCTTAGGTGCTGGTAAGGAACTCACCTTAACCGTACTGCGCGATGGTAAAGAACGGAAATTCAAAGTCACCTTATCTGCAGAAGAGCAATCGGTATCCGCAGCGACCATCCACCCCGCCTTTAATGGTGTCACCTTAACTCCTGATGAGCGCGGTGGATTGAAAGTGACCGAGCTTGAGTCTGGTTCTATTGCAGAGCGCTACGGTATTCGTAAGAACGACGTGATTATGGGCGTCAACCGCAGCCCTGTGAATAGCATCACTGAATTGCGTGAAGCGCTCAGTAGTGCTGGTGGTGTTATTGCACTGAACATCCGTCGCGGTAACTCACAAATTTATCTCGTCCTGCGCGGCGGTTAAAACATCTCCACGCCATTTGTGTGCAAATGAAGGCAGCAAAATGCTGCCTTCATTTTTAAACAATGCTATGCTGTTATTTATTCGTAAATCACTAGGTTACAACTATCTATGCAATTGCGGCACATCGCTTGGTACATCTTGCGCTCTATACTGCTCGGCTTAGCCGTAGCTGCTATCGTGATTGTTGTGGTGCCCAGTGCTAAACAGCAGCTTACTCCACCAACCTACCCGCTCGATCAACCACTGAGCTTTGCCACGGCTGTACAACGCGCAGCACCTGCGGTGGTAAATATTTATAGCATTGGCTCCATTCGTGGTTCCTATTATTCACGTCGACCCAGTACCGTATTTCGGCTCGGTTCCGGGGTAATTATGGATAACCTAGGGCATATCCTTACCGCTTATCATGTGGTCGCTGGCGTCAATGAGATTCAGGTCGCATTACAAGACGGACGTAATTACAGTGGCCAGGTGATTGGTTACGATACCGTCACTGACTTAGCCGTCGTGCGAATTGAGGCCGATAATCTGCCTATTATCCCGCAAAATGAATCACTACAAACACAGGTGGGCGATGTTGTCCTCGCTATTGGTAACCCGCATAACTTAGGGCAAACCATTACCCAAGGTATTGTTAGTGCAACGGGCGGACGGATGGGGATCATTCACTCCCACGCTGATCTCATCCAAATGGATGCGGCTATTAACGAAGGTGCCTCTGGAGGCGCGTTAATCAACTCGCAAGGCTACTTAGTCGGTATTAATAACGCGCAGTTTCGTGATGCTCGTGGGCAAGGTATCGATGGTATATATTTTGCCGTACCTTACCCGCTGGCTAAATCAGTTATGGATACCTTAATTCGTGAAGGTGAAGTGGTCCGTGGGTATCTTGGTGTGCAAGTAGGCGATGGGCCACAAACCGCTAACAACAACCAGCCTGGGATCTATGTAACGGGCGTTGATCCTAATAGCCCTGCGGAGCAAGCTGGTATACGTGCCGATGACTATATTATCGAAATTGATGGTCAGCCGATGGCATCAGCCAGCGAAGGGTTGGCCAAAGTCGCGCAAACGAAACCTGGTACAACGATTACCGTACGGTTTTTACGCGACAACAAAATTGAGTCTGTTGAGGTGGTCATCACGCGGCTGCAATAGCCGCATGCCCACTATTTGACGCGGGTAATGTCGGCACCTAAGGCTGACAATTTGCGTTCGATGGATTCATAGCCGCGGTCAATGTGGTAAATCCGTTCCACCACAGTTTCCCCTTCTGCCACTAAACCAGCAATGACTAATGATGCGGATGCACGCAGATCGGTACACATCACTTGTGCGCCAGTGAGCGCAGCGACACCTTTAGAAATTGCCATATTACCTTCAAGCTCAAAGTTAGCACCCATGCGACATAGTTCAGGTACATGCATAAAGCGATTTTCAAAAATCGTTTCCCGTACCCAACCGGCCCCTTCGGCAATAGCATTTAACGTACAAAACTGTGCTTGCATATCGGTTGGGAACGCCGGATGTGGTGCAGTGACAATATTCACTGCTTTGGGACGGCCTTGTGCCTGGAGCCGAATCCAGTCATCACCTTCAGTAATAACGGCGCCGGCCTCGGTCAGTTTCCGTAATACCGCATCTAACATCCGCGGATCGGTATGACGACAGGTAACATCACCACCAGTCGCTAACGCTGCCACGAGGAATGTTCCCGTTTCAATCCGATCGGGTTGGACACGGTAACGGCCACCGTGCAAACTTTCCTTGCCATGAATAGTGATGGTTTCCGTACCAGCGTTACGAATATCAGCCCCCATGCTATTGAGAAAGTTGGCAAGATCTTCAACTTCAGGTTCCCGCGCGGCGTTTTCAATCACTGTGATACCATCAGCCAAGGTCGCGGCTGCCATCAAGTTTTCGGTCCCCGTTACGCTGACCATATCCATGAGAATATTAGCGCCACGCAAGCGGCCATTGACGGTGGCATTGATGTAGCCGTTCTCCACTGTGATTTCTGCGCCCATTTGACGCAGGCCATCAATATGCAAATTCACTGGGCGTGCACCAATTGCGCACCCCCCAGGTAAAGACACCCGTGCTTTCCCGAACTTAGCTAAGAGCGGCCCCAACACCAAGATGGACGCACGCATAGTTTTAACTAAGTCATAGCTTGCTACGTGGTGGTGAATACCTTGGGGTTCAATCTGATAACTATTAGGCCCTAACGGGTGGCTATGGACGCCGAGTTCACTCAGTAGTTTGAGGCTAGTTTGTACATCCTGTAATGCCGGAACATTCTCAAGAACGACGGTTTCTGAAGGTAGAATCGATGCCATTAAAATAGGTAATGCGGCATTCTTAGCACCTGAGATGACCACCTCACCGCGTAGCGGGATACCGCCACGTATTACAAATTTCTGCATGGGCTATCCCGTTGCTTAACTTAACATTGCGAGTTTTTTCTCGCGTTGCCATTCGGAAACTGTGTAGGTACGAATGGATACAGCATGAAGTTCACCAGAAGCAATCCATGCTTTCAAGGGTGCGTATACGAGTTGCTGTTTCTTAACGCGCGAGAGGTCAGCAAAGATATCGCTCACCGCAGTCACGGCAGCATGACTGCCGTCAAGTTTCACCATGACTTCACTTACATCCAATTCATCCAACAACTTTTGTTGAATGGCTTCTGCTGTCAACATACTCATTGAATCTTTCACTTACTCAGTTAATCATCGAGTTGTAAAATCGCCTCGACTCCAGTGACCTGAACTATGGCACGCAATTGTGCCGTAGGATGGGTGATAATAAGAGCACGACCAGTACCTAGAAGTTCACGCTTGACTTCAATAAGCATGGCCACACCTGCAGAATCGACTTTTTCAACCGCGGCTAAATTTAAGGTAATGTCGTCACCACCGCCCAGCCATTGTTGTCGCTGCCGCCATAATTTCGGCACAGTGACACGGCTGAGTTCTCCCTGCAAGCGAATATCATGCTCATGCTGTTGCCACGTGCATTCACTCATGATTTAGCTCTCTGTTTCTTCATAAGGTTTAACTGCTTCTCGCGCTTTTTCGCGCAGCAGTTTAATGGTTCCGTCAATGCCATTGCTACGGATGACACTGGCGATTTCAGTTTGCTTACTGTTGAGTAAGCTTACTCCCTCAACCACCAAGTCGTACGCTTTCCACACGTCATCAGTATTGTCGTAACGCATTTTGAAATCGAGTCGTACGGGCGGACGTCCACCTTGTTCGATTAAGCGGGTATTGACCACCACCATCCGGCTATTTTCCTCAAACCGGCCAGGGTTACCAAACTCTATAGTATGCTTGTTTTCATCATACTGAGTGAACGCGCCAGCGTAGGTTGTGATTAGGTAGTCCCGAAAAACGGTATAAAACTCCTGCCGCTGCTCTTCAGTGGTTTGTGTTAGGTGGCGACCCAACACGCGCTTGGCTGCATAAATATAATCCACATAGGGCAGCATCTCTTCGCGAATAATAACGCGTGTGTGGTTGAGATCGGCGTTAATGAGGTCACGATCTTGGGCTATGCGTGCCAGGGTTTTATTCGCTACTTTCTCTAACAACACGTATGGGTTGTCATCACGAATTAATTCTGACTGCGCTGCCGCAGGTGCGGTAGCTGCAAAAAATATCATGCTTAACGTAAACAACCACTGTTTCATACGAACTCCTTAATCGTTGCCTTGGCTGAACAAGAACTGACCGATGAGATCTTCCAGCACTAGTGCTGATTTAGTGTCATAGATTTGATCGCCATCTTGGAGCATTTCAACGGTTTCATCGATAAAACCTGGGTTCAAGCCAATGTATTGTTCGCCCAATAGCCCCGACGTTAAAATTGACACTGACGAGGTGTCAGGGAATTTGTTGTAGGTTGCGCTAATGGTCATTTCCACAAGTGGCTCATAATACTCGCCACTTAAGGTAATTCTACTGACGCGGCCAACAACAACCCCCCCAACCTTCACCGGCGAACGTTCTTTAAGGCCACCGATGTTATCGAATTTAGCATACAGCCGATAGGTTTCGCCGCTGGTCACGGCACTTGTATTGGCGGCACGTAAACCTAAAAACAGCAGTGCTAAAATGCCAATAATGACAAAGAGACCGACGGCGAGTTGTGTGTTTCTTGATTCCATAACTGTTATCCAAACATCAATGCAGTTAATACAAAGTCGAGCCCGAGCACGGCTAACGACGCGGTGACCACAGTTGAGGTGGTGGCCCGGCTAATCCCCACCGAAGTCGGTGTGCAACTGTATCCTTTATGCAATGCAATCCAGGTCACGACAAAGGCAAATACTAAGCTTTTAATGATGCCATTGACGATATCTTGCCCCCATTCCACATTGGCTTGCATGACGGACCAAAAGGCACCCTCATCTACCCCTAGCCAGCGCACACCCACCAAATACCCCCCAAAAATACCGACGGCGGAAAACACTAGGGCTAACAGGGGCATGCTATAAAATCCCGCCCAGAACCGTGGGGCAATCACCCGCCGTAACGGATCGACCCCCATCATTTCAAGGCTCGACAGCTGTTCGGTTGCTTTCATTAGGCCAATTTCGGCAGTGAGTGATGAGCCCGCGCGACCGGCAAACAGTAATGCGGTAACCACTGGCCCTAACTCACGTAACAACGACAATGCCACCATGGGGCCGAGCGATTGCTCGGCACCGAAGTCGACCAGAATATTGTACCCCTGCAACCCTAGCACCATGCCGATAAACAAACCGCTCACCACAATGATGATGAGCGATAAGACACCCACGGCATACATTTGTTGCATCAACAACGGCCAACTTTTCCGCACATTTGGCTTGCCAATCAATGCTTTTAACAGCATCAACAACGCTGCGCCAGCTCCGGCAACGGTATCAAGTGTAACGCGCCCTAAGGCCGCAATTCTATCGAGCATGCTGCGCTCCCAACAAGTCATCCGCTAAGCTTGGCGCCGCATAATGGAATGGCACTGGGCCATCTGCTTCACCATGTAAAAACTGATGGATTAGTGGGTTTGACGACCGTTTAAGTTCTGCTGGGGTGCCGTGCCCAACCACCGTTTTATTGGCGATTATGTAGACATAGTCGGCTATCGTCATCACTTCCGCAACGTCATGCGTGACCACGATACTGGTCACTCCCAACGACTGATTGAGTTCTTTAATCAATTTTACAATGACTCCCATCGAAATGGGGTCTTGCCCAGCAAAAGGCTCATCATACATGACCAACTCAGGGTCTAAGGCAATGGCCCGTGCCAGTGCAGCGCGACGCGCCATACCACCGGAGAGCTCTGCTGGCATTAAGTGCCGAGCACCACGCAAGCCAACCGCCTCGAGCTTTAATTTGACAATGGTATCAATCATCGACTCGGGTAATTCGGTGTGTTCACGCAGCGGAAACGCCACGTTGTCATACACAGTCATATCGGTAAACAACGCACCGCTTTGAAACAACATGCTCATCCGTTTGCGAACGTCATAGAGTTCAGTGCGGCCAAGCGCATGAATATCAACCCCGGCAAAGGTAATTTTTCCTTGTTGCGGGCGTAACTGTGCACCGATCAAGCGCAATAAGGTTGTTTTACCGATGCCACTGGGGCCCATTACCGCGGTGATTTTGCCTTTCGGGATACGCATGGATAAGCCGCGGTAAACTTGGTGTGCACCAAACCCGTGGGCAAAGTCGATAGAGTCAATCACCACTAATGCCTCATCATCGGCACAGGGTGACGATGACTGACTCGGTACGTGAGATGCAGTTTGCATTGCCTTGGTATCTCCTTGTTCTAACCGCTGAGTGTACCAGAAATGGCGCTCTTGCTACAGACTGAGGCGGTAAAATTTGTGACAAAACGTGACGCTTGATGCTGATTTCGTCTGTATTTCAGCGCTCAATCGGTTATTATTGCACGTATGTAATGATCCTGATCCATTGGGCTGGAGTGTTCCCATGACAATAAAGTCCCCAACCGTATCGTTTCGTATGCTCGCGGAGCGCGTTGTTGACATCGAAGCCACGGCTGTCACTGGCCTAAAACGTTATTTAGACACGCAATTTGAACAGGCGTGTGAGTTGCTATTACAGTGCCAAGGCCGCGTCATTGTGATTGGGATGGGTAAATCGGGCCATATTGGTGGCAAAATTGCGGCCACCTTAGCATCAACAGGCACGCCATCCTTTTTCGTCCACCCGGGTGAAGCCAGTCATGGTGATTTAGGGATGATCACAGCACAGGATGTAGTACTCGCGATTTCCAACTCAGGTGAAACCGAGGAAGTCCTCGCTATTGCCCCATTAATCAAGCGCCGTGGCGTTAGTTTGGTCAGCATGACTGGGCATCCCGATTCAACTCTCGCACAACTTTCTGACGTACATGTGTGTATTGCGGTTGAACAAGAGGCTTGCCCATTAGGATTAGCGCCAACGTCGTCGACTACCGCCACCTTGGTTATGGGCGATGCCATTGCAGTCGCCTTGCTACATGCCCGCGGCTTTACCGCCGATGACTTTGCGATGTCTCACCCTGGCGGTAGTTTAGGTCGTCGCTTATTGTTACGCATAAGCGATATCATGCACACTGGCGATCGGATGCCCTTAGTACTACCTTCAGCCACCTTATCTGAAGCCTTGCTAGAAATGTCACGCAAGGGTTTAGGGATGACCGGAATTGCCGATAGTCAACAACGGCTCTTAGGGATATTTACCGACGGTGATTTACGTCGTATTCTCGATCAGCGCATTGATGTTCATCAAACCCGTATCGACCAAGTGATGACACACCAACCTGTCACTATTCAACCCGATGTACTAGCGGCACAAGGGTTGAAGCTCATGGAAGATCGCAAAATTAACGGGCTGTTTGTTGTTGATGAACATGGCATTGCACATGGCGCACTGAACATGCATGATTTATTAAAAGCAGGAGTACTGTAATGGCCACTGTCAATACCTGGTATGGCGCTATTAGTTCACAGTTGTTTGAACGCCTACAACAGATTCGACTCGTGGTATGTGATGTTGATGGCGTCTTTTCTGATGGGTGTATTTATCTTGGCAACGATGGCGAAGAATTGAAAGCGTTTCACACCCGTGATGGTTTCGGTGTAAAAGCCCTGCTCAATGCCGGTATCGATGTTGCGGTGATTACTGGTCGCGAATCACGCATTGTGCAAGACCGCATGCAAGCGCTTGGGGTTAAACATATTTATCAAGGGCAAGCAGACAAAGAGGCGTGTTTTGAACAATTAGTGGCGCAATTGGGTCTGACCTATGACCATGTCGCTAGTATCGGGGATGATGTTCCTGATTTGGCGATGTTAACCCGCAGCGCAGTTAGTGTTTGTGTCAACGATGGCCACCCCTATGTCCAACAACAGGCGGATTACATCACCTCAGCACGTGGAGGTTACGGGGCAGTTCGTGAACTCAGTGATTTAATCTTAACTGCGCAAGGGCAATTGCAATTACAAGGAGGCATAAGCCTTTGAATCGCAACATCGTCATCATCATTGGGATTATATTCTGTGCCGCAGCATTACTGATTTGGCGCCCGTTTGACGATGCCGACCAGCTTGAGCAAGATGCCGGTTATCGTCAAATTCAGCCAGATTTTACTGCCACTGGACTGATTGTCCGCGTGTACGACGAGCACGGTGAGTTGGCCCATCAGATTGCGGCGGAAGAGATGACGCATTACAGTCCCATTGGCTTAACCGAACTGATGACACCAACCTATATTTTGCAATTGAATCAAGGTAAGGATATTTGGCAGGTAACCGCCGAGCAAGGGGCATTTTATGCCGATAACAGCTTGGTCCTAGAACGTAACATTAAAATGACGAGTCTCACTGCGGCGGAGTTTATTGAGCGTATTGAAACCAGTTATTTAACGATTGATACCGAAGCGGATGTGGTAACCACCGAACAACCCGTGTTAATTATTGGTCCTGACTTTACTGCCCGAGGCGAAGGTTTACGCGCCGACTTGCGCGCCCAAACAGTGGAAATGATAAAGCATGTTGAAACGATTTATACCGGTCGTCGCTCTGCTGGCGATAACAACGAGTAGTGGCAATACGGCCTGGGCACAAGGTCGTGCTGATTTTTCCAAACCGATTGAAATCAGTGCGGATCGTGACTGGTTCGATGTTGCCAATAAAATCGCCGTGTTTGAAGATAACGTGGTGATCCGTCAAGGTAGCTTAACCATTGCAGCTGACCACCTTGAAGTAACACGCCGCGACGATCAATCCGACAGTTTTATCGCACAAGGTAACCCAGCACTTTATAATCAGCTACTGGATGATGGCTCACCGATCAGCGCAGAGGCAGAAATAATTCGTTACGATCAAGATCAGCAATTATTAACGTTATCAGGCAATGTAAAGGTATCCCAGAACAACAGCGTGATTCAGGGTAACGAAATTATTTATAACTTCGCAACGCAGCAACTATCCGCTAGCCGTGGCGAAAAGGATCGCGTCACCACAATTTTTTTACCAAAGAACAAGAGCGACCAAAGTAATGAGCCGACTAATCGCTGAACATCTCGCGAAATCATACAACAAGCGACAAGTCGTCAAGGATGTTAGTCTGACCGTTGAGGCTGGCCAAATCATTGGGTTACTTGGCCCTAATGGTGCCGGTAAAACCACCACCTTCTACATGATTGTAGGATTAGTGCAGCATGACAAAGGGCGCATTTTAATTGATGACGACGATATCTCGTTGCTGCCGATGCACGCTCGGGCACGTCGCGGGATTGGCTATTTACCGCAAGAGTCCTCGATTTTCCGCAAACTGTCGGTGCGTGACAACATCATGGCAATTCTGGAAACGCGCCGCGATTTAGATGCTAACGCTCGCGAAGAACGGCTCGACGCACTCTTAGAAGAATTTAGTGTGGGTCACTTGGCCAACAGTCTAGGAATGAGTTTATCGGGCGGCGAGCGGCGTCGCGTTGAAATTGCCCGCGCTCTGGCCGCTGATCCTACGTTCATTTTGCTCGACGAACCCTTTGCAGGCGTTGACCCAATCTCGGTGATTGATATTAAAAAAATTATCGAACATTTGCGAAACCGCGGCATTGGCGTGCTCATTACCGACCATAACGTACGCGAAACCTTATCAGTGTGCGAAAAAGCGTACATTGTCAGCCATGGAGCCTTGATTGCGAGCGGTGATGCCCAAAGTATATTAACCAACCAACAGGTTAAAGATGTTTACTTAGGTGAGCAATTCACGTTGTAGGTGATCTCATGAAACCAAGCCTGCAATTTAAGATGTCGCAGCAACTGGCGATGACGCCTCAGTTGCAGCAGGCTATTAAATTACTTCAACTGTCAACATTAGAACTGCAGCAAGAGATCCAGCAAGCCTTAGCTGAAAACCCTCTGTTAGAACTCGAGCAATCTGACGCTGAGGGGGAATTCAGCATCCCACAAGAAACATGGGAACCCAGCTATTCCGCAGGTATAGGACAAGCCAGCTACCATTACGATGGTGAAGACCAACTGTATGAAGGGGAAACCGGCATCACGTTGCATGACCATTTAATGTGGCAATTGCAACTATCACCATTTACTCCGACCGACGCCTTGATTGCCGTTGCCATTATTGAAGCTATTGACGATTCAGGCTACCTCACAGTGCCATTAAGCGACATTGTCGCAGGCTTAAACGAACACCACGTTGAGCCCATCGAACTTGATGAAGCACAGGTCGTACTCAAGCGGATTCAACATTTTGATCCAGTCGGGGTAGGCGCGCGTAATGTCGCTGAATGTTTGACATTGCAATTACAACATCTTGCTCCCGATACCCCGTGGCGAACCGAAGCACTGCGTGCTGTGCAAGAGTTTATCGACCTATTAGCGACCCGTGATTATCGTAATTTAGCCCGCAAGTTACGCGTCAATGAAACTGAGTTGGCGGCGATAGTTGCACTCATCCAAGATCTTAACCCACGCCCGGGTGAGAGCTTCCAAGCAGCCCCCGATAACTATGTCATTCCCGATGTGATTGTCAGCAAGAAAAATCATCGTTGGGTGGTCGAGCTAAATCCAGAAACAGTACCTAAACTTAAGGTAAATCAATACTACCTTGATTTGTGCCATGCGGTAGCACAAACTGATGAGGTAAATTACATTCGACAGCATGCACAAGATGCAAAGTGGTTTATTCGCAGCATCGAAAGCCGTAACGAAACCCTGTTGAAGGTAGCCAGCGCTATTGTGCAACGCCAACAGGCATTTTTTGAGCATGGGGAAGAAGCAATGAAACCCATGATATTGGCAGACATTGCAGCAGCAATAGAAATGCATGAATCAACAATTTCTCGTGTTACAACGCAAAAGTATATGCATTCGCCGCGAGGTGTGTTTGAATTGAAGTACTTCTTCTCCAGTCAGTTAGCCACTGCGGCAGGAGACGAAGCATCGTCAACGGCCATTCGGGCATTGCTGAAGAAGTTCATTGCAGCAGAAAATCCCAGAAAGCCATTGAGCGATAGCAAACTAACTGAACTCATAGCGGAACAAGGAATCCAAGTAGCGAGACGCACCATTGCCAAATATCGTGAGGCACTGAATATTCCGCCTTCGAGTCAGCGCAAGCGTCTTATTTGAATCTCGGAAAACAGAAGGAAGATGTTATGCAAATCAATCTTACTGGTCGCCACGTTGAAGTTACTAACGCTATGCGGGAATATGTCGCCAACAAGTTCAATCGGCTGGAACGCCATTTTGACAATATTAATAACGTCTACGTCATTTTAAGTGTTGAAAAGTTAGCGCAAAAAGCGGAAGCTACGTTGCATGTAAATGGCGGTGAGATTTATGCAGAATCCGAGCATCAGGATATGTACGCCGCAATCGATGGGTTGATCGATAAGCTCGATCGACAAGTTATTAAACATAAAGAAAAATTGAATCGTCGCTAAACCATGGATTTATCCACTATACTGAGTCCTGACTGCGTTCGTTGCGCGGTCGAAGGAACAAGCAAAAAGAAAGTTCTTGAACTCATTGGCCAGCTAGCTGCGTCGCGGTTAGCTGGCGCTTCTGCGTTCGAGGTATTTGAAAGCTTATTAAGTCGCGAACGTCTTGGTAGTACAGGAATTGGCTTAGGTGTTGCCATACCACATGGCCGCTTAGCAGGTACCAACAAACCCATCGCTGTGTTGCTTACCTTATCATCTCCCATTGATTTTGATGCGATTGATAATCAGCCAGTGGATATCGTCTTTGCGTTATTGGTTCCAGAAGAACAGCATGAACAGCACCTACAAACCTTAGCCTCAGTGGCCCAACGGCTCAACGATAAGACCTGTACTCGGGTGCTGCGTGAAGCACAAACCGATCAGGAGCTGTACGAGCTATTCGTACGTTAAATTGGGTAGCACCATGCAGTTGATTATTGTCACAGGCCGCTCTGGATCGGGAAAATCGATCGCTCTTCGCGTGCTCGAAGATCTCGGCTATTATTGTGTCGATAACTTGCCAATTACCTTGATGCCAACCTTAGTGCACGCCGTGGTCGAACAATACGATAAAGTGGCGGTTAGTGTCGATGTTCGTAACCTTCCCAACGAGCCCAGCATTCTGACTGATGCACTCGATTTCTTACCAAAAAAAATTAAACCGGAAATCATCTATATCGACTCTTCTGACGAGGTGTTGCTGCGTCGCTTTGGTGAAACCCGAAGGCTGCACCCTCTCTCACAGCGAGAAATGCCGTTAGCCGATGCCTTGTCAGTAGAAGCAAGTATGCTTGAGCCATTGGCTGAACGAGCCACATGGCGAATTGATAGCAGTGACTTAACGGTCCACCAATTGAGTGAACAAATTACTGAGCGGATATTAGGGAAAGCAGCCTCACGCTTAATTGTGGTATTTCAATCATTTGGGTACAAATACGGGCTTCCAGCAGATTTGGATTACGCCTTTGATGCGCGGATATTACCGAATCCACATTGGGTTCCTGAACTCAAACCGCTGACGGGAAAAGACGCAGCGGTACAACATTACTTTGAACAGCAACCATTAGTCACGAAATTTATTCATCAGTTGGAAGTGTTTTTCGAAACCTGGTTACCGCATTTTCAGCGTAGTAACCGCAGCTACTTAACCATAGGTATAGGATGTACAGGCGGTCAACATCGCTCTGTTTATATCGCTGAAAAACTCGCGCAACGGTTTGCTGGACACCCATGTAAAGTTCAAGTACGGCATCGCGAAGCGAGCCGCCATAAACCTACCAATCCATAGTTAGGCCTTGTGTTATGACCAGCATTGTCCGTCACCAAGTAACCATCCGAAATAAGCTTGGATTGCACGCTCGTGCAGCCACTAAGTTGGCAAAATTAACCCATGAGTTCGCTGCTAACGTTTATCTTATTCAAGATGGTCAAAAAGTTGATGCATCCAGCGTCATGTGTCTTTTGTTACTCGCTAGTGGGCAAGGCCGTACTATTGAAATAGTAGCGGAAGGGCCTGATGCGCAAGCTGCTGCTGATGCAGTTGCGCAACTGGTTGAAGCACGTTTCGACGAAGAACAATAGCGCATCGGGCGATGCGCTGAGGGTCGGTTAAACGCCGGCGATACGCATTTCTTCAAGTAATACCGAGCCAGTTAGGACACCATGGCGATGGTCAATATCACCAGCAATCGCCACAATATTACGTAACATATCAGCTAAGTTCCCAGCAATAGTAATTTCCTCTACTGGATACTGAATCTCGCCATTTTCCACCCAGAACCCAGCAGCGCCGCGGGAATAGTCACCATTGACAATGTTAACCCCCTGCCCCATCAATTCGGTCACCAACAGACCCGTACCCATTTGCTGGCATAAAGCCTTAAGGTCGGGCACTTGGTGCCCCACTTGCCAGGTATGAATACCACCGGCATGCCCGGTCGGCTGCATCCCTAATTTACGGGCGGCATAACTGGTTAACAAATACGTCTCGAGCACACCATCTTTGATAATATCGCGGGCGGTGGTGGCGAGCCCTTCATGGTCAAATGGGCTGCTTGCCAAGGCCCTTGGAATGTGTGGCTGTTCGTGAATTGTCAACCAGCTGGGCATAATCTGCTGGCCGAGTTGATCGAGCAAGAAGCTGGATTTACGGTACAAACTGCCGCTACTAATCGCGTTCACTAAGTGGCTGAACAAGCTATTAGCGACGTCGGCGCGGAAAATAACTGGTACTTTTGCGGTGGCAATTTTACGTGCGTCTAAACGCGCTACCGTCGCGGCAACTGCATCTTCAGCAACCTGCTCTGGCGTCCAAAGGTCATCACGATGACGTGCAATGGTGTAGCTATAGTCGCGTTGCATGGCATCCCCCTGCTTCGCGATCAATGAACAGCTTAGCACGTGGCGTGACTGCATATAACCAGCGAGGAAACCGTGACTATTCCCATACACACGAAAGCCGACATGGCTACTATAACCAGCACCATCCGAATTGACGATGCGTGGGTCAAGTTGTAACGCATGTTGTTCACAGGTTAATGCTTGTTCGAGGGCAAACTGAGCGCTTTGATCGGCAGGATGACATAAATCCAAATCTGGAATGTCGGTCGCCATCAATTCCGCTGGCGCTAACCCAGTACAAGGATCTGCCGAGGTAAACTGGGCAATGCTGCTGGCTTTATCTACCGTAGCTCGAATTGCCGCTGGGGTTAGATCGGTCGTCGAGGCACTACCTTTTTGCTGGCCGCGATAAACTGTAATGCCAAGGGCACCGTCTTGATTAAACTCAACCGTCTCGACTTCTCCTAATCGCGTGCCAACATTGATCCCGCGGCTACGACTAATAGCACACTCAGCAGCACTATTGCCTAGTTTTTGCGCGTACGCCAGAGCCTCGGCAACTGCCTCTTCCACTTCTTCCATTTCAATTTCCAGCTCGCGGATATCGGGTGTCATTTCAACTCCTGTAGGCGTATCAGCAGGAACGCCTTTTATATTGCTATGTGATTCAGGTACAATTCGCAGGTCACCCAAGAGGTTTAACCATGAACGAATTTGAGTACGATGACGAAGAATTCGTCAGTAAATCCGAATTAAAACGTGCTGCCGAAACGCAACAACAACTCGGCGAAAAGCTGGTCGAACTATCCGAGGGGAAATTAGCAAAAATCCCACTTGACGATGACTTGCTTGACGCCATCCTACTCGCCCAACGTATTCGCGGTACCCGCGAAGGGTTCCGCCGGCAGTTACAGCTTATCGGTAAACTTATGCGGCAACGGGATACTGCGCCCATTGCGCAAGCTCTGGCCGAATTAGAGCAATCACATCACCAGCAAAATGCTTTATTTCATCAGCTGGAGAAACATCGCGATGCGATCTTGGCGCAGGGCGATGACGCTATCCAAGCGTTCATTGAAGCTTACCCTAGCGCTGACCGACAACGTCTGCGTCAGCTGTATCGGCAAGCCACAAAAGCTACCGCACAAGGTAAGCCGCCCGCCGCACAACGGGAGTTATTCAAATACCTTCGCCAGGTGGCTACCACCTAATCGGTGCCACCTACCGTCATTGCATCCAGTTTTAAGGTTGGTTGGCCAACGCCTACGGGAACACTTTGGCCATCCTTGCCACAGACACCAACCCCATCATCTAACTGCAGATCATGCCCGACCATAGAGACTTGACGCATGGCTTCTGGACCATTACCAATTAACGTAGCGCCTTTCAGTGGTGCAGTAATTTTACCGTCTTCAATCAGATAAGCTTCAGACGCTGAAAACACAAACTTTCCTGAGGTAATGTCGACTTGGCCGCCAGCGAAATTCGGTGCATAGATGCCCCGTTTAACGCTCGCGATAATCTCCTCCGGATCATGTTCACCTGCCAACATATAGGTGTTGGTCATGCGCGGCATCGGCAAGCAAGAAAAGCTCTCCCGCCGGCCATTGCCGGTTGGGTTTACCCCCATCAGCCGGGCATTCATTTTATCTTGCATGTAGCCCACTAAGCGGCCTTTTTCGATCAACACGTTATAGCCAGCTGGGGTGCCTTCATCGTCGACGGACAGTGAGCCACGGCGGTGCGCTAAGGTACCGTCATCAACAATGGTACAAAGCTCTGATGCTACCATCTCACCAATTTTACCCGCGTAAGCTGATGACCCTTTCCGATTAAAATCACCTTCGAGCCCATGCCCAACTGCTTCATGCAATAATACGCCAGGCCAACCCGGCCCTAATACGACCGGCATTGTCCCTGCAGGTGCTGGACGTGCTTCTAAATTGATCAGTGCCTGCCGAACGGCTTCGTCAACAAAGACTTGCCAGCGCGGCTTGGCTGCTCCATTCACACCAACTGTTTCGGTAAAATAATTGTATTCGACGCGAGCCCCACCACCGGCACTACCACGTTCACGGCGACCATTTTGCTCAACTAAAATGGTACAGTTCACCCGCACCAAAGGCCGTACATCGGTGGCAAAAGTACCGTCAGTAGCAGCTACTAGTATTTCATCATAGCTACCCGTGACACTGGCAATAACCTCGACGACACGCGGATCTTGACGGCGTGCGTATTCATCAATGGCGCGTAAAAGGTCAATTTTAGCTTGTTCAGGCAAATTCAGTGGGTTGATCGATGTATAGCGCTCAATCGCCTGCGCTCGCTGCACAACTTGCAGTTGTTTGGCTTGCCCTGCTTGGCTAATGCCGCGGGCGGCGGCAGCAGCCTTATTGAGCGCACTGAGTGAAATTTCATCGGCGTAAGCGAACCCCGTTTTATCACCATGAATCGCGCGCACTCCTAAACCTGCTTCGATATGAAAGGATCCGCTTTTGATAATGCCATCCTCCAGCACCCACGACTCGTGCATACTGCTTTGCAAATATATATCTGCAAAATCAATAGCTCCTGTGTACAAAGTCGCTAACGATTGGTGAATGGCATCACGATCAAGTTCATGATGATGAAGCAAATTGTGCTCAACGTTTGGTGTTTGCATGAATGACCTTTTGACTCCAATTAAAATGCTCTGCAACCGGTATATCGTGGCGAATACTGGCGAGACTTGTCATATCCACTAAAGCTGTTGCGAGCCCGGGTTGTGGCTGTTCTGACTCTGCAAGAATGCGGCCCCAACCATCGATTATCAAGGCATGCCCGTATGTTTGGCGACCATTCGCATGGTCGCCAACTTGGGCTGCTGCTACCAAGAAACATTGCTGTTCAATGGCTCGTGCACGGGTAAGCACGTGCCAATGAGCTGCGCCGGTGACCTTGGTAAAAGCTGATGGTAATACCAAAATGTCAGCGCCGGCTACGCGCAGCGCGCGGAATAATTCTGGAAAACGTACATCATAACATACTGCCATACCGAGTACGCCAAATTCGGTTGGCACGGTGACAACTGTGTCACCCGCTTGTGTCCATGCGGATTCACGGTATTGTTTGGTGTTATCAGCGACAGTTACGTCAAACAAATGAATTTTGTTGTAACGTGCAATACAGTCACCGTTCGGGGTAAACACCAAACTGGCGGCGCTAAATTTGGCAGCATCACGCTCATCGATCATTGGCATGGTGCCTGCTACTAACCAAATCTGGTGGCGTTTGGCTAAGTCAGCTAACGCTTGTTGCAGCGGTCCCACCCCGGGCAGCTCAGCTAATGCGCGTTGTCGTTTATCGTTTGTACCGAAACAGAGGCAGGCTTCCGGCAACACCACCAACTGTGGACGGTGGGCCGGTAATTGTTGCAGCAAGCGCTCAATTTGCTGCAAGTTATCCTGTGGATCTGGACTACTCGTCAGTTGCAGGGCGGTTAATTGTACCTGCTGCTGAGTTTGGCTCATCATCATTCAAATCCTCGGTGGGCATCGGCGCTGCGCGAGAATCACGCGCCACTTCTTCAATAATGGGGTCATCCATGGTACCAGAGATACGATATTCCAATCGGCTGATTACCTTAGCATCATGTAGCATGCGATCAATCACTAACGCCGCCAAACCAGAAGGTGGATTAATCATCCACGCAAAAATCACTGGTAAACTGGACGTGACTTTAGGTACAAATTGTAAGTCATAAGCTAGTTCACGGGTCTTTAAATTCGCACTACCCTTCACTTCCATGTCGCCAGCACTGCCGTTGAGTTGGGTATTATCGGTAGCCACCACACCATCGGCAATTTCAAACTCACCGGAGAAGTTGGTATAGAACAAACCATTGGCGAACACATCGCGGAAATCAAACCGAAGCTTCCGCAAAATACTATCTAAGCTGAGTAGTGAGAACAAGCGAGCACCACGATCACTAACGTCGTTCAAATACCCCTGTCCCAGCTGCCACTTTACATTGCCATTAAGCGTGTTCAAATCCAGTTGGTGCGGCGGAGCCATATAATGCAAGTCGAAATCAATGCTTGCGCTACTGTCGCGCACCATCGAGGTGAATTCATAGCTATCCAAAAATTCACCGAAATTATCCGATTCAAAGCGCCCATAAATACGTGTTTGCGGGTATTGTGTTGAGGTTTCTAACGCCCACAAGCCCGCAGCTTGAACATGGTGTCCACGGTTACGTGCGTCCAGCTTGACCAACTGTAACTGATGCTCCTCTCCGCGCAAGTGAACGTTCACTTCACCAAGATCATAAGGTCCGTAGCGGCAGCGCTTACAGTCGATAAATAATTCAGGAAGACCAGCAAAACTGGTCGGCAACTCTGCCTCACCGCCAGCACTCGCAATGCCCTCATCCAACCCTTGAATATCAATATACTCAGCGCTGATTTGCAGGCGTTCGGCTTGTTCCGCGGTGGCCGCTTGCCAATGCCCATCGGCGAGCATTTGTTTCGCGTCGACCCGAATGCGCCAATCCTGCTGCTCTGGCCATGCCACCGCCCATACATCGTTTAACACCAACTGCTGCCAATGTAGTTGTGGGCTATAGAACTGGATAAAATCAGGCTTAAGCACTTGGACAAAGTCACTTTCTCCTGTACCTGCTGGCAGCATAGCGGATAGTTGCTCGATGGCATTTACCCAGGTACCAATATCACTTTCTACCAAGCTGGCATCGATACTAAAATTAGCCCTAGGCCTGAGTGCGTTCATTGCTGGCGTATGTTGGAGTACGTGTCCAAGCCGCGCATACCCACTTTGTAACTCACTCAGGTCACCGTTTAACTGCAGCTCAAGCAAGACAGTGTCAGCGACTTCCGCATTGACCAGAATACTGTCGGGATCACCAGATACGGTTAATTCTAACTGTTGTTCGGCACCTACTGATTTACCAAGCGGTTCGGGTAAGTGAATACTTACATCATCAAGCTTAGCGGATTGATGCCAACGAAATGAATAACCACCTTGGGTTGGTATACTAAGATTAAAATCAGCCTGCCACGGCATGCTACCGGCTAACACTGGCGCAAATTCTGTCAGCTGCCAATCCCCGTGCAGTTGTAGGTCCGCAAAATAATCATGTTCACGTTGCCGTGTGGCTAGTTCCGCTTGGATTGGGAAGCCATGCCATTGCATCGTTAATGCCGGTGCTGTAATGACATCATTGCGATAATTTATCCGCCCATGTACGTTGGTAAAATTCTCTTTTATACTACGTACATAAATTTCGGCATCAGCTAAATCGGCATAGCCTTGCGCAACCACATCAGGTTCGTCAGTTAATGGGATCAGTAAATCTAAATAGCCAGTAACCGGTCCACTAAGTTGCACATCGGCAAGCGTGGCGCCTAAACTGTCCGCTAGCGGGCTGTCATCGAACAATGGTTTAAGCTCATTCGCATTTCCAGCAATCTGTGCAGTTATTTCTAAACGGGCGTTAAGCTCCTCCGTTAAATTCGGGATCACCACATCGGCGCGTTGGACATCAATCAGACCAAGCAAACCATCTGTGGCGGTAATGTGCATCCGCTCGTTACGGAAATTAACCACGGCTGTTGCATCATAGACGGGACGCCAATTAGGTTGAAATTTAAACAACACTCCTGAAATACGGGCGCGAGCCTCAAACAAGCCTTCGTTATTATGATACGGGAAATCTTCCACCGCACCGCGCCAGACCATTGCTAGATCAGAGGCATAACCGTCTTGGATAGCAACCGTTAAATACTCGTGTAGATTATCACCCATCACAATGGGCAGATGGCGGCGCAACACATCTACCGGAATGGAAGTTTCATTTAAGCTGCGTGCTACTGCGTCCACATACACCGATTCAGGCGACGGCGTGATGGTTGCCGCAAGACCAATGGGAAAACCAACCAGGTGAATTTCACTAGTCGGCGCGACGTGCAATCGCCAGCCTTCAGCATCCCAGTGGAAGGTGCCATGCACCGATAGCTCACTGATCGACCACACATCATCGTAATCAAGCGCCGTGCTTTGAAATGCAGCCTCTTTACCCTGCAATGTCCACGTGACCTGTTGGCCCCGACCTTGCACTTGTAAGCTCACATTACTCAAGCCCGGAACGCCGGCAAATTCACCCCAACTGAGCTGTTCACCGCTGGCGTACCAACGTGCACCATGCTCAACGTGATGATAAAATGCAACATCCAGTACACCTTGGGTATCACGTTCGGTGAACTGCTCCACCACGCTCGCACCACGACTACCCAACAGATTTAATAATTCCACCAACGGTGGCAATGGCATTCCTTCCATACTCATTGCTGTGGTGGTGGTTGTTTGTTCCCAACTAAAGGTTGGCAATACCCAGCTACGGTCATTGTGTTCAATGGTTAGCGGGTTCGAGTTGACGCGCCAGCCGTCAGCATAGGGTCGCAATTTTAACTCGCCGTGGGGAATGCGAAGCTGATGTGTCCGATCACCCACCTGCCACTGCAGCTTTTGTTCACCCAACTGTAATAAGCCATCTGTAAACTGGTTCTGTTGAAAGTTAAGCCACAGGGTATAGTTGAACGTAGCAGATTGGATTTGCGTATCGATAATTTGTTGTTGAACCCATGGCGTAATATCCAAGTGATTCGCAGCCACATAAACTTGGCCACTGAGTGCGTGAATGTTGTTGCCATGCATGTCAATCATGACATCAAGTGTGTTATCGGTTACTTCTGAGAATAACAGCTTACCGACGCCATAGTGGCGTTGCCCCTGATTCGCCCAACGTAGTTCTTGAATATCAATGGTGCGCGTCACGCCCATTAAATTCACTAATTCAAGGACACTTTCGCGCACTTCAATGTTATCGAGTTGCTCAAGCAGTAAGTCACCTAGCTTGGTCGGCAACTTCCATGAGCTACCTGCAGAGTCACCGTAACTATCACGTAAATCGTAATGTACGCGCATACCGGTGAGCTGAATCTGTTCAATTTGTACATTAAGTGCACGTGCACTGGCCCAGAAGTCGATCACCATCCGCGTTTCCGCAATATCGATGCGCGTGGCTTTACTCGCGTCAGTGAGCAACACAAAATCATGTAAGATCAGTTCAGGTCCGCTGCGGGTCCAGTCGGCACTAATCTGTGCCAGCTGCACGTCTAGAGCATAATTAGTAGCCAGAAACTGCTCCACCTGCTTCGTCACATCAGGCATTTGTGGCAATAGGTAGCGCAGCGCACTCAGCAAAAGTGCGAATAAGACCAAGACAATTGCCAAGGTATATAGCAATGAGCGCCATAGCCAGCGGCCGACGTTACGAACTGTCATTACATCATAACCACATCAAATTGTTCTTGGTTGTACATCGGCTCAGCAAACACGCGAACTTGTTTGCCAACAAAAACCTCCAGTTCTGCCAACGCATGAGATTCTTCATTTAACAGCATATCTGCCACAGCCGGTGAGACGTACACCATAAAGTGGTCGGCCGCATACGCACGGTTTACGCGGACAATTTCTCGCATGACTTCATAACACACGGTTTCAGCAGTCTTCAGCGAGCCACGGCCAAGACAAACTGGACACTCCGAGCACAGTACATGTTCGAGACTTTCACGAGTCCGTTTGCGGGTCATTTCGACCAGGCCTAGGGTAGTAAAGCCGTTAATAGAGGTTTTCGCACGGTCTTTGGCCAGCGCTTGCTCTAAACTGTGCAACACTCGGCGGCGGTGATCGGGGTTTTGCATATCGATAAAATCGATAATGATAATGCCGCCTAAGTTACGTAACCGCAGCTGTCGAGCTATCGCTTGAGTCGCTTCAATATTGGTATTGAAAATGGTTTCTTCCAAATTACGATGGCCAACAAAACCACCAGTATTGATATCAATGGTAGTCATGGCCTCGGTCTGATCGATGATGATAGAGCCGCCCGACTTCAAATCTACTTTACGCTCTAATGCACGCTGGATTTCATTTTCCACATCGAACAAATCAAAAATCGGACGTTCACCAACGTAGTATTCCAATACAGGGTCTAGTTCAGGAATAAACTCTTTCACGAACTCTTTCAATAAATCATAAGTAACGCGCGAGTCGACGCGGATCCGTTCAATCTCTTCCCCAACAAAATCACGCAATATACGACAGGATAAATTGAGATCTTCGTACACCAAACCAATTTTGCGCATCGCTTTACGCCGCTTTTGGATCATGTCCCATAAGCGCCGCAGGAACTTGGCATCACGCTGCAATTCGTCGGTACTAGCACCTTCGGCAGCGGTCCGCACAATAAAACCACCTTCGTCATCACAGTATGGTAGCGCTGCCTGTTTTAAACGGTTGCGCTCTTGCTCGTCTTCAATACGTTGGGAAATACCCACATGAGGAGATTGCGGCATCAGCACCATGTAGCGTGAAGGAATGGTAATATCAGTGGTTAAGCGAGCACCTTTCGTCCCCAAGGGATCTTTGACGACTTGTACCAAAATATGTTGGCCCGGCCGCACCAGCTGGCCGATATCGGCTACGGGCATAGTGCCGCGGGCTAAGCCTTCAGCTTGTTCGATTTGGTTGACTATATCTGAAGCGTGTAAGAAAGCAGCTTTCTCCAGTCCGATATCGACAAACGCAGCCTGCATACCAGGTAACACGCGCGATACTTTACCGACATAGATATTGCCCACCAGCCCACGTTTGGCTTGGCGCTCAATATGGACTTCCTGCAAAATTCCATTTTCAATCAGTGCCACCCGAGTTTCTGTTGGGGTGACGTTCATTAATATTTCTGCGCTCATGCCTACCCCTCAATCGTTTGAATTAACTGCTCGGTTTCATAAATAGGGAGTCCGACAACGGCCCAATAGCTGCCCACAATACCTGTTACAAATTTTGCCGCGCGTCCTTGAATGCCGTAGCCACCTGCCTTATCAATGGGTTCCTTCGTGTGCCAGTATTGCTCAATTTCAGCCTCTGTGAGCGCTTTAAAACTCACTTCTGCACCACTTAAGATACATTCTTCTTGGCCCCCTTTCACGGCGGCGACAGCGGTCATCACATGATGCGTGTGGCCAGATAATTGTCGCATCATACGCACATAATCGGCATAGTCACGAGGCTTCTCTAGCACGTTATCAGTGAATACTACAATGGTATCGGCACCTAACACCGTACACTGCGCCCCTACCATGGTGGCACCAGCACGTGCTTTACTCAAGGCCAAGCGCTGCACATAGTCAGCGGGCGCTTCCTGCTCGAAACGCTGTTCTGGAACATCAGGTTGCACCACGGTGAAGGGACGATCGAGTAACTGCAGCAACTCTTTGCGACGTGGTGAGCCCGAGGCTAACACCAACTCACTCACGGACAAGGTAATGCCTCCGATACTTGCGCAAAATTAAAAAAACCCACGGCCATGCAATCGCTGACGAAATGACTGGATATAAATAGGGCAAATGGAACACTGCACCATTGAGCACGTGCTCCAGCTCATACACAATCACGCGCTTTATTAGAATTAATACGCCAATAATCAACGCTTGCTGAGTAAACGAGTAATTCCGAATACGGTGAAAGTGGCGAATAGCTGGATAGGCCATGATGAGCAATGCAGTGGCATAAATCCCAAACACCGTACCCATCAAAATATCTGCCACTAGCCCTAACACCAACACGCTTCCCATACCGACCCGGTGCGGCAAAGCAATGACCCAATACAAAATCACCAAACTCAACCAATCGGGGCGCCATGCTTCTAAAAACGCCGGCATCGGCATGACCATTAATACCAAGGCCGCCAAATAAGTCGCTAACAAAGGGATTAACCCAGATTTAATCCACATTCTCATCCACCTCGACGTCATCATACACCGGTTGTTCAACGGCGCTTGGTGGCCACAACAGCAATACCGTTCGAATCCTGTCCAGTTGTGCGTATGGGCGTGCTGTTACCCGTGCATATTGGTAGCGTTCATCGCGATTCACTTCGATAATCTCAGCGACTGGATAACCCTCTGGGTACACTCCACCTAAACCCGATGACATCAGTTTGTCGCCCACTTCCAGCTCTGTTGAATGTGGGATAAACATCAACTCTAGCCGCTGCAAATCACCTGTGCCACGCGCCAGCACGCGAATATCATTGCGTTCCGCACGCAGCGACAACGAATGGCTTTGATCTGAAATCAACAACACGCGCGCGGTAGTATGCCCGACACTCATCACCTGCCCTAGGATACCCCGATTATCGAGTACTGGCTGACCTTTATAGACGCCGTTAGCTGAGCCCTTATTGATAACTACTTGATGTGAAAACGGGTCAGTCGCAACGGCTACAATTTCTGCCGCCATCCGACGACTCGCTTGCCGCACATCAGAACCGAGCAACTGCCGTAGGCGGTCATTTTCATTCTCGAGAAAATTCAAGCGCTGCACCGCCATATGTAGCTCTTGGAGCTCTTGACGCAGCGCTTCGTTTTGCTCACGCAGCATCGATCGAGTGGTTGATAAATACACGATCCGATCAAGTGCTTGTTCAGGGAGTACCGCGAGGTATTGGACTGGCGTGACTAAGGTCGATAAAAACGAACGCACCGGCTGCATGGTATTGAGCCGGTGGTCAAGGAACATCAACATGGCCGCACATAACAATGCTAAGACCAAACGTGTTAGCAGGGAGGGCCCTCGTTCAAACAACGATTTCATAGGCCCACTTACTCATCGCTGAACAGATCACCGCCGTGCATGTCAATCATTTCGAGAGCGATACCGCCGCCTCGAGCCACACAGGTTAACGGATCATCTGCAATGATGACTGGAATCCCTGTCTCTTCCATCAATAAACGATCAAGATCACGCAACAAAGCGCCACCGCCGGTTAGAACCATACCGCGCTCAGAAATATCTGATGCCAATTCTGGTGGTGACTGTTCCAACGCAGTCATGACCGCACTGACAATCCCCATCAGTGGCTCTTGTAAGGCTTCTAAAATCTCATTGCTATTGAGCGTAAAGGAGCGCGGCACTCCTTCCGCTAAGTTACGACCACGCACTTCAATTTCACGAACTTCTTCACCTGGGAAGGCAGAGCCGATTTCATGCTTAATGCGTTCTGCGGTAGCTTCCCCAATCAATGAACCGAAGTTACGCCGGATGTAACTCACAATGGCTTCATCGAATTTATCCCCACCAATACGCACTGATGATGAGTACACCACACCATTCAATGAAATAATGGCAACTTCAGTGGTACCGCCACCGATATCGACGACCATGGAACCGGTTGGCTCCGACACAGGTAAACCCGCACCTATGGCTGCAGCCATAGGCTCATCAATTAAATACACTTCACGGGCGCCTGCGCTTAAGGCAGATTCACGGATGGTACGGCGTTCAACTTGGGTTGAACCACAAGGCACACAGACTAATACCCGTGGGCTGGGACGAAAATAATGGCTGTCATGCACACTTTTAATAAAGTGCTTCAGCATTTGTTCAGTCACATAAAAGTCAGCAATCACCCCGTCTTTCATCGGACGGATAGCGCGAATATTACCAGGTGTCCGGCCCAGCATTTTTTTCGCCGCAGTACCAACCGCGGCAATACTCTTAGGCCCACCTGAGCGCTCTTGACGAATGGCGACAACAGAAGGTTCATTTAAGACAATGCCTTCATCTTTTACATAAATGAGTGTGTTTGCTGTTCCTAAGTCGATCGATAGATCGTTTGAGAAGAGGCCGCGTAACTTCTTAAACATGAGGGGATGTTCCCTTAACTAGTAATTATGTGAACTGAAAACCGTGTAACTTTACCAAGCTGCTACCGTGGCGGCAAGCGCCTTGTAACAGCAATCAGCAAACCAACGCTACGGACAGCTGCCGGTACGGATATAGCCTTGGCTTTGCACACAAATTTGGCGCACGCTAACACCCTGAAAACTAAACTGTACACTTGATTGACCACAAGTTTCAGCATTGGTTGCATGTCCGGTGCTAACAGGGCAGCCCAAACCATTAAAATAAAAGCCAGTACCGCCGTTTGGCAGTGTTGTGGTTACCGATACTGTGACGTGACTCGGTAATGATACAATCCGATCTGCAGCAATCACCGCACCACAATTAACCGGTGTGATGTCAGCGCCAGTAATAGCTACTCCATAACAGCGATTGATGGGATCTTGCAGGGCCCGTTGTTGCTGTAACCGTAACAAGCTGAGGACTTGCCCTTCGACCACTGCCTCATCTGTTCCTGCTTTGCCAAATATTCGAGGGCCTGCGGTGACAGCAAGAATACCCACCACTACAATAACAATAATGAGTTCAATAAGGGTGAAACCTTGCTGAATCTTAACAATTTGTGACGCGCGATCTGTCATGATGATCCTTTGCTGCTATCGGGTAGAGCTTGCCGCCCAGTTTAGCTCATGTCATTATAAATCTTACTATGAATAACAGTATATAAACATTGCTATAAAAAATAGTTATGCTGGCACATTCGTGCGATTCTCGGAGCCTTCGATGCCAATTACCCGTGCACAATTCAGGTCTTCCCAACAAGGCTTCACCTTAGTCGAATTAATCATTGGCTTGGTGGTGCTGGGCCTTGCCGTGGTCATGCTTGCCATGCTGTTTTTCCCCCAAGCACAACGCAGTGCCGAACCCATACTGCAAACCCGAGCCGCCGGACTTGGCCAAGCATTGATGCTGGAAATCATGAGCAAATCCTTCGATCAGCATAGTGATCGCACTGGAGGGTTGCTACGCTGTGGTGAAACTGATGCGCCCGCTTGTACTGAACCGACAGCATTGGGGCCCGATAGTGGAGAAACTAGAGCCCTTTTTAATGATGTGGATGATTATCATGGCTTGAACAGCATCGACGCTCCGCTGTCTGATGCACTTGGTCAAGCCATTTCAGTTGTTTCTCATAACGTTGCGCAAGGGTTTGAATGCCGACCGTCCACTGACCGTCGGCAATACTACAATGATCTGAAACAATTAAGGCCGGTTCTGCGTGCGTTACATCCGCAATCACCAAAGACACCTGCTCTTTGGTGAAAGCAAACACTAACGCAACATTCGTCTGCTGCTTAGCTCGCCACCAATTAAACAATGTTACATCCTTTAAAAAAGTATGCTTTTTATTATAAAAAGTATTATGACGCTTTAGGCATTATAAAACCATGGCTGAAACATAATATCTATAATGTTAAATTGTTCATTGAGATGTTGAATTATTGTTTAATCATCCAATTTAATTGCTGTCCAGCCCAATAAGGCACCATTGGGCCAACCGCAGTTTCAACAATTTCAGGTACTTGCCATGGTTCTCGCACTAAGGTCACTGTGCTGGTGGGACGCGGCAATCCATAATAATCCGCACCAAAGTTGCTGGCGAAGTCTGCGAGCTTATCTAAAGCACCCATTTGCTCGAAAAACTCAGCATACAATGGCAACGCAGCCGGTGCTGAATAGCACCCAGCACAACCACATGCGGTTTCTTTCTTGGACTGAGCGTGGGGTGCTGAGTCTGTGCCAAGAAAGAACTTAGGGTTGCCAGATACAGCGGCACGGCGTAGCTCCAGCTGATGCTCACGGCGTTTCAAAATGGGTAAACAATAATTGTGCGGTCGCACGCCCCCGACCAATAAATCGTTACGATTCATTAACAAGTGTTGCGGGGTTATGGTTGCCGCAACATTTGGCCCTTGTGACTCAACAAAACGTACTGCATCTGCAGTGGTAATATGCTCTAGCACCAATTTTAAATCTGGATGCCGCTGCAGTAATGGTCGTAGATGACGGTCGATAAATACTTGCTCCCGATCAAAGATATCGATGTCTGCAGAAGTCACTTCACCGTGCACCAGCAGCGGCACTTGCAGTTGCGCCATCGCCGCAAATACATTATCCAATCCGTCAATGTCAGTGACGCCCGCAGCAGAGTTGGTGGTGGCACCTGATGGATAGAGTTTAAAGCCGATAATGGCGGAATCAGCAGCTGCAGCGGCGACCGTTTCAACGGTGGTCTTCTGGGTTAAATACAGCGCCATAAGTGGTATGAAGTTGCTGTCTGCTGGCCGCTGCCGCAAAATGCGTTGGCGATAAGCCAGGGCTTGTTCAACAGTCGTGACTGGCGGAACCAAGTTGGGCATGATCACGGCACGACCAAATACAGCTGCTGTTGCCGGCACCGTCGTGGCGAGTAAATCACCATCTCGAACGTGCAGATGCCAATCATCGGGGGTTGGTAGGGTCAGCTCAGACAACTGCATAGTCACCTCATGTGTTCAGTGAAGGAAAAAAGTGCGATTATTATACCGCCTTTCACGATAAACCGCGATTATCGCCCTAATCCTTCCTTCCAATGTTTACGACAACATGACACATAGCGTTCGTTGCCGCCAATCGCAATCTGATCGCCAGCCCGCAGAGCTTCACCGTTTTCATCAACCCGCAGGTTCATGGTGGCTTTACGACCACAACAGCATATCGTTTTCATCTCGACCAGTTTGTCAGCTAAGGTTAGCAGCAACGCACTGCCAGGAAATGCGTGGCCAAATGCATCGCTACGAATTCCATAGCACATTACCGGCACGCCAAGGCGATCAACCACGTCGGTTAATTGCCACACTTGGGCTTCAGTTAGAAACTGCGCTTCATCGATCAGCACGCAATCTAGCGGCGTACGTTGATGTCGCGCTTCCACCAATGCAGCCATGTCGGTCGCTTGGGTAAATGCCAACGCTTCGCGCCCGAACCCGAGCCGTGAGGCAATTCGTCCGTAGCCAGCACGATCATCAATCGCTGGGGTCATGAGTAAGACCCGCTGATTGCGTTCTTCGTAGTTGTGCGCTACTTGCAGTAGTGCGGTACTTTTACCGGCATTCATTGCCGAATAGGTGAAATAAAGTGATGCCATGATGTTTTTATTATGTGCGAATTGTAATTAAGCCCAACTGCGTATGATTTTACCACAATGAATTTGCTATACTCCCCCAAATTCAAACAGGAGACGTTTATGAGCCAAGCATACTCGCACGCCTTTTTAAAAGCGATGCCAAAAGCCGATCTACATCTACATTTAGATGGAAGTTTACGCCCCGCCAGCTTAATTGAAATGGCACAGCGCAGCGGTGTGGAGCTGCCTTCTTACACAGTAGAGGGCCTGTATGACTTGGTGTTTAAAGAATCCTACCAAAATTTAGGCGAGTATCTGCACGGGTTTCAATACACCTGTGCAGTATTGCGCGACATGGAAAACCTTGAACAAGCAGCATACGATTTAGCCCAAGACAACCTAGCGGAAGGGGTTGTTTATATCGAGGTACGCTTTGCCCCACAACTCATGATGGATCCAACGCGAGGCATCGACTTTGATATTGTGATGCATGCCGTGAACCGTGGATTAGCACGGGCCCAAGCCGAGTATAATGGGCAAGCCGAGGTGCGTAGTGGGCAGCGGCCCCCTTTCAATTACGGGATTATCAACTGCGCGATGCGCATGTTTGGTAAAAAAGGGTTTTCCCCCTACTACACCCAATTGTTCCAAATGTTGCGTGACCACGAACCCAAAGATGTTATCAAAGCAGCAGCAATGGAAATGATCCGCGCCAGCGTTCGTCTGCGTGATGAAGAAGGGTTACCTATTGTTGGGCTTGATATTGCTGGTCAAGAAATGGGTTATCCGGCTCATGAATTTAAAGAAGTCTACGAATACGCCCACCAAAACTTTATGCTCAAAACCGTGCATGCTGGTGAAGCATATGGGGCAGAAAGTATCTTTGAAGCATTGACTTTGTGTTACGCCGACCGGCTCGGTCACGGCTATTCTTTGTTTTCTCCAGAACTGATTCAAGATGAGCGCATTACGGATAAACACGAGTATGCCCGCCGCCTCGCCTCGTTTATTGCTGACCGTCGCATCGCGATTGAGGTTTGTATGACGAGTAATTTACAAACCAATCCGACGATTGGCAGCGCACAGAATCACAACTTTAAGCACATGTATAACAACCGTATTGCCACGGTGATTTGTACAGATAATCGCTTGGTTTCGCGGACCACGGTCACGCAAGAATATGAGTTAGCGTTATCCGCAGTGGATGTGCCATTGAAGCGCTTGAAAGATATGGTCGCTTACGGCTTCAAGAAAAACTTTTTCGCGGGTGATTACATCGCCAAGCGGGCATACGCCAAGCAGGTTTTGCAGTACTTCGATAAGGTTGCGGCGGAGCACGGCGTAAACTAATATCACCGCCATACGTTTAGACGACAAACAAGAGGGTAAGTGAACACTTACCCTCTTTGCATTTGCCTAACTTAATTCTTCTAACAAGGCACTGAGCGACATCGGCACATGGAAATAGTACCCTTGGCATACGATGTGCTCAGAGAGGTTAGCTAAAAAATCGAGCTGCTCTTTGGTTTCAATCCCTTCGGCGACGATGCGTAAACCTAAATGCTGCCCCATCGAAACTATGGTTTCGACAATCTTGCTGCGGTTGTCACAGCCGATACCCTGTACGAACCCTTGGTCAATTTTCAACTCATCAATGGGCAGTTGGCTGAGGTAACTCAATGATGAATAACCCGTTCCGAAATCATCAATCGAGAATTGCACCCCAATAACTTTCAATTGGTTCATCTTGTCAGTGATCCCTTGCAAATCATTCACCAACAAGTTTTCTGTGACTTCAAGCACCAGTCGTGCTGGATTCACGCCAGAACGTTCGATTTGTTCTAACATATAGGGGACGAAATCCGCTTCACGGAAATGACGCGGACTAACATTAATCGCCACAGTTAAGTGCTCTGGAAGCTGCGCCGCCGTCTGCAACGCTTCTGCAACTATCCACCGACCTAAATGAACGATTAAATCGCTCCGCTCGGCAATGGGAATAAACACACCCGGCGCGATACGCCCACGCTCTGGATGTTGCCAGCGACACAACACTTCAACACCATGCATGGTACCGTCAGGTGTATGCTGAGGCTGCAACGCTAAATGTAACTGGGTCGTGCCGATGGCATCACGTAACGCAGTTTCGATTTCAAAATGCTGTTCCAACTCTTCTCGGTAGGCTGGATTAAAGGTCATCAGCTGATTCCCACCTGCATCTTTGGCATGATGCACAGCGGTTTCGCCGTGTCTGATAACCGCTTCGGCGGTATCACCAAAATCTGGGTAAACGACCAACCCTGCACTCATAGTTACCGTGATACGCTCGCCACGAACATTCATCGGCCGGCTGACCTCACGTAGCACTGCGTCGACTAAGCGCCGCATCCGTAACTGCAGTTCATCAGGCTCATATACTGGAGGCACCATAACGATAAACAAATCGCCACCTAAGCTACCCAGTTGCGCGTCACGATCTTGTTTAATGGCTTGGTTAATTCGCTGCGAAATAATCAATAGAATTTCATCACCAAACTCAAAGCCACGCACGTCATTGATGCGCTGTAAATCATCAACATCAAACAATAATGCAGCGCCTAAATAGGGAGGCCTACACTGGCTGATCAAGTTATTCAAAATCGCTATACATTGTGGGCGATTAGGTAGCCCAGTACGGGCGTCATAGTTGGCTAAAAAGTTGAGTTGTGCCTCTACCGCGCGGCGCTCAGTAATATTTTGCTTACTAGCTAAATAATTGATGATCTCGCCGTGCTCGTTCCGTAGCGGAGAAATGGTTGCCCATTCGCGGTATTCAACGCCATCTTTGCGCCGATTAAACAACTCCCCTTGCCACGTTTTACCTTGACGCAATGCGTCCCACATCGCTTGATAGGTTTCCCGGGTGGTTTTCCCTGAAGCCAGTAGCTTTGGGTCACGTCCCATGACTTCGTCAGCACTATAACCCGTGATTTCAGTAAAGGTTTTATTGACATATTGAATACGGTTGTCTAGATCGGTGATGATGATACTGTCATTGCTTTGCTCGACTGCGGTAGTTAGCCGCCGCAGTCGCTCTTCATATTTGTCCCGAGACTTCGCCGCATTAATCAATGCCATTTTGAGTAACCGCAGCTCGTTATATGCCGGGACGTGCAAATCATCAAGAGATTCACGACGCGCCAGTCGTTCCACCCCAATCATCAGGGTTTTCACAGGCCGAACGATAGCGAACTGCAATCCTAACCAAAGCAATAGTCCCAGCGTAAGTAACACAGCAAGGAATAATCCGAGCTCGAAAATAGCTAACGAGCTGAGTTGTAACCAGCTGTAATCATGGTCGTACACCACCACAAAGATATTACGGCGAACTTGCTGACTGATCGTTGATTCAGCAATGACGGGGACTAATGCCACAAAATGCTTGTGCTCTTGGTGATAGGAAATATCGGTTTCTTCGGTAGTAGCCACTTGTTGCAGTAATGCTGGGTCAAGTTCATGAACAAATTCTGCCACCGCGCGGGAGGCTCGGTTCACGGTGTAATCAGCAATAAATTCCCCATTACTGTCGAGCAAAAATACGTATTTCACTTGCGGATGCACTTGCATCTCGCTGATCAATTCCGCGAGCAGATCATTACGATCGACTGCCAGAATTCGACTCAATGAACCTTGCGCAACAATGACCATTGAACGTAACTCGAGTTCAGCACGTCGATAGGATTCCTCTTGCTGCGCTTTAATCAAATAGTAACTTAACGACGCTAAAATAAAGAGCGCAATGATAACAATAGGAACGGTTATTTGAATGCTAAGCCGGCGATGTAATGGAAGCTTCATTCCAGTATGCCCGCACACACTGGAAGACGCTGTAACTGAGCAATGACACCAGCATTAATCAGTTGATCACCAATTAGGGTACTGGTTTGCTCAAAATCTTGCTGGAGAAATTCGGCACTAGCGGCAGCCGAGAAATATTTAATCTGACTCATGAGCGATAACAACTCAGGTTAGGGAAGCTCAGATAGCTTCGCAATAGTTTCCATGACCTCGGATTCCGCCTCGGCAATATTAGCTAAGGCGGCATCCCATGACACTGTTGCAAACTCAAGCAACCGCTCACGATGTTCGTCCCACGTTTGCGTACGAACAATCATGACATCAATAATTTCGTCAGGAATATCCTGACTTGAAAAAATAACCAGCCCACCATCGTCAATCAAGTGACGCGTAAAGGGGGCGTAGGTAATGATCACATCCACATCATTACTCATTAATGCCGACGCATGGCCGTTTGGTACCAACATGCGCCGTTGGATTAGGCTGTCATCAATACCGGTTTGTTGCAGCCACCGTGCCATGATATAACGTGACAAGGTACTGTCTTCCATACCCACTCGTATCGGCTTGCCCGCTAATAACTTGGAAGCGAATGACCGCCCTGCAATCACCGCATCAGCGCCATGAGAGCTGAAAATAACGCGAGCCACACAATACTGATCACCACCTCGTGACTGGAGTGCAAGCGCATTGTCTAAACTCAACATACCCACATCTGCGGCATTGTTAGTCAACATGCGTACGACGCTAATATCGGACACCAGCATCGTAACATTAATATTTTTTGGATGTTGTTCTGGGTGCACCAGGTGTTGTGCGTACACCGGGTGAAAACCTATACCCGCATTGCCGACAATAGATAAGGGTTCCGGCGGCTGACATCCTGCGATTAACCACGCAAAAATAATGAATCCAAATGACTTATTCACGCCATCCCTCTCATCGTGATGCCAACCCTACCGTCTCCCCCACACGACACGAGGTCAGAATGGGATATCGTCGTCGAAGCTTCCGTCTGGCATAAAATCGTCAGGGCCTGGGCTGGACGGGTTGAAAGGAGGTGTCGCAGGGGTTTGTGCTGGTGTTGATTGAGCCGCACTGCCGCCACCAAATCCTTGGCTTTGTTGACCTTGATAACCGCTTTGTTGACCTTGGTAACCACCTTGTTGACCGCCGCCCGCAGGACGACCATCAAGCATCTGCAAATCATTAATAACAATTTCAGTGGTGTAGCGTTCTACGCCATCTTGGCCTTGCCATTTACGGGTTTGTAAACGCCCTTCGACATAAACCTTAGAACCTTTCTTCAAATACTCCCCAGCAATTTCTGCCAGGCGACGATAGGCCACACAGCGGTGCCATTCGGTTTGTTCACGAGGTTCGCCAGTTTGTTTATCTTTCCATGTTTCGCTCGTAGCAATAGAAAGTGTTGCGATGGCTGTATTACTCTGGGTATAACGCACTTCTGGGTCAGCGCCCAGGTTACCAATTAAAATTACTTTGTTGATGCCGCGACTGGCCATGCCATCTGCTCCTTAATTATTCTCTTTATTGATAAGGTGATAAGTATGCTTTCACCTGTTCATCATTGTAATCTGTTTTATGTACTTTTAAATAGACAGTCTGATCGTCTGCCACCACGCGTACTTCTTCTACCCCCGCCACGTGGCTTAATTGCTCAGCGAGCCCATCCACTTCGGCGGCCGTTAATTTGGGCAAGGTGTAGCTGACACTCTGGTGCTGTGGTGGTGGTTGCATACCAAAACTGACAGCAAACCAAAATAGTAGCAGTACCAGACAGAAAATCCCAACGCCCACCAAACCAAAGTACTGCATGATCGCACCACCTAAAGCGCCGCCTAAGAATGCTCCCAAAAACTGGAAGGTGGCATAGATACCGCTAGCACTACCTTTATTCCCAGCTGGCGCGAAGCGCGTTAACGAGCTCGGCAAGCTGGCTTCAAGTAAGTTAAACCCGGTAAAAAACAGCACCACAGCTACAGCTAAGTACACCCAATGCGCAGGTACAAATACAATAACAGCCACCGCTACAATCAGCAAAATAATACCGATACGGAAATACTGAGGATGGCGTCGTTGCCGCTCGGCATTGATTAACATGGGGATCATCAAGGCAAACGACCCGAGTAACGTGGGCAAGTACAACCACGCATGATGATTGGCTGCTAAACCACCATGGATAAGCTGCAATGGCACAACCACGAAAAAAGCGGTCAACACACAGTGTAGTACCAATACACCAATATTCAGACGAATCAGCTGGGGGTGTTTAAATAGTTGGCTTAACTCCCGCGCCAACGGCACTAAATCACCTCGAGACGATTTCTGCGCTACTTTGGGAACCGCCCACTGGAGAATCACGATACCCATCAGCGCGCTCACAGCGGTAAAATAAAACAAACCTGACAAGCCGATCTGCGCGCCAAGTAAGGGGCCAAGCACTAACGCCAAAGCAAACGACAGGCCAATGCACATACCAATAGTCGCCATAACTTTAGAACGCTGGGAATCGCGGGTAATATCTGCTGCCAACGCTAGAATCGCAGCTGCGATGGCACCCATACCCTGTAACGCACGCCCGATAATGACACCGACTAAGGTATCTGCCCATGCGGACACTAAACTACCTAAGGCGAATATTAACAGCCCAGTGATAATGACGGGACGCCGGCCAATACGATCGGACAGCATTCCTAACGGAATTTGAAACAACGCTTGGGTTAACCCGTAAGCACCAATAGCTAAACCAATTAACGCTGGGGTGTAATCTGGATAATGTTGACCGTAAATAGCAATCACCGGCATGATCAGGAAAAGTCCCAACATCCGTAAGCCGAATACGGCGGCTAAGGCTCCTGAAGCGCGTCGCTCCACTGCGGTCAGTCGATTATCAAGGTTGTGCTTGGCCATGAAATTCTCATTGTTACCTGAAAAAAATCGCTGGCCATTGTACCAGATGGTACGGGTTGTGCGATAATACTCGTTTCGCTAAACCATCGAACTTGCAACGGAGCATTATCATTCCCATGGATAAAATTGAAATCCGCGGCGCCCGCACACATAACCTCAAAAATATCGATGTTACTCTGCCTCGTAATCAATTAGTGGTGATTACCGGGCTCTCTGGTTCGGGCAAGTCGTCACTGGCCTTTGATACCTTATATGCAGAGGGACAGCGGCGTTATGTGGAGTCATTATCTGCTTATGCGCGGCAATTTTTATCCCTGATGGAGAAACCTGATGTGGATAGTATTGAAGGCCTTTCACCAGCCATTTCCATCGAACAAAAATCCACGTCACATAACCCGCGTTCTACGGTGGGTACCATTACCGAAATTTACGATTATTTGCGGTTGATGTTCGCCCGGGTGGGTGAGCCACGCTGCCCAACACATCAGGTCACGCTGGCAGCACAAACCATCTCGCAAATGGTGGACCAAGTCATGGCACTGCCGGAAGGTGAAAAGCTCATGATTTTGGCACCGATCGTGCAAGAACGTAAAGGTGAGCACAGCAAAGTACTGCAGGGTTTGGCGGCACAAGGTTTTATTCGTGCCCGTATTGACGGCGAACTGTGTGATTTAAGCGACCCACCCAAGTTAGAACTCCAAAAGAAACACACCATTGAAGTGGTGATTGATCGGATCAAGGTGCGCGAAGGCTTAGAATTGCGATTAGCTGAATCATTTGAAACTGCACTAGAACTCAGTGGAGGTACTGCTCTAGTAGTGCCTATGGATGCTGATTCTGCTATGGCAGATATGATCTTTTCAGCGAACTTTGCCTGTCCTCATTGTGGCTATAGTATGCAAGAGCTTGAGCCGCGCTTGTTCTCATTTAACAATCCAGCCGGTGCCTGTAGTTCCTGTGATGGGTTAGGCATTGAGCAATTTTTTGATCCAGCGAAGGTGGTGACCAACGAAGAACTTAGCCTGACTGGAGGGGCGATTCGTGGATGGGATAAACGCAATTTTTATTACTACCAAATGCTGCAATCCCTTGCACGGCATTACGGATTTGACCTGAATAAACCTTTTGTCAGCTTGGCTGAAGAGCATCGCCAGGTGGTATTGTTCGGCAGTGGCGATGTGGACATCGAGTTCGTGTATCTTAATGATCGCGGTGACCGAGTGACTCGCAAACACCCATTCGAAGGGATTATTCCCAATATGCAACGGCGCTACCGCGAAACTGAATCCATGGCGGTACGTGAAGAGCTTGCGAAGTATCTAGCCTCCCAACCTTGTCAGAGTTGTGGTGGTTCGCGCTTACGTGAAGAAGCACGCCATGTCTATGTGAATGACACGACTTTACCGCAGGTTACTGAATTATCCATCGGCGCTGCGTTGGCGTTTTTTGAACAGCTGAAACTCACTGGGCAACGCGCCAAAATTGCTGAGAAAATCTTGAAAGAAATCAATGAGCGGCTCGGCTTCTTGGTGAATGTTGGGTTGAACTACTTGAGCCTGTCACGTAGTGCTGAAACCCTATCTGGGGGTGAAGCTCAACGGATTCGCTTGGCCTCTCAAATCGGTGCTGGGCTTGTTGGCGTGATGTATGTCCTCGACGAACCTTCCATCGGCTTACACCAGCGTGACAATGAACGTTTACTGGCCACGCTAACGCGCTTACGTGATCTCGGCAACACCGTGATTGTGGTGGAGCATGATGAAGACGCCATCCGCGCAGCGGACCATGTCATTGATATCGGCCCAGGTGCCGGGGTGCACGGCGGCCAAGTGATTGCGCAAGGCCATTACACCGAGATTTTAGATAACGAGAACTCACTGACAGCCGACTATCTGTCTGGGCGCAAATGTATCGCTGTACCCTCCGAGCGTAACCAGCCCAATGGGCGTTGGTTAAAACTTATTGGCGCGCGGGGCAACAACTTAAAAAATGTCACCGCAGAAATTCCAATTGGCCTGATGACCTGTGTTACTGGAGTCTCGGGCTCAGGTAAATCCACGCTGATCAACGATACGCTGTTTTGCATCGCACACCGTGAGTTGAACAAGGCGACGACCGGTGAACCAGCTCCTTATGATGCCATTGAAGGTATGGAGTTCTTAGATAAGGTGGTAGATATCGATCAAAGCCCCATTGGCCGTACACCGCGTTCAAACCCAGCGACTTATACAGGGATTTTCACGCCAATTCGCGAGCTTTATGCCGGCACTGAAGAAGCACGCTCACGGGGATATAAAGTGGGGCGCTTTAGCTTTAACGTGCGCGGTGGGCGTTGTGAAGCCTGTCAGGGCGACGGCATGATCAAGGTTGAAATGCACTTCTTACCTGATGTTTACGTCCCGTGCGATGTGTGTAAAGGCAAACGTTATAACCGGGAAACCCTAGAGATTAAATACAAAGGGAAAACTATTCACGAAGTACTGGATATGACCGTAGAGGATGCGCGTGAATTCTTTAGTGCCATCCCCGCTATTTCACGGAAACTACAGACGTTAATTGATGTTGGTTTGTCTTACATTCGGTTAGGTCAATCTGCCACTACCCTTTCCGGTGGTGAAGCGCAGCGTGTGAAGTTAGCGCGGGAATTATCAAAACGCGATACCGGTAAAACCTTGTATATTTTGGATGAACCGACGACCGGCTTACATTTCCATGATATTCAACAACTGCTCACTGTACTCCATCGCTTGCGCGACCATGGCAATACCATTGTTATTATTGAGCATAACCTGGACGTGATTAAAACAGCCGACTGGATTATCGACTTAGGGCCTGAGGGTGGCTCTGGCGGCGGTGAGATATTAACCGCCGGTAGCCCCGAGGAGATTGTTAAATGTGAGCGCTCACATACTGCGCGCTTCTTAAAACCACTGTTATCGAGCAATGCCAATAAGGCTTAATAGGAGTCATTAGTTCAACCCATGACACACGATGTAATCAGCGGCGGGCAACCAATACATGCCCCTGACAACCTCAAACCACTGCTAGAGGATATTCTGCAGCAGGCCATGTCTGTGAATGACGGTAAAGTCGCCGATTACATTCCTGCCTTGGCAGAGGTTAAAGCTGATTACTGCGCGCTGACGGTTGCCACGCTTGATGGCAACGTCACCTCGGTAGGCGATAGCAATAAACCGTTTTCCATTCAGTCTATTTCCAAAATTTATGGGCTGATGTTGGCGATGGAACGTCTTGGCGACCCGTTATGGGAACGCGTGCAGATGGAGCCCTCAGGTCAGCCTTTTAATTCAATTGTTCAGCTTGAATGGGAAAAAGGCATTCCGCGCAACCCCATGATCAACGCGGGCGCGATTTTAGTCAGCGATGTGTTAGTTAGCCATTACTCAGCCAGTAAATCGGCATTACTGAGTATGGTTCGGGGTTTGTGCGGCAGTGAAGCGGTGTGCGTCGATTCTCGCGTTCATGAGTCCGAACGTGAACATGGCGCTCGCAACGCTGCACTTGCATACTTGATGAAGAGTTTTAACAATATCGAGTCAGACGTTGAAGAAGTACTCGACCATTACTTCTGGCAATGCGCACTCACTATGAATACCGAACAACTCGCCAGCAGCTTTGCGTTCTTAGCCAACCGCGGTCAATGCCCACGCAGCGGCAAGCAAATCACCTCACATCGTGATGCGCAGCGTATTAATGCACTAATGAGTACCAGTGGCATGTATGATCAGTCGGGGCAATTTGCCTTTACTGTGGGCTTGCCGGCAAAAAGTGGCGTGGGTGGCGGAATTATCGCCATTGTTCCAGACTACGGTGTCATTAGTGCTTGGAGCCCAGCGCTAAACAGCTTCGGAAACTCTGCGCGCGGCATGTTTATGATTCGCGAATTGGCAAACCGCCTTGGTCTTAGCGTTTACTAAAGCCAAGGCTTTTTGCTCGCTAAAACAAAAAAGGGAGCCGAAGCTCCCTTTTCAAAACAACCCGGCGTAGAACGCCGGGCTACGCATTAAGCAACGATTTTAGATACAACGCCAGCGCCTACGGTACGGCCACCTTCACGGATTGCGAAGCGTAAACCTTCGTCCATCGCGATTGGGTGAATCAGTTCAACAACAAACTTCAAGTTGTCGCCTGGCATTACCATCTCTACGCCTTCTGGCAATTCTACTGAACCAGTGACGTCAGTGGTACGGAAGTAGAACTGTGGACGGTAACCTTTAAAGAATGGGGTATGACGGCCACCTTCTTCTTTGGTCAATACGTACACTTCTGCTTCAAACTTGGTATGTGGCGTGATTGAACCTGGCTTCGCTAACACTTGACCACGTTGGATCTCGTCACGCTTAGTACCACGTAACAACGCACCAATGTTCTCACCTGCACGACCTTCATCGAGCAACTTACGGAACATTTCTACACCTGTTACTGTGGTCTTCATCGTTTCTTTAATACCAACGATTTCAACTTCGTCACCAGTGCGTACAATACCGCGCTCAACACGACCTGTTACTACAGTACCACGGCCTGAGATT
>JAJUHK010000007.1 GCA_029279945.1 Pseudidiomarina indica | reverse complement strand
TTGCCTGTAGCGCAGGTGGTGCAACGATTGAAACGCTGAAAGAATATGTACAAAGTCAGGCCACACCTGACTAGAAACGCTTCGCGTTTCCCGCTTATATCCCCGCCCGATTGGGCGAGGGTTTACGCGGGTTTTGCTAAGTGACGTATCACTTAGCCTTTTAGTAGTGTTCGTTATCAACGGTTGGGTTAGTGTCAGGGCAATTCCTTCACACCCATATTCCATAAGGTGAAGCCGTAGATGTCAGCCGCTTGGTCAATGATTTTTGACACTGGCGTACCGGCACCATGGCCGGCATTCACTTCAATCCGAATCAGTTGTGGATTGCTACCGCCTGCTTTCGCTTGTAACTCGGCGGCAAACTTGAATGAATGCGCTGGTACCACGCGGTCATCATGGTCACCGGTGGTGATTAGTGTTGCAGGGTAAGCCACACCTTCTTTCACATTGTGAACCGGTGAATAGGCGTACAGGTACTCAAACATTTCTTTACTATCTTCTGCAGTACCATAGTCATACGCCCAGCCCGCACCTGCAGTAAAGGTGTGGTAACGCAACATGTCCAACACCCCCACCGCAGGTAAAGCGACTTTCATTAAATCTGGGCGTTGTGTCATTACTGCACCGACGAGTAAACCACCATTTGAACCGCCCCGAATAGCGAGTTTTTCACTCGACGTGTAGCCTTCTTCAATGAGGTATTCCGCTGCAGCGATAAAGTCATCAAACACATTTTGCTTCTGCATCTGGGTGCCAGCAAGATGCCATGCTTTACCGTACTCACCGCCGCCACGTAAGTTAGCAACCGCGTACACACCCCCCAGCTCCAACCACATCGCATTACTCATGCTAAATGATGGCGTTAAGCTAATATTAAAACCACCATACCCGTATAGAATGGTTGGGTTACTACCATCGAGCTCAATGCCTTTTTTGTAGGTGATGATCATGGGTACGCGAGTACCGTCTTTCGACGTGTAGAACACTTGCTTGGATTCATAGGCATTGCTGTCAAACTGTGCTTTTGATTCAGCATACACTGTTGATTCACCCGACTGAGGTTCAAACGCGTAGATCGTGCCCGGCGTGTTGTAGTTGGTAAAGGTGTAGTACACCACATCATCAGTCGCCTTGCCGCTGAAGCCGCCAACGCTACCTACCCCTGGCAATTCAATGTGACGAACGCGCTCACCGTCATAGGTATACTGCTCAACTTTGGCAATCGCATCGACCATGTACTCAGCAAAGATATAGCCAGCACCGGTCGAGGGCGTTAGCACATGCTCGGTTTCAGCAATGAAATCTTGCCAGTTTGCAGGCGTTGGATCCGATGCATCAACGGTCACGACACGCTTATTCGGTGCCGCTAAATTGGTGACCAAATATAAGGTGCTACCACGGTTATCCAGCACGTAGGTGTCTGAGTCAACGTGGTCTAAAATAGTCACAAGCTCACTATCAGGCTGAGTTAAATCTTTGATGAACAACTTGTTGCCTGATGTTGATACCGCCGCAGTTATGACCAAATAACGATCATCATCAGTCACATAACCACCAACATAGCGGTGTTTTTCTGCTTCGGTCGCACCAAACACCACCACGTCATCGTCTTGCGATGTGCCGAGTTTATGGTAATAGAGCTTGTGTTGGTCGGTCATCGCCGAAAGCTCGCTACCTTCTGGCTTATCGTAGCTTGAGTAATAAAAGCCTTCGTTACCGTACCAAGAAATACCACTAAACTTTACGTCCACTAACGTCGGTTCTAGTTGTTCTTTGGTTTCCACATCAATCACAATGATTTTACGCCAGTCACTACCACCTTCAGAGATTGCGTAAGCAGCCAGTGAACCATCGCGTGAAAAGCTTAAACTCGCCAGTGAGGTAGTGCCGTCAGCACTGAAAGTATTCGGATCAAGAAATACTTCCGTGTTGCCATCTTCATCAGTGCGATACACCACGTACTGGTTTTGTAAGCCGTCGTTTTTGTAGAAGTAGGTGTATTTACCTTCTTTAAAAGGAGCACCAATTTTCTCGTAATTCCATAACTCGGCTAAGCGATCTTTAATTTGTTGGCGATATGGAATTTGCTCTAAATAACCGAAGGTAACTTCGTTTTGTGCTTTCACCCAAGCTTCAGTTTCAGCTGAACGGTCGTCTTCCAACCAACGGTACGGGTCAGCAACGATCGTACCAAAATATTCATCGGTAACGTTTCCACGTACCGTGACCGGATAGGTAAGTTGGCTATCCACTGCGGTCTCCGTTTGTTGTTGAGGTGGCGAGCAAGCGCTTAATAACGCTAAGCTTGCCACAGCAGCTAAATATCTCATGATTGATTTCACTCCCCTGATTGAGTTCATGTTAAGCTAATTATTCTATCGGCAATGAGATTACCAAAATGAAACGAGTCATTCAGTATTTACTCAAAGGGCTAACGATTTTGTTGCCTTTGATAGTCACACTTGCCCTCGTGCATTGGTTCTTAGTGACCATTGAAACATGGCTGCGCCCTTTCTGGGAAGCAATTTTAGGAAACCGCTATTACCTGCCGGGCTTAGCCATTGTCAGCTTCATGGGTATTGCCATGCTGATTGGCTTTAGCACGCGTTGGCGATTTGTCAATTACCTGTGGGCACTGCCGGGCCGAATTATGGAGCGTATGCCGGTATTACGCAGCCTCTATGGTACCATCAACGATGTGTTTGACCTTATGTCGGGTAAAAGTTTTGCCGACGAGTCAGTCGTGATGGTGACGCTGCCAGGCGCAGAAGTCAAACTGATTGGTATAGTTACCAAAAAGCCTGGTATTAACAACGATCGCCTCTCTAGTTTACTATCCGACAACCACCTTGCAGTCTTTTTGCCAATGGCTTATAACGTCGGCGGCTATATGGTGATCGTCCCTCGGGATTGCGTCGAGCCTCTCGATATGTCACCTGCCGATGCAATGCAACTAACTATGAGCGGTGGTTTAGGAAAAAACCATCATCCAATCGATTAATTTGCCTCATACGGAGTTTTCATGTCGCACCTACCTTGTGTTGAAATCGAACCACAATCCCCGGCTACTCACGCTATCATTTGGCTGCACGGATTGGGTGCTGATGGCAACGACTTTGCGCCTTTGGTGCCCCATTTAACACCCCCTGTCGCGGTACGCTTTGTGTTTCCACATGCACCACAAATCCCCGTCACCATTAACGGTGGTATGCGCATGCCTGCGTGGTACGATATTTTAAGTATGAGTATTGAGCGGGAAGTGGATGAGCAACAGCTCCGCGCCTCGGCAGCGGCCGTGCAGAAATTAATTGAGCGTGAAATTGACCGCGGTATTCCAGCGCAGAACATTGTGCTGGCAGGGTTTTCTCAAGGAGGCGCGGTAGTCTATGAAGCTGCACTCACCTTCCCGCAACGGTTGGCTGGCGTATTAGCGCTGTCGACCTATTTAGCGACGCACGCTACGATTAAGCCTCATCCGGCCAACGTCGATGTACCGATTTTAATTCAACACGGTAGCTTAGATCCGGTCGTACCTGAGAGCTTAGGTAAACATGCGTATCAGTGGTTGCTTGATCACCACTACCCGGCTCAATATCAATCGTTTGCTATGCAACATCAGGTGTGCGGTGAACAAGTACAGGCGATGAATCAGTGGTTCCAGCAGGTGCTTGCTTAATCAGCAAGAACCTGAAGCTGGCTAGCCCATTGCGCTACCCACGTTAACGCGGTCGCACGGCTTTCTGTGGCAATATTCACATGACCGACTTTGCGGCCTGGGCGTGGTTCCTTGTTATACCAGAAGCAGGCAGTATCCGGATGGTGCCATAAGGCGTCTGGAATTTGCTCAGCGCCAATCACGTTCAGCATTAAGGTGGGTTCTAACCGCAATAATGGCAATGGCATACCCGTGAGCGCACGGATGTGTAAATCAAACTGACTACTGTTCGCGCCGGTCATGGTCCAATGGCCAGAGTTATGCACGCGGGGGGCAATTTCGTTGACCAGCAACTGGGCATCTGCACCCTCTCCGACCACGAAAAACTCAATGGCTAACACGCCGACATAGTGCAGCGCGTCAGTGAGTTTGCGAAAACTGGTTTCAGCCTGCTGTTGTAACTCGTCAGTGATAAAGTCCATACCCGCGAGTGTGTAACTTAAGATACCCCGCTCATGGACATTAGTAACCAATGGATAACAACAAATACTGCCATCTTTACTGCGGGCGCCAACAAGCGATACTTCCCGTTGAAATGGAATAAGTTGCTCCACTATGCCAGGCGCTTGCCCTGCTTGCTGCGCAAGTTGGTGGGGGTCACTGGCCATAGTATAACGCCATTGGCCTTTGCCATCGTAGCCACCCCGGGCTGATTTAATCACTAACGGCTGTTGCGCCTGTGTTAGTATCTGTTCGAGTTCAGTGGTTTGGGAAAATTGCTGCCACGGCGAGGTTGCGACGCCACACTCATCAAACAGAGATTTTTCCTCACGGCGGTCGGTTAGCCGTTGGATCCGCTCTGGATCCATTAAAAATTTAGTACGTGCTGCAGCAACAATATCAGCTGGAATATCTTCATGTTCCCAACTGACCACATCTGCCCAGTTAATCGCTTGCGTTAAGGTTAACGATAAATCTAGCTGAGCAGACAAAGGTTTAACGGTGTAGGTACGGGTGCTAAATAATAAACACTCGTGGCCATGGCTAGTCGCACTAGCGCCAAGCATCTGACCTAATTGTCCATCACCAATAAACAGAATCTTCATGATTCAGGCAGCTCAAGTTTTGGGCCGTTCATCACTGCTTCACGTTGCTTGGTACGAAACGCTTGAACCCGTTCACGAACACTGGCATTAAATGAACCAATAATTTGCGCCGCTAACAGGCCAGCGTTAGCCGCACCCGCTTCACCAATAGCGAGCGTACCCACGGCAACACCTTTAGGCATCTGAACGATGGATAATAGACTATCCATACCTTTCAACTGCTTGCTAGGTACTGGAACGCCCAAGACCGGAATCGCGGTAAATGCTGCTAACATGCCAGGCAAATGAGCAGCACCACCGGCACCAGCAATCACCACTGGCACGCCATCGCGTTCAGCTTGCTCCATGGTGATTTTCAATAAATCTGGAGTACGGTGGGCTGAGACAACTTGTGCACGCCACGCTACACCCAAATCATTAAGCATTTGGGCAGCATTTTGCATGATAGGCCAATCCGACTGAGAACCCATTAAAATCAAGACAGGTGCCATGATGAATGCTCCATTTTTCAAAGGAGCGAATTGTAGCTAGGACACACGTTAGGTGCAAATTTATCGTACAGTTGCGCGGCTTTTACCACGTGAGTTACTGAAATTTTCGCCATCGCCAGATTCCTTCTGACTGCACTTCGGTAATGAACTGGTTCTGCTCAAATTAGGCGCTACCAATATGAATAGCAAATTGTTTGCGGCATAATGTCACCACGAACTGCTTAGGAGCTACCGTCATGCTTATGAAAGCCGATAAAAGTTTGTTGGTGATTATTGATGTCCAAACAAAATTGGCACCTGTGATTCATCAAAGCGATAAATTAATTGCTCGCATGCGTTGGTTAGGTGAAATTGCGAACGAATTGGATGTTCCCGTACTTGTTACCGAACAATACCCTAAGGGGCTGGGCATTAGTGTTGACGATTTGGATGGTGTCATTAGTAACGCCCAAGTAATTGAAAAAATGCACTTTAGTGCAGTACAAGAACCCAGTTTCATGCAAGCCATGGAAGATATTGATCGCCCCCAAATCATTCTGATGGGAATGGAAGCACACGTTTGTATTCTACAAACTGCCCTTGACCTGTTAGCCGATGATTATAAGGTATTTGTGGTGGAAGATGCCGTCGGCTCGCGGCGTGATAGTGATAAGCAAACAGCACTCAAACGCTTACGTCAAGCGGGTGCGGTGATTGTGTCAACAGAAATGGCTGCCTATGAGTGGTTATTTAAATCAGGCACCGATCAATTCCGCCATATCACCAAAAACTGGATTCGTGGTTAAATATTCTGCAAAGGTTAAGCAAACTTTAATTGACAGCAGAATGGATCAGGGTATACTGAACGTCGCTAGAAAAATTCGGCTGTCTAATTGTGGCCTGTTACGAAGTCATTTGCTGTACCTCGTTTTGTAAGTCCCCAAGTAATACACGTAATTTTTATTAGCAATACCCTAGATTTTCACATGCAATACGAGGAATCACAGCATGTCTACAGTAACTGGTAAAGTTAAATTCTTTAACGAAGCTAAAGGTTTCGGTTTCATCGAGCAAGAGCAAGGCGCAGACGTATTCGTACATTTCAGCGCAATTCAGTCTGACGGTTTCAAAACCTTAGCTGAAGGCCAAACTGTTCAGTTCACTATCGAACAAGGTCCTAAAGGCCCACAGGCTTCAAACGTCGTTCCTATGTAATCGACGTTTCTTCTAGCGAAGAATTCAGAAAGCCGCTCAATCGAGCGGCTTTTTTTGATCCTGCTGTTGGTGTTCGTCTTGTAAGAAATCCATATCAGCTAAATCAACATCTGGAATTTTCTCACACACGCTACCACCTAATTGGTTCACTGCTGCACACAACTCAGTCACTTTCTGATCGAGCAGTTGCACGTGATCCAGCATTCGACCAATCGCCGTCGCGACCGGGTCTGGATTGTCGGCTGATATAGCGTACGCATCGAAGCCATATTGCTTAGCCATTGCTTCGCGACGTTTCGCCATTTCAGGGCTCATTGCACTCCGTGCAACACGAGCCGGTATACCTACGACAGTGGTGGCAGCAGGAACGTCTTTCACGACCACAGCATTTGATCCAATACGAGCATTTTCACCCACAACAATAGGACCAAGTACCTTAGCGCCAGCGCCAATTACTACGCCGTCGCACAAGGTTGGGTGCCGTTTGCCTTGGTTCCAGCTTGTTCCACCGAGCGTCACGCCATGATAAATGGTTACGTCGTTGCCAATTTCAGCAGTTTCACCAATCACAACGCCCATGCCGTGGTCAATAAAGAAACGTCGCCCAATTTTGGCACCTGGGTGGATTTCAATGCCAGTCAACCAGCGGGAAAATGTCGATAACCACCGCGCCAGCCAATAACACCGCCAACGCCATAAGCGATGGCTAATACGGTGCCACCAAATAGCGTGCAGGCCTGGATAAGTAGTTAATACTTCAAAAGTGTTGCGTGCTGCCGGATCGCGGGCAAACACACTTTTGATATCTTCTCGGATGCGTTGAAACATGAATGGGTATCGCCTAACGGTTCAAACAATGAATGGCTATTATATCAATATCTACCGCCTGTTGCGTTAGGTCACTTAAAAAAAGGGGTTAATCACGATGTCATTGATTGACCAATAAGCACAATCATGGCTAAGGTAGAACACGCTAAATAACAACTACAACTCCTAGCAACAACCAAGGAAACTATTATGCGTCATTTACTTGCACTCTCGATTACCATGGCTCTGAGTGCCTCTGCACACGCCGATACGCTTATTTATGCGGGTACCTTCATTGATGGAACCAGTTCAGCGCCACAAAAAAATATGACCATCATTGTGGATGGCACCACCATTAAAGCGATTGAACGTGGGTTTACAAAGCCACAAACCAATGATGTGGTGATTGATCGCCGCAATGGTACCGTTATGCCAGGCTTTATTGACATGCACACGCATTTAACTTCACAGCTAGGCCCTGGCAGCTACATGCACAAGTTCACCAAAAGTGCAGCTGATGTGACCCTAGATGCAGTTCATTACGCCGAAAAAACATTAATGGCTGGGTTTACCACGGTGCGCGAATTAGGTGATGCGTACGATGCGAGCATTGCCTTACGTAAGGCGATAAACGAAGGCAAAGTGGTCGGCCCACGTATTTATACAGCAGGTAAGTCACTTGCGACTACCGGTGGCCATGCCGACCCAACCAATGGTGCTAAAGCTGACTTATACGCTCCACCAACCCCAGCTGACGGGGTACTTAATGGGCCATATGAAGCACGCCAAGCTGTCCGCGCGCGTTATCAAGATGGTGCTGACCTCATTAAGCTAACTGTAACGGGTGGTGTACTGAGCGTCGCTAAAAGTGGTCATAACCCACAGTTTATGATGGATGAACTAGAAGCCATAGTTACCACCGCGCGTGACTACGACATGAAAGTGGCTGTGCATGCGCATGGTAAAGAAGGGATGTTACGCGCCATTGCTGCAGGTGTGGATTCGGTTGAGCACGGCACCTATATGGATGACGAAGTTATGGCGGCAATGATCGCCAATAATGTGTACTACGTCCCTACCATTACCGCCGGCCGTTCAGTGGCAGACCGGGCAAAAACTGAAGGCTTTTTCCCAGATTTAGTACGCCCTAAAGCAGCCGCAATCGGTCCGCAAATTCAGCATACGTTCGCGCAAGCCTATAAAGCCGGTGTAAAAATCGCATTTGGCACCGATGCTGGGGTGTTCGATCACGGTGAGAATTATCGAGAATTTATCTATATGGTGGAAGCAGGCATGCCACCGTTGGAAGCCATTCGTAGTGCTACCGCAGCCGCCGCGGACTTACTTGGTGATACAAGTATCGGCACGCTCGTAGTTGGCAAACGTGCCGATATTGTAGCGGTAGATGGTAATCCGTTAGACGATATTAATCGACTGTCTCAGGTTAACTTGGTCATGAAAGACGGTACGATCTACAAACAATAACTTAAGCGAAATCCCGCAAGAGCTGGCGGACGTCGTGCAAAATGACTTCTTCCAGCTCGCGTTCGTAGCCTTCGCGCTCCCGATCCATCTTGCGGATTTCCGCTTTCGGGTAGGTTTGTCGTGCTTCATGGGTCGGCATGTGCTTGATACGCTCATACATTTCATGAATCGATGGGTACTTTTGTGCGTATCCTGCGGTGGTCGATTCCACCCGTAAGTCCAAGAGTACCACTAAGCGAATCGCGCCTTCTGATAGCGGGCACTGGCCTTGCTCCATGGCCCTTGCGATGGTGACAATGCTCTCATGCAGCTTTTCATTGCGCTGCGCCAAGGCATCATCACGCCGCTTATTTTGTACTTTTAATTGGGCAAATAAACGGCCGGCATAGAACGCCAAGCCCCCAATGATCATGATGCCGACGCCTAGTAGCACCCACACCCAAATTGGCATTGTTGTCTCAACCATGGTCATCCTCTTCATCGTCGTAGTCATCATCGTCGAGATCAAGCCCGAGGATGTCGGCTAGTACGTTAAAGCGTTCCGTGCATTCGTCGACATATGCTTGTTCAGCGTCGGTAAGCGGTAAATCTTGATCGATCTTATCCAGCAGCTGTTGCAAGCGAACATCGTTTTCTAAGGCCTGTAACTCAGCGTGTGCTGCATCCCTATTTAGGGCTTCAACTGATTTCTCTGGTGTCGCAAGCGCCACCAATGGAATCGGTTTTTTACTACCATGACGTGGATCCGGTACGCCACGATGCCCGGTTGATGCGGTTTTTGCTTGGTTCATCGCCGGATTAAAGCGACTACCAGGCTTGTGCCCTTTCCCTTTACGCGGGGCTTTGCCTGAACTCGGTTTACCTTTCGGTGCTTCCCACGGCTTTTTAACTGCTTTAGATGGGGCCAGTGGGCCTGTTTTACGGGATTTTTTGACGCGTGTCATGTCATGTTCCAGCACAAGTAGATGGAGTCGAATGGGGGTTACCCGTTATTGGTTTTCCTAGAGCATAGTGTAACTGATCGTGGGGGCAATAAAAAAGGCGATGTTGCCATCGCCTGATTTATTCTCATCTCTTCACACAGCGCACGTGCGATTTCGAGAACGGTTGTCATCTCTTCCTTGTTTTTAAATTATAACGTCCGTGAGAGTTTTTATTATTATTGTTATCAGTCAAGCGCATAAACCAAGCTTTGTTATTTTTATTTGTTGGTTTCATTCGGCCTCCTGGCCGTATCGTTGTTCCCTGGATTATTGTAATTATTATCTAGCAAACCCTTATATCGTAGGGTTTCGAATCATCCGATGGCATTCAGGGTACTCATTCGTACCGAATTATCAATGATTATTATGTTATAAGCAATGCGCTTTTTATAACTTTTAATTTAAAATGACTGAATCTTACCAAATTTCAGTCACCCACGAATGCAACAAAAAAATAAAAAGGCAGCCGCAGCTGCCTTTTCTGTTTTTTAGTACAACCCTTGGATGTACTGCGACAAAATTTCAATATCTTTATCAGTTAATTTGCTAGCAACGTCACGCATCATGCTATTTAAATCATTCGCCCGGTCGCCATCGCGGAAACGCTCGAGCTGTTGCTTGGTATAGGCTGCGTGCTGGCCTGAAATATCAGGGAAATTCGCTAATGCCATACCGTCGCCACGTGGACCATGACAAGCTGCACAGGCTGCAATACCGCGGGCTTCATCACCGCCAATAAATAATTTTTGACCTTCTGCAATGACGTCTTCAGGCGCTGAGCCAGGTGACATCTCTTGCGCTGCAAAAAATGCTGCTAAGTCAGCCATATCTTGCTCGCTTAACATCATCACTTGCCCTTGCATGATAGGATCCGCACGACCTTGCGCACCGCCTGTTTCAGCAGCTAACTTATAATCTTTTAGCTGTTTGAACAGGTAACTTTCATGCTGGCCAGCAATTTTAGGGTACATATCTAACGGCGAGTTGCCATCAGGCCCGTGGCACGCCGCACAAACAGCCGATTTCTGCTGCCCTGCTTCAGCGTTACCTGTTGCTGCCATGGCAATACCTGTCAAGCCTAAGTACAGGCCTACGAACATTGCGATTTTTTTCATGATCGATATCTCTGCTCTGGGAAATTGTGACAGACGCTATTTTACACAAAAGTTGTGAGGATTAAACGCCTATTCGTGCTACTATGTGCTTTCTAATGAGGTTACACAGTTTTCTTATGACTACCACGCTAAATTTTCAACCCACAAAATTTATCACGAGTGCAGCAAATATTCGACAGTTGCCTGAAGATACTGGCGTCGAAATTGCGTTTGCAGGCCGTTCCAATGCCGGAAAATCGAGTGCATTGAATACGCTGACGCGGCAAAAATCTCTCGCACGCACCAGTAAAACTCCCGGGCGCACACAGCTGATCAACGTATTTGAGGTAGCCCCACAAAAGCGCTTGATTGACTTGCCTGGATACGGTTATGCGAAAGTACCTCTGGCAGTCAAAGAAAAATGGCAGTTAGCCCTCAGTGAATACCTGCAACACCGTAAATCGTTGCGTGGGTTGGTATTATTAATGGATATTCGTCATCCGTACCGTGATACCGATCAGGAATTGTTGCATTGGGCTACTAACTGCAGCATTCCAGTACTGGTGCTGCTAACCAAAGCCGACAAACTCAAATCAGGGCAACGCAAAGCAACCCTGTTGAAAGCCCGAGAAGCTGCGCTAGTATTTGGTGATAACGTCCACGTTGAAGTGTTCTCATCACTCAACCAACTCGGTTTAGAGCAAGTTGAGCGAATTCTTAGCGGCTGGTTGAACCAAGCCGAAGAGGACACCACAGAGTCGAGCGAGGCTAATGTCGAGCAATAACTCGGTAGCTGGCGCCCCACCCTTAAAAGCTTGGTTACTCTTATTATTACTAGCACTCATTTGGGGTAGCTCGTTCATGCTGATTAAAATCGGCCTCACTGAGCTATACCCAACCCAGCTTGCAGCATTAAGAATTGCTTCGGCAGGCTTCGTGTTGTTACCATTTTTACTGCATCGCTTTAAAACCGTGCGTCCGCATCATTGGCTCAAGCTGGTGTCGGTTGGATTCGTGGGCAGCTTTATCCCAGCGATTTTATTCGCAACCGCACAAACCAAACTACCGAGTGGGGTAACGGGGGTGTTAAACACCTTTACGCCGCTCGCCACCTTACTGATTGGTATTATTCTGTTTCAGCAAAAATTCGTAGCCCGGCAGCTTATTGGACTGTTGATTGGACTGGTCGGTACGCTTATATTGATCACAGCAACCGGCAATGACCAACTAGAATTTAATGCCTTTGCGCTGTTGGTTATTGGCGCGACAATCTGCTACGGCATGAACCTAAATCTCATTAAGCACCGAATTCCGGATTTGGGAGCGCTCACTATCACCGGTGTGAGCTTATTTTTAGTCGCACCACCGGCGTTGCTTTATTTATTATTGGGGACGCCCTTTGTGGCCCAACTCAATAGCGGTAACGAGGCGTTCTTACACGCAGTGGGAGCAGTTTTAGTATTAGGTACAATTGGCACCGCAATGGCGCTGGTGCTGTTTAATACAGTGGTGAAGATGGCCGATACTACCTTTACCAGTTCCGTCACCTATATAATTCCAATTGTTGCGCTCATGCTGGGGGTTCTCGATGGTGAGCCCTTCCTATTAGGCCACGGTGTAGGGTTAGTTGCGATTTTGGCGGGAGTATTTATTAGTAATCGACGTAGACGCTCGTCCTAGAAAGAAAAAACCCGGCTTAAATAAGCCGGGCAAAAGTTCTTACAATCCAGGGAGAGAACATCTCAGAAAGGTGTTAACAAACGAACCTAATAACGTTTATGCGCCTTTCACTAACTCAGACTGCTCATTAACGGAATAGTTCAAAAAAATTCAATTTTTAAAAAAATATTCGTTAATGGGCTTCGTCCCAGTTTTGTCCTACTCCTGCTTCGGCAATCAAAGGAACTTTAAGTTCCGCTGCTTGCTCCATGATTCTAGCCAATTCAGCTTTCGCTTCCGCAATACAATCCTCACGAACTTCAAACACCAGTTCGTCATGTACCTGCATAATCATTCTGACTTCTTGGTTCGGCCATTTCGTTGCTATGGTCTCGGCTACAGCAATCATGGCACGTTTAATGATATCGGCAGCAGAACCTTGCATGGGGGCATTAATTGCGGCTCGCTCTGCAGCATTACGGCGCATCGCTTGCTGTGACTTAATATCAGGTAAATGTAAGCGTCGGCCAAAAATGGTTTCAACGTAGCCCGCTTGACTCGCTTGTTTACGCGTCATTTCCATATACTTCAACACCCCGGGAAAACGTTCAAAGTACTTATCCATATAGGCTTGCGCTTCCTGCCGAGGTATATCCAATTGCCGCGCTAAACCAAATGCCGACATGCCATAGATCAAGCCAAAGTTAACGGCTTTTGCACGACGCCGCTGCTCGCTGGTAACGTCTTCTAAGGGCACACCAAATACTTCAGAAGCCGTTGCTTTATGAATATCGCGGCCTTTGGAGAACGCATCCACCAAGGCTGGATCATCAGACAAGTGCGCCATGATCCGTAGCTCAATTTGGCTGTAGTCAATCGCCATAAGGCAATAGCCCGCTGGTGCTGTAAACGCTTGCCGCACCCGCCGCCCATTCGCCGTCCGAATGGGAATGTTCTGCAAGTTAGGATCACTGGACGACAACCGTCCAGTGGCCGTTACTGCTTGATGGTATGACGTATGAATACGGCCCGTTGTTGCATTCACCATCTTGGGTAACTTATCGGTATAAGTTGACTTGAGCTTGCTGAGCTCCCGATGCCGCATTATCACCGCAGGTAACGGGTAATCGAGAGCAAGTTCTTGCAGCACATCTTCTGCGGTTGAAGGTGCACCTTTAGGCGTTTTTTTCTTCACCGGCAACTGCATTTTTTCGAACAAAATTGTTTGCAGCTGCTTCGGTGAACTCAGATTAAAGGTTTCTCCAGCAATATCGTAAGCTTTCTCTTCCAATTGCTGTAGTTCTTTTGCTATTTCCTTGCTTTGTTGTTTGAGCAAGGCTGCATCGACCTGAACACCGAGTTGTTCCATCTCAACTAAAACTGGCAACAACGGCAACTCAATTTCACGCAATACACTCATCAATCGAGGCTCAGGCGCCAACTCTGCCCACAGTTTTTGATGCAACTGCAAGGTGATATCAGCATCTTCAGCAGCATATGGTGCGGCTTGCTCGAGTGCGATTTGATTAAACGTTAGCTGTTTTGCACCTTTGCCGGCAATATCCTCAAACGCTATGGGGCGATGCCCTAAGTATTGCAAGCTTAAACTATCCATATCATGGCGCGAACCGACGCTGTTCAGTACGTAAGAAGCCAACATGGTATCATTGACGATGCCCGTTAAGGTGATGCCGTAACGACGCAAAATATGGCTATCGTATTTCAAGTTTTGCCCCACCCAGCGCGGCTTATCGCTCTCAAATAGCGGTTTTAGTTGCGCTAGCACCCACTGTCGACTCAATTGTTCTGGCGCCATACCCAAATCATGGCCAACAGGAATGTAGCAGGCACGCCCTGGCTCTAGTGAAAATGACATTCCCACCAGTTCTGCGGTCATGTAATTCAGGCTGGTAGTTTCTGTGTCAAACGCCACCACATCTGCTTGTTGAATTTGCTCTAACCATGCCGTGAAACGCTCTTTACTGGTTATGACTTCATAGTCTTGCTCACGTGCTGTCACTTGCGTCTCGACAGACTCTTCGGTGGCACTCGAAGCAATACCTAACACCCGATCAGTAACTGGCCCGTGCTCCAAGGCTTCACTTAACCAACGGCGGAAATCACATTGTTTATAAAGCTCAATTAACGCGTTTTTATCCGATGGCTGAATCTGTAAATCACTTGGGCGCAGCGGTAAGTCCACATCGAGCTTGATGGTTGCTAATTCACGCGACATCAATAGCACATCGCGATGTTCACGAATTTTATCGGGCATTGTTTTTGCGCCACGGAAGTTAAGTGCAGCCACTGCATCAGGGTTTTCTAAAATTGCATCAATGCTGTGCATGCCTTGTAACAGTGCCAACGCCGTTTTTTCACCCACTTTTGGCAGCCCGGGAATGTTGTCCGAGCTATCGCCCATCAATGCCAGCAAATCAATGATTTGATCTGGTTTCACCCCATACTTAGCAACCACACCCGCCTCATCCATGAGCGTGTCGGTCATCGTATTGATCAGCATCACGTGATCGTTAACTAACTGTGCCATGTCTTTATCACCGGTACTGATCAAGGTGAAGCGCCCTTCTGCCGCGGCTTGTTGGGCTAAGGTTCCAATCACGTCATCGGCCTCGACGTCGTCGATACACAACAAAGGCAACCCGAGGGCTTTAACAATGGCATGCAGGGGAGCAATTTGCTGGCGTAAATCATCGGGCATCGGCGGCCGATTGGCTTTGTAATCACTGTAGATGGTATTGCGAAATGTTGGCCCTTTAGCATCGAACACCACCGCCATATGCGATGGTTGGTACTTGGTAACCAAACTACGGAGCATGTTCACCACGCCATAAATCGCTCCCGTTGGCTCACCCGCAGCATTGGTTAAATGCGGTGGTGCGTAATACGCCCGAAATAGATAGGAAGAACCATCCACCAAAATAAATGGATTGTTTGGAACGACAGGTGTAGATGTTGCCATAGCTATTATCTCAAATGATGCTGCGTGATTCTGCTGGTAAGCATGCCACAGCTCGCTTTCATTGGCTACTTTAGGGTGGGTATGATTTGTGGAAACGCTGTGGATAAGTCTGTGAAGAAATGCCTAAAGCACCAGGAAAAGATCATAAAATCTCTGGTGTCCACGGACGCAAAAGTCCTTTATTATCAAGGGTTTCGGGATACTGCGGAAGCCCCAACAACTCGTTTATAGTTATCTTCGTCAGTTGTGGAAACTGATTTTAAACACACCCTAAGGTGGGTACTACGTGTTGGTTCAATTCTCTTGAATTGAATTAGAAGACTATCACATTAATTAGCAAATACTAGCCCTCCTATCGTTTTTTTTAGAACAAATAGTAAGCAATCGCTGACACTCTTATAGCTAGAAGACTTAACTAACGAAAAATTATTTGTCCGACATTGGCTTACAATTGAGCACGAATTTGTGCCAACACCGCTGCGGTATCGAGCACGGCATCCGGGTGCCATAATTGAAAAGCAGCGGCTGCCTGTTCCACTAACATACTCAAGCCATCGAACACCTGAGCAACACCAGCCTGTTGGGCAAGTTGCATCATCGGGGTTGCTGATGCGCCATACTGCATATCATAAAAGCAGCCCGCCTTAGCCAACTCGTGTAACCGAATTGGTAGCACCTGCCCATGCAGCCCCGCACTGGTTGCCTGCAATACAAGCGCTCCTGGAGGAATCACCAGGTGCTGATAACAACAAGCATAAAGTTTGGTGGTAGCTGGCAATGCCGCGGCAAACTGCGCCGCTAGTGCTTGTGCACGTGTTAAGGTGCGGTTTGCGATTATAATCTGGCTCACCTGCTGTGCTAATAATGGACCAATAACACCCCGCGCAGCACCACCAGCTCCACAAATTACGATAGCCCGCTGCGCCAGTTGTTGCTGACAATGTTGATGTAACGCGGCAACCAAACCGATGCCATCGGTGTTATCACCAAGCAGCTGTCCACATCCTGTCGCAACTAGGGTATTCACTGCACCAGCTTGCTGAGCACGGGCAGTGCGCTGACTCGCTAGTGCGCAGGCCTGCTCTTTAAAGGGCACCGTCACATTGGCACCCATACCACCTTGCTGGAAAAAAGCAGTTACGGCGCGACGAAACTGTCCGAGCGATGTTAAACTACGGGTGTATGTGACCGGTAAATTCACCTGTGCCGCAAACGCATGATGTATTGCCGGTGACAAACTATGCGAGATTGGATTCCCGAACACTGTAAAGAGCGCCATGTTTCAATTCCTACGTAAAAAAAATGCAACTCCTGCACCACAGTCTATCTATGAGCAACTCGGTGGTGAAGCCGCTGTGCGAGCAATGGCCGAACGATTTTATGATGTCATGGAGACGAATCCGAAGGCAAAAGATTTGTTGGCATTACACCCCCAACCGTTGACTATGATCAGACAGAAATTCTTCGAATTCTTAAGCGGTTGGTTTGGCGGGCCGCCATTATTTGAAGAACAGTACGGTCACCCTCGCCTACGGGCACGACACATGCCGTTTCGCATTGACATCCGCATGCGTGATCAATGGCTCTTATGTATGTATCAAGTATTAGATGAGCAAGTAAGTGACCCGCTGCTAAAAATGCAACTGCGACAACGCTTCACCCAACTTGCGCATCACATGATCAATACCGATTAAAGTTCTTCAAGCCAATCCCGGGGGCGCAAGTAATCCTGATACAAACGCGCCTCAGGGCTGCCTGGTTCAGGCTCATAGCCGTATTCCCAACGAACTAACGGTGGCATCGACATGAGAATAGATTCGGTGCGTCCACCGGTTTGTAAGCCAAATAACGTACCGCGGTCCCATACCAAATTAAATTCAACGTAGCGCCCTCGGCGGTAGAGTTGGAATTGTCGTTCCCGTTCGCTATAGGGCATATCTTTGCGACGCTTAACAATTGGCAGGTACGCATCGACATAAGCATCGCCCACCGCGCGCATAATCGCAAAGCTTTCCGCAAAGCCACGTTCGTTTAAGTCATCAAAGAACAAACCGCCAACACCACGGGTCTCACCGCGATGACGCAAATAGAAATAATCATCACACCATTGCTTAAATTTGGGGTAAAGCTCGTCACCAAACGGCTGCAGCGCATCATAAGCAACCTGATGCCAATGCTTGATATCCTCATCAAATGGGTAAAATGGTGTTAAATCAAAACCACCACCGAACCACCACACCGGCTCGGCATGTTCCTTTTCGGCGATGAAAAACCGCACATTAGCATGACTCGTCGGCACGTAAGGGTTGCGCGGATGAATCACTAATGACACACCACACGCATTAAAATTACGCCCCGCAAGTTCTGGCCGATGTGCTGTTGCTGATGCCGGCATCTGCTCTCCATACACATGAGAATACCCCACACCACCTTGTTCAAACACCGCACCATCACGCATCACGCGCGACCGCCCGCCACCACCACCAGGGCGCTGCCAAGAGTCTTGCTGAAAAGTGGCCTGACCGTCGGCTGCTTCTAGCGCAGAGCAAATACGGTCTTGTAATTCAGTCAAGTACGCATTGACCTGATCTAACATGGTGTCGTGCATGGCTACTCCCGAATAATGGTTTGGCGAATTGGATCAATAATTTGAGTGGGTTTACTAAGCTGACCAACAGGCGCGTCGAGCACCCATCCCAGTTGATCACCAAAGGCTTGTTGAACTTCTGCCGCCGTAGTAAAGGCCGGCTGACCAGCTCTATTTGCACTGGTTGAGACTAATGCACTACCTAATGCTTTGCAGAGCTGCCACGCTGGTTCATGGGCAGTGACGCGCACAGCGATGTGTTCATGTTTGCCGCGCAACCACTCAGGCACTGATGCTTGAGCTGGTAACAACAATGTGATTGGCCCAGGCCAACGCGAAAAAATACTGTAGCGCTTGTCCTGCGGTATTTTATGATCGGCTACAAATTCAATCAGCTGGCTGTAATCAGCAGCAATCAAAATAAGCCCCTTGTCACTGGACCGCTGTTTCAATGCCAATAGTTTACGAACCGCAGCTTCGTTACGCGGGTCACAGCCAAGCCCAAACACAGCTTCGGTTGGATATGCTAACAATTCACCTTGCGCAAACGCTTGCTTGGCTGACTGCCAAGGATCGGTTACTTCGCTCATCGTGATTCTTCTCTTGGTCTGTTGGTGAAACTATTTTAACGAAGATTTATAGTCACAGGAATGATTTGCACAGATAAGTCGCTCACCGGCTGCGGTTTTACGCTTTAATAACACAGGAAACGCGCATAGTGGGCAGACCTGCGCCACTGGTGGCAAGTTTACCGAATACGAGCATTCTGGATAGTGGTCACAGGCATAAAATGAACGGCCGTAGCGGCTCGTTTTCTGAACCAGCTTACCTTGCTGACAAGCTGGGCAAATGACATTGGTGCCTGGGTCAAAATCCGCCGCTGTCATATAATCACAGTCAGGATAGCCGCTGCACCCAACAAACAATCCGTAACGTCCTTTTTTTAGCTGCAACTCACGTTCACATTGGGGGCATGGCACCCCCAATGGCTGTGGTTCTAAAAAGTTGTCAGACATTTAATGTAACAAACCTTCTGGTTCCTCGAAGAGGAGCCCTTCCATTTGATCGTAAGCCTCTTCATGGCCTGGCACGTTAAACAAAACCATCAAAACTACCCACTTCAAATCGTCTAACGTGAACTGCTGGATATCTAACTCCATGACGCGATCAATCACCATTTCCCGCGTTGCGAAATCGAGCACCCCAAGGTTTTCCAGATACATGATAAAACCTCTGCACTCACAATCCAGACGTGCCGCTTCTTCGCTCGTATATATGCGAGTACTGCTACTTTGTGATTGATTGGGATAGGAAACCGCTTGGCTGTCTTGGAGATCAGCTAACCGCTCTAGCCACGCCAGTGCCTTGTGAATTTCTTTGCGATGGAAGCCTGCCCGTGTCAGTTCGTCAGTGAGTTCGTCATGATTGACGACTACTTCCATGTCCGAATGAATAAAGTTTTCGAACAAATACATGAGGATATCAAACATCGTTAGCGCCTCCCCATTCTGATGTAACCACCTGGAACCGAGGTTACCAAGCCCTCAAGTTCTAACATCACCAATTGCTCTGTCACAATCGCTATGGGTAGCCCACTGCGCGCGACAATTGTATCCACCGAAGTGACTTCCAATCCCACATTAGCCAACAATTGATCGTTTGCCAAGCTTCGCGATGAATTAATTTGCGCTGATGCTGTTATTCCATCAGATGGGGGCAGCGGTGCTAAATTCAACTCCTGTAGTATATCATCCACCGAAGTCGCTAAACCCGCCCCTTCTTTAAGCAACTTAAAACTTCCACTAAACGCCACATCCCAAATAGAGCCAGGAACAACCCAGACATCTTTGTTTTGGGCGTTGGCCAATGCCGCTGTCGACATAGTGCCACTGCTCATTTTAGCTTCAATAATGAGTACTAATAAGGATAAGCCACTTAATATTCGGTTACGGCGCGGGAACAGCCCTCGTTTGGGCGGCATCCCCGGTGGCAACTCTGACACCAACACACCAGCTTGGCGAATTTGTTGCTGCAACTGACGGTGCCGAGGTGGGTAATAAACATCAGTGCCATTAGCCAGTACTGCCAGCGTGGTACCTTGTTGCAACGCACCCCGATGCGCCGCACCATCAATTCCCGTTGCCAATCCACTACTCACAACGACACCTGCTTGGCTCAATCCACGAGCAAAATAGTCCGCAGTATGAAGGCCAATCGGTGAGGCCATGCGGCTGCCAATGATTGCTACTTGTGGTGCCTGCAGTAACTTGGCATTCCCACTAACAAAGAGCACCAGCGGTGGATCGTCAATCTGACGCAAAAGTTCTGGATAAGTCTTATCACGAATGGTGATATAGCAACAATCGGGCTGCCGCATCCAGTCTTGGAAATGCCGTACATGGCTCGGTGCTATCGGCGTGTCAGCGCGCTTTGCATGCGTTAGCAGCAGCTCGCGGGAACCCAATGAACGTAGATATCTACGATGCTGCGCAGGTGCACTTGCTAAGGCCAGCACCTGTTCAGCTAATTCTGCATCCATGCTGAACCTCGCAAAGGTTGTAAATCCGTGTGTTTGACCTCAAATTAAGGTAAAATTAGCTAAGTTAAATCAATTGAATGAAAGGTTATGAGTAAATTAACGATTTTGAAATACCCTGACGAGCGTTTACGCACAGTCGCACAACCAGTTGCGGAAGTCGATGACAGGCTACGCCAGCAAATCGACGACATGTTGGAAACTATGTATGAATCTAACGGTGTTGGCTTAGCCGCAACGCAGGTTGACTTTCACTACCGCCTATTCGTGGCGGATTGCAGTGAAGATCAAAACGCGCCGCTGGTGTTTATTAACCCGGAAATTACCGCGCGAGAAGGCGAATTCACCAATGAGGAAGGTTGCTTATCCTTCCCTGGCGTTTATGCCAAAGTTGAACGGGCTGGCAAGGTTACAGTGGAAGCGTTAGATCGTAACGGGCAGCCGTTTAGCTTAACCGCGGAAGGATTATTGGCGATTTGTATTCAACATGAAATCGATCATTTGAATGGTAAGCTGTTCGTCGATTATCTATCACCTCTGAAACGTGACCGCATCCGCAAAAAGCTGGAAAAAGAAGCACGGCTCCATGGCGAATAAGTTACGCATCGTATTTGCGGGAACCCCTGAATTTGCAGCGCAGCATCTGGCTGCGCTGTTAGCGGATGATCAATTTGAGGTCGTGGCCGTTTATACCCAGCCAGATCGCCCTGCTGGGCGCGGGAAAAAATTACACGCCAGTGCCGTTAAGCAGTTAGCGCTCGACCATCACCTCCCCGTCGAGCAACCCCTTTCATTCAAATCCATTGATGCACAACAACAGCTACAACGGTACACCCCCGATGTGATGGTAGTGGTAGCTTATGGCCTCCTATTACCGCAAGCAGTGCTTGATATCCCCAAATTTGGTTGTATCAACGTGCATGGCTCACTGCTCCCTCGCTGGCGCGGTGCAGCACCTATTCAACGTGCACTGTGGGCAGGCGATAAAGAAACTGGGGTAGCCATTATGCAGATGGAAGCTGGGTTAGATACCGGCCCCGTTCTACTTGAAGCTAGATTACCCATTTTAGCCGACGATACCTCCGCCAGTTTGTACGAAAAACTAGCGCAACTAGGCCCAACAGCCCTATGTGACGCATTGCACCAGTTACCCGATTTACTCAGCAAAGCCCAGCCGCAGAATGATAGTTTAGCCACCTATGCACACAAGCTAAGCAAAGAAGAAGCACAGTTAGATTGGCAACGTCCCGCCGATGAATTAGAGCGCTGGGTGCGCGCCTTTAATCCGTGGCCAATTTGTTGGTTGGTTGCAGCTAACGGTGAGGTCATTAAAGTTTGGCGCGCACAAGTGGAAGCCGTGCCATCAAAGCAGCCGGCCGGCACTGTGTTGCGAGCAGACAAACGTGGCATTGCGATACAAACCGCACAGGGCGCACTGCTTCTGACTCAGCTTCAACCAGCGGGTAAAAAGCCCATGTCTGCGGTCGATTTTTTGAATGGTCGCAGTGATTGCTTTCCTGTCGGTGCGCAATTACCGCAGGTGGAAGCATGAGTGCCCGCCCTGGTGCGAAAAGCCGTGCCGTCGCGGCGCAGGCTGTATTTCAAGTCATTGAACGAGGGCGGTCACTCAGTCAAGCTCTGCCCACCTTGACCCGAACCCTCGATGGCCGTGATAAAGGCATGGCACAAGCCTTGGCCTACGGCACCTTGCGATTTTTGCCAGCATTAAACGTTATCGTCAGTGAACAACTCAATAAACCCCTAAAAGGTGAGTTACTCCCCCTTCATAGCCTGTTGTTAGTGGGCGCTTACCAACTGACCTACATGGGTGCTGCCGAGCATGCCGCTATTTCCGCTACAGTAGATGCAGCGCAACTACTCAAGCGAGGAAAGCAGAAGGGGTTGGTCAATGCGGTGTTACGTAGCATCCAACGGCACTGGCCTGTCTTACAACAGCGCATTGCAGCGCAGCCACAGCTAAGCCATGCACATCCACGGTGGTTAGCCGACCGTATTAGCAACAGCTATCCTAATCAAGCAGCACAAATTTTTGCAGCAAATAATCGCCAAGCGCCGATGTGGCTGCGCATTAATGAGCAACACACCAGCCGTGACGAGTATTTAGCTTTGCTGGCTGCTGCGGGTATCGAAGCAATCGCCCACGCCCCACTGAGTAGTGCCATTCAGTTGAGCCAAGCGGTCGATGTACAGTCCTTACCCCACTTCGCTGAAGGATGGGTATCAGTACAAGACATTGCGGCCCAGCACGCGGCGTTCCTACTCGATGCCCAGCCAAATGAGCGCGTCTTAGATTGTTGTGCCGCTCCGGGTGGCAAAACAGCCCATATTATTGAGCGGCAGCCCACCGCTACAGTGGTCGCCATTGATGTTGATGAACAGCGTTTACAACGTGTCCATGATACCTTGCAACGATTGCGCTTGCACGCACAGGTGCAAGCGGCCGATGCCACAACGACCACCTGGTGGGATGGGCAACTGTTTGATCGTATCTTACTCGATGCTCCCTGCTCAGCGACTGGTGTTATTCGCCGGCACCCAGATATCAAATGGCTACGTCGCGCCAGCGATATTACTGAGCTAGTCGCATTGCAGCATCAGCTCCTGCGTACCCTGTGGCCCCTACTGAAACCTGGTGGCACGCTGCTCTACGCCACCTGTTCGATTTTGCCTGATGAAAATACCGAACAAATTGCACAGTTTCTTGCGAGCACCCCTGATGCCGAGCAAGTTGCTACCAAACCCGATGGTGCGGTAGAGTGGCAATGGTTACCAGGCGATCATGATGGTGATGGCTTCTTTTACGCAAAACTGGAAAAACGACCATGAAAATAGTGATTCTAGGCGGCGGACATGTCGGTGCAACACTCGCTGAGAACTTAGTCGGAGAAGACAACGAAATTACCGTCGTTGATATTGATAAACGTCACCTTGAATCACTCGCAGAAAAGTTTGATATTAGAACCATCGAAGGCCATGCCTCACATCCGCGTGTGTTACGCCAGGCCGGCTGCGAAAATGCAGATATGCTCGTAGCCGTAACGCCGAGCGATGAAATTAACATGATGGCCTGCCAAATCGCCTATACCTTATTCAAAACACCCAAACGTATTGCCCGTATTCGTTCCGAAGAATACAGCGACTACGCCGATAAGATATTCCATAAAGATGATATCCCCGTCGATCACGTTATTTCCCCAGAACAGCAAGTCACTGCCTATATTAAGCGCTTGGTCGATTACCCAGGGGCGCTACAGGTCGTTGAGTTTGCCAGTGGTCGTGCAAGTTTAGTCGCGGTACGTGCCTATTATGGTGGCAAGTTAGTTGGCCACCCTATCGCCGCATTAAAGAGTTATATGCCTACTGCGGAAGCTCGAGTGGCAGCTATTTTTCGCCGTGGTCGCGCCATCAAGCCGACCGGCACCACCATTATTGAAGCTGGCGATGAAGTATTTTTTATTACCGATACCCGCCACATCCGCACGGTCATGGAAGCCATGCAGAAACTTGAAAACCAATACCGGCGAATTTTAATTGCTGGGGGCGGTAACGTGGGCGCCGGTCTTGCGGCACAGTTGGAGCATGATCACTACGTCAAACTCATAGAACAACACGAGCAACGGGCTGAAGCGCTCAACGAGCGGCTGGAGAAAACAACCGTGTTGCATGGTAATGCTTCTGACGAGCGCTTGTTAATGGATGAGAATATTGATGCTATGGATTTATTCATCGCGGTCACTAACGATGATGAAGCCAATATCATGTCGGCCATGCTCGCCAAGCGCCTTGGCGCAAAGAAAACTATGGTGCTTATTCAACGACAAGCATACGTTGACCTTATGCAAGAACACGTGATCGATATTGCCATCTCCCCACAACGAGCGACTGTATCATCGCTGCTTTCATTAGTTCGAAAAGGCGATATAGTGAATGCTTACTCACTTCGTAAGGGCGTTGCTGAAGCCATTGAAGTAATCGCGCATGGTGATGAGCAAACCTCCAAAGTAGTCGGGAAGAGTATTGATGAAATTAAGTTACCACCAGGAACAACCATCGGCGCTATTGTACGTGGCAACGAAGTGCTTATCGCCCACCACGACACCATTTTGCAAACCGATGATCATGTGATTGTGTTCTTAGTTGATAAGCATTATATCGGTGAAGTGGAGCGGCTCTTCCAACCCGGTGCACTATTCTTCTAACCTTTAGCTGCGCCAGAAGCTCGGGGTTAACAACACTAAAATGGTGAATACTTCCAGTCGTCCAAACAACATCGCCACAATCAATAACCACTTGGCAGTGCTAGAAATTTCAGCATAGTTTTTTACCACCTCGCCAATACCAGGTCCTAAATTATTCAGGCAGGCAGCTACAGCTGAAAAGGCAGTGACCTGATCGAGGCCAGTAGCTAACAATCCCAGCATGATCACAACAAATACCAGCGCGTACGCCGCAAAAAAGCCCCACACAGCCTCCACAACACGGGGTGGTACAATGCGGGATCCCAGTTTGACGGAATACACCCCTTGGGGATGCACTAAACGGTTGAGTTCGCGAATCCCCTGCCGCACTAACAACACCACGCGTACAACCTTCAACCCACCGCCGGTTGAACTGGCACAACCACCGATAAAACTGGCAAGAATAAGTAAGATAGGCACAAACAGCGGCCACACCGAGAAATCCGTGGTGGTAAATCCAGCGGTGGTACTGATTGATACCGATTGAATCAGCGCTTGATTGAACGTCTCTCCTGGTGAGCTGAATACCTGCTGAGCTAGCAGCGTAATAAAGACCACGAGTAGTAATGTCACTTGGACCAACATAAATGCACGCACTTCGGAATCACGGGTGTAGCTGCGTAACGAACGCCCAGTAATTGCCGCGTAGTGCACCGCAAAGTTCACCGCTGATAGTAATAAAAACACGGCACAAATCGTATTGATAAGCGCACTATCAAAATAACCAAGGTTAGCATCATACGTACTAAAACCACCCACGGAAACCGTCGAAAACGCATGTCCTATTGCGTCGAACCAATGCATCCCTGCCAGTTTGTAGGCAAGCGCACAAATCAGCGTGAGCGCAACATAGATGTACCATAAATGCTTCGCGGTATCGGCAATGCGGGGCGTCATTTTTGCATCTTTCAGTGGCCCGGGTATTTCCGCCCGATAGAGCTGCATTCCACCAATACCTAACATAGGCAAAATGGCAACAGCTAACACGATAATCCCCATTCCACCGAGCCACTGCAGCTGCTGGCGGTAGTACAAAATACTATGGGGTAATGTTTCCAAGCCACTAAGAACTGTGGCGCCTGTGGTTGTGAGTCCAGAAAACGATTCAAAAGCGGCGTCGGTGAAGCTCAACCCCAACTCCCCGATAAACCAAAACGGCAAGATACCAACACAGCCGAGCACCGACCAAAACAGCACGGTCAGTAAGAAGCCGTCACGCACTTTTAAGTCGGCGTACTGCTTACGGTTGGGATACCAAACACAAAACCCAACCACGATACTTACCGAGAAAGCGACTAAGAATGCTAGCCCACCACCATCTTGATACCAAAGTGCAATCAATGCCGGCGGTATTAAGGTGATGCTAAATAAGCAAATCAGTAAACCGAGAACTCTGAAAATGCCTGCGAATCGCACTAATCGGCCTCGCTTGCGATGGTCATGGAAACACGCCCTTGAGTTATATTTTTTATATCCGTTTGTAATTGTGCTGCGGTAGCGGCTACGACGCGTAACTGTGCCTTAATCGCGGCGGTAAAATCCTGCTTTTCGATAATGGCATCATACTTTTGTAAGGTATGGGTTACCACGCTTTGATCAGCATAATCGTAGTTGATATAAGCCGTTTTGCGTAATATTTTTGCCGTAACCGTCACACACTTAAGGACTTCACTTACTGCCTGACTGTACGCCCGCTGTAAGCCTCCCGTGCCTAACTTAATACCACCAAAATAACGTACCACAATCACTGAAACTTCACCTAAGCCACTGGCTTGCAGTACATGAAACATCGGGCGGCCAGCAGTACCCGAGGGTTCGCCATCATCACTCATCGCATAGGTTTGGCTATCATGGGGAGCTCCCCAAATCGCTGCCGTACAATAATGGGTTGCACCCGGCCACTGTTGCTGACAATAGCGCAAATGGTGCTGATGTTCAGCGGCGCTGGTGACGGGCCACAGTGACGCTATAAAACGGCTGTTTTTAATAATGATTTCATGTGTCGCTGGCGCGCTTGGCACCTGATATCCGCTCATGACCTTCCTAACGTTGATACTGCGCTGCGCTTACGCGCATAGGAACTAGCTCAGCAAATAACTGGGGGTGATATTCCTGTGTGCGTAACGCGTGGTAAATTTGTTGATACATCACCACTTGTTTTACGTAATTGCGGGTTTCTGCGTAAGGGATAAGTTCAATCCAGCGATCAGCTTCCATGCCTTCGGCTGGCAGCCACTCCACCACGCGATAAATACCGGCATTATACGCCGCTGTCGCTAAGATCCAATTGCCGTCCAAACGGCGCTGTAAATTAGCCAAATAACGAGTACCTAACCGTATGTTCCGAGCCGGTTGATATAAATCATGGGGGCTGACATCAGCACGTTCAACCAACTTGGCGGTACTTGGCAAAAGTTGCATGAGACCGTATGCACCAGCATGGGAGCGAGCATCAACCCGAAACGCACTCTCCCGCCGTGAAACAGCTAGCGCCCAGTTTACATCAATATGCGCAGCGCTCGCGTAACGCTCGTGTAAGTCAAAAAATGCTAATGGAAAACGCTCCACTACGGCATCAAATTCCTGCAACAATCCCAACGTGTAAATACTTTGGTCATGCCAGCCCCACTCATGCGCGATTCGTGCCAACGCACGTTGCTCGGTAGCCGACAAGTGTTCAAGCAAAGCGTTCCATTCCCGTCGTGCAGATAAGGTTCGGTCCAGTTGCAGTAATTCATAAGCGCGCTGCACACCAGGTAGTTGCTGCACACGCCGCAACACCTCGTCGTCGACGTGTAATGGGGTATGGCTGAGCGACAATGGTTGTTGCACATGGGCAGCCGCTAAAAAGCCGTAGTAGCTCCGCTGTTGCGCTAACCGTTCGAACACGGCGTACGCTGCATCGGTGCGTTGTTGCTCTAATAACGCCCGCGCAAACCAGTATTGCCACTGCTCAGAATCACGTTGTTCCTCGGGTAATTGGGGGATGTAAGCGATAATGCTCGACCAATCTTGCTCGCGTAGCCACTGTGCTAGCAGCCAATGCAATGTCACATCGTTATGCTCATCGGGGGCAAGTTGTGCTAACCATTGCGCTGCATGGGGATGGCCTTTTGCACTCAACGCGATAGCAAACGTCTGGCGAATTTTTAAGTCTTGCTCAGGGGTCAGCTGAATATGCTCAGGTAGCCGTTGCCACGCCCGTAACGCACGATCGGGCTCACGCCAAATCATCCGTCCAAACCCATACGCGACAATCTGTGCTTCATGCTGCGGATAATCACCGCGCAGATATTTAAATTGAGCAATGGCTCCAGGATTCCGCCGTACCCGCAAAAAATGCTCCGCTAGATACTGCATATCCTCAGGTAATAAACGTTGTAAATATGGAATTAACGTATGTCGCCCACCGTTGCCAGCGAGTACCACGCGCTGCCACACCAGTTCTGGCGTGCGCAATCCCGCTTCTTCCCATTCTTTCAATAGCGGATCACATGATTTTGGTAAAGACTCACCGGACAGCCATATCTTGTCCACCAACCGTAAGGTCGCTTCCCTGGATTCGGGCTGTAGCTCCAGCTGCGCCGTTACCGCGAAACATTGATATTGCGCACGACCACTGATGAGATTGCCCGATTGCGCTGACAGCTCAAGAAAGGCACCATAATTTTTCTGCCGCATGTAGCGATCAAGCCAAGCTTGACGAACCGAGCGAGCCAGCGGCGAGAGCTCATGTTCAGCAAGAAATTGCTGGACTCGTTCACCTTCATCGGTGCGCGCTCGCTCACGCAAATATTGCGCTGTTAAATAAGGTCGTAACGGATACTCAGCAAGCTGCTCATAATATTGCTCAAACTCACTGATACGGCGCCGGTCTAATGACGCCTCAGCCTGCAAAAAAAGTTTGCGTTGTTGCTCGCGCTGAGTAACAACGTTGTCCGATTCGGCGTTAGCCTTTGATGTAGCCATGAGGCAGGCACTGAACAAGATGCCGACCGCGATAGCATGCCAAGATTGAAACCTCTGAGTCATAATTCAAACGCACGTTTAAAAATAGATTGAAAATTTGCCCTATTCGAGCGACACTCTATAACGACTATAGAAACCACTTTAACCGAAAGCAATCTGATTATCAGTAACTGCTCAAGGAGACCGAACATGATTTATCAGGGTGATAGCATTCGGGTCGAGTTTGTTGAAGACGGGATTGCCGATCTGCAGTTTGCAGCGGCAGGCTCAGTCAACAAGTTTGACCAGAAAACCTTGGAAGAATTCAGCCAAGCCCTTTCTGCACTTGCCGCTAACAAAGATTTACGCGGCGTTATCCTTACCAGTACAAAACCAACCTTTATTGTTGGTGCTGACATTACCGAATTTTTAACGTTATTCGCCGATGTTGAACAAACCAAAGTCTGGGTCGCCAAAGCCTCACGCGTTTTCGACCAATTAGAGGATTTACCAGTTCCAACGGCAGCAGCGGTCACAGGGTTTGCTTTAGGTGGCGGCTGTGAAGCAGCATTAGCATGTGATTACCGAGTGTTAGACACAACCGCGGTGATTGGCTTACCCGAAGTAAAACTTGGCTTGATTCCTGGCTTTGGGGGCACCATGCGCCTCCCACGCATCATTGGCCCAGACAACGCTATGGAACTTATCACGACCGGAAAAAACAATCGCCCAGAAGAAGCATTGAAGATCGGTTTGGTCGATGCAGTAGTGGCACCTGAAAAACTGCGCGAAGCGGCACTTAAAATGGTTAAAGCAGCGGCCAATGATGAGCTTGATTGGCGCGCAAAACGCCAGCCAAAACTTGAGCCATTAAAAGCCAACGACACCGAATTAACCATGACGTTTGCGACCGCAAAAGCCATGGCTGCAGCGCAAGCTGGTAAGCACTACCCTGCTCCGCACGCCGCCATCAAAGCGATTGAGGACGGTGCAAAACATTATCGTGAAGAAGCACTGATTGCAGAAAATGAAGCCTTTGTTGGCCTCACCCAAACCGATGCATGCCGTGCACAAGTTGGGATTTTCTTAGCCGACCAATTGGTCAAAAGCAAAGCCAAAAAAGCAACCAAACAAGCAACCAAAGAAATTAAGCGTGCGGCTGTATTAGGTGCGGGTATTATGGGCGGCGGTATTGCTTACCAGTCAGCTTATAAAGGCGTGCCCGTAGTCATGAAGGATATCCGCCAAGAAGCGTTGGATTTAGGCATGAAAGAAGCCAGCAACATCCTCGGCAAAATGGTGGAACGTGGTCGTATGGATCATAAGAAGATGGCACAGGTGCTGTCGTCCATCACCCCAACCCTGCTTGATGAAGCTGTTAAAGGCGTTGATATTGTTGTTGAGGCCGTGGTCGAAAACCCCGATGTAAAAGGTAAAGTACTGGCACAGATGGAAGACATCGTCGATGCCGACACCATCATCGTATCGAATACCTCGACCATTTCTATTGATCGGTTGGCGAAAAACCTACGCGATCCATCCCGTTTCTGTGGTATGCACTTCTTTAATCCTGTGCATAAAATGCCATTAGTTGAAGTGATTCGCGGCGCGCACACCTCTGACGAAACTGTCGCTGCAGTTGTTGCCTATGCATCACGGATGGGTAAAACCGCTGTTGTCGTAAACGATTGCCCTGGATTCTTGGTCAACCGGGTCCTCTTCCCATACTTGGCTGGCTTTAGCGGCTTAGTTGACGAAGGCGTAGATTTCACAGCTATCGATAAAATCATGGAACGCCAATTTGGCTGGCCAATGGGTCCAGCGTACCTGACTGACGTGGTTGGCATTGATACTGCTGATCATTGCACCGTGGTGATGGCGGATGGCTTCCCAACACGAATGCCACGGGATAACAACGGCGTCATTGCCAAACTGGCAGCAGCAGAACGCTTTGGCCAAAAGAATGGCAAAGGTTTCTATAACTACGGTGTCGACAAAAAAGGTCGCCCAGCGAAAGAGCAGGCGCCGGAAGTGTACGAACTACTTGGCATTACCAATAAAACCATGGACGCTGATGAAATTATCGCACGCTGCATGGTTCCGATGATCAACGAGTGTGTGCGTTGCCTTGAAGAAGGCATCGTGGCATCCGCAGCAGAATGTGATATCGCCTTGTTGTACGGGCTTGGATTCCCTCCATTCCGCGGCGGTCCATTCCGTTACTTAGAAACCATCGGCTTGGACAACTTTATTGCCCTTGCTGACAAGTATGCACACTTAGGTGAAATGTATCACGTAACCGATGGCCTACGAGAGATGGCGAAGTCAGGCAAGTCATACCTGGCCGGTTAAGTCATCGCGTCGCGCTAACGGAGGATTCTATGAAAGATGTAGTGATTGTCGATTGTATTCGTACCCCAATGGGACGCTCTAAAAACGGGGTATTTCGTAACGTCCGCGCCGAAGACTTATCGGCGCATTTGATGAAAGGTTTGCTTGAACGCAACCCACAAGTTGACGTAAACGAGCTTGAAGATATCTACTGGGGCTGCGTGCAACAGACCTTAGAACAAGGCTTTAACGTGGGTCGTAACGCGGCATTGTTGGCTGGCATCCCGCACCACGTTGCCGCTGTAACCGTGAACCGTTTATGTGGTTCATCCATGCAAGCTATTCACGATGCTGCACGGGCGATCATGCTCGGTGACGGCGATATCATGATGGCTGGCGGTGTTGAGCACATGGGCCATGTACCTATGGATCACGGGATTGATTTCCACCCTGGACTTAACAAATCAGTTGCTCGTGCGGCTGGTAGCATGGGGATGACCGCAGAATTATTAGCACGCAAGTTTGGCATCGACCGCGCGGCGCAAGATGCTTTTGGTGCTCGGTCGCATCAACGAGCACACGCAGCCACCGTGGAAGGCCGGTTTGCAAATGAAATTCTACCTATTGAAGGACACGATGCCGATGGCGTGTTGCAATTGGTAACAACCGATGAAGTCATTCGTCCTGATACTACTGTGGAAACACTAGCAACTCTTCGCCCTGTATTTGACCCAGTGAACGGTACTGTCACAGCAGGGACATCGTCAGCCTTATCTGACGGTGCCGCAGCGGTATTGCTTATGTCTGCCGACAAAGCAAAAGCACTCGGGTTGAAACCACGCGTACGTATTCGCGCCATGGCTGTGGCAGGATGTGATCCATCCATTATGGGGTACGGCCCAGTTCCGGCCACTCAAAAAGCACTCAAGCGCGCGGGTTTGTCGGTGAGCGATATCGACCTGTGGGAACTCAACGAAGCGTTCGCAGCGCAGTCGTTGCCGGTCTTAAAAGGCTTGGGCTTACTTGATGTTATGGACGAGAAAGTGAACCTCAATGGGGGTGCAATTGCGCTAGGACACCCGTTAGGCTGTTCAGGCGCGCGCATCTCAACCACGCTGATTAATTTAATGGAAGCACAAGATGCGACCTTAGGCGTAGCGACCATGTGTATTGGTTTCGGCCAAGGTATTGCGACCGTGTTTGAGCGCGTTTAAGCAAACTACAGGCACCAACAAACAAGCCGCTGTGCAGCTCTCACTGCCAGCGGCTTGTTATTGAAAGGCTTGGTAGATAGAAGCTAATTCCCTTTACGAATCAGGTAACGGTATGGCGTCCTTGTGGTTTCAGCACTGAGAAGTTCATGATCCATAAAACGACAAAAACTGGGAATATCACGTGTGGTCGCTGGATCATCTGCGATAACCTCTAACACATCACCCACATTTAACTTACGCATGGCAACGCGCACCATCATCACCGGTTCTGGACAACGTAGTCCTATGGTATCTAGTTGAGTGGTTGCAGCATGAGTCATTGGTAGCTACTCATCTGATGCCAGTGGTTTTTGCCAAAACTCCGCCTTCCCCATGGCCGCATCTAACTGATAAGGGGCAAAACCATATTTACGATATGCCAATTGCGCAGGTTTATTACCTTGCAACACTTCAAGCGTCAGCTTACAACAGCCACGGTCTTTTGCCTCAGCTTCGACCGCAGCAAGCAGTTGCTGCGCAATACCTTTACCACGGTAGCCATCAAGGACTGCAATATCATGAATATTGAGCAACGGCTTTGCGGCAAACGTGGAAAAACCTTCGACACAATTCACCAAACCTACTGGGCTACCCTCAAGGTAGGCTAAAAACGAGCAAATCTGAGGGCGTTTTGCCATCTCATCCAGCAACGTAGTTTGGGTCGCTGCTGGCAGTGCTTCACCGCCTCCCATTGGGTCGCAGGCGTAATGATTCAACAAGGCTAATACAGCCTCTCGGTGGCTCGGGTTGTGGTAATCCACCCGTACAATCTCAACCATAATCATCTCAATTTAAAGTGAAAATTCACGCATTTCAGCGCAAACCGGCTCATAACAATGGCAGTGAACAGTATGGTCGTTCACCATCCCAACTGCCTGCATAAATGCGTAGCAAATAGTACTACCAACGAAACTAAAACCCGCTTTCTTTAACGCCTTGGCCATCGCATCTGAGACCTCATCGGTGGCTGGTATATCACCACCTTGGCGCGCGAAAATCCGTGGCTTCCCCGCGCTAAAGCTCCAGAGCAAGTCATTAAAAGCGATACCCTTTTCGGCTAACGCAATGTAAGCCTCTGCATTCTTAAATATCGCTTCGATTTTTAAGCGGTTGCGGATAATCCCAGCGTTATGAATTAGTGCGTCACGTTGGGCTGTCGGCATTTGCACGATGTCATATGGATTAAACTGGCAAAATGCATTTTCGTAATTCGTTTGTTTTCGTAGAATAGTTATCCAGCTTAATCCAGCTTGTTGTCCGTCGAGGCACAACTTGGCAAATAGCTCTTGGCTATCTCGTACTGGTCGCCCCCATACCGTATCATGATAGTGAACGTAGTCAGGATCTGTGCCACACCAATGGCAGCGCTGAATTGTTATCGTCATTTCGCATGGTATCCTGTAACCTCGGGGCAACAAAGGGTATAATTTACGCTAATTTCAATTAAAAATCAGCACGAGAAATCGCATGGCAAGCTATGATGTAAAAACCTTTCAAGGGCTCATATTGGCCCTGCAAAATTATTGGGCGCAACAAGGTTGTGCCATCGTCCAACCGCTCGATATGGAAGTGGGTGCTGGAACCTTCCACCCCATGACGTTTTTGCGCTCGGTTGGCCCTGAACCTGCGAATTTTGCGTATGTCCAACCCTGCCGCCGTCCTACCGATGGCCGCTACGGGGAAAACCCCAACCGCCTGCAACATTATTACCAGTTTCAAGTGCTGATGAAACCTTCACCGGACAATCTGCAAGAACTCTACCTGGGTTCATTAGAGGTGCTGGGCTTTGACCCGCTAGTCCACGATATTCGCTTTGTCGAAGATAACTGGGAATCACCGACACTGGGCGCATGGGGCTTAGGTTGGGAAGTATGGCTCAACGGTATGGAAGTCACACAATTCACCTACTTCCAGCAAGTTGGCGGCCTCGAATGTATGCCTGTTGCTGGTGAAATAACCTACGGTTTAGAGCGTTTGGCGATGTACATCCAAGGCGTTGATAGTATCTATGACTTGGTCTGGACCGATGGCCCGCGTGGCAAGATGTACTACCGCGATGTATTCCACCAAAACGAAGTGGAACAATCGACCTATAACTTCGAGCATGCTGACGTTGCAACTCTGTTTGCGCGGTTTGAGGCCTGCGAGAAAGAATGTGAGCATTTGCTCGCCGCGAACCTTCCGTTGCCAGCTTACGAGCAGGTGATGCGAGCCTCGCACGCGTTTAATCTGTTAGACGCCCGCAATGCTATTTCGGTCACCGAACGACAACGCTACATTCTGCGTGTTCGCACCATGGCCAAAGGCTGTGCAGAAAGCTATTACGCGGCACGTGAAGCATTAGGGTTTCCATTGGTCCAATCCAACTTAGCAGTAACAGAAGGAGCTTAACCGTGCAGTACGAAACTCTACTCGTTGAAATTGGCACAGAAGAGCTACCGCCAAAATCATTACGTGCGTTAAGCGAAGCCTTCACCGAACAATTGACCAACCTACTGAAAGAACATGATGTTGCTTTTGGTGAGGTCAAAACCTACGCCACTCCGCGTCGCCTGGCCGTACAATTATTTGAAGTAGCCGCCCAACAGCCTGACAAAGTCGTCGAAAAACGTGGGCCAGCGGTACAAATGGCATTTGATGAAAACGGCCAGCCCACGAAAGCTGCTGAAGGCTGGGCTCGGGGTAACGGTATTACAGTAGCGCAAGCAGAACGCTTGGTTACTGATAAAGGTGAATGGTTGCTTTATAAAGCAGCAGTGAAAGGCCAAATGTTAGCTGAACTATTGCCAGGAATTGTTGCTAACGCATTGAAAAAATTACCCATCCCTAAACCCATGCGTTGGGGTTCTGGGAGCGCCCAATTCATTCGCCCGGTTAAAACGGTTACATTAATGTATGGAACAGATATTATTTCTGGCCAGATCATGGGAGTTGATTCCAGTAACTTCTTGCAAGGACATCGATTCCACGCACCACAAGGCACTGCCCTAACCCACGCTAATAACTATGAAGCTGCGCTCGAGGCAGTCTGGGTTATAGCCGATTTCGATAAGCGCCGCGAGCGTATCGTACAAGGCATCACCACGTTGGCACAAAAACTTGGCGGCCACGTTCTTGACGATCCCGATCTCGTTGATGAGGTCACCGCTTTGGTTGAATGGCCCGTCGTACTGTCTGCCACCTTTGATGCACAGTTCCTATCAGTACCGAAAGAGCCCTTGATCGTTACCATGAAAGACGATCAGCGCTATTTCCCGCTCGAAAATGACCAAGGTGAACTGTTACCAGCATTTATCTTTGTGACCAACATTGAGTCGAAAGATCCGCAGCAAATTATTCAAGGGAACGAAAAAGTAGTTCGCCCGCGTCTCGCCGACGCGCAGTTCTTTTTTGAATCTGATAAGAAAGTTCGGTTAGCCGACCGAGTTGACGCATTAGCCAATGTGTTGTTCCAGCAACAATTGGGGTCAATTAAAGATAAATCAGACCGCATTGCTACTGTTGCTGCAGCCATTGCTAGCAAGCTGAATGGTCAAGCTAACATCGCTGAACGCGCAGGCTACCTATGTAAAGCCGACTTGATTTCCCAAATGGTGCAAGAATTCCCAGAAACTCAAGGGGTTATGGGTATGCATTATGCACGTCACGACCAAGAACCAGAAGGCGTTGCAACAGCAATTTATGAGCATTATCTACCGCGCTTTTCAGGCGATCACTTGCCGCAAACGGTCGAAGGTGCAGCAGTCGCTATGGCTGATAAGCTTGATACCCTTGTCGGTATCTTCGGTATTGGGCAGACACCAAAAGGTGACCGCGACCCATTTGCATTGCGCCGCGCAGCAATAGGCCTACTACGGATTTTAGTCGAAGGCGGTTACTCCCTCGATTTAGAGGAATTGGTTCAATTATCACTGAACTGCTTCGGCGGTATTCTCGTCGTACCCGCTGAACAAGTGAGAACCGATGTTGTTGACTTTCTCTTGGGTCGCTTCCGCACTTGGTATCAAGAACAAGGCATTGCTGTTGACGCTATTCAAGCAGTACTTGCGCGCCGACCGACTAACCCGGTTGATTTCGATCAACGTGTAAAAGCGGTGACCGTATTCCGGCAATTACCGCCAGCGGAAGCATTAGCAGCCGCCAATAAACGTGTCAGTAATATTTTAGCGAAAGTCGAGCAGGAGTTACCCACTGATGTTGATGCTTCGTTGCTGCAGGAAGAACAAGAGATTGCGTTAGCGCAAGCAATTCAACAAGCGCATACGGCTACCAAAGAAGCGTTAGCGCAAGGCGACTACACTCAGGCGTTAACTGCCCTAGCTGGCCTACAAGAACCCGTGGATGCGTTCTTTGACCACGTTCTTGTTAACGCCGACGATGAAGCGGTTCGTCGTAATCGGCTCGCGCTGTTGCAAAATTTGCGGGAGTTATTCCTACAAATTGCAGATATTTCAGTTTTGAACTAAACTACAGGGTACAAGATTCTGGTAATTGATCTAGATTCTTCGTTTCCAAAGCTAAAAAAGGGAGCTGTTTCGTTAGCTCCCTTTTCTTTTGCTTGCTCACTCGTAAACTATTTAGCTAGACGTCGAGATTTGATACCTGCAGTGCATTTGTTTCAATGAATGCTCGGCGCGGTTCTACATCATCACCCATTAACGTTGTGAACAACTGATCCGCGGCAATCGCATCTTCGATGGTCACCCGCATCATTCGGCGCGTTTCTGGGTTCATGGTGGTTTCCCACAACTGCTCTGGGTTCATCTCACCGAGACCTTTGTAGCGCTGAATATAGATGCCGCGCTTAGACTCATTGAGTAACCAGTCAACAGCTTCAGCAAAACTCTCAACTGGCTTATCTTTTTCGCCGCGACGGACAAAACCGCTAGGCTCAATCAGGCCGTTGATACGTTCACCAATTGAAATCAATTGCTCATAATCACGAGAAACCAGGAACTCGTAAGTCAACGTATAAGGTGTGACGATACCATGACGACGGACATTCACTACTGGCAAGTACAAGTTACGTTCTTCATCATACTCTGTCGTCACTTCATAGGTTGAAGAGGACAGATCATTTGCTGTTAAGTCAGCTTGTAAGCTAACCGCCCATTCCGCCATTGCATTGCCATCGCGTAGCAATTCTTCAGTTAACCGTGGCGCATACATTAAGCGTTGCAAGAACTCTTCTGGCATCCGCCGCGATAAACGGTTAGTAATGAGGTTTTGCGCCAATTGGAAATCATTAACAAGCTTTTCTAAGTGTGTACCACCAATTCCAGGAGCATCCTTATTGACGTGCAATGAAGCTCCTTCTAACGCTAAGCTGGTAAGATACTCAATCAGGCCTGGATCATCTTTAATGTAGGTTTCCTGCTTGCCCTTCTTCACTTTATAAAGAGGTGGTTGGGCAATATAAATATACCCACGCTCGATAATTTCCGGCATTTGACGGTAGAAGAACGTCAACAGCAGCGTACGAATATGCGAGCCGTCGACGTCGGCATCCGTCATGATAATGATACGGTGGTAACGCGTTTTATCAGGATCATATTCATCACGACCAATACCACAGCCAAGCGCTGTAATTAATGTAGCGACTTCTTGTGAGGCTAACATCTTATCGAAGCGCGCTTTCTCTACGTTGAGGATCTTACCTTTCAATGGCAAAATAGCCTGGAACTTGCGGTTACGCCCTTGCTTCGCAGAGCCACCCGCAGAGTCACCCTCCACGATGTAGAGTTCTGATAAGGCTGGGTCTTTCTCTTGGCAGTCGGCCAATTTACCGGGTAACCCAGCAAGGTCAAGAGCCCCCTTACGACGTGTCATTTCCCGTGCTTTACGTGCCGCTTCACGCGCCCGCGCAGCATCAATAATCTTACCAACGATAATCTTGGCATCGTTAGGATTCTCAAGTAAGAACTCCGCCAGCTTCTCGTTCATCGCCTGCTCGACCGCCGATTTCACTTCAGATGAAACCAACTTATCTTTGGTTTGCGATGAAAACTTCGGGTCTGGAACCTTTACCGACACCACAGCAACCAAACCTTCACGGGCATCATCGCCGGTTGCGTTGGTTTTAAACTTTTTGTTTAACCCTTCTTTTTCCATGTAAGAGTTCATGGTACGCGTCAACGCAGCCCGGAAGCCAACTAAGTGAGTACCACCATCACGCTGTGGAATGTTGTTGGTGTAGCAGTATATGCCTTCTTGGAACGAGTCGTTCCATTGCAGTGCTACTTCAACTGTAATGCCATCGTCACGTTCTTGAGTGAAGTGGAATACGTGTGGATGGATTGGCGTTTTGTTCTTATTCAAATATTCCACAAACGCAGATATACCACCCTCATATTTAAAATGGTCTTGGCGTTCATTACGTTCATCAACCAAGATGATAGAAACACCTGAGTTCAAAAATGAAAGTTCGCGTAAGCGTTTCGCTAATATGTCGTAATGGAACTCGATATCACTAAAAATTGTTGGGCTTGGCCAGAACCGAATTTCAGTACCGGTTTTATCGGTATCACCAATCACCGCCATCGGTGCTTCAGGTTCACCTAAGCGATAAGTCTGTTGGTAAATGTGACCTTGACGCTTAATCGTCAGTAAGAGTTTGTCCGATAGCGCGTTGACAACTGAGACACCCACCCCATGCAGACCACCGGAAACTTTGTATGAGTTATCATCAAACTTACCACCGGCGTGCAAGACAGTCATAATAACCTGCGCAGCCGAAACACCTTCTTCCGGGTGAATATCGACTGGAATACCACGACCATCATCGCGGACTGAAACTGAGCCGTCAGAATGAATCGTAACCAGAATGTCCTTGCAGTGCCCAGCGAGTGCTTCGTCTATGGAGTTGTCGACAACTTCAAAAACCATGTGGTGCAAACCAGTGCCGTCATCGGTATCACCGATATACATGCCTGGGCGTTTACGAACTGCATCAAGCCCTTTCAGGACCTTAATACTGGACGAATCGTAATTATTTTCTGCCATAATAAGCTTCTCTATTTTTCCTTGACGGTTCCATGTTCCACGTGGAACATTTTTGTATCTTGGCTATTGAAGAAGGACAACACACGATCTCCCTCAATTGCTGATACGAAAACCTGTGACTGGGATGCAACAAGCGCATCACAAAACTTCGATTGACTCTCAGAGTCCAACTCAGCGGTAATGTCATCCACAAGATAGATACATTGTACGCCAGTTTTATGCTGAAGGTACTCCCCCTGAACTAATTTAAGTGCAGCGACCAGCAACTTCAGTTGGCCGCGGGAAAGCAAGTTCTTCACCTCTTCCCCATTAGCCAAAATCCTTAGTTCAGCTTTATGAGGACCCACTGTGGAATGGCCGTATCGTATATCTTGTTCGCGATGTTTCTCTAATGCATCGCCAAGTGAAAGGTCCTTATCCCACCCTGATTTCAGCTGAAATTCGAATTCATAGTTCGGCAGAAACTCTCTAAGACGATCTGTTAATACCGAAACAAAACCGTCAACGTATTGCTGACGATGCTGATGAATTCGTTCACCATAGGTAGCAAACTGCTGATCCCAATACTCATGCTCAGTTCGGAATCGCTTCAACTTCAGTAAGCTATTGCGCTGTTTAAGTAGCTTCGAAAAGCCAACCCAATCGTTATAGAAAGAATGTTCCACGTGGAACACTCCCCAATCAACATACTGACGCCGTACTCGTGGACCACCAATAACCAATTCAATACTTTCAGGCGTCATTAATTGAATGGGCACCATGCGTGCTAATGCTGAAAAGCGCTTTTCTTTGGCGTGGTTAATCCGCAGTTGCACATCTCCAGCCACATCTCGTTGGTACCCAACCTGATGTCGTTGACCGCTTTGATCAATCACACGAGCAAACACAATGAAGCTATCTTGCTCATGCCTGATCAGCTGTCGATATGTACCCGAGCGAAACGAACGACCAAACCCTAAGCAATAAATCGATTCAATCAGGCTGGTTTTACCACTACCGTTTGCGCCAAAAATTATATTCAAAGTCTTGCTTGGCGAAAGATTTGCAGTCGCAAAATTCCTAAAGTTCGTAATCGCCAACGACTCTAAATACATATCAACTCACATGCACCCATTACAGGCGCATCGGCATAACAACATATAATGATGAATCATCAGCGCTGTCTTCAATCAGGCCACTCGTGTCTGGCCCTGACAAACTAATTTTCACCTTATCGCCCTGAATCGTATTGAGCACATCAATGAGATAATTTACGTTAAAGCCAATCTCAAGCGGGGCACCTTGGTAATCGACCTCGATCACCTCTTCTGCCGATTCTTGCTCTGGGTTATTAGCTGTCAGACACATCTCGTTGGTGCTTAAGTTAATCCGAACACCGCGGAACTTTTCATTAGAAAGAATCGCTGCTCGGCTACAAGCCTGCTTCAATAATTCACGATCTGCTATAACGGTCTTATCGCCAGCACTTGGCAATACGCGACGATAATCAGGGAAGCGCCCATCGACTAACTTACTGGTGAAACCAATACCATTCGTTTCAATACGGATGTGGTTGTTGCCGACATGAACACGCACTTCACTATCGTTATCATCAAGTAGCCGCAGCAATTCCATAACCCCTTTGCGTGGCACGATAACTTGGCGAGCACCTAAGTTTGGCTGCCCGATTTCACAGCTACTAAGCGCCAAACGGTGACCATCAGTCGCCACCGTGCGTATCAAGTTCACATCGGTCTCAAACAGCATACCATTCAAATAGTAACGCACATCTTGGTTCGCCATGGAAAAATGAGTACGTTCCATTAATCCTTTAAGAACCGATTGGGTGGTCACGAGCTGAATATCGCTATCCCAATCTTCAATATTTGGGAAATCCTGCGCTGATAATGTCGCCAGCGTGAACTTGGTACGCCCAGACCGAATCGTTGCTTTATCGCCTTCAGCGCTAAACTGCACAATTGCACCATCAGGTAAGCTACGAACGATATCGACAAGTTTTTTCGCAGGTACCGTTACCTTGCCTTCTACCCCGTTCTCAATGGCACATGAGGAAACCAACTCAACTTCTAAATCGGTTCCTGTCATACGGACCATCTCAGGTGTTACTTGAATCAGCACATTCGATAAAATCGGAATGGTATGCCGTCGTTCTACTGCTCCACTGACAACTTGAAGTGGCTTTAAAAAAGCATCACGACTGATGGAAAAATTCATACCCACTTTCCCCTGTTGTTTGTCCTTGGCCGCTTTTGTGCGTTTTTGCTTACGCTGAAAGCGTGCGTATTAAGTTACGGTAGTCTTCTTTTAAATCGTTCTGTGAATCTTTTAACTCCGCAATCACCCGACATGCATGCAATACAGTCGTGTGATCACGTCCCCCAAAAGCATCCCCAATTTCAGGAAGGCTATGGTTGGTTAATTCTTTCGCTAACGCCATTGCCATTTGCCGCGGCCGAGCAATTGATCGGGTGCGACGCTTAGATAGCATATCTGACATTTTGATGTTGTAATACTCTGCCACTGTCTTTTGAATATTTTCAATGGTGACGAGCTTTTCTTGAGCGGCAATTAAATCACGTAAGGCTTCACGGACGAAGTCGATAGTAATGGCACGCCCGGTTAAGTTCACGTTAGCAACCAATCGGTTCAACGCACCTTCGAGCTCACGAACGTTAGAACGTAGCCGCTTCGCAATAAAAAATGCTACTTCATGGGGTAATTGGATACCACGTTCTTGTGCCTTGCGAATCAAAATAGCGACGCGAGTTTCTAGCTCGGGTGGCTCAATAGCAATAGTTAAACCCCAACCAAACCGTGAACGTAAGCGATCTTCGAGCCCCTCAATTTCTTTGGGGTAGAGATCACTGGTGAGAATAATTTGCTGGTTACCTTCAAGTAACGCATTGAACGTATGGAAGAATTCTTCCTGTGTGCCTTTTTTGTTCGAGAAAAAGTGAATATCATCGATCAATAACGCATCGACCGACCGATAATAACGCTTCATTTCGTCTAAGGTACCGTTCTTTAACGCGTTTACCATGTCTTGCACGAACCGTTCGGCGCGCATATAGAAAACCTTCGCGTCTTTTTTATGAGCAAGGATGGCATTCCCCACCGCATGCAATAAGTGGGTTTTACCTAACCCCGTCCCCCCGTAGACGAATAAAGGGTTATAGACGCCACCAGGATTCTCAGCAACCTGTCGCGCTGCAGCTAATGCGAGTTGATTCGACTTACCCTCAACAAAGTTGTCAAAGGTATATTCCTCATCAATGTTACTCTCAAATGCTGGCATCGGAGTTGCATTTTGGCTCCAAGAGGCTGCACGTTGTGCTTGCCGACGAGTTACCGTCGCCGTGCTAATTTGCGAACCATTCGAACCGCCCTGCACTGGTGAAGCTCCAGCATTAGTTTCGATTCCCCCCACCCGAAAAGCAACGCGTGGCGATTCCTCGTTACGTGCAGAAGCAAATGCAGTCAAGTACTCGTTAATCTGATTCAAGTACTTATCCTTCACCCAATCCACGACGTAAGAGTTTGGTGCATACAAAATCAGCACATTCCCGTCGAACTCGGATTGCAACGGACGGATCCAGGTATTGAAGTTTTGCGCACTAAGTTCGCTTTGCAGTCTTTCCGCGCATAATTGCCAAAGCGATTTATTCACACCTGTCTCCCGTTGTTATCTTTTATAATTATTAGCGTCGATGAGCCAATGCCGATCCCTCTCGATCCTAGCAACGACGTCATCAAATCAACAAAATTATTGTACTAAAAGCCCCTCACGATCGCTAGCTTTTGCGGCAAAAGGCGACCCATAGAAAAGGTAATTTATCCACAAGCAAATACTTTATTATATCTTATTTGTGGATAGCTTTTTACGTTGACTTTGATCCTTTTAATCGTTAGAATTCGCGCTCTAAATTTATAGGTAACCCGAATACGGAATTAACGTCATGAAAAGAACATTTCAACCAAGCGTACTGAAGCGCAAGCGCAACCACGGTTTCCGTGCTCGTATGGCAACTAAAAGCGGTCGTCAAATTTTGGCTCGCCGTCGCGCCAAAGGCCGTAAAGTTCTTTCTGCATAATCATTGAAGCAGAGCTACGCTTACGGGCGGGAGTTAAGGCTATTAACTCCCGCGCACTTCCAAACAGTCTTCGACAACCCCTTGGTGAAAGCTGTCACGGCTGAACTCACCATGCTTGCCACTCCTAATAATCTGGGTGTTCCCCGACTTGGTATTACCCTTTCCAAAAAACGGGCGAAACGCGCAGTTGATCGAAATCGTATTAAGCGCAAGATTCGCGAGAGTTTTCGGCTAAAACAGCATAAAATACCGGCATTCGATATTATCGTGATTGGTAAAAACGGCGTTGCAGATCTTTCTAACGAAGAATTGCAACAACGGTTGGATTATTTATGGCGAACTATAAGCAAGCGTTGCGCGCAATACCTATCGGAATCATCCGACTCTACCAGCTGATTATTAGTCCGCTGATTGGGCCTCGTTGCCGATTTTCACCAACCTGTTCGCAATACGCCATCGAAGCAATCCAATTTCATGGTATCATTCGAGGCTTCTGGCTTGCCAGTAAGCGTATTCTTAAATGTCACCCTGGACACCCCGGTGGCTACGACCCGGTTCCAAGCAAACCAACTTGTGAAGCGGATACAACGAATCACAGTAAAACAGAGACGAAGGACTTATGAATTCGCCACGTTCTATCTTGTTTATTGCATTCTTGGTAGTGAGCTTTTTCCTCTATCAAAACTGGCTTATTGATACTGCACCGCCGGGTACACAACAAGTAACGCCTACCCAGCCGCCGGCAATGGAATCTGGTGTTCCCGTAGCGCAAGGCAGTAGTATTGATGCGGGCGCGAGCTTCGTACCTGAAGCAACCAGCAGCCATGCACCAGCAACACCAAGCGCAACCCGCAGCCAAACTGTTCGTGTCACCACCGATGTACTTGATATAGTCATCGACACCCACGGCGGTGACGTGATTAACGCACAACTCCTTCATTTCGCACGTACCCACAATTCAGCAGAGCGATTTGAGTTATTGCATTCCGACCCGAACCAACTGTATATCGCACAATCGGGTTTAGTAGGTACACACGGCACAGATTCAGCCGAAGGTCGCCCAGTGTTCCACGTAGAACAATCAAGCTACCAAATGACTGGGGATACGCTTGAAGTACCGCTCCATTACTCTGCCAATGGCATCGAGTACACCAAGACCTTTATCTTCACTGCAGGTTCATACGCAGTTGATGTGGTTTACACCATCAACAACCATACCAACGAACACAAACAAATGCAGTTTTACGCTCAATTGAAGCAAGTCATGAGCGGCGGCTCAGGCAACATGATGATGCCAACCTACAAAGGCGGTGCTTACTCATGGGACCAAGACCGTTACGAGAAATACTCGTTCGATGACATGCGTGACGCGCGCTTAAACCATGCCACTGATGAAGGTTGGGTGGCCATGTTGGAACACTATTTCGTATCAGCGTGGATCCCTCGTACCCAAGGTACAAAACAACTTTTCTCCCGCGTCGTCAATGGTGATCAAGCTATCATGGGATTGATGTACCCAGTCGCAATGGTAGCCCCAGGTGCAACCGCTGAGATTCGTGCGACATTATTTATTGGCCCGAAAGACCAAGACGCCATGGCTAAAGTAGCCAAGTATCTTGACCTAACCGTCGATTACGGCTTTTTGTGGTGGCTTGCACAGCCGATTTTCAAATTACTACAATTGGTACAAAGCGTGCTGGTGAACTGGGGCTTGTCGATCATTGCTATCACCATCATCATCAAAATATTGTTGTATCCGTTAACCAAGAAACAATATGTTTCTATGGCTAAAATGCGGATGATTCAGCCAAAAATGCAAGCACTACGTGAGCGTTATGGCGACGACCGTCAAAAAATGTCGCAAGCGATGATGAAGCTGTACAAAGACGAAAAAGTGAACCCTCTGGGCGGCTGTTTACCTATGCTGCTACAGTTGCCTATATTCTTAGCCTTGTACTGGGTATTGTTAGAAAGCGTAGAATTGCGCCATGCACCACTATTTTTGTGGATTGACGACTTGTCAGCACGTGACCCTTACTTCGTGTTGCCAATTCTAATGGGTGCTTCTATGTTCATCATGCAAAAGTTGCAGCCAACGCCAGCAACCGACCCGATGCAACAGAAAATGCTGCAATATATGCCGGTTATCTTTACCGTATTCTTCTTATGGTTCCCGGCGGGCCTTGTATTGTACTGGCTCAGCAGCAACCTCATTACCATCGGTCAAATGCAATGGATTTACCGTGGTCTTGAGAAGCAAGGCTTAATGGACCGTCGTAAGAAGTAATTCTTTATGAGCTTGGAACTAACAACCGATACCATTGTTGCTCAAGCCACGCCTCCCGGGCGTGGCGGTGTCGGTATTGTGCGCGTTAGCGGACCGGCAGCACGAACCGTAGCCGAAGGCATGCTAGGGCATTGCCCTCGCCCCCGCTACGCGGAGTTTCTACCATTTAAGGACCAGCACGGGACTGTCTTAGACGAAGGTATTGCCTTGTTCTTTGAAGGCCCCAACTCTTTTACTGGTGAAGATGTTCTCGAGCTTCAAGGGCATGGCGGCCCCATTATTATCGACATGATCATTAAGGCCATCTTAGATTTTCCTGGTGTACGCCCTGCTCGCCCCGGCGAATTCAGCGAGCGCGCGTTCCTTAATGATAAGTTGGATTTAACCCAGGCCGAAGCCATTGCCGACCTGATTGAAACCACCTCTGAGCAAGCCGCAAGAGCCGCCCTACAAAGCTTACAAGGCGGCTTCTCTCATGAAATCGATCAACTCGTCGACCAGGTTATTCATCTACGCATGTATGTAGAAGCTGCCATTGATTTTCCCGATGAAGAAATCGACTTCCTAAGTGACGGTAAAGTTGCGGCTGACCTCGAGGCCATCATCGATCGCTTACATCAAGTGATGGTGCAAGCCAAGCAAGGCACACTACTGCGTGAAGGTATGAAAGTGGTGATTGCTGGCCGTCCGAACGCAGGTAAATCATCGCTGTTAAACGCACTTGCCGGGCGAGAATCTGCCATTGTGACCGCGATTGCCGGTACCACTCGTGATGTTCTCCGTGAACATATCCAAATTGATGGCATGCCACTGCATATCATTGACACTGCTGGCCTGCGAGATAGCCCAGATGAAGTGGAACGTATTGGTATTGAACGTGCATGGGACGAAATTCGTAATGCGGACCGCGTGTTGTTTATGGTGGATGCCACTGAAACTCAAGCAGTTCACCCAGAAGATATTTGGCCGGAGTTTTTTGAACAGCTTCCCGACGATTTACCATACACCGTGATTCGCAATAAAGTTGACCTCAACGATGAGCCTGTCCTGATTGAAAACATCAACGGCATACCCGTACTTCATTTGAGCGCTAAAACCGGCCGCGGCATTGATTTACTACGCGAACACCTCAAACATTGCGTTGGCTACACCTCAACCAACGAAGGTAGCTTTATGGCACGCCGCCGCCACTTAGATGCGCTTGAACGAGCCCGCCAACACCTACTCATTGGCCAGGAACACCTCGAAAGTAGCCTCGCAGGAGAACTTCTCGCAGAAGAACTCCGCCTCACCCAGCATCACCTCAATGAAATCACTGGGGAATTCACCTCAGACGACCTCCTCAGCAAAATCTTCAGCAGTTTCTGTATCGGGAAGTAGTGGGTGATCTCAGTGCATTCATGTCACTGAGATAAAAAGTAACCAATTGGTCTGGAGCCATTAAACACTGCGCACCCACTCGTAAGTGACCATGCCGCCATATTTTTCGCGCCATTTATAAAACGTTGAATTACCAATACCGTACTTACGGCAGTTATCTTTAACCGGCATACCGGCTTCGGCTTCTTTTAAAATCGCCACAATGTGGCTTTCAGTCATGCGTTTGCTCATCGTAAAACTCCTTTGTTTTAGTTTAAAAGAAATTCTACGAGTGAACTGTATTATTTTACGGGGTAGTTACAATAAACGGTGATTTTTTGGACATAACCAATAACGGGTTTACTTAATTATCGAACTTCAATATCGTATTTCGACAATTTAGATTGTCAGAGCGAGACACAGTTATGAACATACCCGACACGACTACCGGTGATCGCAGCCCTTGGGTTATCTTCTTAATTTTCCTCAGGTTGGGCTTGACTTCTTTCGGTGGTCCAATTGCCCACTTGGGCTATTTCCGTGATGAATTCGTTACTCGGCGACGTTGGTTGACCGAGCTTAGCTATGCTGATCTAGTTGCTCTCTGTCAATTTCTGCCTGGACCGGCGAGCAGCCAGGTCGGTATCGCCCTCGGGCTATCTCGCTCCGGCTATGCCGGAGCGCTGGCCGCATGGTCAGGCTTCACGCTTCCTTCAGCGATTGCCCTAATCCTGTTTGCTCTAGGCATCAGTAGTTACGGTGATGTGATGCCATCTGGTGTGCTTCATGGGTTGAAGGTGGTGGCCGTAGCCGTAGTCGCACAAGCCGTATGGGGTATGGCCCGCAACCTCTGTCCAGACGCCCCGCGCATCACAATCATGTCTGCGGCAACATGTTTTGTGCTTTTGGTGCCATCGGCTTGGGGTCAGATTGGAGTCATCGTAATGGCAGCAATCTTTGGTCTGTTGTTTTTCAAACCTCAGAATGAAGCTGTACATGACACCTTGCCAATTGCCATCCGGCGTCGAGTAGGAGTGTTTTGGCTGATGCTTTTCTTTGCGTTGCTGATGGGCTTGCCCTTGTTATCAGTTATATTTCCTAATCAGACTCTATCAATGGTGGATGCCTTTTATCGTGCTGGCTCGCTGGTCTTTGGTGGTGGGCATGTCGTACTGCCGTTATTGCAAGCCGAGGTAGTTCCATCCGGCTGGGTTTCCAATGACGCTTTTCTAGCAGGATATGGTGCTGCGCAGGCAGTACCTGGTCCTCTATTTACCTTTTCGGCGTTTCTTGGAGCTTCTATGGACGAAGCTCCATCCGGCTGGTTAGGTGGCTTGATCTGCCTTCTAGCGATCTTCACGCCGTCCTTCTTACTGATAATGGGAGCTTTGCCATTCTGGGAACGCCTACGTGGCAATACTCAAATGCGAGCGGCGCTGTGTGGCGTGAATGCGGCTGTGGTTGGCCTTCTGCTAGCCGCCCTTTATAAACCTGTATGGATAAGTGCGGTTAACGCGCCTCAAGACTTTGGCTTGGCTCTGATCGCACTGGTTGCCTTAATGTTTTGGAAGCTGCCACCCTGGCTAGTAGTCGTAGGGAGCGGCGTCGTAGGCGGCTTTTTGGCTACGTTTTTATGAGGTTCGGAAAATAACCGATAAAGATCTTTACGGTGGACTGATTCGTTTACATATTCTGCATCACGCAGCCGAAGAGCCCATCTTTGGGCTTGGCATCATCGAAGAGCTGCGCGGTCATGGTTATGAGATCAGCGCGGGGACTCTTTATCCGATGTTGCATAGGCTAGAGAAAAAGGGCTATCTCACCTCTTACCATGAACGCACAGGCAGCCGTGACCGGCGGTTATATGAAATCACCGAACAGGGTCGTGTTGCGCTTACTGACGCCAAAGCGAAGGTGAAGGAGCTCTTTGGAGAGTTGATTGAAGGACGTTAGATATAAGCTTGGTGTCAGTGGATCAATTTTACTCCGTTGGTAACAACACCCCCACTGGCGTGGGGAAGACTTAGTCATTTCCGGTTTTTGTCAGCTTCTATGGAGACGTTGACGACGACAAGTAAAAAGAAAAGCGTTAGCCAAAGCCAGACACCGCTGGGTTTAGCGTACGCTATAAAAACCGTAAAGAGTGAAATCGTTAGGAATTCTTTCATCACTCGCTCCATTGTTTTTTACTTGGAAACACCCCCCACTAGCGTGGGGAAGACCCCACGCTTTAATAATAGCAGAATGGTGGATCGAATACGTGCAATTTGCACACAACATAATGGAGCATGAAATGAAAAAAGCAGTATTAGCTTCAGTGATGGCAACAGTATGTTCAGGAGCCGCAATGGCTTCCAGTGTTCCGACATCAACGGATGCTCATTTCAATCGCGTAGAAGCACGTTACGTTGAATTCGATGATTATAAGCCAGACGTTTACGGATTAAGCGGTCGAGTCATGCTGAATGACGATTTTTATCTGACGACCGATTATTTTCACCATAGCTACAGTGGCGCTTCGTTAGATCAGTTAATTGCAGGCATTGGATACAAACATGACCTAAGTGAATCTGTATCGTTATTTGCAGATGTCAATGCAGGGTATGCTGACGGAAGTTTAAATAAACACCGGTATAACGCGCACCTAAATCGATATTAATAGTGGATATGTAGTCAACTTTACTCATACTCGTGAGTCCTTTCGATGGAATAGATTAATTCACTATGTAATGACACCACCACTTTACATTAACAAAAAACAAACACAACCCACCACCGCACGTCCCCCACCTTTCCCCGCATTGGCGTTCCACCGGCGGTTGGTCGTGCTATACTCGCGGGATCTTTGAAACAAGCGCAAACACAGCGAACACACAGAGAGAACAACAATGGGTTTAATCATTAAATTAATTCTGGGGATTGTAGCGGGGATAGTGGTTGGGTTGTTTACACCTGCTTGGGCTATTCAGTTGTTGCTCACCTTTAAGGAACTGTTCGGGCAATTACTGTTCTTCACTATTCCATTGTTAATTTTATTCTTTATCACGAGTGGAATTGCAGGGTTACCGCAGAATTCGGGGCGGATGCTGGGGCGTACGCTTGGTATTGCATATGCGTCGACCGTTGTTGCTGGTACGGTTGCCTTTTTTGTGGCTGCAGCTGTTGTACCTATGTTAGGAGACATCACCAACGGGGTGCAATCAGGCGCTGGTAACCAGTTTGAGCCATTTTTACAGGTCAAGCTAACACCCGTGTTTGATATTATGACGGCGTTAATATTGGCTTTTATTTTTGGTCTTGGCATTGCTGCCACACGGGCGCAGCAACTTAAGGATTTGTCTGATCAAGGTCGCGATATTATTGAACTGCTGCTTGGCAAAATCATCATTCCATTATTGCCGTTCTATATTGCGGGCGTATTCGCACAAATGGCAGCTGACGGCACCGTATTTCACACCTTGAAAACCTTTGGTTTTGTGCTACTCATGGCTGTTATTTTGCACTGGGTGTACATCATTACAATGTACACGATTGCAGGGCTCAAAGCGGGCCAAAGCCCGGTAACTTTAATTAAAAATATGCTGCCAGCTTATGTTACCGCATTAGGTACTATGTCTAGCGCTGCAACCATTCCGGTTACGTTGCGTTGCACCAAAGCTAATAAGGTGAACGAAGATGTTGCCAACTTTGTGGTGCCGCTGTGTGCGACTATCCACTTGGCGGGCTCTACCATCACTATTGTTAGCTGTACAATCGCCGTGATGTTCCTACATAACGCGTTAGAAATTCCATCATTCCTCAGCATCCTGCCATTTATTCTGATGCTGGGTGTGGTGATGTTAGCAGCCCCGGGTGTGCCTGGTGGCGCGGTCATGTCAGCGATTGGTTTGTTGGGCTCGATGATGGGCTTTGGTGAGACAGCTGTGGCATTAATGATCGCGCTCTACATGGCGCAAGATAGCTTTGGTACAGCGTGTAATATTACGGGTGATGGTGCCATTGCACTACTTGTCGACACAGGCACCACCCCAGCAAAAGAAGGCTAATTACGCCTGATTAGGGACGATACGCAGCTCAACTCGGCGGTTGAGCTGGCGCCCTTCTGCGGTATTGTTATCCGCAATCGGCATGCTCTCACCATAACCAATAGTGGTGACACGACGTTGGTCTACACCATTACTAATCAAATGATTGCGCACTGCCAAGGCACGGTTTTCTGATAACCGCTGATTGTAATTAGCATCGCCGGTACTATCAGTATGCCCTTCGATCAGTAGTGTTGTTTTCTCATAGCGATTGAGGACTTTCGCGACATCTACCAATACGGGGTTAAAGCTACTGGCAATGGCAGTGCTATCTACTGCGAAGGTGACGTTGCTAGGGAGCTGCAAACGAATATTATCGCCGTCACGAATCACCTGAACACCACTGCCTGCAAGTTCTTCACGAAATTCTTGCTCTTGCTTATCCATGTAAGCGCCAATAGCACCGCCGGCTAATGCGCCAGCAACGGCACCCCAGACATAGCGGCTTTTATCGTGATCACCGGTGCCTTTCCCTATCACTGCACCAGCAATGGCACCGATGGTGGCTCCTTTTTGGGTGTTGCTCATATTCGCACAACCGGTTACCACTAACGTGGAGATGGCAACCGCAAGGGTTAATTTCTTCATCATGCTCAACTTCCTTACAGAGTGAATATTACCTTTACTCTAGCATAGGGGGCACAAAATGGCGGTGGGTTTGCGTCAAATTAACGTTAGGTTGCTACGCGGGCGCGAATACGCTTGATAGCTTGGCTGTGTAACTGGGAAACACGTGACTCTGTCACATCTAACACGGCACCAATTTCTTTTAGATTCAATTCTTCTTGGTAATACAGGGTCATCACCAACTTTTCCCGCTCTGGCAGGGCATCAATTGCTGCCATCAGTAGCTGTTTTAGCTGATCATTACTTACTTGTGCTTCAGGTGCTGGGGTTTCGTCATCGCTGGTTTCGAGGTTGGGGTTATCGGTCAACACGTCATCGTAGGAAAGCACTAAACCATTGTTAGTGTCGAGCAATAACTGTTGGTATTCGGCGAGGCTCATATCCAGTGCGGCCGCTACTTCGCGCTCTTCTGGCGGGCGTCCGAGCTCTTGTTCTAGCCGTCGTAAGGTCGATTCCAGCTCGCGACCACTGCGACGTACACTACGAGGCAACCAATCGCGACTGCGCAGCTCATCAATCATGGCGCCACGAATACGTTGGTGTGCATAGGTTGAGAATGCGACACCTGATTCGGCATCAAAGCGGTCAACACAGCTCAATAGCCCTTCCACACCAGCTTGAATTAAATCGTCCACGTCCACCCCAGCAGGCAGTCGCACCTTGAGGCTAAATGCTTGGCGGCGTACTAACGGCAGATATTGCTCGATGACGCTGTTACGATTTATTTTTCCATCTGCTGTATACATGATTCTCAGCCTGAAAATACCAAGAGATCGATATCAAAATATGCTTTAGCTACTTGCTGCACATGACTTAATAGCCCACGCCGTGATTGCAGCGGCGGGTTCAGTGCAATCATTCGCTTCGGGCCCTGTGCACGATGAACAGCTTTTAAAGCCTCATAAGCACGCTGAAAACTATCTAAATCTTGGTCAATCCATAATGCCCATCGTGGGTAGGGTTTCACTAATTCAGCTAAATCGGGGTAATCTGACGCCACTGGGATAATGCGCCAGCGGTTCGGATCACCGACCCATTTTTTACCTTGTTCAGCCCACCGCTGAAATACTTCAACAGCACGTAATGCTTGTGTTTTATCTAACGCTGGTAGCCCTAACACTACTACATGCTCAAGCTCGCTATCAACCTGTAGTGGTGTCGATTCTACCGATTTACTTTTCGCGGCCCACTGGCGCAGGCCGGCTGCTTGATCTGTCATACTACTTCCTTCACCACTCTACTTGTCGTCCTGCTGCTTGCAGTGACGCGTAAGCATTCAACACGTGAATTAACGCAGGAACCAGTTTATCGCCCTGCACACGCCCACGCTTACCGCTCAAACTCAACAAATCACCCCGTAGCGAGGCAAATTCTGCACTTGGGTGGTATTCAATGTGTAATACTGTCGCCGCTATTACGGCTGCTATACTGTGTAATTCTTCGCCGTTTAAATGCGCCCATAGTTTGCTCAGTTGGCGCCACGCGAGCCTTGTTAAACGTGCGTATTCTTCAGTTTGCAGCATCATTTGAACACGTGCGACCACTTGCTCAGCGCTGCACGAGCCATCCACAAGCCAATAGCGGCGCTGTACCGGGGGACTTTTCCCAGCACCACCATGCAAGGCACCATGGATAAGTTGATAGGTCGTGCCCGCGGGCGTAAGTTGCGCAGCTGCAATGTAAAGCTCTAAGCGCCGCCGTTCACCTCGGTACAGTACAGTTTGCTTACCCAGCGGGATCTGTTGCTGTGCCATACACTGCTGTACTGACAGCTGGCGCTCGTCGCTATATACCCGATGGTTCACGTTCATCAGCGCCAACCAACCGCATTGCTGTTGATCTAACTCTGTTAACACCGCCAACTCAGGCAGATAATCAAATAAATGTGTCGCTGTTTGATTAGCATCGGGTTGTGCACTGCCTTGTAATACCGGCGGTAACTGCACCAAAGCTTCTGCAGATAAAGCTAAGTGTGGGGTTAAATGCTGCCACCCTTGCAGGGGCTGTGGCGCACCCCAGCGAATTACTGCGGGCTCCAGGTCGGCAAAGCTAGTCGCCACGAAGGGTTTCATGGATAAACTCGGTTCAAGCCACCATTGGGTAAAACTACGGAAGCCACTCACCCGCAGTTGCAATGTCTGCATCACGGCTTGAATGACTTTACCGTGGGCAAACACTTGCTTAGGAATGACGCCGTCAGCGCTAGGTGCAGCCTCGTTTGGTACAATCCAAGGCGCGGTTGCGGTTCCCCCTGCTAACCCATCGTCGATCAACTGCTCAATATTGGGGGCGTGTAAATCTTCCGGAACACGTTGTCCTACTGACACCGCTAATACCTGCAACTGATAGCGAATAATGGTATCGACGACAGCACCGACGCGGTTTGCTTCATCTAATTTCGTCAAAATACAATCGTGCACGGTCAGCCCGTTCTCTTGACCAATGCCTTGATAAATTCGGGCCACCTCATCGAGCGTTGCAGGCTGTGATGCGGCATTTAACAGCAATACTAAGCGTGTTTTATCACGGAAAGACTCGCTCGCTAACGCTGCGATTTTTTGCGCAAGACGTTGATCGCGCTGGCTCATGCCCACGGTATCTACCAACACCAAGCGTTTGCCCTGCATTTTCCCAGCCAGTGTTTCTAATCCTTCCCCATCCGCCAGAGCATGCATTTCTACATCAAGCAATTCGGCATAAATGGCAAGTTGTTGTTGTGCCCCTATCCGATAACTGTCGGTGGTCACCAACAACAAACTATCGTTGCCATGCTGCATCACGTAATTCGCAGCTAATTTCGCCGTTGTCGTCGTTTTCCCTACCCCGGTTGGGCCAATCAACGCAATCACACCTTGGTGTTGGAGTAATTGCCATTCATTCGGCGATAATTCACCTTGGTGGGCGATACGCGCCGCTAATTGTTGCTTCAGCCATGTTTGGGCGTCGCTGTAAGGCGTTGAGCGGTGGTTTAAATGCGCCGGTAGCAGATCGGAATATTGTTGCGCCAACTCATCACTGAAATCAGCACTGCGTAGGTGGCGGTATAGTCGCTGCCGGTTATCTTCAGTAACGGGTTCGCCCTGCTGTTGCTGCAGTAAATTACGCATCTGCTGCATATCTGCCAGCAGTTGTTCTAATGCTTGCGCCATAGGTTGTGTGGCTGGCTCGGTTGGCACCGCTGGCGTAGCTGGCACTGTAGTTTGGCTTTCTAGCTGATCAAGATCGGCTTCACGCATCGCAAAAATCTCGACGCTATCACCCTGCTTACGCGAAGTAATAATCACCGCATCGTCACCAAGTGCGTCGCGCACGAGGCGTAGTGCCTGCCGCTGACTGTTGGCGGTGAAGCGTTGAATGCTCATGCTTGGCCTCCGATCATACTCACCACTTGAATAGTCCGATCATCTGGAATTTCTGCTTGTGACAAAACCACTAAATCACGCAACTGGCGGCGCAAGAAGTGTGACAGTAAGGGCCGTAATGCATGCGGAACCACCAGCACTGGCGGTAAGCCCATCGTTTCTGCATGGTGCATGGCCTGCTGCGCTTGTTCTTGAATCGTCACCGCCAGCCCTGGCTCCAATGAGCTATTGTGTTGCAGTGCTTGGCTCAGCATCTGTTCAAGACCTGCATCTAAGCCAATCACTTTCAATTCGCGCGCCCCACCGAAGCATTTCTGAACAATATTGCGACCAAGCGCGATACGTACTCGAGCGGTTAACTCATGGGCATCCACTTGCTGGCCTTCAAACTCCGCTAGCGTATCAAATATGGTGCGTAAGTCACGAATTGAAACGTCTTCATCCAATAAATTTTGCAAGACCCGCTGCAAGGTCGTCAAGGTCACGCATTTCGGCACCACATCTTCCACCAAGGCTTTGTTTTCTTGGCTGAGTTTATCCACTAATTGCTGTACTTCTTGGCGGCCCAGCAGTTCTGCTGCGTAGCGTTGCAGTAAATGGTTTAAATGGGTAGCCACTACGGTACTTGCATCCACCACGGTATAACCGTAAATCTGGGCGTGCTCACGTTGATCTTGTGGAATCCATTTCGCTGGTAAGCCAAAGGCTGGGTCGGTGGTATCGATACCTTCAATTTCTCCCGTCACCTGACCTGGATTAATCGCTAACCAACGTTCAGGGTAAATCTCGGCGCGACCAATTTCTCCACCTTTCAAGGTAATGGTATAGGTGTTCGGTGATAGCTCAAGGTTATCGCGAATATGTACCACAGGCGGCAAGAACCCAACTTCTTGCGCAAATTTTTTCCGCACACTCTTAATGCGTCCGAGCAATTCACCCTGTTGATTGTCATCCACTAAGCTAATCAACCGATGGCCGACTTCCATGCCCAAGGTATCCACCAATTGCACATCGTTCCAACTCGCTTCTGGGGCACTGAATGATGGTGCTGGTACCACGGCTTCTTCGGCGCGTTGTGCGGCAGCCTGTTTTGCTTGGTACTTCTGCAAATACCAAGCAAAGCTTGCTAATAACGTCGTAAACAACAGGAAAACAAAGTTAGGCATACCTGGAATTAAACCCAGAAGGCCAATCACGCCAGCGGCTAAATACAACACTTTGGGGCTAACGAATAACTGCTTGACCAACTGCTGGCCGACATCTTGTTCAGTGTTAACCCGTGACACTGTCACACCTGCTGCGGTGGAAATAATCAGTGCGGGAATTTGCGCGACGAGACCATCACCGATGGTCAGCAAAATATAAGTGTGAGCAGCATCCCCGGCACTCATATCATGCTGCATGACGCCAATGAGTAACCCACCAATGATGTTGACCACCATGATCACCATACCGGCTACTGCGTCACCACGAACGAACTTACTCGCACCGTCCATGGCGCCGTAGAATTCGGCTTCTTGCGCCACATCTTGGCGGCGGCGGCGTGCCTCATCTTCACCGATCAAGCCTGCGTTCAAATCCGCATCAATGGCCATTTGCTTACCGGGCATCGCATCGAGGGTAAAACGCGCACCAACTTCTGCGATCCGCCCTGCACCCTTAGTGATAACCATAAAGTTAATCACCACCAAAATTAAGAACACGACTAAGCCGACTGCGAAGTTACCGCCAACTAAGAACTGGCCGAAAGCTTCAATCACTTTACCAGCGGCATCACCACCGTTGTGACCTTCCATCAGCACGACACGCGTGGATGCAACGTTGAGTGACAACCGCAGCAGTGTAGAAAACAGCAACACCGCTGGGAACGCAGCAAACTCAAGTGGCTTTTCAGTGAACATTGCCACCAGTAGCACCATCAAGGAAAGCGCGATGTTAAAGGTAAAGAAAAAATCCAGTGCAAAAGGCGGTAGCGGTACCACCATCATCAGCAAAATGACTAAGATCAGTATCGGCCCCACCAGCAACTGCAGCTGGGCGCCTTGTAATGATTTTGCTAATCCCGTCATGCTTAATTTCATCGAGCAGCTACCTCGTAATCCTTAGGTACTTCAATATCTTTGGGGGTGGGCGGCATCACCGCAATACCTTGGCGAGCTCGTTTTAACTGGAACGCCCAAGCGAGTACTTCAGCGACAGCTGTATACAATGCCGCTGGAATTTCATGCCCTAAATCAACATGCGCATACAATGCCCGAGCTAATGCAGGTGCTTCTAAGCGGGGAACCTGGTGTTCATCGCCAAGTTCACGAATTTTCTGTGCGACCAACTCCGTACCTTTGGCAATTACTTTGGGTGCGCCCATGCCATGTTCATCATATTGCAGAGCCACCGCATAGTGGGTCGGGTTGGTAATAATGACATCGGCTTTGGGCACGTCAGCCATCATCCGGCGGCGTGCCATTGCTTGCTGCTGCTGGCGGATCTTACCCTTCACAAAAGGGTCGCCTTCAGTTTCTTTATGCTCGCGCTTCACCTCTTCTTTCGACATGCGCAGCTTTTTCTTGTGGGTAAACATTTGATACGGCACATCAAATGCCACCACCACAATCAGCGTTAAAATCATCAGCAAACAGGCTAACGCAGCAAGCCCCATAGCTTCACCCAGTGCTTGCTTGACTTCTAAGCTCATCAAGCGCATGAACGACTGGCGTTGCTGCCACAAAAATAGCGTCAATACGGAACCAACCAGTACCGTTTTAGCAATAGCTTTTCCTAGCTCGGCGAGCGCTTGGGTAGAAAAGATGCGTTTGAGGCCTTTGATGGGGTTGAGCTTTTCAAACTTCGGCGCCATTGATTTAGTGGAGACCACCCAGCCTCCCAACAACGCTGGTGCAACTAGCGCTAACAGCAGCATCACAGCGAACAAGGGTAACAAGCTGATCAGTGCCGCTTGGCCAAGCTCTAGCACATTTTGTAGCATGGGGCCGGGTTCAGATATTTGCAGGCGTTCAAAAGAAAATGCCTGCTCCATCATTAATCCGAGGTTGTTATAAAGTGTGCTCCCCAGCGACCAAAGCATCAATACCCCACCGAACAAGATCACAAAAGTGGTCAGCTCACGTGAACGCGCAACCTGACCTTCTTCGCGCGACTTTTCCAGCCTTCGCGCCGTGGGTTCTTCTGTTTTTTCCTGATCGCTTGTCTGATTCTCTGCCATGGCTACAGTAATCAAGTGACACCTTGGGACACTGAGCTCAAGTATGCCTCATTGCAAATGGCAGTGAAGGGGAGAATAAGGGGTTAATTAGGGGCTATTTCTTGTTCCACCAGGTTCAACCCGTGATCTTGTGAGAAAAATCCCTGTTTGCGGATGAATTCCGCCGACTCTTGCGTATGCACCACAATGGTAATTCTACGGTTACGCGGATCATCGCCAGCAGTCCCTTCCAGCGGAATACGATCAGCAGTCCCCATCACCATCAGTAGTCGCTCTGAATCAAAACCAGCTTCGAGCAACACTTTGCGGGTAGTATGGGCGCGGTCTGCGGATAATTCCCAGTTACTATAACCAAGTTCACCGCCCGCGTATGGCAAACTATCCGTATGGCCGCTAATAGTGATTGGATTAGGAATTTCATTGAGTAAAGGCGCTAAGGTTTTCAGAAGGCGTTCCATGTATGGTGCTATGCGTGCACTACCAAGTTCAAACATGGGTTGCGCTTCGGTATCAAGCATCATAATACGGAGCCCTTCACGGGTAATATCAAAGCGCATTTGTTGTTCGAGCTTTTGTAAAATAGGGTCAGCTTGAATGGCGTTTTCAACGCTGCGGCGCACGTCGAAGAATTGCCGACGAATGTCAGTCGGGCGTGTTTGCTGGCGTAAGGAGATCCGCAACTGTTCGCCTTCTGAACTCGTCATATCAGGGCCACCACCGGGAATAACGCTCGACGAACTTCCAGCACTGTCACCGCCAGCAATGGAAACCAATAGTGGGGTGCGGAAGTATTCCGCAATGCTTTTGCGCTGATTTTCGCTCGACATAGAAAGAATCCACATCACCAAAAACAACGCCATCAGAGCTGTCATGAAGTCAGCCAATGCAATTTTCCAACTGCCGCCATGGTGTTTTTTCACCACCTTTTTGCGACGGATAACGATTGGCCGCCCCACTTTCGACATCGTTAGACCTCCGCTTTCGCGCCACGAACGTGATCTTCAAGCTCGTTAAAGCTAGGGCGTTCTGCAGTATGAAGAGCCTTGCGACCGAATTCGACGGCCAACTGTGGTGCATACCCCTGCATGCTAGCCAACAGCGTGACGCGAATCACTTGGAGTGTTTTAACAACTTCGGTGACTTGGCGCTCAATCCGAGTCGCCAACGGAATGATAAAGCCATAACCTAAAAGAATACCTAAGAAGGTGCCCACCAGGGCATGCGCAATCATTTGCCCCATCACATCAGGTGGCACATCAGCGGTACTCAAGGCCCGCACCACGCCAAGAACGGCAGCAACGATCCCGAAGGCAGGCATGGCGTCACCGACTTTATGTAGTGCGTCGGCAGGAATGCTTGCTTCATCTTCCACGGTTTCAATTTCATGCAGCATCAATTCATCCAGCTCTTGTGGATCCATGTTGCCGCTAATCATCAACCGTAAATAGTCAGCGATGAAGTTGACCATCATCGGGTCATCTAGAATTTCTGGGTGTTCCTGAAAAATTAGGCTTTCTTGCGGTGATTCAATATCACGCTCGGCGGCCAACATGCCGTCACGACGCATCTTATTCAGTAGCTTATAAATAACTGATAATAGCTCTAGGTAGGTGTCTTTGCTGTACCTTGACGACCGGTAAAAACGGCGTGCTGAGCGAACTGTTGCGGTAATGGCTTTGCCGTTGTTCGCCGCAATAAATGAACCGACGCCTGCCCCGCCAATAATCAACAACTCTATCGGTTGAAAAATTGGCCCCAGTGAGCCCCCTGTCAGGATAAAGCCGCCAAACACTGAAAGCAGTACAATCAAAAATCCAATCGCGATTAACACAGCCTCATCCTTCTCCAATCAACATCTACTAGGTATATCGGCTGTACCAGCGGTGACTTAAATTTCATTTTGTTTTTTTGTCGTCTTCTTTAGCGGTTTTCCGGCGCGCGATGGCGGTTGGCAAACACCACACACATAATCATGATCGGGCGTGTGGGCATGGTTAACGAATTTCAGGCCACAACTGACACAGCGAGATAGTTGGAACATGTCGCTCTCAAAAAACCGTAGCAATGTCCACGCGCGGGTCAATGCCAAAACTTCTTCTTCGCCGCTGATTTGAATATGTTCTTGGTATAAACGGTACGCTTTAATGAACGCTTGCAGCCGTTCAAGACCTTGTTCTTGGTGAAGGCGCACGTAAATATTGTAAAAGAATGAAGAATGTACGTTTGGCTGCCAGGTCATAAACCAATCCGTCGAAAACGGCAACATTCCCTTGGGCGGAGATTTGCCTGCAACTTCCTTATAGAGTCTGACTAGCCGGCCACGATTCAAACTTACTTCAGATTCCAGTACTTGCAACCGTGCTCCCAACTCGATGAGCTCAATCGCAAGCTGTACCTGGTTCAGTTCATCAAGTAACTTTTTAGCAGTCATGAAGACGCTTCTCCACGATTATAATCACTGAATTAAGCGGTGGCTAAATGCATGGCAAGATGAGTTGCCTGCATGCCGGTATCACGTTTATTCGTTAGTATCACTTTCAACTGGCTAACATCACCCAAATTTGGTTGTAACAAACTATGGGATTGGCGAGCTAATATGGTGAGTTCCCGAATAGACATTCCAGCGATGAGTTCAGCTAACTCTTCATCAATTTTTAAGCGAAAAATTGCGATATCGCGATCTTCCAGGATCAATTTCTGAACCAACAACAAGTAACTTAAATTAAGCTCCTGTAATTCAGAAATAGTTTTATTCTGACTCATGAGGGCAAATCTCCAGCGCACTATATTTTTTATTATTAGTTATTCGTTATACCCCTAATCTTTAGCAAATCTTAACATAGCTAGTCAATGAATAAATTGCACTTTCTTGAGACACATATCATGCTGATAAGTTGATTACTTGTTAACTTTTGGTGGGGAGGAAACGGTGGCGTGGGGACTTTCGGCAATTGACTTAGCCCAAATTAACAATTCCGCAACAACTAACCAGAGCGTTTGTGGTACATAATCATCAAGATCAATCTGCGATAAAAGATCGACTAGATCAGGAGATTCATGAATAAATATGCCGTGCTCTTGTGCTTTTTCTATTATTTTAGTAGCTATTAAGCCATCCCCTTTTGCGATGACGCGGGGGGCTGGCGCAAATGCTTGATATTGCAACGCAACAGCTTTCTTATCGGGTACCTTAGCTTCATTCATGCGGCAACCTCAACACGGTTATCTCAGTGATACTAACGCCAACGTTATCCCGCAAGCGCTGTACCAAGGTTGGCGCTGCTTGTTGTATTGGCTCGACCCAAGGTTCGGCACACTGCAGCTGCATGTTTAATTGCTGCTCCCCCAAATGCATCTGTGCCCGTAATTCACCCAACCCAGGCACTGTCAATTTTAATTCGCTTTGCCATGCCGGCGGCTCTGGCGGCTCACCTTGTTTACGGCGCTGCTCATCACGCCAACGCTGCACTAACGGGTGCACATCTGGTTGCACCAACCACTGCAGCACCGCCTGTGGCCATAGCTCAAACTCCATGCGCAGCACCCCAGTTTGCAATAGATCCAACTGTTGTCCGAGGATTTGCTGAATCTTCGGGGCGTGCGCTGCGCCAGTGCCTAGGTTTTGTGGCTGCTGGCGTACCTCGCTGAAGGGTAACTTATCCGCCGCCCAGCGCGCGACTGCTGACTCATAGAAAATACCAGAGTTTTTCACCAACTGTTGTAAACGGCTGACCAAGGTCAATACATCAAGCTTCGCATCACCTAACAAAGGTGCGGTACTTTGGATAAAGTTAGCCGTTGGGGGAGTTGGCGGTTGTTGTTGTTGAAATGTTTGAATGAGGGTGGCTAAGCGCAGCAATTGTTGACCAGCTTGGCTAAATTCTGTGGTTGATGCCGGGCTAGGAATAGGAGTAACAGGGAGGGTATGGCGCGGCAATAAATCGACCACCGCGCGTTGCTTCGCAACGTGCTGGACAAGTGTGTCCAGTAATGGCGTTATGCTACTCAATTACGATAGCTATCCTCAAGTTTTTGCTTGGTATTTAAGCTCAGCAGCGCTTGTTCTAGCATGGTTCGACGTGCCACCAAAGTCTCGCGAATCTCACGATCCTGAGCCATGATAGTGCTAAGCAGTGTGTACTTCTCCAGCTGCTCTGCTTCAGTCAAAGTAACTTCTGCTTCGGCTTGGCTTAACCGCTCCACCTCACGAACATACTCAATCTCAAGCTCAATCAACGCTCCCCAATCTTCATTGCGAACGCTGTCCAGCATCTTGGTTGAATGCTGTAGTAATGTGCGATACGACATAATGACCTCCGTCGCTGTCATTTTGGCTGAGTGAGGTGGGCGCGATGCCATACCATTAGGCCTCTTCTGCCTGTGGCTGAATAGATTTCCACGCGGAACCAATCTCATCCAATAACTGTGCCGCTTGGGTTAACTTACTCACATCGTTATGTAAGTTAGCCTTGAGCAATAACTCACTCACATAGAGGTAAATTGCTTCAAGATTTTCAGCCATCTCGCCGCCAATCTCTTTGTCCAACGCCGCTAATAAGCCTTGCTGAACAATATCGATTGCCTTTGTTATAGCTTTCCCCTTTTCGGCAATATTTCCCTGTTCCATATGCAATTGCGCTGCACGGATATTTTTCTGCGCGCCATCAAACAGCAGAGAAATCAATTTATGCGGGCTTGCAGAGAAGACATCGCTCTCTACGCTAACACGCCCATACGCTGCAGCTCCACGCATCCCATACATAGCAATAAACCTCGTTTACTTCTTCTGATTCAATTGCGCACTTAACATCGCAAACTGTTGCTGCAAGTAGGCGCTGGTGGAGTTCATGGTTGCTACCAAGCTATCCATCTGAGCAAACTGCTTCCGATACCGCTCGACCGTATTTAAAATCAACTCTTCTTCGCGCATGTAACGGTCTTCGGTGCGTTTAATGCTGGTTTTCAAGCCCTCAATACGGCTCGCCAACGGGCCTTCTTTGTGCAATAAATTGTCAACAGTCTGGTTGGTTAATGCGGCAAACCCTTTGGCATCATTCACACCACTGAAAAACGCTCGCACATCATTAAGATCGTCGTTAACCAATGAGCGCAATTTGTCTTCGTCGAGTTTTAACTGACCGTTTAATTCAACCTCGATGCCAACTTCAAACAACCGGCTAAAGGCACCCGTACCTTCAGTAGCCGCCGACATTGCTTGGCGCAACTGCGATTGAACTGTGCGCAAACCGCTATCGCCGAGCAACTGCCCTGATGCACCGCCGCTTGAATCGAAGTGATTTAAGCTGGCAATGGTTTTTTGTAATTCGTTGTACGCGTCAACAAAGCCTTTGATGCTGTCAACAATACTGTCTTGGTCACGGCTTACGGTGATGGTAGCCGTGCCTTCTTGTGCTAACACTAAGGTAACCCCTTCAATAGCGCCTTCAACTTGGTTCGTTTGGCTACTGATCTGGATACCATTTATGGTGAAGCTCGCATTTTGCGCCGTAAGCTCCGTCGCTGTATCAGTACTAATCTGACCGGTTAACGCACCGCCATAACTGATGTTTGCGATGCCCGCATCAGTACCGGTTTTGGTTGAACTTAACACCAACCGATGCGGTGTACCGCTGCCATCATTAATAATCGATGCTTGGACATCAGACTGGGCGCTATTAATAGCGCGACGGATATCTTCCAGCGATGTTTTACCATCGGCTAGTTCAATGGTATGCACCGTGCCATCACCTAGGGTAAGCACCACATCACCTGGGCCGCTTCCTAAAGCTTGATTCTTATCAGCAACGCCATGAGTGGCCACACTATATGAACGAGCCAACTGGCTGACGTTGACGTTATAGGTGCCTGGGGCTAAGTTTGACGAGGCTGCAACTGACAGTACGTCATTATTGACCGAGCTTTTCGTGGCACCGTAGGTATCTGCTTTTTCAAGTTTCTTAATGGCGTCTTGAAACTTGGTGAGCCCACTTTCTAACCGTCCATAGGCTGAAATTTTGGCTTCATAGCTTTGTTTTTGTTGGGCGATGGGAACTAAGCGCTGACGTTCAGCGGCTTCTAACTGACTCAGGAGACCACTAAGGTCAAGCCCTGAACCAATCCCCAAAGCTGAAATTGATGCCATGATTAAACCCCTATTTTCGATTGCGTACAGATTGCCTTAAAAATATCCAGACAAAGCCGTAAAAAAGCGCTATTAATGATGTCTATTTACCGTTATCGGCGTTTTTTCGGCCAACTTTAATGTTCTGGCACCAAAACATCCCGAATACGACCCAATGCTTTTAACTCTGCTCCCTCAACGAGCTCACCCATTTTATCATCGGGCGGCCCTTTATGGGGTGTAATGCGCACACGATTAACCCGTCGCTTGGCATCCAGCCCCACCACCCAGGCAAGCTCTCCCTTCTCAAACCGCAACAGCGACCCAATCGGCAGCACGCCAAAATGTTGAATATAGCGCCTTACCCAAGCTTCATCGAACTGATCTAATTTAGTTTGCAGTGACCGCGCTGCGGCAAATGCTGACAATGCTGGGCGATCAGGGCGTGACCGTTGCATCGCATCAATGGCGTCAACCACGGCTCCGGCGCGCGCGAGCTGGCCTAATTCGTCACCTTTTACTGCGTGAGGGTAACCTGAGCCGTTAAGGCGCTCATTGATCTGTTCGATTAAATTGCTTTTCACCACATCTGAAAGCCATTTCACGTCGTCCATCTTGTCCAGCAACAGACCAACGTGCGATTGCATCTCTTTATATAGATCCATGCTCAACGTCGTGGCGCGCCATAGCTCTGGCGGTAGCATGCCTTTCCCTAAGTCATGCACCATGGCTGCGGCCACCACCGCTTTGCGCAGATCACGCGGCATCTTGACTGCATGAAGTAAATCACCCAGCCGCACGGCTACGGCTAAACCATGCTTTACCCACCGCGATTCGCGATGCATACAGTACACCGCAAACAGTGTTTCTTGCCGGTCATCTTCGAGCATATCGAGAACTCTGTCCGCATGCCGCGACAGTTGCACCGAGTTGACCGGGTGCCCTTGTTTGAGCATCACCATTTGGCTATCAAGGTAACCGGCTATCCGAGCCATGCGCCGTGCCATCGGCGTTGCGTAGGCATGGGCGTGGCGCCATCCTAACCGGCGGTCATCCTCATCGCGCACACGGAACAATTCCGATTCGCTGCGTTTGTCACCGCTCACTGCGTTACGCGAGGCTTCCCGTTCAATTTCCCGCACGTAGCCCCACAGTTCTCGCTCTTGCAGTTTACTGATATCCACAAACTCAAAACCAACGGCCAACACTTGCCGATCGTGGTCGGTTTTGAGGTGTCGCACTTTAGCTTGAACATGGAAGGTGGTGCCATTGGGGAAATAGAGTTCAATTTCGGTGGCTAAATCAGGCAGCACCCGAGAAACCCCATCTTGCATGTAGAATTCAACCAAACAGCCAGTGGCCGACAAATCTTTTAAGTCACCATGCAGTTCCACGGTCGTCATATCGTCGGTTTCGGTACTGCGTAAGGTCACTCCGACGTACATGCCAATGCGTAAGCTGGCGCGGAAACCGGCTCGCCGCTGTTTGACGAATATTTCTTTCGGCCAATCCACATACGCGAATAACCGATTCTCAACCGTGGAAAATTCTCGTACGGTGAGTGGGTTAGTACGCACTAACCCTCCTGGCGTATGCCCCGACAGAATAAATTTACCCCCACGGCGCAGCGATGGAACCACATCTCGAATGGCGCTGAGATCAAACAGTAGGTAATCTTCTTCCAGCTGATCGACCAGTACCACGGGGTGGCCCTTCTCTGCTGGCCCTAATAAGGTGAGCACTGCCACGCCAGGCTGGCTCAGCGCCTCAAAGTAAGTGGCCAGCTCGACGATACTGTTGACCGGGGTAAAGTCGTTGCTTGTTGGTTGCTTAGCGTCGCTCACGCGCTGCTCCTTTCCTTTTCATGCAATCTGCAACTCGGGTTCCTTGGGACGATATAGCACAACTATCGGCAACCCAACGCGTTTCTTTAATATAACAACCCGCGCCGGCAGTGGCAGAATATTATTTTAAAATTGCCCTAAAGTTTTTCTAAATCCCCCCGATAACCTCTAGCGACGGCAGGCCAACCTTGGCTGCCCACTTTGGAAACAGCCTACTTTTTTGGAAACAGAAGGAAAAGAGCTATGTCAGTGATCAATACCAATATGACCTCATTGATTGGTCAACAAAACCTGATGAAGTCGCAGTCTGCACTGCAAACTTCAATGGAACGTTTATCCTCTGGCTTACGGATCAACAGCGCTAAAGACGACGCCGCAGGTCAATCAATTGCAAACAAAATGACCTCTCAAATCCGTGCTTTAACGCAAGCGTCACGAAATGCGAACGACGGCATCTCGTTAGCACAAACTGCTGAAGGTGCATTAAATCAGGTGAACGATAACCTACAACGTATCCGTGAGTTAAAAATTCAGTCTCTCAATGAAACTAACTCAGCCGAAGATATTACGGCCATCCAGAATGAAATTGATGCTCGTCAAGCAGAAATCACTCGTGTATTAGATGAATCAAATTTCAATAACAAAGACCTATTTGCAACTGGCGGCACCTCATTTGACATTCAGGTTGGTGCTAAAGATGCTCAGATCATTACTGTTGATATTGGTGATGCAGACGGTTTCAACTCGGATTTTAGTGATATCGGAGCTGTCAATTTAGCAGACATCGACGCTTTAATCGGTAATGTCGACGAAGCACGTTCAGGTCTTGGTGCTATCCAAAACCGTTTAGAGTCAGCCATCGATAATATCAACACCACTGTCACGAACTTATCAGCAGCGCGTTCACGCATTGAAGATGCTGATTACGCTGTGGAAGTGTCGAACATGACGCGTGCACAAATCTTGCAACAAGCGGGTACTTCCGTGTTGGCGCAAGCAAACCAAGTGCCTCAGTCGGTGTTGTCATTGTTGGGCTAAGCACCTTGGGTGTGATTGCTATCGTGAACAGGCTCCACTATGGAGCCTGTTTTGTTTGTAACCCTTAAATCTTAGGGGGTCTGATGATGCTCACTGTTAGCGCTCGTATCAGCTCCGATACGCTACTGAACGATGTGTTACCCAAGCTTAACGCGGTGGAGTTTATTATCGGTAAGCGTCTGACAATGACTATGGCAAGAACCTCTGAACCTGCTGAATTAGCACGACTCACCGAGTTGCAGCGGGAATTTGATCTTGAGCTCATGATGATTCGGATGAATCTCGAGCATTTATTCAAACGCTATGCGGCCATTATTCAGCCACCCGACAAGCAGCCACAAAACACTGTGCTCGATTTAGAAGAATCTGAGCAGACCGCTCTACAAGCAGCGGTAAACTTATATAACAAGGTCAGTGAGTTGGCGGCTCGATTACCAACAGAGTAATTTAAGTAAATGGAATTGCAGCCGATAACCGCACTAAGGACTTTTGTCATTTGATAAGGGGGGGAAGGTTATCATGGCAACGCCTATCAAAGAATCCAGTTTAAACTGGCCAGCGGCTACCGCAGCGGCAGAACAGCAACGCCTTGATCGGGTGTTGCAGCAGTTACCTGCGGTGCGCCAAAGCGAAGCGCAAAAAGAACTCAAACGCGAAGATTTAGTCAAACCAATTCAGCAAGTGAATGAGGTGATGAACAATTACGGCATCCACTTTGAGCTTAATGACGAACACGGCAAAATCGTGATTAAAGTTATTAATCAAGAGTCGGGTGACGTGATTCGTCAAATCCCGGCAGAAGAAGTATTACGGATAGCTGCGCACTTGCATGAGGTGTCTGGTTTGTTAGTTCGTGAGCAAGCCTAAGCCATCGCTTAGACTTGCATATTCATAATTTCTTTGTAAGCGCTAACCAGCTTATTACGAACTTGCACGCCCATTTCAAAGGCGAGTGCGGCCTTTTGCTTATCCACCATCACTTGGTTTAAGGAAATGTTCGGGTCACCCAACTGAAACCGCTGGGTATTCGTTTGTGCCGTTTGTTGCAACTGGTTAATGCGCTCAAGCGACGTTTTTAATTCGCCAGCAAAGCTACCCGGTGTGGCCGCGGTATGTGCTGTCATCGCCCCTGGCTGTACGTTGAGATCAACCGCTAAACGAGGTGTCGTTACTTCTGATTTTAATGCTTGCAGCTGTTGCAGCGCCGTTTGAATCGCTGGCACACTCATGATTGAACCTCATTAAACAAACCTTTCAGTGGGGCATAATCTAACATGCCCCAGCTATGCTGAAGCGCATAATAGCGCATAAAAAAGTGCGCTTATTTAGCCTTTGACTTGCCTTTCCATACGCATAATGTGCGCTAGATAAAACCCTTTAGCACGACCACCTGAGAGACGTAATGGAAGCAACGCAGGCACCAACTAATAACGGCCAAACCGCTACACCCGCAGCGCCGTGGCTCGAAAAATTGAAACAGCAAGGCTTAGTACCGTTGCTGCTTGGTGGTGCCACATTTATAGGCTTAGTCATTGCGTTAATTTTGTGGGCCAGCGCCCCAGAATATCGAGTGCTCTATAGTAATTTGAGTGAAGCGGACGGTGGCCGTATCATCAACGAATTAGAAACCCGCCAAATCAAGTATCAACTCAACGGCGCAGGCACTATTTTAGTGCCTGCTGATCAAGTTCATAAATTACGTTTGCAAATGGCCGAACAGGGCTTACCTAATGGTGGCAATGTCGGTTTCTCGTTGATGGATAACCAAGCCTTCGGTATCAGCCAATTCGCCGAACAGGTTAACTTCCAGCGTGCACTTGAGGGTGAACTCGCCAGTTCGATGGAATCGCTTGGCCCAGTGCAACGCGCCCGAGTGCATTTAGCCATGGCGAAACCTTCTGTATTCGTCCGTGAGCGAGAACCCGCGAAAGCTTCCGTGGTACTCACCTTATACCCTGGGCGTACGCTCGGTGAAGGCCAAGTACAAGCCATTATTCACATGGTCTCGAGCAGTGTTCCAGAACTAACCCCCGATCATGTCACTGTGGTGGATCAGCACGGCGCCTTACTATCAAACAACAATCGTGACAATCAGCTCAGCAGTACCAAGCTCGAATACATCCAACAAGTAGAACATTCGTTCCAGCAGCGGATTGAAAACATCCTAGCGCCCATTTTAGGTCGACAAAATATTAAGGCCCAAGTGGTGGCGCATATCGATTTTTCCAAGCGCGAAGCAACCGCTGAGCGTTATACCCCGAATCAAACCCCTGACGCTGCTGCAGTCCGTAGTATTCAGCGGAATATCTCGGTGCAAGGTAACGGTGATGGGCCAATGGGAATTCCAGGTGCGCTCAGCAATACCCCGCCTGGAATTGCAGCGTCACCGGTTGAGATTGTTGACGACACCGATAGCGATGATGCTGGCACCACCAACCGCACGCACGCCGTGCAGCAAGATCAGCTGGTGAACTACGAAGTTGACCGTTTGGTTGAACACATCGACCAACAACGTGGCCAGCTGCAACGCTTATCTGTGGCGGTGGTGGTGAACCATCGAACCGCAATTAATGAAGATGGTGAATCTGAGCTGGTACCACGTAGTGACGAAGAATTGCAGTACATTCAACGCTTGGTGCGTCAAGCAATGGGCTTCTCTGAACAACGTGGCGATGAACTAGAAGTGGTCAATAGCCTGTTCATTCAAGAAGCTGAAACGACTGAGGTGCGGGAGTGGTACCAGCAGCCAGCGGTACTTGATATGGCCCAAAACGTCGCACGTTATGTGGCAGTACTGGTTGCCATTATTGTGCTGTACCTGATTTTGGTTCGGCCCTTCCTCCAGCGTTATTTTGAGTTGAAAGAAATTGAAGCTGAAGCAGCGTTGGAGCGCAGTCAAGGTACCTTACGTGCCGTTGTTGGTGATGACGACGCCGAACCAAGCAGCCGTTATAGCTCGGATTACGACGACTGGGGCCCAAGTACAGAAAGCTCATTCCATTGGCCGCAACAGCATAACAATAAGAGCTACACCCAAGCTTTAGCGAAAGCCAAAGATATCGCCAAAAACAATCCGCGTCAGGTGGCGCGAATCCTACAAAACTGGATGAACGAAGAGGAACAACTCTAACATGATGGACAGAACCGCCAAACCAATGTCTGGTTTACGCCGGGCTGCATTACTACTGTTAGTGTTGGAAGAAGAGGCCGCCGCTGAGGTGTTCAAGCACTTCACCCCAACGCAAATCCAGAAAATCAGCAAAGAGATGACACAGCTGACGGATATTTCGCACACCGATATCAAGGCCGCCTTGGAGTTGTTCCACCAAGATCTCGCCGACACGCCTGCTCTTGATAAATACGATGACTATGTCCGCGCAGTGCTTACTAAAGCACTTGGCTCAGACCGCGCAAATACGCTGATCGAAGATGTGTTAGAGCAAAAAGTCGGGGGTATTGGCATCGAAGCCTTGAACATGATGGATGTTCCTGAAGTGGCAGAGATGATCAAAGACGAACATCCGCAAATTATTGCCACTATTTTGATCCACTTAGACCGTGCGCAAGCTGCCGGAGTGTTGGAATTACTTGACGAGCGCTTACGGAACGACGTGGTGTTGCGGGTCGCAACCTTTACCGGGGTACAGCCAGCCGCGTTACAAGAACTTACCGAAGTGCTCGGTGGTATGCTCGATGGTCAGTCACTCAAGCGCAGCAAAATGGGGGGTGTCCGTACGGCAGCAGAAATTCTCAACTTACTCAGTGCTGGCCAAGAAGATACCGCACTGGAAAATATTCGTGCGTACAACGACGAACTGGCACAAAAAATTATCGACGAGATGTTCTTGTTCGAAAACCTTACGGATCTGGACGACCGCAGTATTCAAATTCTCCTGCGGCAAATCGAAACCGCTTCGCTGGTGGTGGCGCTCAAGGGGGCTTCAGACGAGTTGGTCGACAAGTTCTTGAGCAATATGTCACAACGTGCTGCGCAATTGATTCGCGAAGAAATGGAAACCCGTGGGCCTATTCGTGTTTCGCAAGTTGAAAGCGAGCAAAAGGCGATTCTGCAAATTGTTCGGCGCTTAGCCGACAATGGCGATATTGTATTGAGTAGTGGTGATGATGCCTTCATTTAAGCCCTTTCCAGCTCGTGAAGAGCGTTGTGAAACTCAATTAGCTGCGACCGGCGATTGGCAGAGCTGGGATCTCACCCCGCTAGGCAAAGCGCGCGCTGCCAAGCAACCTTCGGTGCCGGAGGTCGATCAACGCCAGCGGCAGCAGGAAGAGCTGGTACAACACCGGCAACAAGCCCAGCAACAAGGTTATGAAGAAGGTTTTGCGCAAGGTCGTGATGCCGGCTATCACGAGGGCTTCGAGCAGGGTCTACAAGCAGGGCGTGAACAAGGCTTACAGGAATACACCCAACAAGTGCAACAAACCTTAGCGACCATTCAGCAGTTGGTGCGTCAGACCGATGCCGCCCTTGCCGGGTTAGCTGAACAACTTAGCGAAAGTCTAACACAGTTAGCGCTCACCGTTGGTCGACAATTGGCAGGCGAAGCATTGGCTGCGAACCCAGCACAGATTATTGAACTGATTCGAGCCATTATCGCAGAAGACCCGCTGTTATCAGAAAAGCCAATACTTCTACTGCACCCTCAAGATGGTGAGCTCGTGCAACAGCACCTTGCTACTGAACTTACAGCTTTAGGCTGGAGCTGGCGCGCTGATACCACCATTGAGCGTGGTGGCTGCAAAGTCACCAGTTCATTGGGTGATATTGATGCCACTATCGCTAATCGCTGGCAACGTCTTGTCAGCCAAGTCCGAGGGCAGCATGGCTAACCATTCGCAACACCTCGTTCACCAATGGCAACAATCACTCCAACAGGTCGAGCAGCGGCTGCGCGGGTTACCCACGTGGCAACGCAGCGGCCGCTTGGTGCGTGCCACTGGGATGGTGTTAGAAGCAGTCGGTTTGCGACTTCCGGTAGGCGCCAGCTGCGCCATTAGTGTGGTCAGTGCAACCAGTGCTCACATTGAAGCTGAAGTCGTAGGGTTTGCCGGTGATATTACCTATTTGATGCCGCTGGAGACGGTGCCCGGCTTAGTTCCTGGTGCACGCGTGTTACCCTTAGGTGATGGCGTTACCAGCAGCCGCCGATTCCCCCTTGGCGATGCGTTATTGGGCCGCGTGCTCGATGGTACTGGCCGCCCGTTAGATCACCTGCCATTACCCGCCAACGTTGACTACGGTGCCCTCGCCGGACGTACCATTAACCCGATGCAACGCGCACCTATCGATACCCAAATTGATGTGGGTATCCGCGCTATTAATGGGTTATTAAGTGTAGGCCGCGGCCAGCGGATGGGCCTGTTCGCCGGTTCTGGTGTGGGTAAATCAGTGTTGCTAGGCATGATGGCGCGCTTTACGAAAGCCGATGTTATTGTGGTTGGGCTCATTGGTGAACGGGGCCGCGAAGTCCAAGAGTTTATCGATACAATTCTCGGAGCTGAAGGGATGGCACGTGCCGTCGTCGTTGCAGCACCAGCCGATACCTCACCGTTACAGCGTTTGCAAGGCGCAGCATACGCTACCCGCTTAGCGGAAGATTTCCGTGACCGTGGGCGCCATGTGTTGTTGATCATGGATTCACTCACCCGCTATGCCATGGCGCAACGGGAAATTGCGTTAGCCATTGGTGAACCACCGGCAACCAAGGGTTATCCACCCAGTGTGTTTGCCAAAATTCCAGCATTGGTGGAACGCACCGGTAACGGTGTCCGTGGTGGTGGTTCTATTACGGCATTTTACACTGTATTAACCGAAGGTGATGACCAACAAGACCCGATTGCGGATTCCACCCGCGCCATTTTGGATGGGCATATTGTCTTGTCGCGGCAGCTAGCAGAGAGTGGCCACTACCCAGCGATTGATGTCGAAGCTTCAATCAGCCGGGTGATGCCTGCCGTCACCACACTGGGCCACCAACAACAAGCACAACGGTTGAAGAAGTTGTTTTCGGTGTACCAGCGGAACCGTGATTTGATCGGTGTGGGTGCCTATAGCGCTGGGCATGATGCGCTGTTAGACCAAGCGGTACAGAAGTACCCACAAATTGAAGCTTATCTACAACAAGGGATACACGAACAGGCAACCATGGAAATGGCACAGCAGCGCCTCACTGAACTTGTTGGAGGTAGTGCATGAACCCAGTAGTGCTCGACCATTTAATTGACCAAGCCGAACAGGCCCGCACCGAGGCCGCTCGCTTGTTAGCTGAAGAGCGGCACAATAAGCAGAAAATTGCACAGCAATTGGCGACGCTACAACATTATCGTCATGATTATGCGGTGCAATTGCAGACGCATTTACAACAAGGAATGGCCGGCCATTTGTTACAAAACTATCAGCAGTTTTTGTACAGTTTGGATAGTGCCATTCAGCGTGCTCAACAAGCGCTCTTAGAACAAGAACACAAAGTTGATCAACAACAGCAGCATTGGCTGCAACAACAGCGGGCGCTGGCTTCCTTTGAAACCTTACAAGAACGCCAGCATAAAGCTGCTATGTACCAACTTAATAAGCGCGAACAGAAGCTCAATGACGAGCTTTCCATCGCCATGTATTTGCGCCAACGCGCATCTCAGTGAGGTGACCACCATGGATTTGCTGAAAGCCTTAAATGTGACTTTATCCACGCCAATCAACGGGGATAGCACCGCGACAACCACAGCTAACCAAGCGCCCAACAATGGGTTTGCGGCTTTATTTGCGGCGTTACAAACACCACAGCCGAGTGCGCTGGAGGATAAGTTGCCTGAACTGCCTGAGTGGGTTGCCGAACTTGAAGATACGACCGAACTAGAACAACTCTCAGCCGCTGCCATCGAGGAAATTTTAGGCCACTTGTTACCCCAACATCTGCGTGATGCGTTAGCACAGGAGCCACGGGTCGGCCACGCCATTGTGGGCGAACATAAGTTGCAACCCGCTGAAGAAGGCGTTGATCCGCAACCTATTTTAGCCCCCGTTGCTATGGCAGTTGCGCCAGCACCGAGTAGCACTGCAAGCACAGCGCCAGCAGTAGCAGCCGCACCTACCCCGACCGTCATGACGTCACCGGCAGCAATGCCAACATCAACCAATGCAGCACCAATTGACGCTGAGTTGCCGCAGGTAACAACGTCACCGGCAGCGTTAGTGCCAGAACCTGTCGGTAACGGTGAGCGCTTGGTACACACCACACCCGTCATGCCACAACCTGAGTTAACGACCGCAGCAACTGCCCCTGCTGTGACCGAAGGTTTACGCCCATTACCGACACATTTCCAGAGCGCCATTGTGATGCTGGATACCCCAGTGAACACCACGCCAACGGCGACACAATCAGCACCGGTAGGAAGCTCTGCTTGGGCAGGACAACTACAACAAAATATGGTATCTATGGTGCTGCGCAACCAACAAGAAATGACGCTGCGTTTGCACCCTGCTGAACTCGGCCCGCTCCAAGTTCAATTGCGGGTTGATGACCACCAAGCTCAATTAATGATTTTAACGCACAGCCATCACGTTCGTGGTGCTGTTGAGCAAGCCTTGCCTCAATTACGCGAGGCATTGGCAACGCAAGGGATTCAATTGGATGACGCAAATGTGACTGACCATGCGCAGCATTTTGCACAACAGCAACAGCAGCAAAACCATGTGCAGAAACAGAATCGTCAGGCTCACCCTGTAGAAAACACAGTTTCGGCCGAAAATACTGATATGGCTGCATTATCTACGCCTGCAAGCCGCCCACTGAATGGCCAAGTTGATACCTATGCTTAATGGAGTAGGGTCAACCTTTTTGAATGGAGAATGAATCAATTATGGCGCGTAAAAAAGATGCACAAGCGGTTCCTGTCGCGAAAACATCAGCCACGTTAAATTTAATTTTATGGGTGTTAATTATCCTTGTAAGTGTGAATACTTACTTACTCTGGGATACCCGAAATATGGCAACATTATCTGCTAATGGGGTTCAAGTAAAAGAGCCTGAGCCAGTTGACCCAGTGTTTGTAACCATTTCACCATTTACCGTGAACCTGCAAAGTGATCAATTTGGCCCACGGTTGTTATATGCAGGATTGACGCTGGAAGTGCCTAGCGAAAAAGTTAAAGCAACTTTGGTAAAAAACATGCCTCAGGTACGTAACAGGTTGCTGGTTCTGTTGTCGGGCCAAAATGCTGAGCGCATTACGCAATCTGAGGGTAAACGGATGCTCGCACAAAGTATTCTAGAGACCTTGTCAGAACCGTATACTGGTAACGAAGCCGTCACCATTAACGACGTGTTGTTCACTGAATTCATTGTGCAATAAGCCACCACTATTAGAGATGTTATGAGTAGCGGACCACAACTATCACAAGAAGAGCTCGACGCTCTCCTCGCTGGCTTGGTAGAGGAAGAGAACCCTGCTGCGGAGTCAGATTTGACTGCGTCGGGAACGCATGGCCGCGCCGCTGCGAAAGGTAATGCTGACAATGACTTCGTCCGCCCTAACCGGCGCACGAAAGGAAAGCAGGCGCCATTTGACCCAGGCTCGCAAGTGCGAATTGTGCGGGAACGGCTACACACACTGGAAATCATTAATGAACGGTTTGCCCGGCAATTCCGGATGAACCTGTTTAACTTATTGCGCCGCAACGCCGATATCACCGTAGAGTCCATGCGTTATCAGCGCTTTAGTGATTTTTCTGAGTCGACTCCCAGCCCAATTAACCTGAACATCATTGCCATGAAGCCGCTCCGTGGTAGCGCTCTCATTGTTTTCCCACACGCTATGGTGTCGATGATTGTAGAGAACCTCTTTGGTGGCGATGGCCGCTTTATGACGCGTAATGAAGCTCGGGAATTTACCGGAACCGAACAGCGTATTATCAACCGCGTGCTAAACTTAGCAATAGATGCATACCAAGAATCGTGGCGTTCAGTGCATCCGTTGGAAATCACCTATGTGCGCTCGGAAATGCAGCCGAAGTTCGCGGCCATTACCAGCTCACCGAGTGAGATTGTGGTCACCACCACCTTCCATCTGGAAGTCGGGCATTTAGAGAGTAATTTTAAAATTTGTATGCCTTACAGCATGGTTGAGCCGCTCCGTGACAAGCTCACCAACCTACGTGCTGATGCCGGCAGTAGTAGTGACCAAATTTGGCGTGAACGGATCACCCATGAGTTACAAGCGTCGACCGTGGAACTGGTCGCCGATTTCGTGGAAATTCCGATGCGAATTCCACAGGTCATGTCGCTGAAGCCCGGTGACGTGCTCCCGATTGAGTTACCAACAACGGTGCAAGCATCCGTAAATTCACTACCCATTATGGAATGTGAATATGGCAGTTTTAATCATAATCGTGCGTTAAAGGTGAAGCGACTACTCGATAATCACCGCTTCTCGCCATCTGTTTTGCGTAGCCAAAAAGATGGCGTGTTTACCCCAATGCGTGCAAAGGAGTCTGATGATGACCAATAATGAACCCCTCAACCCAGAACATGATCAAGACCCATGGGCGGATGCGCTAGAGGAAGAATCAACGCCAACCACTGAGAGTTCTAGCGATAACTTTTTCAAACCCCTCGACGGCGCGGTTGATAAAAGCTCAATGAACGAGCTTGATATCATCATGGATATCCCGGTTAAGCTGAGCGTGGAGCTAGGACGCACGCGAATTACAATTAAACAGCTGCTAGAATTAGCCCAAGGTTCAGTCGTAGAGCTCGATGGGTTAGCTGGTGAGCCTATGGATATTTTGATTAACGGCTACTTGATTGCACAAGGCGAAGTGGTTGTACTGGATGACAAATACGGGATTCGGATTACCGAAATTGTGACACCTTCTGAACGGGTACAAAAGCTGAATCGATGAATACCACCACCCCACCGGTTGAATTAGACTCAGGGCTTGCTCTCGTAGGGCAAGTTGCCATGATTTTAGTGCTGATTATTGCACTTATCTTGGCCTGTGCTTGGGTTTTTCGACGGCTCGGGGGGTTGCATCCAAGCTCATCTAAATTACTCAATGTGGTAGGTAGTGTTGCAGTAGGACAACGAGAACGGGTCGTTATCGTTGCCGTTGGCGAAACTTGGCTTGTGCTTGGTGTTGCCAGCGGGCAAGTCACCAAACTTCACGAAATGCCCGCACAGGCATTGCCAGAACCAGTTGCGCAAAGCTTTGCGAGCCGTTTACAACACGCATTAAAACAGCAATCTAACCCAAGTGAGAAACACTAAATGCGGTACGGGTTTTGGCTAGTTGTTATTGGGATCATGGCGCTGCTTAACCCAGTGGAAGCGCTAGCACAATCCATTCCAGGCGTGATCACGCAACCCACCCCAGATGGTGGGCAAGAATGGTCGTTATCACTTCAGACCTTACTGTTCTTAACCAGCCTGACGTTTTTACCGGCGGTCTTATTAATGATGACCTGCTTCGTGCGCTTGATCGTTGTGTTTGGCTTGCTACGTACCGCCATGGGAACCCAATCAGCGCCACCGAACCAAGTGTTGTTGGGGCTGGCATTGTTCTTAACATTTTTTATTATGTCGCCGGTATTCAACCAAATCTATGACATCGCTTGGGTACCCTTTAGCGAAGACGCTATTGCCTTCCCCCAATTTCTTGAGCTGGCCGCAGGCCCGCTGCGGGAGTTTATGCTGGCGCAAACCCGCGAGCCCGATTTGGCACTGTTCGCCAATCTCGCGAATGTGGGACCCTTGCAAAGCCCACAAGATGTTCCATTCCATGTCCTGGTACCGTCATTCGTGACCAGTGAGCTAAAAACGGCATTTCAAATCGGCTTTACGATCTTTATTCCGTTCCTCATTATTGATTTAGTGGTTGCCAGCGTGTTGATGGCGCTCGGGATGATGATGGTTCCACCAGCAACGATTTCGTTGCCATTTAAGCTAATGCTGTTTGTGCTCGTTGATGGGTGGCAATTGTTGATTGGCTCATTAGCTGCTAGCTTTTACGTATAGGAGCCGCCAGCATGACCCCTGAGCAAGTAATGAGTATTGCCTACCAAGGAATGAAATTGTGCCTTTACTTGGCCGGCCCGTTACTGCTAACGGCGCTGTTACTGGGGTTAATCATTAGCCTATTCCAAGCAGCGACCCAAATTAACGAAATGACCTTGAGCTTCATCCCTAAAATTCTTGGGGTCCTTACCATGCTGGTGATCATTGGCCCTTATTTACTACAACTACTTATCGATTTTACGACGCGCCTATTCACGAACATTCCCACCATGATTCAGTGAGGGGTCCATGATTTCGGTCACCTTTGCGCAATTGCAAGAATGGATTAGCCTATTTTTGTGGCCATTTTGTCGTTTCACCGGCTTGTTTCTTATCGCCCCAATCTTCAGCCATTCGAGCGTACCACACCCGGTTAAATTAGGCTTGGCGCTTATCACAACTGTGGTCGTAAGCCCCCTATTACCACCATTACCCGCTGTGCCGTTATTTTCTTGGGCCAGTGTTGGCATCATTGCAGAGCAAATCCTCATTGGTGTTACCATAGGCTTAATCGTCCAGGTGGTATTTGCTGCCATACAGGCTGCTGGTGAATATATCGGTTTACAGATGGGGTTGGCCTTCGCCACCTTCTTTTCCCCTGATAGCGGTGCCAACACGATGATTTTATCGCGGGTATTTTATGCCTTTGCGATTTTAATGTTCGCTGCTATTGATGGCCATTTATTAATGGTGGAAGTACTGGTGCGCTCGTTTGATTTCCTTCCCATCGGCACCTTAGGGGTAAATGCAAGCGTATTTGAGCACGTGGCTCGCTTTGGCACTGTGGTATTTAGTTCAGGGATACTATTAGCACTGCCCGTATTTGGCGCGTTACTGATTGTGAACCTGACTCTGGGGATCTTAAACCGCTCAGCACCCCAATTAACCGTGTTCTCAGTAGGTTTCCCCATGTCGTTGACGTTGGGCTTGGTATTAATGATGGTATTAACGACCGAGTTAGGTGGGTATTTGCAACGTTTATTTCGCGTTGCCTTCAATATGATAGAGCAGGTGTTATTGGCGTTTTAATACACCAATAACACCGTTGTGCAGGGTTATAAGAAGTTAAATAGGCTCATGCCTTTCATATCAACAAACGCTTTCTGAGCAGCTTGCAGACCAACCATACGGATACTGTATTGCGCCGCTGCTTCAATGTAATCCAAATCTACCAGATCAGAGCGTGCTTGTTCATACGCTAAGGTACGGTTCCCGCCAATCGCATCCAAAGCATCTAACTCATTTAGGCGTGCACCCACTTCAGCACGTATCGTCAACACGTTATCCATGCCGTTATCAAGCTCGTTCATTACGGTGCGTAAGGTGTTTTGCTGGGTGGCTTTTTTAGTCGCCGTGTCGGCTGGTTGCTCTAACACCGCTAATGCTTTTTCAAACGCACGGAAAATATCGGTATTGTTTTCATCACCACGGGCTAATCGAATGGAGTCACCCGCAACTGGCGTACCTTTCAAATCGATCGAAACACCGCCAAGTTCAAGCGTCATAGGTGATTCATAATCATTCCACGCGCCACCATTGACGCGATACTGCAGCTGCCCATTATTTTCACCAAACTCAATGTCGAAGCCTTGGCCATAGGTTGGTGCGGTTGAGTCGGTAATACTGATACTACTGTAGGTAACGGTACCTTGGTTATCCATCGCAGCTTCTGCACGATAGGGAGCACTAGTATGGACGCTGCGGAAGATTTGCTCTCCCGAATGTCCCACTGGCATTAACCGTTGCCCATCCACTTGTTGTTCGCGAACTTCGAGGTTACCCACGTAACTTACATTACCTGACGCATCCCGAATAAAAGGCGCGCTATCATCTTGATAACCACCAAACAAATAACGGCCGTTCCCGTCTCGGGTGTTAGCTAAGCCAATTAAGGCTTCATATATACCACGCAATTCATTCGCAACTGCAGTGCGGTCAGCATCTGACATGGTGTCACTCGATGCTTGTACCAACAATGTTTTTGCTCGTGAATACATATCGTTGACACTGTTGAGTACACTTTCTTCTTGCGATAACGCATTACGAACACCAACACGTGCTTCACTGAATTGATTGGTCACTGCTTGTGATTGGCTAATGTTGATTGCTTGCGTCATGGCTTGTGGATCATCAGAGATGTTCACAATGCGCTTACCGCTTGCAATCTGTTGGCTAATTTTCATGAACTCCGTTTGTTGACGGTTCATCGACGAAATATTTTGATTGTAAATAGCTAAGGTACTAATACGCATGAGTCACTCCGTCGCTTACCGCAATTGCAAAATCGTATCAAGAATGGTGGTCGCCGCATCAATCACTCTGGCGTTGGCTTGATAAAATTGCTGGTAGCGGATCAAGTTCGCGGCTTCTTCATCAAGGTTCACCCCGGATTCAGATTGCTGCAACATATATAATTGCTCGGTAAGCCCTTGCTGCGCTGCAAGGTTTGCCTGAACCACGTTAATTTGGTTACCTAAGGTACTGATCATGGCGCCATAGGCTTGGTTAAAGGTTCCGCTCCCTTCCACCAGTAACTGGTTTTGTAAATCTAACATGGCCAAACCGTTTCGGTTATCACCCGATGCTGTCGATTGCGCTGCTGCAATTTCGGCACCATCACTCAACAACAATTCGAAGTTTTGTGCTTGGTTTACCACGGGGCGGATACGGAAGCTGTCGCCCACGGCAACTGAGCCACTTAGGGTGACTTCCACGCCATTGAAGCTCAATGAATTGGTGGTAGGGTCGAAGGTGGCATCCACAGGCTTGCCGTTGTCAACACGGGTTACCACAAAACCAGTGTCGGTCAAACGGATATCATAATCGGCGGCACGTAATTCCGAACTATTGGTAATTTGCACTTGCGCCACACCAGTGCCGCTATTGCGAGCATGGCTATAGGCCACTGGATTACCTGTAGCGAACATGTCACCACCAGGCTGCTGTTGCAAATCGACCCCTTGCCGATGTTGTTGGTTAAAGGCATCGGCAAATACTGCAACCATTTGTCCAACCTGGTTGCGGATAGTATCGAGACTCTTACTGCGGAATTCTAGTAAGCCACCTAAGGTGCCGCGGTTAAAGACCGATTCGGACAACTGCCGTTGGTGCCCGGTTACATCGTTATAAAACACAGCGGTACGGGTTGGATCGTTTTCGTCCGCTTTGGCTTCTAAGGTATAAAACGAATCACCTGCAACCAGCGGTGAGCCGTTACTTAATGAAATGGTATAAGAGCCAGTTTTTTGTTCATGCACGCGCACATCGAGTTTTTGTGATAGTTCGTGCACCAATTGATCGCGCTGGTTTAAAAGACTATTAGGAGCTTCACCGGTACCAGTACGCGCAACTAAAATTTCGCGATTCAGGGTTGCGATTTGTTCGGCGAGTGCATTGATGCTGTTAACTTCAAAACTAATTTCGTTGTTAACGCTACGCTCAATGTCTTCCAGATAATTGTCAAACGCTTTGTATTGACTCACTAAAGTGCTTGCTGTTCCAAGTACACCCGCACGTGCAGCTGGGTCGGCTGGATGGCTGTTCATTTGCCCGAGCGCACTAAAGAATTTTTGCATGACCGGCGCCAGACCTGAGCGCTCATCAGAAAGCAAGTTGTCGATTTGGCGCACTTGACTGTAATAGGTTTCTAGTGAGGCTAAAGAACCACTGGCGGCATTGAGACGGGTTGCCACAAACTGGTTAAACTGGCGTTGTGAACCCAATACTGATACACCACTGGTACGACTTTCGCCCAATTGTAAAATCTCGCGATTGTACCCAGGGGTGTTGATGTTACTAATGTTGCCGCTGGTGGTATATAACCCCGACTGTGCAGCACGTAACCCGCTTAGACCAATGGAAAAAATACTCATACTCGCTCCCTAATACTGATACCTTGGTTATCGGCTACACCCGCAAGAACTTAAGGAGTTATTCGCTATTTTTGGGGGTGGTATATTGTTGTAATTGCTGTGTTAGTTGTTCCGCTAAACCAATCCCACGACCAGCCATCTCAGTGGCTAGCTGCTGATCGAGCATGGCGGTGTACGTATCCATGGCTGAGCTTTTAAAGAAGGTGGACTCACCACCGGCTGCGCGCATTGTCGTTAGCATTTGTTGAATGAATAGCGCTTCAAACTGACGTGCGGCTTCACCCGCGGCGGCATTTGGATCGTTCTGACTTTGCACTTTCAACTGGTGCAGTGAGCGGCTGTCCATGGCAATCCCAACAGTAGTTTTAATATCTGTCATTAGATAATCTCCAATTCTGCTCGCAGCGCACCCGAAGCATGCAGTGCCTGTAAAATTGCCATTAAATCATTAGGGGTTGCACCGAGCGCATTCAGCGCCTCAACCACATCCATCAAGGCCACGCCTTCCACCATTTTCAGGGCCCCTTGGTCTTGCGCGATGGTAATATCACTGGTGGCACCAACCACAGTTTCTCCACCACTTAGGGCTGGTGGTTGGCTAACAAACGGACGCCGTGAAATAGTGACGGATAGATTGCCGTGAGCGACTGCTGCTTCGCGCAACTGTACGGGGCCGCTCAACACAACAGAACCGGTGCGCGAATTAAGCACCACTTTAGGATTAGCGGTGGCTGGCGTTACCTGAATATTCTCGACTTTCGCCATAAAGCGTACGCGTTCGTTAGGGTCGGTAGGGCTGAGTAAGTCAATACTACCGCCATCTATTGCTTGCGCGACAGCGTAACCAAATTCTTCGTTAATGCGTTCCACCATACGCAATGCTGTGGTGAAATCTGCTTGTTTCAAGTGCAACTCTAGACTATTGCCAGTCCGGCTTAAATCTAACGGAACGCCACGCTCAACCGTTGCACCACCTGTGATCCGGCCCCCTGCCTGCTGATTCATCGCCGCGGATGACCCTTGAGCTTCTGCGCTCACGCCATTAATCAATAAGTTGCCTTGTGCAAGGGCATATACTTGCCCATCAGCCCCTTTCAACGGGGTCATTAACAGGGTACCACCGCGTAAACTGCGCGCATTACCGATCGAGGACACCACCACATCGAGTTGTTGCCCAGGCCGTGCAAATGGTGGCAATTCAGCGGTTACCATCACTGCCGCAACGTTACGCAACTGCATGTTGGTCCCCGGTGGGACGTTGACACCCAACTGCGCCAGCATGTTCATCATACTTTGACCCGTAAACGGTGCCTGCATGGTTTGGTCACCGGTACCATCCAACCCCACCACTAAACCGTAACCCACCAAGCTGTTGGTTCGCACACCGGCAAAGTTTGCGAGATCTTTTATACGCTCAGCATGAGCGGGGGTGCTGAACGCAACCACTTGCAGTAACACAATAGTGACGAGTAATTTGACAACCTGCTGCATGCCTACACCTGTGACTTAAAATGGCGCAATAAAGTTAAAGAAGCGATGCAACCAACCTTGCCGCTGCGCTTCGTTAATATACCCGTCGCCGATATATTCCAACCGCGCTTCCGCAACCGCAGTCGACAGCACGCTGTTACGACCGTTGATGTTACGTGGATTGACGATGCCAGAAAAACGGATGTACTCCGTACCTTGGTTAATCGCAATTTGCTTTTCGCCACGAACACGTAGGTTACCATTGGGGTACACCTGCACCACTTGCACGGTAATTATGCCGGAAAACTGGTTGGAAGCACTGGATCCACCACTGCCGGCAAATTCGTTACCACCGCCGGCCTGTAACCCGTAACGCGCGATGTTATCAAGTGCATCGGGCAGTCCTTCTAAATCCACCGTAATGGAACTTGACCGTGATGACTGCGAAGATGAGTTCTTCCGTGCACTTACTTGTTCTTCGAGGACAATAGTGATGATATCACCGACACGCCGTGGCCGTTGGTCTTCAAACAACGGAATGTAGCCCAGCTGGGCCTGATAAATAGACCCGTTGGCCTCATGATCTGCATAATCCGGAATTTCTACCGGCTCATACGGCTCAACCACCACAGGCGGTGGTGGTGAACTACTGCAGCCGGTGGCTAACAGTAGCATCGCGAATCCCATACCGAATCGACGCATCATACTACCTACTCATGCCATTACAGTTGGCTCAACCGCGCCAGCATTTCATCACTGCTTGAAATAGCTCGGCTGTTAATTTCATACGCGCGTTGGGTCTGAATCATATTGACCATTTCTTCCACCACGTTAACGTTGGAGGCTTCCACAAACCCTTGATACAACGTACCCGCACCGTTTAACCCCGGTAATGATTCAGTAGGGGCACCTGATGCCTGTGTTTCCACGTACAGGTTCCCGCCGCGAGCTTCAAGGCCGGCATCGTTCATAAACATGGCTAACGTGATTTGCCCAACTTGAACGTTTTGTGTGGTTCCTGGTTGAGTCACAGTCACAATCCCATCTTGACCAACAGTCACGCTCATGGCGTTTGCTGGTAAGAAAATAGCCGGCTCGAGTGGGAAGCCGCTGGCTGTCACCAGCTGGCCGTCTTGGTTCACTTGGAAACTACCGTCACGGGTATAAGCAATGCTGCCATCTGGCATTAACACTTGGAAATAGCCTTTACCATTGATAGCCAAATCACGGGAGTTTTCGGTATTGTTCAAACTACCTTGGGTGTGCAAGCGCTCCGTGGCTACGGCACGAACCCCAGTACCTACTTGCAGACCAGAGGGTAGCGTATCCTGCGCATTATTCATGGCGCCCGGCTGGCGCATGTTTTGATACAGTAGATCTTCAAAAATAGCGCGTGACCGTTTAAAGCCTGAAGTATTCACGTTGGCCAAGTTATTGGTAATCACGTCCAACTGTTGTTGCTGGGCGGTTAACCCGGTTTTAGCTGTCCACAACGATTTAATCATGAGAATTCTCCACTTAGCCTTTCACGGATAACAGGCTATTGCCACTTTTTGCTGTTTCATCAGCGGTTGAAATCACCCGCATATTGAGGTCATAACGACGCTGCGTATCAATCATGGCAACCATGGCTTCAATCGCATTGACATTACTACTCTCAAGCGCACCCGCTATCACTTGTCCATCTTCATCTTGGGCTAACGCCGCACCCGTTGGTGAACGGAACCAACCATCATCACCGCGCTCAAGCTGATTCGGCTGATCAACGCGAACCAATTTTAAGCGATCCAATGGCACCAACTCGTTGGCCTTACCACCTAACCCAATACCACTGATGGTGCCATCGCTACCGATACTAATTTCTGTACCTAGCGGCAACATAATAGGGCCACCTTGGCCAAGCACTGGACGCCCGTTCACCATTAATTGACCGTCTGCGTCCACTTGGAGATCGCCACGTTTGGTATAGGCTTCACCATCAGCAGTTTGCACGGCTAACCAGTTAGGCTCAGCCATGGCGATATCTAAATCGCGGCCTGTCGTTTGCAATGCCCCTGCGCGCGTATCAAATAATCCAGTGGTTGTGACCGCAGTAACCCGCGTATCAAATACGCCCGGCCCTTGAATCGGTACTGCCCGGGCTGCCGCCAGCTGGGCACGGAACCCAGTGGTCGACGCATTACTGAGGTTATGCGTTACCACCGCTTGCTCATCAAGCGTTTGCCGTGCGCCATTCATCGCTGTATATAAAATGGCATCCATCAGTTAATGACCTCCACTAGCGTAATTGCATGGTGGTTTGTAAGGCTTCGTCTTGGGCTTTGATGCTTTGCGCGTTGGCTTGGTAGTTACGCTGCGCAATGATCATGGATACCAGCTCTTGGGTTAAATCAACGTTGGAAGATTCCACCGCGTTAGCCATGATCGAACCAAATTGGCCTTCACCCGGTATTGACAGAATCGGTACCCCAGATCGCTGCGTTTCAATCCAAGCGTTGTCACCCACAGGCTGCAACCCTTCTAAGCTCTGAAAGTTAGCAAGAGCAATGGTGCCTAAAATCACTTGCTGCTCGTTCGAGTAGGTACCAACCACACTACCGTTTTCTGTCACCGCCACTTGCATCAACGTACCTGATACAAAGCCGTCCTGTTCCATGGCAGTTAATTCAAATTGGTTCGCAAACTGCGTTGTCCCTGCTAGATCTAACGCGATAGACATATCTGCTGCACCATCACCTGGACTGAACGTGAAGGCATCTAAACCAGTTTGATTCAACAACAAGCCATTGTTATCAAATTCAAGATGTCCCACTTCAGGAGCAACATCATCACCGCTGGCTAAGCGAACTTCCCACTGGTTATCGCCAATTTTGGTGAAGTACATCATGCTCGGATGCGCATTCCCTAATGAATCGTACAAGACCACAGAGTTGGCGTAGGAAAAGCTATTTGGGTTAGCAATATCAAACGGGACTGTCGCACGGTCAATTTGAGTAGAACCTGTATCTAAATTGAATACTGCACTGACATGCGTCGATGCATTGGCAGGTAAGCCCGTTGCTGGAATTTGCAACACTTGCGGTTGCCCACCAAAGCCAACGCCTTGCGGGTAACCGGTAAGCTTGGCACCTTGCGCGTTAACAACGTAACCGTTCTTATCAATGGTTAACTGACCGTTCCGTGAATACTGAATTTGGCCTTGTTGTTCAAACCGGAAGAAACCTTTACCGGTAATTGCTAAGTCCATCGAACGGTTGGTTGATTCAATATTACCGTCGCTGAAATCTTGGAATACACCAGCTACCCGCGTACCCAAACCAACTTGAGCATTGGCGTAAATATCAGCGAACTGTGCCCGTGAGCTTTTAAAACCCACGATTTGTGAGTTCGCAATGTTGTTACTGATCACGTCAAGATTGGTGGCTGCCGCGCGTAATCCAGAAAGTGCTTGTGAAAAACCCATAGCCGAGCTCCTTAAATAATCTGTCTAATATCTTCAAGACGAACGGGCTCTAAAATGCCGCCCAAATCTAAGCGTGGCCCATCTTTGTGACCCATGCTTACCGCAATTACTTGTGCATAATTAAAGCGTTCTGCGGTAATCACTTGATCACCGTTCGTTGCTTCAATCGTGAATCGGTACGCGCCTGCTGGTGCAGATTCGCCATCATCCATCACGCCATCCCAGCTAAACGATTGTGTCCCTGTTCCTACCGCACCAACATCCATACGGCGGACTAACACACCGCTTTCATTGTAAATATTGATGGTGACATTCTTCGCTGGTGCACTTAACTCAAAACCAAATGGCGTAACATCCTCATTACCTACCAAGATGCGCTCACCAGGAACCAATACCGCACGCCCAATCAGTGCTGAGGCTTGCATGTTCTTCGCAGCTTCCATCTGGTTATTAATGGTTTGCATGGTTTCATTAAGTGATTCGATACCGCTGACCGTATTGATCTGCGCCAGCTGCGATGTCATTTCATTGTTTTCCATGGGGTTGAGAGGATCTTGGTTACGTAACTGCGTCACTAACAAGGTCATGAAATTATCACGCATTTCTTGGCTGTTAGACGCCACCCGTTGCGTTGATGAAGTTTGGTTAATGTTATTTAAAACGGCCGGATCAATTGTCGCCATATCATTTTTCTCCAATTACCCTTTGCCAATAGTTAGCGTACGCATCAGCAAATCTTTGCTGGTATTCATCACTTCCACGTTGGCTTGATACGAACGAGAGGCGGAAATTAGGTTCACCATTTCAGCCACAGGATCAACGTTAGGCATGGTGACATAACCTTGTTCATCGGCCAGCGGATGCCCTGGCTGGTACTCGCGCCGTGGTGGTGCTGCTGATTCCACCACCTCGCGCACAGCGACACCGCCGATACCATTAGCTTGTAACTGCTGTTGGAAAATAACCTGTTTGGCTTTATACGGCTGCCCGTCTGGACCTGCGACACTGTTGGCATTCGCCATATTGCTGGCCGCCACATTCATTCGTTGGGATTGAGCCGCTAACGCTGAGCCAGAAATATCTAAAATAGAAAAATTAGCCATCAGTTAGCTCCTGTTATTGCTCGGGTTGCATCGCTTTACGCAAGCCACTAATGCGATCATCCATAAATTGAATGTCTGCTTGGTAGCGCAGCGAGTTGTTCAAAAACTGGGTGCGTTCAAGGTCCATATCGACGGTATTCCCATCTAATCGACTTTGTGCAGGAATTCGATATTGCAGTGCAACAAGAGGTTGAGAAGGAGACATTTGCATATGCCCGGCATGTGTTACCGCCAGTTTTGTTGGTGCACTTTGCTGAGTTGTGGCACGTTTAAGTGCCGCAGCAAAATCAAAATCACGCGCTTTATAATGAGGCGTATCAGCGTTAGCAATGTTACTCGCTAGCACTTCCTGGCGTTGCTGCCGCAGGGCCAACGCTTGCTGCTGAAATTGCAGCGCATGGGTTAATTTATCGATCATCTGCAGACCCTCCTGTACACCATGCAGACTACTTTGAGTGATAGCAATACAAAGCGTTAATTAAGCGCCTTTTTTAGCGCCAATTCTGGCGTTAGAGATCCTTTGATCTGGTTATAATTCGTGCAACATTACGGTCGTTGCAGGTTATTTGAATGTCATTTGTGCGCTTGTCACTCATGCTACTGTTGCTCACTGCGCCGCTATCCACGTGGGCTACGCAGCCAATGTGGTATCAAGCGGTGCAACAATTGATCACCTCCCAGTTACCGACCAGCGCGGTCGACCATGAACTTGACATTCTCAGCCCCACGGCAGTAACCGATCCTCTAAATCAATGCCAGCAGGTCGATGCAAACTTCAACCAAACGCCTCCACGTATCGCCGGGCGTTTGTTAGTGAGACTGCAATGTGATGACCGTGTGCAGCCGATTTATGTGCAAGTGCGCGTTCATGTGATCGCTGATTATTGGGTGGCTGCTCGTGATCTTCCGGCCCAACACACCCTGACTGCTGATGATATTGCTGTCGTTCGTGGTGACATTAGTCGCTTACCGCGGCATGCATTGCTAGCTGGTACTGACACCATGGCGTTGTATCTCGGCCAACAGCTAAAACGGTCAATTTCGCAAAATACAGTGTTGCAAGCCACGTTGCTGGCGGCTCCACATGTGGTGACACTAGGTGATGAGGTCGTGATTGAACTGCGTGGCGATGGATTTTCTATTTCACGGGTGGGAATAGCACTAGCGAATGGTGCAATCAATGATACAATTCGCGTTCGATTAAATAACCAACAGTTATTAACCGTGAAGGTTATCGGCCCAGGGCGAGCAATACCGCTATAAGCTATAATAAATCTGTCTGGCAAAGGTTAAGTTCAGGTAAATTAGGTTAAAGAAATTGGCTGATTTGCCGATAACATTGCTGAACGGCCGAGAAAAAACGGTTCAAGACAATTTTATCAACGAGGAATTCCCCGTGAAAGTTAATGGTTATCAACCAGTTAGTTCTGTAAGCCAGTCGGATTCAAGCCGTACCCAAGGTACGCAGAAATCGACCAGAACATCATCTGAGTTGCAACAGCAAGCTGATGTGGTGACCCATTTAAGTCAATTACCACAAGACAGCAGCCAAGATATCGATCAAGTTCGCGTTGCTGAATTACGTGAAGCAATTCGTGATGGCAAGCTGATCATGAACACCGAAAAGATTGCCGAAGCACTTTTGCAAGATTTAGCTAACGATTGGTAAACAATGATGAGTTTGGCACAGCATATTTCCCAACAAATTGAGCGCATTGAGGCATTACGGCAATTGCTCGAACAAGAGCAACAATTGCTTGGTCAAGGCCAAATTGATGGGGAACAATTGCAAGCCATAGCAATGCAAAAACAGCAGTTGCAACAAGAATTAAATCAGCAAGAAGCTGTGCGCCGTGCAGCCCAACGTAAACTTGGCTACGAAGAAACCGCACAAGGTGCCGTAGATGCTGCTCGCCAAGCTGGTTGTCAAGAGCTTTGGTCAACGCTGCTTGAGCGCACCCAACGGGTTGCACATCTTAACCAACTCAACGGTGAATTAATTCAACATCGCCTTCATCATAATCAGCACATGCTGAATATTCTCCGCGATGCTGCTGGCAGCACCGCTACTTATGATGCTGCAGGGCAAGCCCAAATTACCCCGCAACGAATCAATTCCAAAGCGTAATCGCTCTTAGTTTTCAGCAAATAACTGATCGAGCACCGCAGCTAGCCGCTGCGCACCTTGTTGCATGCGTTGTTCAAGGATAGGTCCCCACTGCGCAGTATAAGCATCGCCAAGTGCTTGGCCGTCACGGAACTGTGAATAAATACGGCGGGTGATGGCAGCCGATTCATTTGCCCACGCCAACACGTCATCTGCTGACAGTGCTAGCGGTGCCAATGGTGTTAAGGTCACAGTCAGTTCGGTGACTTTTGCTGGAACGTCATCATAACCTCGGCGTAACAGCATATGAATATCCCACAGAATATGTAAATTGGTGGGTTCATCGTAATACATCAGGTGCGCCCTATTGCCACCTAAGTCGTCCGCAAAACTAACATGCATCGGTTGGTGCAAATCACCCATAAAATGAGCTAAAAATGCTAATGCAGCCCAATCATCAGGGTTATGTTGTAAGACATGGTAATGATGCATTATTGCAGATAGCACACAGCCACCTTCAAGCGGACAATCTTCTGGCGATACCTTCGCTGCATGACGTGGAAAGTTTACATAGTGGTGCGGCTTCGCCCAATCCCACTGTGGTTGGCTTTTAATATCATCTGCCCAATGGCACAACGTACCAAAATTCTCATACTCTGGATGTTTAGCCACCAGTTCATCAATATGTTGCTGCGTTGCCGGTTGTGCTAATTGATAGGCGGCATCGCAAAAAGCACGATGGCCATGATCGCCGTATCCCCATACCACAGATGTCCAGCTGATCATGCCGCTAACAAGCACACCAGCGACTATTCGAAAAAATACTGAAGTCATTTTGCCACCCTTAGCTACTGCATTGATTTATTTTGCCATTCAGCGTACCAACGCTCTGTTACATTTTACCACTCGATTAATAGCTAGGTCTTGTGCATGCTCTGTTAATCATGCACCATTCAGTGCATACCTTAGCATTTCTTGTATCAGGACCTGAGAAGGAAAACTATTGTGAGATTAAGTGGCTACGCCTTATTGCTGATCCTGTGGATTGGTGCATTTTATGCATCAATTATCATGGCCTATGAAGAATTTATTTCGCTATGGTATATGCCAGCAGGCGTTGCATTAGGGGGCTTTTTAATTGTCGGCAAGCGTGCTTTTATTCCGGTTTTTCTTGGGATTTTCTATGTATCACTGCACTTTGATAAAATTTGGGGAATCACGTTTGATCCAACCCACATTGCAGCAGCCTTACTATTTTCTTTAGCACATACGGTGTCGTATGGTTTTGGGGGGTTGGCCGCGCGCTATTGGCTAAAACACTTCACCAATTTACCAATTGCATTGCGTATTATAGGCCTACTGGTGTTATTTGCGGCGGCGGCATTATTAGCAGCGCTAAGCGGTTTGTCAGTCTGGCAATTTACGACAGAAACCAATGACCACATTATGAAAACAGGCTGGTTTGCCTGGTGGTTAGGTGATTTGATTGGCGTGATGGTCATAGCACCAGTAATGTGCGTCATTCTAACCCAGTTTACGGATCAGAATTTTGCGTGGTTAAAGGATTTTTCCGAGCACGACGAATACCTGCCAAAACAACTAAAACCCTATTTATTTAAACTATCAGTCGTCATTGCGACTGTGATCGGCATCTTATTGTTTGATCGGTACATCGATCACCCAGGCGTTGCCTACTTTATTTTCTTCGTCACTATTCCTCAGCTCTGGATCGTACTGACTGAACGCACGAGCCGTAGTGTATTATCACTACTACTGTTGACGACTATTCTTGCGTTTGGGGTCAGCATATTTGGCGTTTCCAACCAATCGATAACCTATCAATTTGCGCTATATATAACCGCTGCTATTTCTTATTTTGCTTTGGCCGTACCGGCGTTGGTGTACCGCAACGAGCAACTAAAGAATATGGCGATGGTCGATTTACTGACTGAACTGCCTACCTATTGGGTGTTTACCACAGTCGTCACGCAAGTCATGAAGTCATCGCTGCCAAATCAGAACCACAGCCTCGCTGTGTTCAATCTGGATAATTTCGGTTTAATCAACCAAAACTATGGGCATACAATTGGTGATGAAGCTCTTCGCCAAACCACCACTATTATTCAGCAAGAATTACGTGATAGTGAAGTTATTTGCCGCGTTGAAGACGATACCTTCATGGTGTTTATGCCCAACCGTGATTTGCAACAAGCCGACGGACGAGCGAACCAAATCCGGCTATCGTTTCCTATTCTGAACTTTGATGATTTCGTAATACCTATCCGCGCCAGTTTTGGAGTTACCCAAGTACAGTTTGGTGAACCTATTGAAGACACCATTAAACGCGCTAAACAAGCACTCAACCAAGCGAAAAACCAGGGTCGCAACTGTGTTGTTGCGGTAGAATAATGGCGCTTAATAGTGAGACTAATAATGCATCATATCGATATTTTAGTAGCAACCACGTCAGGTAACACCGAATACCTCGCTGATCAATTAGCAGAGTTGCTACAACAAGCAGGTTATACAACGACCTTACATTACGAACCCGATTACTCGGAATTACTCGAGTCATTAACTGATCAAAGTATTTGGTTATGCTGTATTGCCAGCCATGGTGCTGGCGATTATGCCGACTCAATGCTAGATTTTGCCGAGCAATTACACGCCGAAAAACCGTCGTTAGAACAACTTAAGTATGCAGTTATAGCCGTGGGTGATAGTTGCTACGACACGTTCTGCGCTGCTGGCCGTGATGCCGATGCAATGTTCGCTATATTAGGTGCAAAACGCCTGATCAGCCGTCTTGAAATCGACATGTCGCAAGACGATCCGGACGAAAAATCATCAACATGGCTCAGATCTTTTATCCAATCCCTGTGATTAATTACTGTATAAGATCAATTTTACCTTGTTGATACTCACTGAATAACATTGTTGATAACTTCATCTGTGGATAACTAGACTAATTATACACAACATAGTCACCTAAAGGATCAGGATCTAATCACACCTTAACAGATCGTCGAGATCCTTATCAGAATTGGCTTACAATCAGTTATCCACAAAAATGTCGCGACTAATAATAGTAATAATAAAAAGATCATTATAAAGATCTTATTTTAATTACTATCGATCGTTGCAGGATCAGCGACTAAAATTTAACCGTTTTTATCTGATCGCTTTCAGGTTAAAATACTCGGCTACGTTGTTACTTTGCTTTGTACAGATATCTAGGATCACACGGTATGCCAAACACCTTTTCTTACCACCAGCATTATGACGTTATCGTTATTGGTGGAGGACATGCAGGTACTGAAGCTGCGCTCGCTGCAGCACGAATGGGCTGCAACACGTTACTACTGACCCATAACATCGATACACTCGGCCAAATGTCATGTAACCCTGCCATTGGAGGTATCGGGAAAGGTCATTTAGTAAAAGAAGTGGATGCCTTAGGTGGCGCCATGGCACAAGCTGCTGATCGTGCAGGGATTCAATTTAGAACGCTGAATTCGTCAAAAGGCCCTGCTGTACGAGCAACTCGCGCACAAGCCGATCGTGCGTTGTACAAAGCAGCTATTCGTCACATGTTAGAGATCCAACCCAATCTGAGTTTGTTCCAACAAGCTTGTGATGATTTGATCGTTCACAATGATCGCGTGGTTGGCGTGGTGACCCAAATGGGGTTGAAATTTTCTGCAACAACAGTGGTATTAACCGTCGGTACCTTTTTAGGAGGCCGTATTCACATTGGTTTGAATAATTACCAAGGTGGTCGAGCAGGTGATCCACCAGCCAACAATCTAGCACTACGATTACGTGAACTACCGTTACGGGTTGATCGCTTAAAAACGGGTACGCCACCACGTATCGATGCAAAAACAGTTGATTTTAGTGTCATGCAAGAACAACCCGGGGATACGCCAGTCCCGGTATTTTCATTTATGGGTAGTGTTGCTGATCATCCGCCGCAAATTTCATGTTTTATTACCCATACCAATGAGCGTACACATGAGATTATTCGTGGTGGCTTAGATCGTTCCCCCATGTATTCAGGAATTATTGAAGGTGTTGGACCCCGCTATTGCCCATCCATTGAAGATAAAATCATGCGCTTTAGTGATAAAAGCTCACATCAAATCTTCGTTGAACCAGAGGGGCTAAATACGCACGAGTTGTATCCAAACGGGATTTCTACGAGCTTACCGTTTGATGTACAAATTGAGTTGGTCCGTTCAATTAAAGGCTTTGAGAACGCGCATATTACACGGCCAGGCTACGCCATTGAATATGATTACTTTGATCCACGTGATTTAAAGCAAACGTTAGAAACCAAGTACATTAAGGGGCTCTTCTTTGCTGGCCAAATCAATGGTACCACGGGTTATGAAGAAGCTGCGGCACAAGGTTTAGTGGCGGGTGCTAATGCGGCCTTACAAGTCCAAGATAAAGAACCGTGGACACCACGTCGTGATGATTCGTACATGGGCGTGTTGATTGACGATTTAAGTACGTTGGGGACTAAAGAACCTTATCGTATGTTTACCTCACGGGCGGAATATCGGTTATTACTACGCGAAGATAACGCGGATATTCGACTTACTGAGATTGGTCGTAAACTTGGCTTGGTAGATGATAAGCGCTGGGCCGCTTTTGAAGCGAAAATGGAAGCGATTGAGCTTGAGCAACAACGGCTGCGACAAACCTGGTTCCATAAAGATCATCCGGCAGTAGAACAGGTCAATGCGTTGCTGAAAACGCCTATCACGCGTGAAGTTAATGGTGAAGAGTTACTACGTCGACCGGAAGTAACATACGCCAACTTGATGGAAATTGATGGTATTGGCCCTGGCTTAAGTGATGTTAAAGCGGCTGAGCAAGTTGAAATTCAAACAAAATATGCGGGTTATATCTCGCGTCAGCAAGATGAAATTGCTAAACAGCGTCGTCATGAGCATACCAAGCTACCATTTAACTTTGATTATGGCACCATAAAAGGCCTATCCAATGAAGTGGTTGCCAAGCTGAATCAACACCAGCCAGAAACCGTGGGGCAAGCATCGCGAATTTCAGGAATTACTCCTGCGGCCATTTCAATGTTATTGGTCCATCTAAAAAAACAAGGGTTGTTGCGTAAAAGCGCTTAAATCATGCAGTTAAAATTACAACAATTATTGGCTCAAACTACGCTGACTATACCAGCTGAGCAACAGCAGCAACTGGTTGCCCTAGTTGGCATGCTGCATAAATGGAATAAAGCCTATAACTTGACGTCAGTGCGCGATCCGCAGCAAATGTTAAGTCGGCATATCATGGATAGCTTGGTAGTATTACCCTACCTTAACGGTCAGCGCTTTATTGATGTGGGTACTGGGCCGGGGTTGCCTGGGTTACCTTTAGCCATCACTGCCCCTGACAAAGAATTTGTGTTATTAGATAGTTTAGGTAAGCGGGTACGGTTTATTCGTCAAGTATGCCATGAGCTAGGTCTTAACAATGTCACCGCCGTGCAAAGTAGGGTTGAAGATTACCAACCCGAGCTACCCTTTGATGGGGTGATTAGCCGAGCCTTTGCGTCGCTCAGTGATATGCTGAATTGGTGTGGGCATTTACCGGCAAAACATGGTAAGTTCTTGGCATTGAAAGGGGTATACCCCACCCAGGAACTCGAGGACATACCCGCTGAATTTCAGGTGGAAGAGATTATTCGATTACAGGTTCCTGAAGCCGATGGTGAACGTCATTTGGCGATTATAACAACGAGAGGTTGATCCTGTGGGTAGAATTATAGCGATTGCTAATCAAAAAGGCGGTGTGGGCAAAACCACCACAGCGGTGAATTTAGCCGCTTCAATGGCTGCTACACGGCGTAAAGTGTTACTGATTGATCTCGATCCGCAGGGTAATGCCACTATGGGAAGTGGTGTCGATAAGTATTCGGTAGATAATACGGCGTACGAGTTACTGATTGAGCAAAAACCTATCGAAGAAGTCATCATTCGAGAAACCAATGGGAAATACCATTTAGTTGCCGCTAACGGTGATACGACTGCTGCTGATATTAAACTCATGGAAGAATTTGCCCGTGAGCAGCGCCTAGCTAATGCGCTAAAACCAGTCGTGAATCACTACGATTTTATTTTCATTGATTGTCCACCATCATTGAGCATGTTAACCGTAAATGCGATGGCAGCGGCAGATTCGATTTTAGTCCCGATGCAATGTGAGTATTTTGCATTGGAGGGTCTTACCGCGTTAATGGATACGATTGAGCGATTAGCAGAGGCGGTGAACCCACGCTTAACAATCGAGGGAATTCTGCGTACTATGTATGACCCACGTAACCGATTAGCCAATGATGTATCAGAACAATTAAAAAATCATTTTGGTGATAAAGTATATCGTACGGTTATTCCGCGAAATGTTCGCTTAGCGGAAGCACCAAGTTTTGGTTCACCGGCCATGTATTACGATAAATCGTCTGCAGGTGCAAAGGCTTACCTTGCTTTAGCGGGGGAAATTATTCGCCGTGCGGAACAACAGAAACAAGCCGACGTGGCGGCTGAAGCTTAAGGAAAATTCGCTTTATGTCTGCAAAAAAACGAGGACTTGGACGCGGTCTTGACGCGTTATTAACGACCAGTAAAACTGCGCGTGAGAAAGAGCATTCGAGTGCAGCGGTTGACCATGAACAGCCAAAGGGCGAGTTACAAAAACTCCCCATTGAATGGCTCCAGCCTGGCCGCTATCAACCTCGTAAAGATATGACCCCAGAAGCATTGGAAGATTTAGCAGCTTCAATTAAAGCCCAAGGTATTATCCAACCTATTGTGGTGCGCTCCGTTGGCCATGAAACTTATGAAATTATTGCTGGGGAGCGGCGCTGGCGTGCGGCACAAATGGCGCGGCTGGAAACAGTACCCTGTTTAGTGAAAGAAGTTCCCGATGAAGCTGCAGTAGCTATTGCGTTGATCGAAAATATTCAACGCGAAGATTTGAACGCCATGGAAGAAGCGGTGGCGTTACAGCGATTACTCAATGAATTTCAACTCACTCACCAAGAAGTGGCCGATGCGGTTGGAAAATCACGTGCAACAGTCACTAACTTATTACGGTTAAATAACTTACAACCTGAAACCAAAACCTTGCTGGAACGTGGTGATATTGAATTGGGGCACGCCAAATTATTGTTGGCACTTGATGGTGATCAACAAACAGAAATCGCGCGCCTGATTGCTGCCAAAGGGATGACCGTACGGGAAGCAGAACGTGTGGTTCGTCAAGCGCTCGAGCCAGTGAAGGAAAAACCAGCGAAACCGGCGCCCGACGCTGACATCCAGCGATTAGAAAAACGTCTAAGCGAACACCTTGGAGCATCTGTCGCGATTAACCATGGTCGTAAGGGTAAAGGTAAAGTTGTTATTAATTACAGCAGTTTAGACGAGCTAGACGGAATCCTTCATCATTTCCAACTCGATTCAGAGAGTTAACTGTCCCAATTTGTTTGCATTTCAACGCTAAATCTTTATACTATCGCGGGCTTTTAACCAAGGGGTTTTAGCCCGTGAAAAATACTTTAACAGCATCAGGAAAACAGCTCGCAGCGAAACTTATTCGCGCCCAAGTCGGTACCATTTTTTTGCTGGCTTGTTTGTTTTCATTGGTTCAACCAATTGCTGGGTATACTTATTTTTGGGGTGTTGTTGGCGGTGGATTAGCAGTCATTATTCCAACAGCACTGTTCGCTTGGCGCGCTTTTAGTGCAGGCGGTGCACGCGCAGCGAAGCAAATTGTTAGTAACTTTTTTGCGGGCGAAGCATTAAAGATCTGCTTCGCCATAGCCTTGCTTATCGGCTTGCTGGTGTTTACCACGCTCCCGCTAGTTGCGGTGTTGAGCGGTTACATCGTCGCTTTGATAGTGCAATGGCTGACACCAATTTTATTTTTAAATTCAACTTAAAATTGTGGGAAATAACATGGCTGCAGAAGAGTTAACTGTTCAAAGTCATATCCAGCACCACTTATCGAATGCAAAAATGTGCTCTGTTGAGGGCGAGATTGCATTTAATAAAGCGTGTGAAAACGCTGGATTTATGACATTGCACGTCGATACGCTGGCTTGGTCCATTGGGCTAGGCATCATTTTCTTAATGATCTTCCGCGCCGCAGCAAAAAAGGCGACGACAGATGTGCCTGGTAAGCTGCAGTGCTTCATCGAAATGATCATTGAATTGGTCAGTAACAACGTTCGCGATACCTTCCATGGTAAAAGCAAACTGATTGCCCCACTCGCCTTAACCATCTTCGTCTGGATTTTCTTGATGAACCTGATGGACTTAATCCCGGTAGACTTCTTACCAGCATTTGCAGGCTGGGTTGGTTCGACGATGTTCGGCATGGATTCCCATGACGTCTACATGAAAATCGTACCGACCACCGACATTAATATGACCGCGGGCTTGGCCATCGGCGTATTCTTGCTGATGATTGGTTACAGTATCGGTATGAAAGGTGTGGTTGGTTTCATCAAAGAATTGACCTTGCAACCGTTTAGCTCAAACAACATTTTTGCTCAAATCTTATTGATACCGTTTAACTTACTGCTTGAATTGATTGGTTTATTCGCAAAACCATTCTCATTGGCACTGCGTCTTTTCGGTAACCTTTATGCTGGCGAAATGATCTTTATTTTGATCGGCGTTATTGGCCTGTGGCAGCTGCCATTACACTTCCCGTGGGCAGTTTTCCACATTTTGGTAATTACGCTACAAGCATTCGTGTTCATGATGCTGTCCATTGTGTACTTAAGTATGGCCAGCTCGGATAGTCATTAATAATTTTGGTTTTTGTTTTACTTTTATTTTTAACTCTTAACTTTAATTTTTGGAGAAAACAATGGAACTAGCATTAGGTCTTAAATATATCGCTGTTGCTTTATTGATTGGTTTCGGTGCTATCGGTACTGGTCTTGGTTTCGGTAACATGGGCGGTAAATTCCTAGAAGCATGTGCTCGTCAGCCTGAATTAGCACCTTCTTTGCAAGTTAAAATGTTCATTCTTGCTGGTCTGATCGACGCCGTTGCTATGATCGGTGTTGGTATCGCCATGTTCTTATTGTTCGCTGCGTAATAAGTCATCCACTTTTCGAACAAAAGAACTTATAGGAGGGGGTTAATGAGTTTAAACATGACCCTAGTCGGAGAATTAATCGCGTTCATCGTCTTCGTACTGTTTTGTATGAAGTTCGTATGGCCTCCGCTAAATAATGCGATTGAAGCTCGTCAAAAACGCATTGCTGACGGCTTAGCTGCCGGTGAGCGAGCCGAGAAAGATCTTGAGCTTGCCCAAGCAAAAATTGCTGACGAGTTGAAAGAAGCGAAAGCGCAAGCTGCTGAAATCATCGCTCAAGCAAAAAAACGTGCTGAGCAAACAGTTGAGGAAGGCAAACAACGTGGCGAAGTTGAGCGTGAAGCAATTATTGCTGCTGGTCATGCTGAAATCGCTGCGGAGCGGAATCGCTTACGTGAAGAATTGCGCAAGCAAGTTGCCGTGTTAGCGGTTGCTGGTGCAGCTAAAATCATCGAGCGTGAGATTGATCAAAACGCTCACAGTGACATTGTTGAAAAACTGGTCGCTGAACTCTAACCAAAGGGGTTTGTGCAAATGTCAGAATTGACTACGGTTGCTCGCCCCTATGCAAAAGCAGCTTTTGATTTTGCACTTGAGAACGGCGCTATCGAAAAATGGCATGAAATGTTGGTGTTTGCGGCAGCAGTTGCCGAGAATCCAACCATGTCAGCGTTTTTAAGTAGTGCCGAAACGCTAGATAAGAAACTTGAAGTTTTCATCAATGTATGTGGCGAACAACTGGATGAAAAAGGCCAGAATTTTGTTCGCGTCATGGCCGAAAATGGTCGTTTGAAAGCTTTATCTGCTGTGGTTGCGCTATTCGCAGAATTGCGCGCCGAACACGAACAAGAGATTGTGGTTGAGGTAACTGCTGCAGTCGAATTGACGAAGAAACAGCAGGAAGATCTAGCGAAGACGTTGGAACAACGTTTTTCACGCAAAGTTAAGCTGAATTGCACTGTCGATGCAGAAATTGTAAGTGGCTTATATATCAAAGCTGGTGACACGGTAATCGACGGCACGGTGCGTGGCAAGTTAGAACGACTTGCGCATGCGCTGCAATCCTAATTGGGGACTTGAGCATGCAACTGAATTCAAATGAAATCGCAGAGCTGATCAAAAAACGAATTGAACAGTTCGAAGTGGTCAGTGAAGCTCGTAACGAAGGTACTATCGTTTCAGTAACCGACGGTATTATTCGCATTCACGGCCTTGCAGAATGTATGCAAGGTGAGATGATTGAGCTTCCTGGCAATCGTTACGCTATCGCGTTGAACCTTGAGCGCGATTCTGTCGGTGCCGTAGTAATGGGACCATACGCAGATTTGCAAGAAGGCGTAAAAGTTAAATCAACCGGTCGTATCCTTGAAGTACCAGTCGGCCGTGCATTACTTGGCCGTGTCGTAAATACGCTGGGTGAGCCAATCGACGGTAAAGGACCAATCGAAGCAGATGGTTTCGAGCCAGTTGAAAAAATCGCACCGGGCGTTATCGAGCGTCAATCGGTCGATCAACCTGTGCAAACAGGTTATAAATCAATCGACGCGATGATTCCAATCGGTCGTGGTCAACGTGAATTGATCATCGGTGACCGCCAAACCGGTAAGACTGCACTTGCTATCGACGCAATCATTAACCAGAAAGATTCAGGTATTAAGTGTGTGTACGTAGCGATTGGTCAGAAAGCATCGACTATTGCTAACGTTGTACGCAAGCTTGAAGAGCACGGAGCACTTGCAAACACTATCGTGGTTGCAGCATCAGCTTCTGAATCGGCAGCGTTACAATACCTAGCGGCGTACTCAGGTTGTACTATGGGTGAATACTTCCGTGACCGCGGTGAAGATGCCCTGATCGTATACGATGACTTGTCGAAGCAAGCAGTAGCGTATCGTCAAATCTCATTGTTGTTACGTCGTCCACCAGGTCGTGAAGCATACCCTGGTGACGTATTCTACCTCCACTCACGTCTACTAGAGCGTGCGGCACGGGTAAATGCGGATTACGTTGAAAAATACACCAACGGTGAAGTGAAAGGTAAAACGGGTTCTTTAACCGCATTACCTATCATTGAAACTCAAGCTGGTGACGTTTCAGCGTTCGTACCAACAAACGTAATTTCAATCACCGACGGTCAGATCTTCTTAGAAACTGACTTATTCAACGCCGGTATCCGCCCTGCTGTAAACGCAGGTATCTCGGTATCGCGGGTTGGTGGTGCAGCGCAAACTAAAATCATCAAGAAATTGGGTGGTGGTATCCGTTTAGCATTAGCTCAATACCGTGAGCTAGCGGCGTTTGCTCAGTTTGCCTCAGACTTAGACGAAGCGACTCGTGCACAGCTTGAGCACGGTCAACGCGTTACTGAGTTGATGAAACAAAACCAATATAAGCCAATGAGCGTGGCTGAAATGGCAGTGTCCATTTTCTCTGCTGAAAAGGGTTACCTGAAAGACGTAGAGAAAGACAAAATCCTCGACTTCGAAAGTGCGTTACTAGCGTACATGCGTAGCGAGCACGCTGAACTAATGGCTGATATTGATAACACTGGCAACTATAACGACGACATCGAAGCCAAGTTGCATGAAGCATTAAAAACCTTCAAGCAAACGCAAACTTGGTAAGCGCAGCGTGGCTACACTTGGTGTAGCCACAAGTCGTTGAGTTAACAGGAGAATATCATGGCCGGCGGTAAAGAGATAAAAACCAAAATCGGGAGTATTGGAAATACTCAGAAGATCACCAGCGCAATGGAAATGGTGGCTGCGTCGAAAATGAAAAAGGCGCAGGAACGTATGGCTGCAAGCCGTCCGTACGCCGATAGCATTCGCAAAGTGATCGGCCATGTTGCCTACGCCAACTTAGAGTACAAACACCCGTATCTCGTAGAGCGGGACGTAAAACGAGTTGGTTATATTGTTATTTCAACTGATCGTGGTTTGTGTGGCGGCTTAAACACCAACGAATTTAAAATGGTGGTGAAGCACGCTAAAGCACAACGTGATAGCGGTATTGAGGTTGATTTTGCAGCAATAGGCAATAAGGCTACGGGTTTCTTTAAACGCTTTGGAGGCCGTTTACTGGCACAGAAATCGGGTCTTGGTGATCGTCCAAGTGTCGAAGATGTGCTCGGGACTGTACAAGTTATGTTGAAAGCCTACGATGAAGGCAAAATCGACCGCTTGTACTTGGTGTATAACAAATTCGTTAACACCATGAAGCAAGAACCAACGATAGCGCAATTGCTACCGTTGCCAAAAGCTGAGTCTCGTGACGAGGTGCAATCAGGTAGCTGGGATTACCTGTATGAGCCGAATCCACAACCTATTTTAGAAATGTTGATTCGTCGCTACGTTGAAGCGACCGTATATCAAGGTGTGGTGGATAACATCGCCAGTGAACAGGCAGCGCGGATGGTGGCAATGAAAGCCGCTACCGACAACGCCGAAGACCTCATCGATCAGCTGCAATTGGTGTATAACAAAGCACGCCAAGCAGCGATTACGCAGGAAATTTCGGAAATTGTATCGGGCGCCGAAGCGGTTTAAGGCGAGCTTGCAAGAATTTTAGAGTTAGAGGATATGTCATGAGTCAAGGTAAAGTCGTGCAAATTATTGGCGCGGTTGTGGACATCGAATTTCCACAATCTGATGTGCCAAAGGTATACGACGCGCTGCAAGTGACTGAAGGTGAGCTAGCAGGGTTAACCCTCGAGGTTCAGCAGCAGTTAGGCGGTGGTATCGTGCGTGGTATCGCGCTTGGTACAACTGACGGTCTGCGTCGCGGAGTAGCCGTGAAAAATACTGGTGAGCCAATCATGGTACCGGTGGGTAAGAAAACCCTCGGCCGTATCATGAACGTATTGGGCGAGCCAATTGATGAAGCCGGTGAGATTGGTGCGGAAGAGCGCATGTCGATTCACCGTGCAGCACCTTCGTATGAAGAACAATCAAACACTACCGAATTGCTTGAGACTGGGATTAAAGTGATTGACTTGATTTGCCCATTCGCAAAAGGTGGTAAAGTTGGTTTGTTCGGTGGTGCGGGTGTTGGTAAAACTGTTAACATGATGGAATTGATCCGTAACATCGCTATCGAGCACAGTGGTTACTCAGTGTTCGCGGGTGTTGGTGAGCGGACTCGTGAAGGTAACGACTTCTATCATGAAATGAAAGACTCGAACGTACTTGATAAAGTAGCGTTAGTGTATGGTCAGATGAACGAGCCTCCAGGTAACCGTTTACGTGTTGCGTTGACCGGTTTGACCATGGCTGAGAAGTTCCGTGACGAAGGCCGTGATGTACTGTTCTTCGTTGACAACATCTACCGTTATACCCTAGCCGGTACTGAGGTATCAGCATTGTTAGGCCGGATGCCATCTGCGGTAGGTTACCAGCCAACTCTTGCAGAAGAGATGGGTGTATTACAAGAGCGGATCACCTCAACTAAAACAGGTTCAATCACGTCAATCCAGGCCGTATACGTACCTGCGGACGACTTGACTGACCCGTCACCAGCAACAACCTTTGCGCACTTAGACGCAACTGTTGTATTGTCGCGTGACATCGCGTCATTGGGTATCTACCCTGCGGTTGACCCGTTAGATTCAACGTCACGTCAGCTTGATCCGTTAGTTATCGGTAAAGAGCATTATGATGTAGCGCGTGGCGTTCAGTCGGTGTTACAACGTTACAAAGAGTTGAAAGATATCATCGCGATTTTGGGTATGGATGAATTGTCTGAAGAAGACAAGTTGACCGTAGCTCGCGCGCGTAAGATTCAACGCTTCCTGTCACAGCCATTCTTCGTAGCTGAAGTATTTACTGGCTCACCAGGTAAGTATGTTTCGTTGAAAGACACTATTGCTGGCTTTAAAGGCATCTTAAACGGCGATTACGACGACCTACCAGAACAAGCGTTCTACATGGTTGGTGGCATCGAAGAAGCAATCGAAAAAGCCAAAAAAATGTAATAAACCGGGAGGTTTAAATGGCAGCTAAAACTGTACAGCTTGATGTGGTCAGCGCCGAAGAACGGTTGTTCTCTGGTGCGGTTGAGACCCTGCAAGTGACCGGTAGCGAAGGTGAACTGGGAATTTACCCCGGCCACGCCCCACTTTTAACAACGTTGAAGCCTGGTATGGTTCGCGTCGTAAAAGAAGGTGGTGAGGAAGAAATCATCTACGTTGCTGGTGGTGTGCTTGAAGTGCAGCCTCATAACGTCTCGGTCCTTGCTGACACAGCCGTTCGCGGTGAAGAGCTTGATGAGCAGAAAGCGCTCGAAGCGATGAAACGTGCTGAAGAAGCAATTGCAGATCAAAGTTCTGACTTAAGCTACGCAGAAGCGGCAGCAGAACTGGCTCGAGCGATGGCACAATTGCAGGTTATTCGGAAATTACGCCGTTAACCGAGGTACGCCAAAAGCTTTACCAAATGAAAAAAACCCGCAAATTTCGGTTTGCGGGTTTTTTTATACCTGTTAATTTGTTGTAAACAGTACTAAAATAATCCGTCCAAATTACTGTCTACAAGAGTGGAAAAGTTCATGTCTCTGAGTGTTGTTGTTCTGGCCGCAGGAAAAGGCACCCGCATGCGTTCGGCGCTCCCGAAAGTACTTCATAAAGTTGCGCATAAGCCCATGGTTCAACATGTCATAGATACTGCTAAAACGCTAGCACCAACGCAAATCCACGTGGTCTATGGCCATGGTGGTGATGTTCTTCAGCAACAACTGCAAGGGCAGCAGTTGAACTTTGTAGAGCAAGCAGAACAGCTCGGTACAGGCCATGCAATGCAACAGGTTGCTCCTCACCTTGGCGACGATGACACAGTTCTTATCCTCTATGGTGATGTCCCTTTAACGCGCACAGAAACACTAAGTAATTTGTTATATAACGCCGCGCATTCACCCTTAGCATTGTTGACGGTAAAACTACCTGATCCAACTGGTTATGGCCGAATTGTTCGGGAAGCCAATGGTACCGTGGTGGGTATAGTAGAGCACAAAGACGCACAACCTGAACAGCTCCTGATCAATGAGGTTAATACGGGCATTATGGCGGTTCAGAGCGGTGCTTTGAAGCGCTGGTTAGGCCGTTTAACCAATGATAATGCCCAAGGCGAGTATTATCTGACCGATATTGTCGCTATGGCTGCAGCTGAAGGCATCGCTATTGCAACTGCTCATCCATTCGAAATCACTGAGGTGGAAGGGGCAAATAATCGTATTCAATTGGCAGGTCTTGAGCGCGCATATCAAGCACGGCAGGCCGACCAACTTATGCTCGATGGTGCTACGCTAATGGATCCAGCGCGCATCGATGTGCGCGGCACAGTGACCGTTGGTGCCGATGTCGTGATTGATGTGAATGTGATATTCGAAGGCAACGTTGAGTTAGCCGAAGGCGTTGTGATTGAGAATAATTGTTTAATTAGAAACAGCTACATTGGTGCGGGTACTCGGATTAAAGCCAATAGCGTGATTGAGGATGCCGTGATTGCAGAACGTTGCTCGGTGGGCCCTTTTGCGCGGATCCGTCCAGGAACTAAGTTAGCTGATGATGTACATATTGGTAACTTCGTCGAAATTAAGAAAACCACGATGGGCCATGGTTCAAAAGCCAGCCACCTGACCTATTTGGGTGATGCAAAAATTGGGGCGGCGGTGAATATTGGCGCCGGTACCATTACTTGTAATTATGACGGTGTGAATAAGTTTGTGACTGAAATTGATGATGGTGCCTTTATCGGCTCAAACAGTTCATTAGTAGCACCTGTGCGGATTGGCAAACAAGCGACCATTGGTGCAGGTTCTGCTGTTACCAAAGATGTTGCAGACAACGAACTTGCCATTGCCCGAGGAAAACAACGCAACATTCAAGGTTGGCAACGACCTGTTAAAAAAGGATAAATGCCTATGTGTGGAATTGTCGGCGCCACGTCAGAACGTCGGATTAGTGAAATATTAATTGAAGGATTAAAGCGACTCGAATATCGCGGCTATGATTCAGCAGGCTTGGCTGTACTTAATGACAACGGTGACATTGAACTGGTTCGCCGGGTTGGTAAAGTACAGGCATTAAAAGATGCCGTTGGTGAGCAACCACTGTCAGGTACTACAGGTATTGCTCACACCCGTTGGGCAACCCACGGTGGTGTTACAGAAGCCAATGCTCACCCTCATATTTCTGGAAATTGTATTGCTGTTGTGCACAACGGCATTATTGAAAATCACGACAAGCTGCGCCAGCAATTACAACAACTTGGCTATACCTTTAATTCAGATACTGATACTGAAGTTATTTGCCACTGGATCCACCACGAGCGAAAAAAACACGATGATTTTTTTGCTGCGGTACAAGCAACCATCAAACATCTCGAAGGTGCTTATGGAACCTTGGTTATGGATTGTCGCAATCCTGGCCGTTTAGTGGTTGCTCGTTCCGGCAGCCCATTGGTGATCGGCTTAGGTATTGGTGAAAACTTTGTTGCATCTGATCAGTTGGCATTGTTACCCGTTACCCGTCGTTTCATTGTGTTGGAAGAAGGTGATATGGCTGATATCACCCGTACCGAGGTGAAGGTTTACGATCGCGATGGTAACCCCGTTGAGCGCGAAGTTCATGAGTTTGATGGGCATTATGATGCGGGCGGCAAAGGTGAATATCGCCACTATATGCTAAAAGAAATCCATGAGCAGCCATCAGCCGTACGCCATGCACTTGAAGAACGGTTAACCGACCACGGCCTCGCTGACGATGTATTCGGCAAGGGTTCGCTAGAGTTGTTGAAGCGCGTTAAACATGTACAAATTGTCGCTTGTGGCACTTCATACCATGCTGGTTTGGTTGCTCGTTATTGGCTTGAAGCGTTAGCGGGCGTGTCATGTAACGTAGAGATTGCGTCTGAATTCCGGTATCGCACATCACATGTACATCACGATAGTTTGCTTGTGACTATTTCACAATCGGGTGAAACAGCGGATACCTTAGCAGCGTTACGACTCAGTAAGCAATTGGGCTATTTAGGTAGCTTAACCATTTGTAATGTCCCTACATCATCGATGGTTCGGGAATCTGACTTAGCGTATTTAACTCGGGCTGGTGCTGAAATAGGGGTTGCTTCTACCAAAGCATTTACCACCCAATTAGTGGGTTTATTGATGTTAACCTTGGCGATTGGACAATTCCGTGGCATGTCACACGAGCAACAATCTGCTGTGGTTCAATCATTAAAAGTTCTGCCCAACAAACTTGAAGAAGCGTTGTTGCTCAGTGAAGCGATAGAAGCTTTAGCCCCTGAGTTTGCCGACAAGTATCACAGTTTATTCCTAGGCCGTGGTACGCAATATCCGATTGCAATGGAAGGGGCGCTGAAACTCAAAGAGATTTCATATATTCACGCTGAAGCTTATGCTGCCGGTGAGTTAAAACATGGACCATTGGCGCTGATTGATGCTGAAATGCCCGTGATTGTTGTTGCGCCAAACGACGAGTTGCTTGAAAAGTTGAAGTCGAACGTGGAAGAAGTACGTGCACGCGGTGGTATCATGTATGTGTTTGCCGATAAGCACGCTCACTTCAAAAGCGACGATTCTATGCGAGTCATCAATGTCACTCATTGTGATGAGCTGATTGCGCCTATCGTGTACACAGTGCCGTTACAATTGCTATCTTATTTTGTTGCCATTATCAAAGGAACCGACGTTGACCAACCGCGTAACTTGGCAAAATCAGTGACGGTGGAGTAGGCCATTAAAAGCGCGTTTGTGTGCATGTGGGAGGGTAATAAAGTTTCATACTATGTAATAAAGAATCATACTTGGGAATAAAGTTTCATATTAAATTTAACAAATGTATTTGCGAAATTATTGCTTTGAATCATAGTCAGAACGGGTTGGTCGATTAGCCAACCCGCTCTTTAAATTTCAAAACTAAGCGTTAAAATCAGTACTGTTTTACAATAGACGCTTGCTTTATCTAGGTCACCAATTGTTGTTCTTGGATCAATTAGCAAAAGTGCGTCCGGGAGATTGGGGCTATCGCCCCAAGTCCAATGAGCCAACTTGTTTCGATCTTTCTCATTCGTCTTGCTTATAGCCAAAAGTGCTCGGAAAACTGCCAGCTGATCTGATCCATTTTCGAAAAATGAGTCTGCGGCGGCCCTGATGGCGTCATTTTTTGCCGACTGATTACTCAAAGACAGAAAGATGTTGGTAGCCAACGCTTCATTACCACCAAACATTTCAACGAATAGCTTGAGCATGAAACTTTCAACGTTGGCCCAAGACGCGATAGCCTCGGCAGCTAACGCTGCTAATTCAGGATGGCGAAGCAAAGGTCGATCTCCAGCATTCCCTATTATAATACTGGCATTCGGATTCACTCTGTAAAGAGGCTGAGGCATCTTTGCTCTCCTAACGCCGCTGCTAAAGCGCAAAGTGAAGCTGGCGTGGCTTTGGCGCTTTTTGCAAAAGGCAAGACGGCTTTACTTTGTCGCTTTTGAGCGCCTTGTTATGTGCGGCCCTGCCGGAGCAACGCCATAAATGCCTCGGCTTGAAGTCTAATTTCATTAATATATTCCTTCTCTTTTGCTGATCCTTCGATGCACCAGTACTTGTTTTCATTCCATGCAATTTGGCGCTTGTCGCCGCTGCCATTTTGAGTGACAAATCCCCAAAACCACAAATCGTCCCAAAGCACCAACTGTGTAAATACCCCATTTATAACACAGTCATCTCGTAGAGTATTTATGCCGCATTTCGGTACTCAAATGGCGTCATATCATTGAGTGAATCGTGCGGTCGTTCGTTGTTGTATAGCTCAATCCATTCTTCGGTTATTTGCTT
>JAJUHK010000006.1 GCA_029279945.1 Pseudidiomarina indica | reverse complement strand
TGCCCTTTCTTTGGGACCACAAAATACAAACCGAGACCGTCGGCATATTTTCCGTGTTGTTTATTTCTGTCCAATGATGCGATTTTCGTTGCGGTTAACGTGGCCATGGTTGCGTACCTCTCTTAAACTCTTTACAAGAAAGTACTCACCATTCTGGTTTTTCACAACTGTTTCATACTCACCGCCGCACTCACCACAAAACTGCTACGCAACGGAAAAACCAGGAAGCTTCAGAAACAACAAAGCCCTCTATTTAAAAGGGCTTTGGAAGCATCAGGAAAATATCAGACAGCGTAAAGAAAATTATTCGATGTTTTGAATCTGCTCCCGCATTTGCTCAATCAATACCTTCAGTTCAACGGCGGCGGCGGTGATGTCGGTGTTGATTGATTTTGAGCCAAGTGTGTTGGCTTCACGGTTGAACTCTTGCATCATGAAATCAAGGCGGCGACCACAAGCTCCGCCTTTGCGCAGAATTTTGCGGGTCTCAATGACGTGTGCTGATAACCGGTCGAGCTCTTCAGCGACGTCGGTTTTTTGCGCCAGCAATACCATTTCCGCTTCTAAACGCTGTGGGTCTAGTTCGATGTTGGCTTCTTCGAAGCGCGCCAGTAGCTTTTCTCGTTGCCATTGCAGTACTTCTGGCATGCGCACACGCACCATCGCCACTTGTTCAGAAATGCCTTCTAAGCGCTCGTCGATCATCCGTTCTAAGGCTTTCCCTTCACTGGCGCGGTTGCTAATGAATTCAGCTAAACAGGTTTCAAAAGCGGCAACAACATCCGCCTGAATTTTGTCCATGTCTTCTTCTTGTTGCGCCACGACACCTGGCCAACGCAGCACATCAAGTGGGTTGATTTGAGCGCTCGAGCATTGGTTAGCAACCCAGTTCGCTGACGAAATCACGTTACGCGCCAGCTCCTCATTAAGGTTTAATCCACCGTCTACTTGCTGCTGCTCAATTTGAATACGTAAATTACATTCCACCTTGCCGCGCTGTAACTGCTTACGGAGCCGTTCCCGCAACGGGTTTTCTAACGAACGAATTTGTTCTGGCAGGCGAAAGTACGTTTCTAAGTAACGTTGGTTGACTGACCGCATCTCCCATGTTGCAGTGCCCCAATCGGCTTTAAATTCGTGGCGCGCATAGCCCGTCATTGACTGAATCATGTTCTATCCTCAATAGGTGAATGGCGGTAGTTTATCACCTCTTCTAAAGCAACGGAATTTTGCATGAAGTTCTGATATAATTCGCCGACTTTTTAGCATCAGGATTAGAGGAGCTCCCTATGCGTCCAAGCGGCCGTACTGCACAACAGATTCGTCCAGTCACAATTACTCGCCATTTTACCCGCCACGCAGAAGGTTCTGTGCTTATCGAGTTTGGAGACACCAAGGTATTGTGTACCGCCAGCGTTGACCGTAGCGTGCCACGCTTTTTAAAGGGCAAAGGGCAAGGTTGGGTAACCGCCGAATATGGCATGTTACCACGCTCCACCCATTCGCGAATGGATCGCGAAGCAGCACGAGGTAAACAAGGGGGGCGTACCGTCGAAATTCAACGCTTGATCGGTCGGTCGTTGCGTGCTTGCGTTGATTTAACGGCATTAGGCGAGAACACCATCACAATCGACTGTGACGTGTTACAAGCTGATGGTGGTACCCGTACCGCGGCTATTACTGGTGCTTGTGTAGCGTTAGTTGATGCGCTGAACTGGATGCGCAAAGAAGGGCTGGTTAAAACTAACCCTCTTAAAGGCTTAGTGGCTGCGATTTCGGTGGGAATGTACGAAGGTCATGCGGTGGTCGATTTGGATTATCCTGAGGACTCTAAAGCAGAAACCGACATGAACGTGGTCATGACCGAAGCTGGTCAGTTTATTGAAGTGCAAGGTACTGCTGAAGGCGAGCCATTTTCTATGGAAGACATGAATGACATGCTCAAGCTCGCCCGTCAGGCGATTCGCGAGTTAATGGACTTGCAAAAACAAGCGCTCGCTTAAACTTTTACAGATAAGGGTTGACCGGCGTTATACGCCGGTAGCCACACCATATTGCTCCCGATAACGAGTCACCTGCTCTACATATGACGCCAATTCTGGTGAGTCGCTAATGTATTGAATCACATCATTCAGTTTCACAATGCTGATCACCGGCGCATGGTAGTCTCGTTCTACTTCTTGAATAGCACTAAGCTCACCTTGGCCTTTTTCTTGGCGATCTAACGCAATCAACACACCCGCCAATTGAGCACCATTAGCGTGCACGAGCTCCATCGATTCACGAATTGCAGTTCCAGCGGTAATCACGTCATCCACCAACATCACTTTGCCTTGTAACGGAGAACCAACTAAGTTACCGCCTTCGCCGTGATCTTTCTTTTCTTTACGATTAAAGCAATAGGGCACGTTCTTCTGATAGACATCAAACAGAGCTATGGCTGCGGCGGTCGCAATCGGAATACCTTTGTACGCTGGGCCAAACAACACATCATATTCCACGCCGCTGTCTTGTAGTGCTGCGGCATAAAACCGCCCAAGGCGGGCAAGATCTGCACCTTGGTTAAACAACCCAGCATTAAAAAAATATGGGCTAGTACGGCCTGATTTCAGGGTAAACTCGCCAAATTTTAAGACACCACGTTCAATGGCAAACTCAATAAACTCTTTTTGGTAGGCTTTCATTCCAACTGTTCCAACTTAACCAATGTAACTGAATAATTTCACGATGCGCTTACCAACGCTCAGGTTGCCACGATAGGCCAACTCGTGCGTTAGTGACTTGGCATTCACCGCCGGCTTTTTGTCGTTGCGAGTTATCATCGGCAACCACCAACAACCGGAATTCGTTTTCGATCAAATTCACTGAGTCACGGCCTTGGCATAATAACCGCATGGAATCGACCATACCACGGTTGTTTAAAAATCTTGTGGTGGGCGCTTCAGCAACAACGCCATCATGCTCAGCAAATTGTACATCAGCGATGCTGTCGGTGGTGAAACGGCCTTGTGAGCCACCCACAAGATAATGGAACGTGGCGGCAACGGCTTGATCAGTTTCTTGCGCAGCTTCACCAATAAATACGCCACGCTCGCCCACCACTTTAAAGCGGCCGGTCAACACGTTCACAGCCAATGCGGTGCGGCGGTCAACCCCTACAGCCAAGGGTACTTTGTTTGCTGCAGCAACCCGCAATAAGCGGCCATGTCGGCCTAAATCAGAGAAACGGCTGTCGAGGGTAGCCAATGGCAACAACCCTAATCCACCTAATGGATGATACGCCGTACTATCCACATTCATACTGCGCGGACAGCTTTCGTCCCGATCACAGTTCGCGCTCGGTGCTTCACCAGCCACGGCGCCAGAACGTAGTGCTTCAGCACTCATACCACCAGCAATCATGGCTTTGCTGGTCATGGCATTCATGGCATCAGCTGTGGCCGCAACGATCAACCGATTTGCACGCATTTTTAGCGCGATGCTGGTCATGAGGTCTGTCGGCTGACTCATTGGGTCTAGGAACGCCTTGCGAACGAGGCCAGGATCTTCGCCAACAATCAACACCGCATCAGCCCAATCAACCATTTTAGGGCCCGCCAACGGCGTCTTACAAAATTCTACCTGATGGTGATGCAGCTCTGGGAATACCTCGGCACGACGCCAAGTATGTAACTCTTGTTCCCGTAATTCGACGAGATTGTCACATTGCTTTGTCCGCTGCGCTCGATTGACTGCCGCATCAATTGGCAACCATTGTACTTCAGCGCCGAGGCCTTCAAGTGCATTTAAATAAGGTTCTACTGTGGTGAATGGGTCTCGTGCACCGGCCGCCGCCACAGCAATTCGTGTTGACCGATTCTCAGCGCCACGAACTTTGTCAGCTTCGGCTAAAAATGCCCGCAAAATTTCTTCTTTTGCGCGTACTTTGAGCATTTTGATTTGTGCTACGTTGGGTTTACCAACTGGCGCTGGTAACTCGAGGTGATCAATGATCATGTTCCATTCACGCTCTGACAAACTGTCATATAGATGACGCGTGACGCGGCGTGTGAACTCTTCATGGAAAGTCCGTTCGGTAACGACGTCAATATTGAGTCGTTCATAAATAATCGCGATGGCGTCTTTGACATCATCACGCACGGTACGACGATGGCTCGGCCAGTTACTATCATCAAGCAAGTGTTTTACCTGCTCACCAACGAGATTAACATACCGCTCAGTACGCATGGTTTCTGGATCCAACCAATCCGTATCAAAGCACTCTTGCCAAGCTAGGCTCCCGCATAGAACCAGTTCATCACCTATCAAAAACAATTGGTAATCGGGGCCGGTGGGGCGCTCGGTAGATTGCGCTAACGCCTGCATTGACCCTGCTAAACTCAGTAGGACACCACCAATGATCAGTGCGTTTCGAATTGAAGATTTCATGTCAGACTCCTAGAATTAAGGCGCTCAACCTAACGACATTTATACGAAACGTCAACGATTGATTCGTCGTATAAGCGTTTGACCTGTTATACTCTGTAAGGTTTGATCAGTGCTTAAATAGTATAAGAGGAGTGTGGTAATTGTCTTGGGGAAATCGCTTATTTGCGGTGTGCGTATTGTTATTCACGTCATCCATCGGCGTTGCAGCCGAGCAGCCATTGACGCTCACCTTCCGCGCGCTAGAACCGAGCCCTGTCGCCGACTCCGTTGCACAAATCTTAGAGGAAGCCTACGCTGAGCTTGGTATTTCCTTACGTTACGTAGAAATGCCGCGCAACCGTAGTTTGACCGAAGCTAATGTAGGGCGTATTGCTGGTGAAATGGGGCGGATCCCTAACTTAGATGAACAATATCCGAACCTTATTCAAGTACCCTTCCCACTATTTGCATCCGAGTTAGTGCTGGTCGCTGATCGCCGTGAATGCGGGCTGTGTACCCTCGATGACGTCAACAATCTAGCTTATGTCGGTGGTGTTCAACCTTCGACACAACTGCTCAAACAACATAAATTTGACCGGCCGACCATTCAAGCGGTCGATATCCAGCAGCTGAATTTGCTATTCATCAATAAACGCGTCCAAGCGATTATTCTCAATATCTTTGAAGCGCATCAGTTGGGGTATCACGAGCACCCCCACTTGGTATTCACGCCCTTACATCCATTTTTAGGTTATCACTATCTACACCAACAACATGCTGACTTGGTTCCTCTATTAAACCAAACGTTGGAAAAAATGCATGAATCCGGCCGCATCAATGACATTTTTCGGCAGCGCAACGTTATCTTTCAACGGCGTAATCTATTTGATGAACCACCACACTTTGACCACATCTCGGCCTCTTCTGGATTAATCGAAGAACGTGCTGAAATGAATGGTAGCGGTACCTACTGGGCAATTCTTAACGCGGTGTTTAAACCTGTTACCGACACGCTTAGCCTAAACACCAACAGTTACCAGCGTGCAGTCGTGGGCTTTACCGATCAGCGTTTTGATATACTGGTTGGCGTATCACCCACGCAAGTTATTCCTAATAGCGTTCGTTCCAATACTCATATCGATTATGACTTACCTCTACAACTGTATACGTTAACGCAAGAAGATATTGACCAAGCCTTGGCTGGTACACTCGAGCGCCCGATTTGCCACGTCGGCGGTTATAACTACCAAAGCTTGTTACCCGAAGGTCTTACCTATTACTACGCTGATACTGTACTGGATTGTTTCGCGATGCTCGATATGCACCGTGTCAGTGCTGTGGTAAGTTACGCCGATACTGCGCCAGATTGGTCTGAAAGCGGTTACTTCACCCACCAATTGCGTGAAGCGCAACCCTTACAACTCGTGTTTCATAACACCCGTGAAGGTCGGTTACTGCGTGACTGGTTCGATCAACGCATGCGCGAGTTGGTGACAAGTGGCGAAATTGCCGACATCGTTCCTGCTCATTTACTTCGCCATAGCCATTTGGCGCAAAGCTTACCTGATGCGAACGACTAGCTGCCGTTGACGAAGTCCAGCTGCCGCCATGCCTCATAACTAACCAGCGCCACAGTGTTGGATAAGTTGAGGGAGCGGTTGTTAGGCATCATTGGTATGCGCAAGCGCATTTGCGGCACGATTTGTTCCATTACCTCAGGCGCTAACCCGCTGGTTTCAGAACCAAATAGCAAGACATCGCCCGCTGCAAAGCGCACATCGGTATAGTTGCGGGTGCCTTTCGTGGTGATAGCGTAAATATTGCGCTCGCCCATGGCTTGTTTAAACTCGGCAAAGTTCTCGTGCAGTACCACCCGACTCAAATCATGATAATCCAAGCCCGCGCGACGCAGCTTCTTTTCTTCAAGGTCGAAGCCAAGTGGCTTGATTAAATGTAGGGTACAGCCATTGTTAGCGCATAGCCGAATGACATTTCCAGTATTCGCGGCCATCACTGGGTTAAACAACACAATATGAAACATCGTACCTGACTCCAAGGTTGCAACCGCGAGATTTTAACGGGAACTAGCCGGTTCCGCTAGGTTGAAACCATGCCCAAATGGCATCAAGCACCACGTCTCGATAGCAGTCAGATTCCAATAGCAGTTCATGTTTAGCATGCTCGATAGTTTGCAAGCGGCTGGCGGTACCATGATGGTGTTTGAAGAAGCGTTCAATCATAGCGTTATCAACAATGGTGTCACCGCCGGCTTGGATAATCAGCAAGGGAAGCTGCAATTCTCGGGCGCGCTGCTGAATTTCGTGGATAGCACAAAACGCTTGCGCAACCCACTGGTAGGTTGGTCCTCCGAGCTGCAAGCGTGGCTCTGCCTCGTACAGCTCACGGAATACCTGATAGCGTGCGGCACTGTGCGTTAGTTCATTGTCAGCAAAGGGCACAGCGTGATAATCACCTGCATCTTTCACATACCACGGCTGGTTTGGGCTCACCACTCGGTTGAGTAGCGCACCAACATGAATGACCCATTTGACGAACCATTTAGGTTTCTTACCTAGCTGAATGCCGAACATCGGGGCGGTAAACGCAGCCCGCTCAATAGCGTGGGGATACTTCAGTAAATACAAGCTGGCAATGGCTGCACCCATTGAATGTGCTAGGAGATACTTTGGAATATCTGCATACATTACGTTGAGGTGCTGCATCATCGCGGCAAAATCATCTACGTAATCACTGAATCGCTCGACATGGCCTTGCTGTGGGTTGACAGATAATCGGTCGGATAGACCCTGTCCTCGATGGTCAATAATCGCAACGGCGTACCCTGCCTGCGCAAAATTCCAGACCAATTCCTGATACTTCACGCTTGCTTCTATACGGCCTGGGCTAATCACCACTAATCCAATCGGATGCACGGGTCGATGCAGATACCAAGACAAAGTCACGCCGTCGGGGCGCGTTAAGCGCTGCTGCTCCACATCGTGCTGCCAGAAGCGATGGATATGTTCAGTATAGAACACCAACCATTGCGGATCATGATCCGCGTACTTCAATCTGTTCATCGTCTTGTGTCGGTGTGTTTAGGGGGAGGCGAATCGAAATCTCTAAGCCGCCCTCAGGGTGGTTGCGTGCACTCACAACACCACCGATAACATTGGCGGCGCGCAAGCTCAGCGTCATCCCTAAGCCAACCCCTGATTTGTGATGGCGCGACGGATCGCCCCGGAAAAATGGTTCAAAAAGCTGTTCCAGCTGCTGTTCTGGCACCCCATCACCGTGGTCACGCACGATAATGGTAAAGGTCTTATCGTCATGTACTGCACAGTCCAGCTCGACTAGTCCAGCGGTATATTGCAAGGCGTTGCGAACCAAGTTTTCGATGACGAGGCGAAGTAGTTCTTCATCACTCGCGGTGACTGGCCAGTTGGCATCCAATACTAATAATCGTTCCCCATAATTCGCATCGACATAGGCCAAATCAGCCACCAGAGTCTGCACAAGCTGGTATGTATCTATCGTTTGTGGATTAAGTTTTACCAAGCCGTTTTCAAGACGCGATAACGATAAAATCCGTTCAATGATCGTACTTAAACGCTCCACATCACGGCTCAGTTGTTGCAGGTGCGAGTTGGTCGCATCGTCGTGGTCGTCTTGACTTAACATCAATGCTACTTGCATACGTGCTAACGGCGAGCGTAACTCGTGCGATACATCACTTAATAAACGCCGCTGTGCGTCACGTGATACTTTTAAATCATGTGCTGCAGTTTCTAACGCGCGCGCCAGTTCTCCTAGTTCATCACTGCGTTTAGGTAAGCGCTTTAAATGCAGAAAATCAGCGCCAGCTGCGATTTCACGAGTGGCTTTGGTCAGGCGTTTTAACGGCAGAACTAACCAGACACCAAGCAATACCGCGATAAATAACGACCCAAACAACAGCACTAGTGTTTGTGCATGTTCGGCTTCTTCAACGTGCTGCTGAAAATCGAGTCGTTCTTCGTTGGAAAGTGGACGGATAAGCAAAATACGTTGATTCCCGAGGGTAAACGGCCCCACCAACATCCCGTTGGGCAGGCGTAGTTTTTCGGGTTCCTCGGCATCTAATTGCTGCATCAACTCTCGTCGATGCGTATTGGCTAAGTTAGGTTCAAGTTGTAACCGATTTGGGCCTTCTTCAGGGGTCACAGCGGCGGCAACGCGATATTCACCTGCCAGCAATCGGCCTGGAGTGAGTGATGCAAAAGTGGCTTGGTCGGTTAATAATGGTGACAAAATATCCCGAACTTCAGCAGGTAACGGGCGCGGCGTTTCTGGATTCGCCGACCACATCGCTAACAGGAAACCACTCGCTGCTACTGCTAAGAGCAACGCCCAAAAGAGCAGCAACAGCCGTAGTGTTAACGAGTGGTACCAACGCATCATTAGCGTTCCTTACGCTAATTGTAATAAGCGATACCCGCGGCCGCGTACCGTCTGAATCCGCTCAGGATTATGAGCGATCTTCTTACGAATATTACTAATATGAACGTCTAAGCTCCGATCAAATGGTGCTAGCTGGCGCCCAAGTGCCGCTACCGAAAGCTGATCTTTGCTCACAACTTGGCCTTTCCCCTGCACCAAGGTGCGTAGAATGTCGAATTCGGTTGGCGTTAACTCCAATACTTGATCATCAACGCGCACTTCATTCTGTAGTGGGTTAACATGAAAGCCGGCATATTCTACGGGCTCAGGGGTCACTGAGGTGTTTGGAGTACGCCGTAACAATGCTTTCACACGCGCTACTAACTCACGTGGGTTAAAAGGTTTCGGCAGATAATCGTCAGCGCCAAGTTCGAGGCCTTTTACCCGGTCATCATCGTCACCACGGGCGGTCAGCATCAATACTGGCGTATTGCGCAGCTGCTGGCGCAAGCGTTGTAACAGCTGGAAGCCATCAATGCCGGGCAACATCACATCCAGTAAAATTAAATCATAAGAACCGCTCAAGGCGCGATGCAAACCAGTTTCACCATCGGCTGCCAGAGTGAGTTGATACCCTTCTTTAGTGAGTATCTGTTCTAACATGCTGCTCAATTCAGCATCGTCATCGACGAGTAATAGCTTTGTCATGGTGATTCTTCCTACGTCTGCGTCAAGTCAAACTATTTTGCGATAAATGAGTGAGTCTTAATTATGTAAAGTAGGACTCACCCTTGATACTCCATTTACCCAACTTTTACGCCCGCAGCTATTTCATCTCATTAAGTTTGCGAGTCACCGTATTTCTGCCCCAGCCTAATAAGGCTGCAGCTTTTTGTTTATGGCCATTGGTATGCTCAAGTGCCACTTCCAGCGCTAACCGTTCAATGTTGGGTATTAGCGCGGAGAGGATATCAGTCTCGCCTGCGGTAAATCGTTGTTGGAGTTCAGTTCTTAACAGTGTAAACCATTGTACTGAATTTTCCTCCAGTGATTCATCTACTGCAGCTAATAAATCAGGCGGAAGATCAGTGATATCGATCACCTGCGTCGGTGCCATCACGGTTAACCAGCGGCACAGGTTTTCCAGTTGCCGCACGTTTCCCGGCCAGGGTGCTTGCTGGAGAAGCTGTTGCGCGGCAGGCGTAAGCTGTTTCGGACGCCCACCCAGTTCGTTCGCTGCATTTTGCAAAAAGTGTTGTACTAACTGGGGAATGTCTTCGCGCCGTTCAGCCAAGTTTGGTAAACGCAGTCGGATGACATTCAGTCGATGGAATAAGTCTTCTCGAAACTCACCAGCACGCACACGTTCTTCAAGTTTTTGGTGGGTTGCTGCAATAATGCGGACATCCACTTTGACGGGTTCATAACTGCCAACGGGATAAAACTGACCTTCGGCCAACACGCGTAGTAACCGCGTTTGTACGGCTAATGGCATATCACCGATTTCGTCGAGAAATAAGGTTCCACCATGCGCCTGGGCGAAACGGCCTTGGCGCTTTTGTGTGGCGCCAGTGAAGGCCCCTTTTTCATGACCAAACAATTCTGATTCAATTAAATCTGCTGGAATAGCGGCCATGTTCAGGGCAATAAATGGACGGGCTGCACGCGGGCTATGCTGGTGCAGCGCATGCGCGACTAGCTCTTTACCAGTACCCGATTCCCCGGTAATCAACACGGTTACATTCGATTGGGAAAGCCGGCCAATGGCGCGAAACACATCTTGCATGGCCGGAGCTTGGCCGATAATTTCGCGCAACTGCGTTGTTTTCGGCTGGGTGGCGGCTTCGTTGTCAGCATGCGCTTCTCGAGTCAGTGCGCGGCGGACGGTTTGCACAACCTCGTCAAGATCGAAAGGTTTGGCGATATATTCAAACGCACCGCTTTGAAATGCCTGGACCGCTGAGTCTAAATCGGAATGGGCGGTCATCACGACTACAGCCAGCTGGGGTTGCTCTTGTTGTAAGCGCCGAAGTACCGTTAGACCATCGTCACCGGGCATGCGGATATCGGTTAGCAACACTTTAGGGCAGCTTTCCTTTAACGCCGCATAGAGACTGGCAGCATCGCTGAAACTGTCGCACGCTAGGCCAACCCGAGCAAGCGCTCGTTCTAACACCCAGCGAATGGAACTATCGTCGTCTAAAATCCATACGTCGCTCACAATGCACTCCCTTTTGACTTGTCGGGTTCAGCTACATCAACCCGCGTTTCAATGTAGGGCAAATAGACTCGAAACTCGGTCAGGCCCGGCTCTGACTCCACCTCAATTTTGCCGCCGTGCTGGTGCACTATGTTTTGTGCAATCGAAAGGCCTAGCCCGGTTCCACCAGCACGCCCACTGACCATGGGATAAAACAACGTATCACGGATTTCAGCAGGGATTCCGGCGCCATTATCTTGCACCACAACCACCGCACATTGGCGGTAACGTTTGCCATAGATGGTCTGCTGATGCGTCACTCTGGTTTTTAACGTGATGGTGGGGTTTGGGGTATGGCTTTCATGTAGCGCATCGTACGCGTTCATGAGTAAATTCAAGAACACCTGTTCAAGTGGTTCAGCGGCGATGATCAACGGTGGCAGACTAGGGTCATAGTCTTTAACCCAATTTAGTTCCTGCTCAATACCCAAGCGTACCACTTGCACGACGTGCTCAAGTAACTCATGAATATTGGCTGATGCTTGTGGCTGAATTTGGTTTGAGCCGAGCATCCGATCCACCAAAGTGCTGAGGCGATCAGCCTGACGAATAATTAAATCTGTATACTCTCGTAATTCCACATCGGTCAGCTCACTGGCTAACAATTGCGCTGCACCTCGTAATCCACCTAGTGGATTCTTAATTTCATGCGCCAATCCCCGTACCATGCTCTGTGCTGCTTGTAGTTGATGCTGTTGACTAGTTTCTTGATAAATCCGCGCTAACTGATCGGTATGACGTAGCTCCAGCAGCATCATCGGATGCTTAGTGTTGTCATGCAGTGGTTGGGCAGTGAATTCAATCGTGATGCGGCGACCATCATGCAGCACCATTGTCACGTCACGATCAGAAATAGTTTGCTGATCACGCATGGCTTGCTGCATTGCAAGTGGGTCAAGGTTAGAAAAATGGAATAACTCTAAGAAAGGTTGTTGATAAAAACGCCGCAGGCTACCATCGAGGATGGCTTCTGCAGCGGCATTCATGTAGACAATAGACAACTGGTCGTCAAGAAGAATGACCGCAGTTAGGAGCTGGTTAAGATCGGGTTGCACCATTATAGTGCAACCCGTAGAAGACGTTGAAGAATTAGTCGGGTCGACCATTCTCTTCCGTACCCCGTTCAGTTTCTGGTTCTTCTGTCTCAGCCCGTGGTTGGGCTTGCTCATCTGTTTCAGAAACTGCTTCATTGCTTGTTTGCACATGGGACGCTTGTGGCGCCCCAATATCTTCAAACAACGCGATACTGAGTAAAAACGTCAGTAATATTGCAACCAGCACCAATGGTCTCATTGCGTTCTATTAACCTCACTGAAATAAGTTGATTAAACACTGTAGTACAAATCAAACTCAATCGGATGTGTGGTCATTTTCAGCTTCATCACTTCAGTGTGACGCAGCTTAATATATGCATCAATCATATCATCCGTAAAAACACCGCCTGCTTTCAAAAACTCGCGGTCGTTATCCAACGCTTCTAATGCCATTTCTAGTGAATGGCTGACGGTTGGAATTTCCTTCGTCTCTTCTGGTGGCAAGTCGTACAGATCCTTGTCCATAGCATCACCTGGGTGGATCTTATTCTTGATACCATCAAGGCCAGCCATCAGTAACGCGGCAAAGCACAAATACGGGTTAGCTGCTGGGTCTGGGAAACGCACTTCGATGCGGCGCGCCTTGGCACTTGCAACCACTGGGATGCGAATAGATGCCGAACGGTTACGTGCTGAGTACGCCAACATCACTGGGGCTTCAAAGCCTGGTACTAGACGCTTGTACGAGTTAGTAGTTGGGTTACAGAAAGCGTTCAATGCACGAGCGTGCTTAATGATACCGCCAATGTAATACAACGCTGTTTCGCTCAAGCCACCATACTGATCGCCCGCGAACAAGTTTTGACCATCTTTACTGATGGACATGTGCACATGCATGCCTGAACCGTTATCGCCGACTAATGGCTTTGGCATAAAGGTCGCGGTCATGCCGTAAGAATGGGCTACGTTATGCACCACGTACTTGTATATTTGAACTTCGTCTGCTTTTTTCAACATGGTGTTAAAGCGTGTCGCAACTTCGTTTTGACCAGCTGTAGCCACTTCGTGGTGGTGAGCTTCAACCACCAAACCCATGTCTTCCATCACGGTGCTCATAGTGCTACGAATATCGTGCGCTGAGTCAACCGGTGGGACCGGGAAATAGCCGCCTTTAACACCTGGACGGTGGGCTAAGTTTCCACCTTCGTAAACTTTGCCTGAGTTCCACTTGGCTTCGTCCGCTTCGATTTTGTAGAAGCTACCGCTCATATCGGTGTGGAAGCGAACATCGTTGAACAAGAAAAATTCTGGTTCTGGACCGAACAGTGCGGTATCACCAATACCGGTACTGTTTAAGTACTGTTCGGCGCGGCGCGCAATTGAGCGCGGGTCGCGGTCGTAGCCTTGCATGGTGTCCGGCTCGAGGATATCACACACAACATTCAAGGTGACTTCGTCGGTGAACGGGTCAAGCACAATAGTGTCGCAATCTGGCATCAACACCATGTCAGACTCATTGATCCCTTTCCAGCCGTTAATGGAGGAACCATCAAACATTTTGCCGGCTTCGAAGAACTCTTCGTCTATCTGGGAAACTGGGATAGTGACGTGCTGTTCTTTACCTTTGGTGTCGGTAAAACGTAAATCAATGAATTTAACGTCATGTTCTTCGATAAAAGCGATAACGTCTTGTGGTGTTTTCATGCGATCCTCCGCTAGAGATAGGGAATTGGGTTATTGCTGACTACAACTAAAGCAAAAACAATGCCAGAATTTGTTTTTACTTTTATTTCATTAACTTAACCAAATTCCCTAAAGCTAGGATCATGGCTACACCGTCAACTCGCACCATTATAGTGCATTTCGTTGCACCAGTAAAGTGCGTCTGCACTGTGCCGCATAAAGCTGTGGAATAACCACCAGCGTTAACAAGGTCGACACCGCCAAGCCAAACACCAAACTCACCGCTAGCCCATTGAAGATTGGGTCATCCAAAATAAAGAAGGCGCCCAGCATTGCGGCCACAGCCGTCAGAATAATCGGCTTGGTACGTACCGCTGCAGCTTCAATCACTGCATCTTCGAGGGCTTTCCCAGCCTTAAGTTCGGCTTGAATAAAGTCCACCAACAAGATGGAGTTACGCACAATGATGCCCGCCAATGCAATCATGCCGATCATCGAGGTGGCCGTGAATTGTGCATTCAATAGGGCATGCCCCGGCAAAATTCCAATCAAGGTTAGCGGAATAGGCGCCATAATCACCAGCGGGGTGCGATAATCACCGAAATGGGCCACCACCAATAGGTAGATCAGGAACAATCCGACGGCATAAGCTAACCCCATGTCACGGAAGGTTTCATAGGTGATTTGCCACTCCCCATCCCACTTAATGGCGACCTGATTCCATAAGTCTGGCTGTGCGATATAGCTTTGCGGATATTCAATCAACTGCGCCGCACCGAATAGCCCGTACAACGGACTATCATTACGTCCTGCCATATCGCCAGTCACATAGATCACCGGGCGTAAATCTTTGTGATATATCGGTTGTGCCACCGGCCGGGTTTGCCGTTCTAACAACTCAACGATTGGGATCACTGCCCCCGTCGTCTGACTGGTCACGGTCAGGCTTTGCAGCTGTGATAGTTGACCTTGCCAACTCGGCGGCAAGCGTAAAATAACCGGCGTTGGTTGCAGTTGTCCCGGTTCAGCAATATAAGTCACGGGCACACCTGCTAGCGCAGTTTCAACCACTTGTGCCACCTGCGCCACGCTCACACCTAATTGTGCCGCTCGCTCACGTTGAATCGCCCACACTTCCTCGGTTGCATTGCTGACTAGGGTGGTGTCGCTATCAACAATACCCTCAACCTGATCAAACTGCGCCAAAATGGTACGGGCTGCTTGTTCCCGCGCCGCTGCAGATGGCCCATAAACTTCCGCCACAATCGGTGCTAATACCGGTGGCCCAGGCGGTACTTCCACCACTTTCAAAGCTGCACCGGCAGCCGCTGCGATAGGGTCAAGCAGTGGCCGTAATGAGCGAGCTATGTCATGACTGGTGCGGTCGCGCTCACGAGCATGCGCCAGCGTGACTTGGATATCACCTAAATGTGGCGCTTCACGTAAATAGTACTGGCGCACGAGACCATTGAATCCAATTGGTGATGAGGTTCCCGCATAAATCTGCGTGCTGATCACTTCATCCACCGCGTCCAAGGCTGTCGCCATTTGCATTAACACCGCATTGGTTTGCTCGAGCGACGAACCTTCCGGCATATCTACGACCAGCTTCACTTCACTCTTATTATCGAAGGGCAGCATTTTCATCACCACTGCCTGCCAACCCACTAGCATGAACGCCACCATGATCAGCGCGATGAGGCCAAACCCCATACCATAACGACGACGGCGCGATTTAAACAATGGGTTCATCAGCTGCGTATAGAGACGCTGCAAGCGTTCACTTGTGCCCTGCTCATGACCTTGCCCAGCAAGCCAGCGCCGAGCTAACCAAGGGGTCACCACCAAAGCAATGATCAGTGATAGCATCATTCCCATCGAGGCATTGATTGGGATCGGGCTCATATACGGCCCCATGAGCCCGCTCACAAAAGCCATCGGTAACAACGCAGCAATGACCGTAAAGGTCGCTAGGATAGTCGGACCACCCACTTCATCAACAGCGCCCGGAATCGCGGTTTTCAATGAGCCGCCCGCGGCGATATGACGATGAATATTCTCGACCACCACAATGGCATCATCCACCAAAATACCGATAGAAAAGATCAGCGCAAACAGTGATACACGGTTTAGGGTAAAACCCCAAACCCAAGACGCAAACAATGTCATGGCCAAAGTGAGAACGACCGCTACACCAACGACCGCGGCCTCTCGGCGGCCTAAAGTGAACAGCACGAGGATAACGACCGATGCGGTTGCGAAAATCAATTTCTTAATCAGTGTTGACGCTTTCTCATCGGCACTCTCGCCGTAGTTGCGCGTGACTGTTATTGTTACCTCATCGGGTAACCATTGCTGTTGCAACGTCTGCAATCGCTCTAACACGGCCTCAGCTACCTTCACCGCATTTTCCCCGGGTTTCTTGGTGACCGTCAGCGTCAACGCTGGTTGTGCATCTTCCCCCGTCATCCGCAACCAGACATAACGTGATGCTATGGTTGGGCCTTCGTGGATTGTAGCCACTTGTTCAAGGCGCACGGGTTTACCCTGATGGGTCGTCAGAACCAGTTGCCGAAGTTGAGCAACATCCTCAATGAATCCTCCCACTTGCACGGTAACGTGGTGTCCTTGCGACAAGTGGTAACCGGCGTGTGCGCTGTAGTTCTGTTGCTGCAATGCTTGTGCTACCTGGGCTAAATCAAGCCCAACTCGGCTCAGCGCACCGGCATCTAACGTAACGGTAACTTGATCAGGTTCGGCACCAATAATCTGTACTTGTCGCACACCCTCGACGTTCTGCAGTGGAGCAATCAAGGTATCCGCCACATCTTTTAGGTTCAGTGAAGCTGCCGTAAGTGTTAGTCCTAAAATGGGCACATCATCAATGCCTCGCGCCTTCACCAGCGGTTGGCTAAACTGCGGATGCTGCGCCTGCCAGCTACTCACGGCATCAAACAACTCATTCAACGCATGGTGGCGTGGCACCCCCACCTCAAATTGTATGGTTACCAGCGTTTGGCCGGGCTGCGATACTGAGTAAATATGCTCAATGCCCTGCATTTGAGCAAGGTGTTGCTCTAATGGCGTGGTGAGTTGATCGGCGACCTGCATTACTGTGGCACCGGGGTAGCTCACCATCACATCCACCATAGTGACGTCAATTTGTGGCTCTTCTTCCCGTGGCGTGATTAACGCCGCAATGATCCCAAGGATCAAGCCTACGGCTGCCAATAATGGCGTTAGTCGTGAAGATTCTCCCCACGCCGCTAAGCGGCCTGCAATACCTAGTCGGTTATGGTTCATACTCAATCACCTCACCAACCGCAACGCCACTCATGACTTCTACCATCTCACCCGTGACTGCCCCTATGCGGACTGCGCGCCAGCCATGATCTTGCACCCGGACAAGATATAACTCACCTTGGCGTTGCACCGCTGCACGTGGAATGAGCAATCCTTCATGAGCGGCAACTTGAATCTGTACGGGAACCCACTGCCCAGGCATAAACTCACTATCTGCTGCTAGTTCAAGGCGCACACGAACAGTACCTGACGCACTATCAACAGTCGGAAAAATAATCATACGATTTGGCTCAACGCCATCGACAGCGGCTCGTTGAAAGGTGTTTGCCGAGCGGGCATAGGTGGCCGGTAGGTCAACATGGATACGGAGTTCAGTGGGGGCAAAGCCAGACAACAATGGCGTGCCAGGCTGCACCAGTTCACCAGGTTCAACCCACCGTGCACTGACGATTCCAGAATATGGGGCTTTGACTTCGGTATAGCTTAGCTGCTCTTGGCTGCGAGCTAATGCTGCTTGTGCACCTCGCAACTGAGCTTTGGCGTGGTCATAACGAGCCTGTGCGCGATCCAACTCTGCTACAGAAGCCAGCTCCCGCTCAACTAAACTGCTGATCCGCGCTAATTCTTGTTCTTCTGCATGAAAGGTTGCTTGCCAAGCAGAAACCTCAGCTTGGGCTTGTGCCACCAGATGGTCATGCTCCAGCGCGGTAATGGTTAAGATTGTCGTGCCAGCTGGGACGTTATCGCCTACATCCACGGTAACTTCATTTACGCGCCCCGAGACCTGAGCAGACACCGTAGCTTGTTTAGTGGCCTCGACCAGCCCTTGTAGCTGAATAAATTCAGGAATTTCTGTACTGCGGACGGTATAGGTTGCAGCCTGTGCCGCAACGCTGAATAGGGTTTGAATGAGAATAAAGGTCGCAACAAAGCTCCCAACAACCCATTGTTGATTGGCCATGATAACACCTCACTGAACAGGGCTGGCGTCACATTAGATCACCAGCCTTGACCATAACTATTTCGTAATTAGCTAAATTATAGTCGAATATTCAGTTGAGTGCATCTTTATTTCGCAATTAGCTAAAGCACCTCAAAGACGCCCGAGTAGCTGCCCCGACGAACAGTTGCTGGAGCTTGTCCGTGGTCATCTTCATAGCTGATTTCGATAAAATACTGTCCAGCTTCTGGCCAGGTTACTTCAAATTCGCCATTACTGTCGCTTACCAACGTGATTTCATCTTGTTGATCGCGGTAACGCATGCCATCCTTAATCACCGTCACTTCAGCACCAACTGCTGGTTCACCGTTATAGGTCAACTTAAACTGGGCTGCTTCTTGTGCATAAAGATCATTAGGGTGGGTCACTGGCGTCAGTTCAAATCCTTGATTGCTAGGCGCTAATACAGTATCTGTTGGCGCCCCATTGGTGACGTAGGTTTCTACACGACGCGAGTACTCAGACACGACTAAATCTTTCGCTTGTTTGGGTACGTCACGCTCAAAATCACCTGGTTTAGGGGTAACGCCGCGGCCTGGCCAAAATTTACGGTCGCCGTTTTCATCCACCCAACGCGCTTGTAACGAGGTGCTTGCTAAACCAATTTTGTAAGTACCAGATTGCGTCAATTGCAAGTCAAAGACCGAGCGCAACCGTCCAGTATGAGTATTCTCCAGTTCAATCTTCTGACCATCGGGTGCAAACGCGTTAATACTGTCTAAGCGCAAGGCCACATGGTCTCGTGCAAAAATTTCGTTTGATACTACGGCATCAAAAGTTACCCATGCATTTTCTTTTGATAGGACAGTTGCATCAGGCTTAATCCAAGCGCGGTGTGCATCAGCTGCGGTTGCAAAACCTAAGGCAACCAGCGCAGCAGCAAGAGTCAATTTTTTCATCAGGTAAATCCTTCTAGTTATTGAATCATTAGACGAACGGTGCCCAGTTCATGCTGGCCATCTACTTCGACAATCAGGGGTAACTGTAACGGTATGGTTACTGGCAGTTGTAAGTGCTCGCGGCCACCCACTTCACGCGCGGCTTCAATATTCACGCTGTATTTTCCAGCGGGGAGTTGCTGCAACTGCTCTGTCAACTGCGGTAAAGGGAGTGTGTGCTGACCCGGACGACGCGTTGCTCCGGTCACGCCATCAATCGGCATACTGGCCATCCGACCACTCCGACGCCACCATTGACGCAGGTCTTTAAGCCATTTTTCGCCTTCTCGGTCGGCCAGTTTCACGTCATACCAAACGGCTAGATCTAATACACGTTGGTGCCGTTCATCCGCCAACCAAATCGCGACGTAAGGGCGGTGATACTCGGCGACAGCTAATTCGGGAATGATAATTTCCAATTCTGCTCGTGGCATCGCTGTCTCTGCCTGCGCATGCGCCGGCACTAACAAGACCAACCACGGAATAATAATACCCGCCAACACCAGCGGCCATGTGCTTTTTCTGCCTTTCGCATAACGTTTCAATAAAATGAGTCCTGTCACCGTAAACACCACCATCATTACCGCCAATAAATCCAGCATCAATACCCAAAAAACTCCGGTATTGCGCCCTTTATGTAGATCATTAAAGTAGGCAACCCAACCACGATCCAAATCTTCCTGATAGAACGCACCGGTCTCTAAATCAATCCGCAACCAGCGGTCACCACCGGCACGCGGTAGCCCAATATAGGCTTCAAATTCATCCCACTGAGCCAGTTGGGAACGCGCTAATGGCTGCTTGATCTCCTGTTCATACCACACGGTAAATACGCTTGGTAAGGGCCCTTCCGCCATGCTTTGCTCGGCGAGCAAGTACTGTTGACGCGTTTGCAGCTCTGCTAACACCTCAGCAGGGACTTGCCTCTCTATCACCTGTTTGACAGGTCGCGCCTCAACCATATTGGCATGGTTTAACGTAATGCCAGTTAACGCGAATAATAACGTAGCTGTTAAGCACACTGCTGAGCTGATCCAATGCCATGCTTTTACATCACGCCAGCTGTTATTTTTACGTGTTCGCACCTTGGTTTGAGCCATAAACTGCATCCAATCAATTTATTTGAGAATAATTATCATTTGGGTATTTACATGATAAATGATAGTCATTATCATTTGCAACAACTTCTTCAATTCACCTGTTCAAACCTGAAGTTTAAGGACTATTAATGAACACTCACCTATCAAAAATAACGATCGCATTGCTAGCGGCTCCACTATTTACTGCTTACGCCCAACCTACTGAAGAACCAGATGCAGACGTCACTGAGCGCATTGAGCGTATTGTTGTGACGGCGTCTGGATATGAAACCAAGGTTATTGACGCACCAGCTAGCGTTACGGTGATGACACGTGAAGATTTGGCGATGAAACCTTATTCAGGTTTGGCCGACGCACTACGTGATATCGAAGGTATTGACGTCGGTGCAGGCCAAGACAAAAACGGCAACCTATCCATTACCATGCGTGGTTTGCCGGCAGAGTATACACTCGTATTAATTGATGGTCGACGCCAAAACGATACCGGTGATATCGGTCCGAATAACTTCGGCAATAGCCAATATATGTACATGCCACCATTAGCTGCAATCGAACGTATTGAAATTGTTCGCGGCCCCATGTCAACGCTTTATGGGACTGATGCAATCGGTGGGGTCATTAATATTATTACCCGTCGTGCACTAGATCGCTGGATGGGCGATATCTCAGTCGCTGGCACCCTGCAAGAAGACAATCAGTACGGCAACGATCAAAAAGTTGATTTCTACGTCACTGGTCCACTGTCAGAAAACTTATCCGTGGCACTGCGTGGTAGCGGTTATTTCCGGGAACCGAGCGAGCCTGGCTATGTCACTGAACTGCCATTGCCAGGAGGTGGTATTTGGACTGACTCTGGTAGCTTTGGCGATCGCAAAATTGTCGGCGGTAAGTCATGGAACTATGGCGCAACCCTCGACTACAGTTGGAGCGACAAACAACGTTTTGCGCTCAGTTACGACTTAGCAAAACAGCGTTATGACAACACTCAAAGTCAAGTCGGCACCTTAGATTCACCTGAAAACATGTGGCGTGCTGGTGGTAACGGGTTAGTTGAGCCAAGAGTGGGTTACGCTCCTTATCAGCGTGTACAACGTGAACAAATCGTGCTGTCCCACGTGGGTAACTTTGACTTAGGAACCTGGCGCAACAGTATCACTCATAGCATTAGCGAAAACTTAGGGCGTTCACTACCATTATCCCTCGGTGAGCGGATCGCATTCCAGCAGCTCTGGGAGCAAGCTGTGATTGACCAAGGGACCAGTAAGCCGGCGCTTACCGACGAAATTCGAGCCGTAATTGAAGCCGAATACTTGCCACGACCAAACCGCCCGTTGGAATTGACCAACTGGATTTTCGACACCTCCTTTGAAATGAACTTTGCTCGCAGCAAAGTCGTAATCGGTGGCCAGTACTTTGATGTTTCTATGGAAGACGGTGTATTTGGCTTCTACGGTGAAGATTATCTTGCAGGCACCACTCAAGATCACCGTCAAGTAGCTGTATTTGCAGAAACCAGTTACGACGCCACCGATGATTTGACGCTCACAGCGGGTGCCCGTTATGACCATCACAACGTTTTCGGTGGGCAATGGAGTCCGCGCGTTTACCTTAACTACTCACTCACCCCAGATTGGACCTTTAAAGGTGGAATTAGCACCGGTTATAAAGCACCTAAGCCGAATGACTTGTTCCCTGGAATCACTGGTTTTGGTCGCCAGGGTACGATTCCTATGGTTGGCAGCCCTCATTTACAGCCAGAAACCAGTATTAACTATGAAGCTGCTGTGTACTACGACAACGCCACTGACTTTACCGCAAACGTGACGGTTTTTTACAACGAGTTTGATGACAAGATTATCCAACAAGACACTGCGCCGAACTGTGAAATTGCAGCCCCGGGCCAGCCCTGTGTAGATATTGGTGAAGGTTGGGCTGATTTAGGGTACGACTATTTCTCACAATACGCCAACGTTGACGAAGCAGTCACCCAAGGGGTAGAAATTTATGCGGCATACGATATCAATGACTCATGGCGCCTAACTGCGAACTACACCTTCACCGACAGTGAGGTTCGTAGCGGCGTAGATAAAGGTTTACCCTTGGTAAATACACCACGGCATATGTCGAATGCGGCCTTGACTTACATGATCACCGACCGCTTGAGTTTAGACTTGCGTACAGAGATCCGTGGTGAGCGCTTCCGCGGCACTGCTAACGTAGCGGGTCCACAAGGCCCAGAAACCGTTGAGGAATACTACAAGGCGTATGAGTTGGTGCACTTAGGTGCTACCTACCGAATCAATGATGGATGGACGCTGCGTGCACGCATTAACAATCTGCTCGATAACGACTTATCAAGCCGTAGCTGCTTGCTCGCTGACAACCAAGTCGAGTATCTGTGCTCACCTGACTACAATACCGCGGAACGCGCTCGTAGTTTTTGGTTCTCTGCGGCCTACAGTTTCTAAGCAAACCACTGAATACAAAAGGGGCGTACGCCCCTTTTTTATTGTTTTCATCAGAATGCTCTGCCAAAATAGAGACTGTATTGGCTACTTGACTAACCCATGATACTCCTCATTGTTTTCGCCACTTTGGCTATTGTTATTTCGTTCATCTGTTCAATTTTAGAAGCAGCGCTCCTGTCTATTACCCCAAGTTACATTGCCCAGTTAAAAGAGCAACACCCCAAGCTTCATATTCGCTTGCAACGTTTAAAAACCAATATTGACCGCCCATTGGCGGCGATTTTGACCTTGAATACAGTTGCGCATACCGCTGGCGCTGCGGGGGTTGGTGCGCAAGTTGGTGTGGTATTTGGTGATGGCTACTTGGCACTTGCATCTGCTGTCATGACAATTTTAGTTTTGGTGCTGTCTGAAATTCTACCCAAAACAATTGGAGCTAAGTTTTGGCGTGAATTAGCGCCCATTTTGCCAACTACGCTAACAGTCATGATAACTATGCTGCGCCCTTTTGTGTGGCTTTCTGATCTCATTACCAAACGCATTGGTGGTGTAGAACATATTGATATTCGTTCTGAAATCAAAGCATTAGCTACTCTAGGTCACGAACAAAAACTCATGGATCCCGATGAACGGCGGGTTATTAGTAACGTGCTTGATCTGCATACAGTTCGTGTCCGCGATGTGATGACGCCGCGAACCGTTTGTGAATCGGTTCGTCCGGAGGAGTCGGTTGAGCAATTCTTGCAGCGCGCCAAGCAATTACCTTATTCCCGCTTTCCCATCATCGATGCTGATGAAGTCCCGCATGGTATTGTGCTGCGCCAAGAAGCACTCGAAGCTGATAAATCACGCACCATAATTGAGCTTGCCCGACCGACCGAAGTGGTTACCGAGAACATTAATGTTGAACAAGTGCTACGACTATTTCTAGAGCAGCGACAGCACATGGCGTTAGTTTTTGACGAACACGGTACGTGGATGGGTGTCATCACCCTTGAAGATATTATTGAAACCATTTTGGGTCAGCCGATCATGGATGAAACCGATACCATTCCGAGCCTACGCCGCTATGCACAACAGCGCTGGGACAAACGCTTAAAGCAAGCCGCCGCTGACGAGGCACAAAGCCAACAGCAAAAAAAGTAGCGATAAAACGCTAAAACGCGTATAATATGCCGCTATTTTCGTCAATGGCAGCATGCCATTCCCTCGTGTTTTTTACAGGCTTTATTAATGACAATCCAAGCGACTGAACTTTCCAAACTGCGCAACATTGCAATTATTGCGCACGTTGACCATGGCAAAACCACTCTCGTAGACACCCTTTTGAAAAACTCAGGAACTTTAGAAAGCCGTTCTGGCATCGAAGAGCGGGTCATGGATTCCAACGAGCTTGAGAAAGAACGTGGCATCACGATTTTGGCGAAAAATACCGCCGTTAATTACCAAGACTATCGCATCAACATTCTCGATACCCCTGGGCACGCTGATTTCGGTGGTGAAGTTGAGCGTGTTTTATCCATGGCTGACTCCGTATTACTGGTCGTTGATGCAGTCGATGGCCCGATGCCACAAACTCGTTTCGTAACCCAAAAAGCGTTCGCCCATGGTCTAAAACCTATTGTGGTAGTCAACAAGATTGACCGTCCTGGTGCGCGCCCTGACTGGGTTGTTGACCAAGTGTTTGACTTATTCGATAACCTTGGTGCAACCGATGAACAGCTCGACTTTCCTATTGTTTACGCCTCTGCACTAAACGGCTGGGCCACACTCGATTACAACGAAGTAACCGATAACATGACGGCTTTGTTCGATACCATTATTGACAAAGTGTCACCGCCAGATGCCGACCGCGATGGTCCTCTGCAAATGCAAATTTCACAGCTTGATTACTCAAGCTACGTAGGCATTATCGGTATTGGTCGTATCAAACGCGGCACTGTGAAAGTTAACCAAGCCGTCACCGTCACTGGTGTTGATGGTACCCAACGCAACGGCAAAGTGGGTCAAATTTTTGGCTACTTAGGCCTTGATCGTATCGAAACCGATCAAGCTAGTGCCGGCGACATTGTCGCGATCACCGGTCTTGGTGAATTGAAAATTTCCGATACCGTCTGTGCTGCTGGAGCTGTTGAAGCCCTGCCACCATTATCGGTTGATGAGCCAACCGTAACCATGACGTTCCAAGTCAATACCTCACCCTTTGCCGGAAAAGAAGGCAAGTTTGTGACGTCACGTCAGATCCTTGAGCGGTTGCAGCAAGAGCTGAAACACAACGTTGCGTTGCGCGTAGAAGAAACTGGTCACCCAGATCGCTTCCGGGTATCAGGGCGTGGTGAATTGCACTTAAGCGTCTTAATCGAGAACATGCGGCGGGAAGGTTTTGAATTAGCCGTTTCACGCCCAGAAGTGATCATGCGTGAAGTAAACGGCGTAAAAGAAGAGCCCTACGAGAACCTCACCATCGATATTGAAGAACAGCACCAGGGCCCAATTATGGAAAAACTGGGGCAACGGAAAGCTGAAATGACCAATATGTCACCTGACGGTAAAGGTCGAGTACGTATTGATTTCGTTATTCCAAGCCGTGGCTTAATTGGCTTCCAGACTGAATTCATGACCTTGTCTTCAGGTACCGGCCTGATGTATCACAGCTTTGATCACTACGGCCCGTATAAAGGTGGCAGTATTGGTCAACGGATTAACGGTGTGCTGATTTCTAATGCTCAAGGTAAAGCCTTAGCCTACGCGTTGTTTAACTTACAAGAGCGGGGCCGTCTCATGATTGGGCATGCAGATGAAGTATACGAGGGCATGGTAATTGGTATCCATAGCCGTTCGAACGACCTCACCGTGAACTGTTTAAAGGGCAAGCAATTAACCAATATCCGTGCTGCAGGCAGTGATGACGCCCTGTTATTGACGCCGCCAATTCGGATGTCGTTAGAACAAGCGCTGGAATTTATCGATGACGATGAATTGGTAGAAATTACACCAAAATCCATCCGGATTCGTAAGCGCCTACTTACTGAAAATGACCGTAAGCGCGCCAGCCGTAGTAAAGACGAAGGTTAAGATAAGAATGCTCACCCGTAGCTTACCGACAAGCTACGGGTGCGGCATCACATAATAGAATATTGAGAAAAAGTGCAGCGCACTACCAATCAACACAAACACATGCCAAATGGCATGGTGATACCGCAACGATTTCCACACGTAAAAAATCACCCCAAAGGTATAGGCAAGACCACCCGCTAATAGTAGCCATAAACCCGCTACATCCACATTCGCGATCATTGGTTTAATGACCACAATGGCTAACCAACCTAAGCCTAGATATAGGCTGATGGACAACCAGCGCTTGCGTTCACGCATGGCCAATTCCAGCACCACCCCGATAAAGGCAATCCCCCATACTACCGCAAGTAGCGACCACCCCCACGCACCGCGTAAGTTAACCAATGCAAACGGGGTGTAGGTACCAGCAATCAGTATGTAAATCGCAGCATGATCGAGCTGTTGGAAGAAGGCTTTCAGACGCGGCCAAGGGAACGCATGGTACAGTGTCGATGCCAGATACATCAGAATCAAACTACTGCCATATATGATCGCGCTGGCGACATGAAACAGGTCACCATAGGATATTGCCCAAATCAGCATGAATATGAGGGCGACAATTGCTGCTATAGCACCAATGCCATGGGTGAGGGCATGCGCGACTTCTTCAGCAACCGTGTATGCTTTGCTTTTCCGTAGAGTATCCTTATCCATCGTGTTCCATTTGCTTAAGTTAATGAGATGTATTGTTCAAGTTGTCTAATAGCATATCACTACTATCTTAAAATTTAGCCGAACTTTTTACATACATACATGCATGTTTGTATACTTTCGGTTATAATGCCAGCAGTTGTATAAGGAGAGTGTGCTGTGGCTCGTCGTACCAAAGAAGATGCATTAACGACTCGTTCAGATTTATTGGACGCGGCGGAGCGATTGTTTAGTGAAAAAGGTGTCTCTAGAACATCGATGAATCAAGTGGCTGAAGCGGCTGGTGTCACCCGTGGTGCCATTTACCATCACTTTGAAAATAAACTTGCACTTATCGACGCCCTCATGGAGCGGGTGCGTTTGCCCGTCGATGATATGTTGGAAGAACTGGCGAAAACGCACAACAGCAACCCTATTGCGATGCTACGTGCTCGCTGTCTCCACATCATTCATCAAGTCCAGCACGACGACCATACTCAAGCTCTAATCACCATTCTGCTCCACAAGTGTGAATATGTTGATGAAGCCTTACCCATTCATTTACGCCATCTCGAAGGGCGTAACGCCTGCATTAGCGAAACTGAAGTTCTTGTCGACCTAGCAAAAGAACAAGGTTTAATCGATCCAACGCTGGATTCTCGCGCTGTGATCATGGGGTTATTTAGTTTAATCGACGGGCTGATGTACAACTGGCTACTTGAGCCAAAGTACTTTGACCTCAATCAAACAGCCTTACAGGCTATCGACACTTATCTTCGTGGGCTTGAACCTCGCTCACCTTAATTAGCCGCCCTGACGCATGGTATCAATAAAGGCGTTCGATGCTTCGATTGCGGCCTCCATCTCCCGAATCAAAACCTCAACATCGGCACGTAACGTTCTGTATTCTCCGCGGATCGCATCAACGGCTTTAGCATTCAAGTTATGCTTTAGGTACAACACGTTATCGTGCAGTTTATCCAACACCGGCTGCATCGTAGCAGCAGCGCGTTCCATACTCTGTAACAAGCTTTTATAGCGCCGCTCGGTTTCCCGTAGTGAACGCTCACTCTCGCTGCGTAAGCTGGCATTAGTATATAGACTCAACTCTTCTTGCCATTCATCAAACAAAGCCTGTGCCACTTGATCCACCGCAGCAATACGCTTATGAACCCGCTCAGCCGCTGCTTTGCTACGCTCATAATCATCATTGAGAGCCTTATAGCGTTGTTCGAGCTCGCCACCATCAAACTGTAATAGTTCATCGAGTCGCTGCAATGCAGATTTGAATTCTTCTTGTGCATCACTTTGCGCATCACGGGCATCATCTACGCGGTCGACGAGAATATCACGCTTGTGCACACCAAACTTTTCCATGGTGTTGTAATAGGCGCTCTGACAACCCACTAAGGCAACAGCGACAATCATCACCGTGATTAATTGACTCACTACCCGCATAGCAACTCCTTACGCAATCGATGAACTATGAGTATAGCGTACTATGAAGATTGCTACCTGACCATTGGCGATTGCTAAATAACAAGGTATGTTAGATAGACCATTGACCACAAAGGGAAGACTATGGCCCAGTCAAACGCCGCTACAACAGCATTGGAGCGATGGCAACAGCGCGGCCGCGTAGCATGGCGCTTTTTAATTTATTTTGGCAAGCGCTGTCTCGATGATCGCGTCACTATTGTTGCCGGACACCTCACCTTTGTCAGCATGCTGGCATTGGTGCCATTAATGGTGGTGATGTTTTCGATTTTTTCTGCCTTCCCCATGTTCGAACAACTTAAAGAAGAATTGGAACGGTTGCTTTTTGCCAACCTGATGCCCGCATCAGGGGAAATTATCAGTGATTATCTCAATCAATTTGTGACTAACGTTTCCAAGATGACCACCATCGGGGTTATTTTCGTCATCGTCGTTGCGGTGAACTTGATTAGTACCATTGATGCCACGATGAATCGGATTTGGCGCAACCATAAAAAACGTCGATTAGTGGTCGCGCTGTCAGTGTATTGGATGATCTTAACGCTCGGCCCAATCTTGATTGGTTCGGGAATGGCTGTCACCTCCTATCTCATTTCGCTAACAGCTATCGCTGAAGCTTATGTCTCCGGTGTACGCACTACATTACTGAGCTTTGTGCCACTGATAACGTCATTAGTTGCCTTTATGCTCTTGTACATTGTTATGCCAAACCGTATAGTGCGCGCCCGACACGCATTTTGGGGTGCATTATTAGCTGCAATTTTGTTTGAATTAAGCAAAAGCGGCTTCGCTGCATACATTACGGCATTCCCAAGTTACCAAGCGATCTATGGAGCGCTCGCAGCCATCCCCATCTTATTGGTGTGGATATTTGTATCATGGAATATTGTGTTGTTGGGTGCCGAATTAACGGCGAGTATTGAAGAATTTTTTCAGCCGCCAAGGCATGATACTCATTCGAAAATACTAGAAGGAAACGAATGAAAGCGTTAGTTCAACGGGTAACGGAGGCGTCAGTCACCGTTGCTGATGAAGTGATTGGCCAAATAGAACAAGGCATGCTGGTCTTACTTGGGGTCGAACAAACTGACACCGAGGAACAAGCCGTGGTGCTCGCCAATAAAGTAGCCAGCTTTCGTATGTTTAGTGATGCTGCTGATAAGATGAACTTGTGCGTACAAGATATTGCCGGGCAGATTTTGGTCGTACCCCAATTCACGTTAGCCGCCGATACGCAATCCGGGCGTCGCCCAAGCTTCTCTAGTGCCGCACCACCGCAGCGGGCAAATGCCTTATTCGAGCATTTCGTAAACCACCTTCAGCAACTCGGGATTCCGGTTGCAACCGGCCGCTTTGGTGCCGATATGAAAGTGGCACTGGTAAACGATGGGCCCGTCACCTTTATGCTGCATACCACTAATTCAGAGGGTTAACGGCCATGTACCAAGTCATTACCCCTACCACCCCTGAGGAGCTCGCAGCCTATTATGATCTGCGCTGGCGTGTACTACGTCAGCCATTTCAGCGGCCACGAGGTTCCGAGCAGGATGAATATGATCAAGTGGGTTACCATCGTATGGTGGTGAATGCTGCCGGTGAGGCTATCGCCATTGGTCGGCTACATTTCAATACGCCCGAGGAAGCGCAAATTCGGTTTATGGCGTCAGCGCCTGAACATCGCGGTGAGGGGCACGGCGTTGCAATAGTGCACGCCTTGGAAAAACTGGCTCGCGCAGAAGGCGCTAAACATATTGTGATTAATTCTCGGGATAACACCTTAGGGTTTTATATCAAGTGTGGTTATGAAGTGATGGAAGAAGCAGATACCGTACAAAACCCGCTTGCTGAGCATCATTTACGCAAGACACTGACGCAGCATAACCGCATAATATATCGCGCAGATTGGTGTCGTGAGTTGCAAGCCACCTGGCATGAAGAAATTCCTATTTCAAAAACCATGGGGATCTGTATTGAACAATACACTGGGCGTGAATTTGAAACGACTGCCAGCCTAGCGCGCAACATTAACGTGCACGGGACTATGTTTGCTGGCAGTATTTATTCACTTGCCACCTTGACGTGCTGGGGGTTATTGCATTTACAATTGCGCGAACGGCAGCTGCAGGGTGCCGTGGTATTAGCCGATGGACAAATTCAATACCACAAGCCCGTCAGCCAGGAACCTCGTGCGATTTCCCGAATTTCTTCAATGACTGGTGACCTATCAATGCTTACCTTAGGAAAGAATGCACGCGTTACACTGAAGTCGCAAGTATTGGACAATGACAAACCTGTTGCCGAATTTACCGGACAGTTTGTTGTGCTCGCCAATAGCAAAAAATAAGAAGGACGTTAACATGAGTGATAATTTATCTGCCCAGCAGTTGTTACGTATTCGGAGCAAGTTAGAAACAATTGTCAATGAACAACCCAATACCCGCCAAGCGGAAAGTGCCGCTGCAGCCTTACAGCGCATGCGTGAGGGCGAGTATGGGTACTGTGTCGAATGTGGTGATGAGATTTCAGCTGCTCGTTTAGCAGCGAAGCCTGACGTCGCACTGTGTGTGGACTGCCAGGCGTTGAAGGATGAAGACGAAGAGGACGCTTAAGCGTCCTCTAATAGTGCCCCTTCACAGATTAAATCACCTAATCCCCCCTGCTCGATCAAGCCAGCGATAGCCGCGATATCTGGGGCAAAATAGCGATCTTGGTCATAAAATGGCACCAATGCTCGCACCCGCTCATGAGCGACTTCAATGGCATCAGCTGCGCGTAGTGGACGTCTGAAGTCGACCCCCTGTGCAGCTTCCAGCAACTCGATGGCCACAATATCCCGAATATTGCCCGCAATATCTGTTAAGCGACGAGCCGCGAATGTTGCCATCGAAACATGGTCCTCTTGGTTTGCTGAGGTTGGCATACTGTCCACTGACGCCGGGTGTGCAAGCGTTTTGTTTTCTGACGCTAAGGCTGCAGCGGTCACTTGTGCCAGCATAAAGCCTGAGTTCACCCCGCCGTCATTCACCAGGAACGGCGGTAAATTACTTAAGTGATGATCAATCAGCAACGCGCTACGGCGTTCTGACAACGCACCAATTTCGCTGGCAGCGATGGCGAGAATGTCGGCAGCCATGGCCACCGGCTCAGCATGGAAGTTACCACCTGAGATAATGTCGCCATTATCACTAAACACGAGCGGGTTATCGGTGACCCCGTTCGCTTCCCGCACTAATATTTTGCTGGCGTGTACCATTTGATCAAAAACCGCACCCATCACCTGTGGTTGACAACGCAATGAGTATGGATCTTGAACTTTTTCACAGTTTGCGTGCGCCTGACCAATCTCAGAGGTTTCACCTAACAATTGGCGGAAACTTTGTGCGACGGCGATTTGCCCTGGCTGCCCGCGAACAGCATGGATCCGTGAATCAAATGGTGCTCGCGAACCCATCGCAGCTTCCACCGCCATTGCACCTGTAACTAGCGCGGCATGGAACACCCGCTCAATTTGGAACAAGCCATGCAACGCCAACGCCGTTGATGCTTGAGTACCATTGAGTAATGCCAGCCCTTCTTTAGGTGCCAACGTACCAATAGGTTTTAAACCAACTTTGGCAAGCCCTTCAACAGCTGGGTAAATCTTACCTTCAATTCGTACCGTGCCTTCACCTAACAGAGGTAACACCAAATGGGCCAACGGCGCTAAGTCACCAGATGCTCCGACCGAACCTTTGCTTGGAACGCACGGGTACACTTGCTGATTTAGCATGTCGACCAATGCTTCAATCACTTCTAACCGTACGCCCGAATAACCACGGCTGAGTGAGTTAATTTTTAGCAATAACATTAACCGAACCACAGTGTCGCTCATGAGCTCCTGTGTACCTGCAGCGTGCGACAAGACGATACGACGTTGTAAGTCATTCAGCCTATCTGGCGGGATCCGCGTATTCGCTAACAACCCAAAACCCGTGTTAATGCCGTACACCACCTTGCCGTCTGCCAAGATGTTGAGAACGGTTTGCTGTGAACGTTCAATCACCTGCTGAGCATCAGCATGTAACGCAAGTTGTTGTGGTGCATCCCACCACTGGCGTAATTGCGCCAAGCTCAGGGTGCCTGGTTGTAGCGTAAATGTCGTATTCATTAGCGGTTCTCCAGCATCGGTAAATCTAACCCTTGTTCACGGGCACAGTGTTGCGCAATGTCATACCCCGCATCCGCGTGACGCATTACACCAGTACCTGGATCGTTCCAGAGCACTCGGCTCAAGCGCTGCTCAGCAGCATCGCTACCATCGGCAACAATCACTACCCCAGCATGTTGTGAGTAGCCCATCCCAACCCCACCACCATGGTGTAAGCTCACCCAAGTCGCGCCGCTTGCGGTGTTCAATAGCGCATTCAATAACGGCCAATCGGATACGGCATCAGAACCATCCAACATGCTTTCTGTTTCACGGTTAGGGCTTGCAACTGAACCCGAATCGAGGTGGTCGCGTCCAATCACGATCGGCGCAGACAACTCACCGCGACGCACCATGTCATTGAACGCCCGCGCGATCCGTGCTCGGTCTTTTAAACCAATCCAGCAAATACGCGCTGGCAGGCCTTGGAAGCTAATACGTTCACGTGCCATGTCGAGCCAATTATGTAGGTGCGGATTGTCTGGGATCAGTTCTTTGACTTTGGCATCGGTTTTATAAATATCCTCTGGATCACCTGATAATGCGACCCAACGGAATGGTCCGATACCTTCGCAGAATAAGGGGCGAATGTAAGCCGGGACAAAGCCTGGGAAATCAAAAGCATTTTCAACACCAACATCTTTGGCCATTTGTCGAATGTTGTTGCCGTAATCCAAGGTTGCCGCACCCCGTTCTTGTAGCGCGAGCATCGCACGTACTTGGACCGCCATTGATTGTTTGGCTGCTTGCACCGTGCCTTGTGGATCAGTCTGTTGCCGCTCGCGATACTCGGCCAGGCTCCACCCCTGTGGCACATAGCCATGCAGTGGATCATGTGCAGAGGTTTGGTCGGTCACCACATCTGGCGTGATACCGCGCGCAACGAGATCATGGAATACGTCGGCTGCATTACCCAGCAGACCAACGGAAATTGCACGGCCTTCTGCACGCGCTTCATCAATAAGTTGTAACGCCTCATCTAAACTGGCTGCTTTATGATCCAAATAGCGTGTGCGAAGACGGAAATCAATGCGTGTTTCATCCACTTCCACCGCCAACATGCAGTAGCCCGCCATAGTCGCTGCAAGCGGTTGTGCGCCACCCATACCACCTAACCCGCCGGTTAAAATCCAACGCCCTTTGGTGGCACCAGCAAAATGTTGACGCGCTACTGACACAAAAGTCTCGTAGGTGCCTTGCACAATGCCTTGTGAGCCAATGTAAATCCACGAACCCGCGGTCATTTGGCCGTACATCATCAGGCCTTTTTTATCGAGCTCATTAAAATGTTCCCAGGTCGCCCACTGTGGCACTAAATTGGAGTTAGCAATCAACACACGTGGTGCATCTTCGTGAGTCGTGAATACCCCAACTGGTTTGCCTGACTGCACCAAAAGGGTTTCGTTTGGCTTTAACCGCTCGAGCACTGCTACAATTTTATCAAATGCTTCCCAGCTTCGTGCCGCTCGGCCAATCCCGCCATAAACCACCAAGGCATGGGGATGTTCCGCTACTTCAGCATCGAGGTTATTCATCAACATCCGTTTGGCTGCTTCAATTTGCCAGTTCGCTGTTGTCAATTGCGTGCCTCGGTCGGCACGAATGGTGCGGCTGGTATCAAGTCGAGTAAAATTCATCATGTTAATCCTTTTAAGAACAATGCCAATCATGGCTTAAAGGTTAAATGGCCACCGAGTACGAAACGTGAACCTGGGTGCGTTAACACCGCATAGGTCACCACGCCTGCATCACTCCATGTACGCCGAATAATTCGTAAACAGGGTTCTGGTTTGCTCAATTCAAGCCACTCACACACCATGGCACTTGGGCTCACCGCTTCAATTTGATGGCTCGCTTCCGTTAATGGGGCAACGGCACTTAAATATTCATGAGGAGTCATGATGTGGAAATCTTGCTTCAGGTAATCTTTTGCCACTGCTGGATTTACGTAGCGTTCCTCAACCTGTACTGGAACACCATTTTCGCTATGGGTAATCACCGAAAAAAATACCGGCGTACCCACAGCCACTTCAAGCTGCTCAGCGACTGGACCGGAGGCAGGAACTTGACGCAGTGTATGCACGTAGGCGGTATACTCATGTTGCCGTGCTCGGATCTCATCGGCAATATTGCGAATGGCCATAAACGAGGTTTGTGATTTTAGTGGCGCTACATAAGTACCTGAGCCTTTCGAACGGACGACCAAACCTTCATCAGCAAGCTCTTGTAGTGCACGGCGGGCCGTCATTCGGCTCACGCTGAATTGTTGTGCCAGCGCATTTTCAGAACTTACTGGATGGTTTTCAGGCCACTCACCTGAAGCGATTTTGCTATAAATATATTGTTTTATTTTGGAAAACTTCACGAATGTATAACCCGTGCCATAACCTACGAAGGTTAACTGAAACCATTCAGACTAGAATGAGACTGTGCTAAAGTGTAGGCATCTTTAATTGTATATACAAGTAAACAGGTGGGGATTTTTCATGGCGACAACTATGCAGCGCATCAGCAACGTCAATCTCGCAACTATGGTCGGCGACGGCTACGGCATTATTCACGATGGTGTGCTCATCTTCGATGAACAGCAGATCCACTACGCTGGCCCACGTCGTACTGCACCGCACACCGCTGCTGAAGAAATTGACGGCCGTGGGGGCTTCATCACCCCAGGTTTGATTGATTGCCATACCCACTTAGTCTGGGCCGGCTCGCGTGCCGATGAGTTTGCCCAGCGCCTCCATGGTGCAAGCTACGCAGATATTGCCGCCAAGGGGGGCGGTATTGCAGCCACCGTCCGTGCTACACGAGCGGCCAGTGAAGACGAGTTAGTGCAAGTAACCACACCCCGCCTTAACGCATTAATGGCTGAAGGCGTCACGACCGTGGAAATTAAATCAGGGTATGGCTTAAGTTTAGCTGACGAACGCAAGCAATTGCGGGCAGCTCGTAAACTCGCTGAGCAACATCCCGTGTCAATAACCACCACTTTATTAGCTGCCCACGCGGTTCCGCCAGAATACCGTGACGATGCCGACGGCTACATTCAGCTCGTCTGCGATACCATTATTCCTACCCTCGCCAGCGAAGGCTTGGCCGATGCGATCGATGCGTTCTGCGAAACCGTTGGCTTTACCCCGGCCCAAACCGAACGCGTGTTCCAAGCGGCGCAAGCGGTGGGATTACCGGTCAAACTGCATGCAGAACAACTCAGCAATCAACATGGCTGTGCCTTGGCAGCGCGGTATCAGGCGCTATCCTGTGATCATTTGGAACATCTCGATGAAGCCGGTATTCAAGCCATGGCAGCAGCAGGCACGGTTGCCGTTTTACTACCAGGTGCGTTCTACTTTTTGCGTGATACTCATGTGCCGCCCATCGCGTTATTGCGCCAGTATCAGGTTCCTATTGCATTGGCAACCGATGCCAACCCCGGTACCTCACCAATCTTCAGTTTGCTATTGATGTTACAAATGGGAGCGACGCTATTCCGTCTCACTCCAGAGGAATGTTTACGTGGTGTTACTGTCAACGCGGCGAAAGCACTGGGTTATCACGATCGGGGACAACTCAAGCAAGGCATGCGTGCAGATTTATGTTGGTGGGACGTGGACGATTTAGCCACATTAACTTATCAGTACGGTATTAACCCATTACTCGCGTGCTGGCATCAAGGCTCGCGGCGTTGAAAACCGTGTAGATACGCAAGGACTAACTCACTTAATAACTGGGCACAAGCCATATCACCTGCTTCGCGGCCAGCTGGGTGTAAACTCGGTGCCGCCTCGGCTAAATGCAAATAGCGCGTGTGCGGTAATTGTGCCAACCGCTCTACAAAACTGTACGCATGGGCGATATTTAATCCATTGAAGTTAATTGCACTGGCAGGAACGCCGTGCAACGCATCCACATCCACTTCAATCCCTAATGGCACTTGCCATGCCTCTGCCTTGTTAGCAATAGCTGTTAACTCACTGTGCCAGTCAGCTACATACAGATGATGAATACTGCAATAGCTGAAGTTTGCGTGGGTTAACGTGGCGAGGATCTCCGCGTTATTTTTCCCTTCATGCAAACCCACCACATGGTAATGGCGCAGCGAGCCTTCATGGTAAGCATAATTAAAGCCGTTGCCACTATGGCGCCCTTCACGAGTACGGCAATCTGCATGGGGATCTAAATTGACAGCCCCAACGGGGTGATTGGTTGCCTGATATAACGCACTAATCAATGGATAAGCATTGTTATGCCCACCACCAATCAAGATGACATCAAAACCTGTTTCAAAGATTGGTGTTAACGCTGCTTGTACACGCTGATCAAGGCGTCCGACTAACGCGCGTAGTTGCGCAAGCTCACTCGGATCACTGCTACGTAAGGCATCCCCTTGCTGTTGTAGATCAGTACAATCGACCTGACCCACCAAGAGCAACTCTTGGGCTGGTATCATGGGGTTATCTTGCAACGATAACAGCCCTCGCAATGCTGCTGCGAAAGCATGCTCAGCACCACCACGCCCTAAATTAGCGCGCGGGCCTATCGATTCAGGGACGCCTAGGATAGCAATGCGTTGCCCTTGATCCCAAGCTCGGTGTAATTGTTCCCGATAGGCTGCGGCAGTGTCCACTGCCGGCAAGCAATGGACCCGTTGCCCTAAACGTAATTCGCCAGCGCGTGGTGTAAACCAAGCTGCCGCTTCAATGGGAGTTAAGAACATCGTTGGTTATTCGATATCAAGTGGCTCAGGAGAAATGATAATACCGGTGCTGTCGGCGTAAAGGTGATCTTCTGGTAAGAAGGTGACGCCGCCGAAGTTCACTGCCACATCAACTTCACCGATACCTTCACTAGGTGCACCAACCGGGATGGCAGCTATCGCCATAATTCCCATATCCAGCTCTTCCAGCGCATCAACATCACGCACGGCACCATAGCAGATAATCCCTTCCCAATCGTTATCAAAAGCGATGTCAGCCACGGCAATATCGATTAACGCACGGCGCATTGAACCACCACCGTCAACTAACAATACTTTGCCAGTGCCTGGCTGTTGCACCACCTCTTCAATCACACCTTTGTCTTCAAAACATTTGACCACCACGAGCTGGCCACCGAATGACAAACGCCCGCCATAGTGAATGAACATGGGTTCAACCACATCGACAAGGTCTGGGTAGAGATCACAAAGTTCTGATGTGTTGTATTCCATTATTTTTCCCCTGAGATGATGACTTAGCGCTTAGTTGCTAAGCCACAGTATAGCCGCTTCTGCGTGACTGCAAAAGCGGCGGAGGGAATGGACTACAAAATAAAGCGACTTAAATCTTCATCTTGTGCTAATTCACCAAGATGAGCAGTCACATAATCTGCGTCAATGGTGATATGTTGACCGGTCAGATCACTGGCTTTGAACGAAATGTCTTCCATGAGTCGCTCGAGCACTGTGTGTAATCGACGGGCACCAATATTTTCTGTCGTTTCATTGACCTGGAAAGCCATTTCAGCAATTTTTTCAATACCGTCCGAGGTGAAGTCAATGTTGACCCCTTCGGTTGCCATTAACGCCTTGTATTGGGTGGTCAATGACGCATTTGGCTCAGTTAAAATTCGTACAAAGTCAGCACTGGTTAAGGCTTGCAACTCAACCCGAATGGGTAATCGACCTTGTAACTCAGGGATCAAATCCGACGGCTTCGACATTTGGAATGCACCTGAAGCAATAAACAAGATGTGATCGGTTTTTACCATACCATGTTTAGTGGACACCGTCGTGCCTTCCACCAGGGGTAGTAAGTCGCGTTGTACTCCTTCACGAGAAACATCAGGACCTGACACGTCGCCACGCTTACAAATCTTGTCTATTTCATCGAGGAACACAATGCCGTTTTGCTCAACGGATTGCAGCGCTTGCTCTTTAATATCTTCAGGGTTCAGCATTTTCGCTGCTTCCTCTTCGACGAGCTGCTTCATTGCATCTTTGATCTTCATCTTCTTCGGCTTGCTGCGACCGCTGTTAATATTCTGGAAGAGACTCTGCAATTGTGATGTCATTTCTTCCATGCCAGGCGGTGCCATAATTTCCACACCAAGCTGTGGCATGCTGATTTCAATTTCAATTTCTTTATCGTCTAATTGGCCTTCACGCAGCTTTTTCCGAAAAATTTGCCGCGTATTAGATTGCTCACGTGGCTCTTCCTGCTCATCCGCCCAACCCCCCTTTTTCGGCGGGGGTAGCAAAGCATCCAAAATCCGCTCTTCCGCGGCTTCTTCCGCGCGATGGCGAACTTTCTGCATCATTTGCTCACGGGTTTGCTTCACCGCAGCATCGGTCAAGTCGCGAATAATAGATTCAACTTCTTTACCCACATAACCCACTTCAGTGAACTTGGTTGCTTCCACTTTTATAAATGGAGCGTTGGCTAACTTTGCCAAACGGCGGGCAATTTCAGTTTTACCCACGCCGGTTGGGCCAATCATGAGAATGTTTTTCGGCGTTACTTCGTGCCGCAGATCTTCATCCAACTGCATCCGCCGCCAACGGTTACGCAATGCCACAGCAACTGCTTTCTTGGCATTCTCTTGACCAACAATGTGGCGATTTAATTCATCGACGATTTCGCGGGGGGTCATATCAGACATGAGCGACCGACTCCTGTTCTTCAATGGTTTGATAGCTGTTGGTGTAGACACAAATATTGCCTGCAATCGTCAGCGCTTTTTCAACGATTTCACGAGCACTTAAGTCAGTGTTCTCGAGCAATGCGGTGGCGGCAGCTTGGGCATAGGCGCCCCCGGAACCAATCGCAATTAAGTCATTTTCTGGCTCAATCACATCACCGTTACCGCTAATGAGCAAAGAATAATGCTTATCAGCAACCACCAACATGGCTTCTAACCGACGCAGAGCACGGTCTGTTCGCCAATCTTTGGCGAGTTCAACAGCGGCCCGCATCAAGTTACCTTGATGGGTTTCTAACTTCTTGTCTAAACGTTCAAATAGGGTGAAGGCATCGGCAGTACCGCCAGCAAAGCCGGCCAACACTTGATTGTTGTACAAACGGCGAACTTTACGAGCGTTACCTTTCATAATGGTATTGCCAAGGGAAACTTGGCCATCGCCACCGATGACAACTTTGTCACCGCGACGGACAGATACGATAGTAGTCACAGATACGTCCTCTTGGTTGCTATGAACCAGTTATGAGGACGTATTTGCGAATTTCAATGGGGAAGGGTTATAAATTCCAGTTCCAGATTTGGCACCCGTTGATTTTACCGCGCTGCAACTTATGGCGATCAGCCTCAGCAGCACGACGGCCTTCATAGGGGCCTAAAATAACGCGGTGCCAAACACCGTTCGAACCTTCAGTAGTGCGCACTTGGGCTTCCATCCCTAGCATCGCTATCATCGCTCGCATTTCTTCCGCATCAGAGCGATTACGGAATGAGCCACACTGCATCAGTTTAGGTGGCCCCACTTCACGCTCAGGAACATCCACGATGACTTCCTGATTTTCCAACTCTTCAATATATTGCCAACGCTCTTCAGGCTTTTCTGGCAATTTTTGCTGGGGTTGCTGCTGTATCGCGGGCACCTCCACTGTTGGACTAGAGGACGGTACTTGTTTAGATTGACCCGAAATGGTCACCAATAACCAAACGAATCCCGTGACTAGGACAATAGCAAGCAGCACCACCCACCATGAAACAGTAGGACGAGCTGCTGCTTTCTTGGTTTTTTTAGGTGGTCTTCGAGGGGCTGGACGCTTCCGATTGGCGTAATCCATAGTTACATCTTCTCAAGCGTAGGAATACCAAGTAACGCTAGCCCTTGGCGCAAGGTTTTTGCGGTCAAAGCAGCTAGCTTTAAGCGACTTTGACGAATCGCTTCGTCATCATGGTGCAAAATAGAGCACGCCTCGTAGAAACTCGAGAATGCTCCGGCAACATCATACAGGTAACCGCACAAAAAGTGGGGCATTGCTTTATCCGCAACGCTATGCACCACTTCATTGAACCGCACCAACAGGTTAGCGAGATTCAACTCACGTTCATCATTCAGCACAAACTGCCCGTCAATGGCAGAAGGGTCAACTTGCGCCCGACTAAACACACTATTAACGCGGGTGTAGGCATAGAGCAAGTATGGCGCAGTATTGCCTTCAAAACTTAGCATGGTGTCCCAATCAAAAATGTAATCACTCATGCGGTTTTTAGAGAGATCGGCATATTTAACCGAACTGATCCCAACCACGCGAGCGACGTTAAGCTGTTCTTCTGCGGTCAGGGTATTATTTTTTTCTTGTACCAACGCCAGTGCCCGCTTCTCAGCTTCATCCAGCAAATCAGCCAGCTTGGTCACACCACCATCACGGCTCTTATAAGGTCGCCCATCTTTACCCATAACGGTACCAAAGCCAAAGTGATCCAGCTGTAAATCAGGACGGGCAAAGCCAGCTTTACGCGCTAACGTAAAGATTTGTTGGAAATGCAGCCCTTGCCGTTGGTCGACAAAGTACATCAGGTGATCACCCTTTAACACGTTCTGACGGTAACGGATAGCGGCAAGATCTGTGGTGGCATACAAGTAACCACCCCCTGATTTTTGGACGATAACCGGCAGCGCTTCACCATCTTTGTTCTTAAACTCTTCTAAGAACACACACTGTGCGCCTTGGTCTTCAACTAACAAGCCTTGCTTGCGCAAATCTTCAACTACATTGGGTAAATCATCGTTGTAGGCGCTCTCAGCCATAACGTCAGCGCGGGTCAATTGGACTCCCAAGCGATCATAGACTTCCTGACAATGACTGAGTGAGATATCTATAAACTGCTGCCACAACGCCCGGCACTTAGGTTCACCTGATTGTAGGGCTACCACCAACTCACGTGCACGCTGTGCAAATTCCTCGCTTTCGTCAAAGCGCTTTTTGGCTGCTTTATAGAAGGTTTCAAGGTTACTCAGCTCCATATTCAGAGCATCAGTATCCAGCTCTTCCATATAAGCCAACAACATTCCAAACTGAGTACCCCAGTCGCCGACGTGGTTCTGCCGAATAACACGATGTCCTAAAAACTCCACGACGCGTGCGACTGAGTCACCAATAATAGCCGACCGCAAGTGTCCAACGTGCATTTCTTTGGCAAGGTTCGGTGAGGAATAATCAATCACCACAGTTTTTGGCGTGGCGGTTCGTTCAACACCTAAGCGCTCATCCGCGTATGCTCGTTCTAGCTGTTGCAATAATTGCTGTTGGCTAATGGTGAAGTTAATAAATCCTGGCCCTGCAATATCACTGGCTGCCAAAATCGAATTAGCTGGAATCGCAGCAATAATCGCTTCTGCCAACGCCCGCGGATTCATTTGCGCAGGTTTTGCCAACATCATCGCTAAGTTAGTCGCAAAATCACCATGGCTTTTATCTCGTGGACGATCTAACTGAATACGCACAGAAGCATCAGCAGGGAGGGTTCCTTGTTGCTGTAATGTTGCCACTGCAGTGGCAAGGAGGGATTCCAACTGTTCTTTCATTCACTCTAACCTTACATGAAAACGCGTGATTCGATGGTCGTCCGATGGGCGATCTAGTAAACACTGTATTTTAGCGGTTTTTAGGAGCTAACTAAAGTCTTGTGGGTCAACATCCAGCGACCAACGGACTTTCCTTAATTGTGGCAACTGCTCCAATTGCGGCACCACATAACGTAATGCCTGTGCTCGTAAACCGCGTTGCGTTGTTTGCAGCAATAATTGATAACGATACCGACCCGCCCGGCGTTCCATCACGGCAGGAATTGGACCAAACACAATCATATCATCACGCTGTGGAAATAATGCTGCAATAGCCATTAATGCTTCAATTGCTGAGCTTGCGTGAGTCGCTTCAGCACGAAATAAGGCTTGATAGCTAAACGGTGGCAGTTGCGTCAGTTGCCGTTCTAACAACGCAGTCGTTGAAAAGTGATGATACCCGTTATGGATCAAATCTTGAATCAATTCATGTTCTGGATGATGAGTTTGGATCACGACTGTGCCAGCCTTACTAGCTCGCCCCGAGCGCCCTGCAACTTGTGTGTACAACTGACCAAGCCGCTCTGCTGCACGAAAATCCGAACTATACAAAGCGCCATCAACATCTAACAATGCAACGAGGGTAACATCTGGAAAATGATGCCCTTTTGCCAGCATTTGGGTACCCACCAGGATGGAATACTTATGGTCATGCGCATCTTGCAAATGACGCTGTAAACTTCCCTTACGACGCGTGCTATCGCGATCAATCCGTAGCACTTTATAGTCGGGAAATTCAGCTTGTAACACTTGCTCTAACTGTTCCGTACCCACCCCCCGGCCAATCAACTGTGTCGATCCGCAATCACCACATTGAGGGGTTAATGGTTGCTGCGCGCCACAATGATGGCACAACAGTTGGCGACTGCCTTGATGAACAGTGTAATACGCATCACAGCGCTGGCATTGTGCGAGCCAACCACATTCATGACACAACAAGGCGGGCGCATAACCCCGTCGATTCAAAAACAATAAAACTTGCTGGCCAGCGGCTAAGTGCTCACCCATTAATTTCAACAACGGTGTTGATAATCCCGCCTTGAGCTGTTGATTTTTGATATCCAACAGCACTTGTTGCACCGGCTTCGCTTGCCCCGCTCGCCGTCGTAATTGCAAATGGGCATAACGTTGATTTAGGGCATTGTTCAACGTTTCAAATGAGGGGGTCGCTGAGCCTAGAACAACTGGAACACCTTCCTCATAGCCACGTTTAACCGCTAAATCACGTGCATGATAGCGAAAGCCGTCTTGCTGCTTTAACGAGGCATCATGTTCCTCATCGACAATAATCATGCCCAAGGCTTTGCAGGGCGTAAAAATTGCCGAGCGTGTCCCAATAATAATGGCTGCATGCCCACCGCGGGCATCTAACCATGCATCGAGTCGTTCGCGATCAGTTAATGCTGAATGCAACATGACAATTGGAACGGCAAAACGCTCTTGAAAGCGCTTAAGTGTTTGCGGCGTCAACCCAATCTCAGGAACAAGAACCAGTACCTGTTGACCACGGCGCAAAACCTCTGCCATGACCTGTAAATAAACCTCAGTTTTACCACTGCCAGTCACCCCTTCGAGCAAAAATGTTTGATGATCGTTCACAGCACTAATGGCAGCCACCGCTAACGCTTGTTCGGGGTTTAATTGCAGCGGTTCTGCGGCCACTTCAAGCTGCCAACTTTGGGCTGGTGCCGGATGGTGTTCAATAGCGGCTACCCAGCCTTTATCTTGTAATGCTTTCAGGGCACTGGATGAGTATTCGTGCAGACGAATATCACGACTCAACAATGGCGCATGTTGAAGCGCTGCGAGAAGACGCTGCTGCTGCATAGCCCGTTTCACGTCAGTGAGCTGGACCTGTCGTCCTGCAGCCGTTAACTCATAGCGAATCGTCGCTTGATAGTTCGCCGGTTCACCCTGACGGAGTAATACCGGCATAGCATGATGTATTACCTCACCCAACGGATGATGATAGTAGTCTGCGGCCCACAGTAACAACTCCCATAAAGGAGTGGGCCACAACGGTTCGGTATCGAGAACGGCCGTGATTGGTTTACGTTGAAAACGTTCATCTGCGGTTGTGGTAGTACCTGTCACAACACCGACGAGCTGCCGTCGCCCAAAGGGTACGCGTACACGCACCCCCGCTGGCAGTGCGGAGGTGTGATCATAGTCAAATACCCGTGCTAGTGGTACCGGCAGTGCGGCCTGAATTATCGCTGTCATGCCGCACAGTGTACCTTGAAACGCCGCAGGCGTTAATCATTCGGGGAATTATTCCGCCATATAATTTTTAGGAAGATCAATTCGTGCAACACCCGAGACGACAGCGGCTTCAGCAACCGCTTTTGAGACTCGCGTCCGCAACCGTGGATCCATTGGTTTCGGAATAATGTACTCTGGGCCAAATTCTAACTTGCTCACGCCAGCGGCCTTTAACACAGTTTCTGGTACTGGCTCTTTGGCTAATTGTCGAATTGCCTCCACAGCGGCAAGCTTCATTTCGTCGTTAATTGCTTTGGCACGGACATCGAGTGCGCCACGGAAAATAAACGGGAAACACAACACATTGTTGACTTGGTTCGGGTAATCCGAACGGCCCGTTGCCATGATTAAATCGTCTCGTGCGGCAAGGGCGATTTCTGGCTTAATTTCAGGATCAGGGTTCGAACAAGCAAACACGATCGGGTTGGCTGCCATTAATTTCAAATCATCTGGTGCTAATAAGTTTGGCCCTGATACCCCAACAAATACGTCAGCTTCCGTAATGACTTCTTGCAACGTGCGCTTATCGGTGTTGTTGGCAAACAACGATTTATATTCATTTAAATCTTCGCGGCGGGTATGAATGACCCCTTTCGAATCAAGCATATAAATATTTTCTCGCTGCGCGCCGCACTTGATCAATAATTCCATACAAGCAATCGCAGCTGCGCCAGCACCCAAACACACGATTCTGGACTTCGGCAACGATTTGCCTTGTATTTCCAACGCATTGAGCAGGCCTGCTGCGGTGACAATGGCAGTACCATGCTGGTCATCATGGAAAATGGGGACTTCACACCGATTAATAAGCGCTTGTTCAATTTCAAAGCATTCGGGTGCTTTAATATCTTCAAGGTTAACGCCACCAAAACTATCAGCAATGTTGGCAACGGTATTGATGAAGTCTTGCGTGGTTCGATGGGTCACTTCAATATCAATGGCGTCCAACCCAGCAAAACGCTTGAATAATAAGGCTTTCCCCTCCATAACAGGCTTTGATGCCATGGGTCCTAAATTCCCTAATCCGAGAATCGCAGTGCCATTTGATATGACCGCTACTAAATTGCCTTTAGCCGTGTATTTATACACATCATCAGGATTTTCCGCGATGGCACGAACAGGCTCAGCGACTCCAGGACTATAGGCTAATGCTAAATCTTTACTCGTTTCCGCAGGTTTGGTCAGTTCAATGCTGATTTTGCCAGGGGTGGGGAGTGCGTGATAGTCCAACGCTTGTTTGCGAAAATCGGTCATAGTGTGGTGTACCTAAATCAATCGAATAGAGAAAATAACCATGGTGAATAGTGACATTGTAGAGGGAATTAGCGCAATAAGAAATCTTACCTGATTGTTCCCCGATAAAAATTAAGTGAGGCAGGTATTTTTAGTGGCTATAAACGACACAAGGCAGCGTTTGGCTGCCTTGTGTGAACATGCTATGTCGTGTGTTTGGTGCAGTAGAATTATTTCTTGCCGCCCAACACGTTGAAACGCTTGTTGAACTTCTCGATACGACCACCCGTATCCATAACACGCTGTTTACCTGTATAGAAAGGGTGACATTCTGAACAAACGTCCAAGTGCAAATCGCCGCCTCGGGTTGATCTAGTCACAAATGAGTGACCGCAAGAGCAAGAGACTTTCATCTCTGTATATTCTGGGTGAATACCTGATTTCATGGGTTACCTCGTTAGGCTGCATCGCCATCCGATCCAATGCCGGATACCATGCAAATTATCGTTTAAACAAGCGCTGCTTTATCCATCAACGCGGCAAATTAGGGCGCGAATTATAAACAGCCACCGAACCAAGATCAAGCAATCCCTGCAAAAGGATCGCCACCCCCTGCTTAACTGCTAAATAAAAAATTACGCAAATAGAATTTTTATGCTTGTTTAGTGGATTTTTATTCCTTAAAATACGCCCCTATTATGACCCTTACCTGGTGATACGGTTTTAACAAGTGAAGCAACATTCATCTATCCCTTGCGCAATTTTTGGTGCCAGCGGATACAGCGGCGTTGAGCTTTCCTGGCTGCTGCATAACCATCCACAGTTTTCGCTAAAATACGCGTTCTCTTCTGGTGCACGTGATACTGCGGTATCGCTTGCTCAGCTATATCCAGCATTGACTAGTCAATTGGAAATTTCCGTGCAACCATGGCATGCGGATCGCCTCGCTGATCTCAGCCAACAGGTCCGCGTCGTTTTCCTGGCCCTGCCCCATGAAGCCAGCGCTACACTTGCCCCACAGTTAATTGCTGCTGGTCTTGTGGTCTTTGATCTATCTGGCGCATACCGCCTACGCGACGCGGCAGAACATGAGCATGTTTACGGCTTTGCTCGTGGTGGTGAATTGCCAGTACACATTCCATATGGCTTAGCTGAGTGGACAACACTAACTGGTACAGAACAATTGATTGCAGTACCAGGTTGCTACCCAACCGTAGCAAGCCTAGCACTCAAGCCAGTCATGACAATGCTCGCTGGTACACCGGTAATCAATGCCGTCAGTGGAGTTTCTGGTGCTGGCCGTAAGGCCGCTACCCATACTAGCTTTTGTGAAGTAAGCCTAGCGGCCTATGGCGTCGCGTCCCACCGTCACCAACCAGAGATCGCGCAAACCTTAGGCCGTGACGTACTGTTTGTACCTCATTTAGGTAACTTCAAGCGGGGCATCTTGGCGACCATTTATGCGCCCCTGCAATCTGGTGTTAGCAGCGCTGACATTCATGCTGCGTACCATGCTGCTTATGCTGAGCAACCCCTGGTTCGGTTACGCCAGCAACCGCCAGCGGTCAACGATGTGGTTGGTACTTCTTATTGTGATATTCATGTAGTTGTAGCACAGCAACACCTGATTGTGTGTGCAGCTATCGATAACTTACTCAAAGGTGCGGCTGCTCAGGCAGTGCAATTAGCCAATCAATATTTTGGCCTAGCACCTGCGACTGGATTGTTGCAGCGTGGCGGTGTCGTATGAGCAGCCCACTCATTATCAAGCTCGGTGGGCGCGTATTGCAAAGTACCGAACACCTCCATCAGTTGTTGACCACGGTCGAACAATTGGCACGTTTGCGGCCATTAGTGCTGGTGCATGGTGGCGGTGATCAAGTTCAAGAGGTGCTCACCCAACTCGGCTATACCAGCGAGAAAGTCGGTGGCCAACGGGTTACGCCTGCGGCCCATATTCCTATTGTTGCTGGTGTTCTTGCCGGCGATGTGAACAGTCAGTTGGTGGCATTGGCACAACAGCATCAATTAAATGCCGTTGGTCTATTTTTGGCCGCTGGCCAGAGCATTAGCTGCGATATCGATCTCAGTCGTGGTTCAGTAGGCATTCCTCGACCAAACGACGCCACCTTGCTCGAGCTATTATTGGATAACAATTTCTTACCCATTATGAGTTCAATTGGCATCAGTCCTACGGGTGAGCGCTTAAATGTCAACGCTGATTTGGCTGCTGCCGCTGTAGCACAACTGCTGCATGCTGATTTGATCCTCCTCACCGATGTTCCAGGGATTTTGGATCAGCACGGTGAGCTCATCGACACCATTGATGCCGAACACGCAGATGCCCTCATAGCCGCTGGCACCGTCCGTGACGGAATGCTGGTGAAGCTCAAGGCGGCACTGCAAGCTGCCCAAGCTTCGCGACGAAGCATCGCGGTGGCCGGCTGGCAAGATGCCAAAGCGCTCACTCGATTGGCAAAGGGTGAAGCAGCCGGAACCCGCATCCGTCTTTAATTGCCACCAACCTTAGTATGTATTTAACGAGTAGGTGAGAACCCGCTAATGAACGATTTAATTGATATGTGGACGTTGCAGCCGCAGCAAACCACCGAGCTATTGCAATTAGCTCAAACCATTAAGCAACGCCCTGCTGCATGGTCTACTTTTTTACAAGGTAAAAGCATTGCCCTGTTATTTGAAAAGCCGTCGTTACGCACGCGCGCTAGTTTTGCGGCTGGCATCCATCGGTTAGGTGGACACAGCATTTATCTCGATGCGCAAAACCTCATTGGTGCACGTGAACCAGCTACTGATGTCGGTGCTAACCTAGCATTATGGCATGAGGCTATTGTTGCGCGTGTGTTTTCGCAGCAAACCATTGTGGATTTAGCAGCAGCTTCAGCTAAGCCGGTCATCAATGCGTTGAGTGATACCTGCCACCCATGCCAAGCCTTAGCTGATTTACTCACTTTGCAAGAGCAGGTGGGGGCCTTAAACGAAATCCATTGCACCTATATAGGCGATGGTAATAACGTCTGCCAAGCCTTAATGGCGGGAGCTGCACATACCGGTATGCATCTGCAAGTTGTGACTCCCGTCGGCTATGCGCCAGATGCTGATATGCTGGCGCAGGCTCAGCAATTAGCCGCACAGTCAGGAGGCTCTATCACCCTGATTCATGATCTTGAACAGCTGCAGCCAACGGATGTGATTTACACCGATACTTGGGTTTCTATGGGGCAGGAGCGAGACCACAATGCCGTGCTGCAGGATTTAGCTCCATACCAAGTGAATCGTGCCCTGATGCAACAACTCAATGCACGTTATTTCATGCATTGTTTACCTGCTTATCGTGGTCGTGAAGTGACCGCTGAGGTGATCGATAGTCCACAAAGTTTGGTGCTATTCCAAGCGGAAAACCGGCTCCACGCCCAAAATGCTATTTTAGTTAAACTATTTGAAGGAACTCACGCATGAGTAAGTCAATTAATAAAGTCGTTCTCGCTTACTCCGGTGGCTTGGACACCTCAGCTATTGTGCCATGGTTAAAAGAAAACTATGACTGTGAAGTCGTTGCGTTCGTCGCTGACGTTGGTCAGGGTGATGATGAGCTTGAAGGTGTTGAAGCCAAAGCCATCGCTTCAGGCGCCAGCAGCTGCCACATTGTGGATTTAAAAGATAAATTCGCTCGTGAAGTTATTTATCCCACCTTAAAAACGGGTGCTATTTACGAAGGCCAATATTTGTTAGGTACCGCATTGGCGCGGCCCATTATTGCCGAAGCGCAAGTGGCAGTAGCACGCCAAGTTGGAGCTGATGCATTGGCCCACGGCTGCACCGGCAAAGGTAACGACCAAGTTCGCTTCGAGTCAGCGTTTGCTGCACTTGCACCTGAGCTAACAGTGATTGCCCCATGGCGTGAATGGACCATGCGTTCCCGGCCACAATTATTGGCATACTTAGCTGAGCGCAACATCCCGTGCAGTGCATCAGCCACGAAAATTTACAGCCGCGATGCTAACCTTTGGCACATTTCTACCGAAGGTGGTGAGTTAGAAGATCCGTGGAATGAGCCAACTGAACAGGTATGGACCTGGACCGTTGCTCCGGAGCAAGCTCCAGATCAACCTCACTACTTGCAATTGTCTTTTAAACACGGTGAGTTAACTCATATTGACGGGCAGGCCTACCTGCCGGTTGACGCGATTTTACACCTTAACAAAATTGCTGGCGCACATGGTGTCGGCCGTTTGGATATGGTGGAAAACCGTTTAGTGGGGATGAAATCACGGGGTTGTTATGAAACGCCAGCCGGGGAAGTACTACGGGCTGCGTTAATCGGTTTAGAAAGCTTGGTGCTCGACCGTACCACGCAAGATTATCGTATTCGCTTAGGTAACGAGTTTGCCCAACTGATGTACGATGGTCGCTGGTTCACCCCACTGAAAGATGTCATGTTAGCAGCTGCAACCAAAATTGCAGAGCCGCTCACCGGTGATATTGTGGTGAAACTATATAAAGGCCAAGTTACCGTGACGCAAAAACGTTCACCAAACAGCCTCTACTCCAACGCATTTGCTACCTTTGATGAAGACGAAGTCTATAATCAACAGCATGCCGAAGGGTTTATCCGTCTGTATAGCTTAGCCAGCCGCATTCGTGCATTGCACCAGCAAGCCGATGTCGACGGTGCGGGCAAGGAGTAAGCGATGAGCTTATGGGGTGGTCGTTTCAGCCAGCCAAGCGCGGCTGAATTCAAACAATTTAACGACTCGCTACGGTTCGACTACGTGTTGGCGCCGTTCGATATTCAAGCGTCGAAAGCTTGGGCCGGTGCCTTACAGCATGCAGGCCTAATCACGGCTGCCGAAAATAACCAGTTGCAACAAGCACTATCTACCTTAGCGAAGCAAGTAGCTAAACAACCCGAGCTGCCATTGGCAACATCTGCAGAAGATATCCACAGCTGGGTGGAGGCTGAGCTTATCGCTTTGATTGGTGATACTGCCAAAAAACTACACACTGGACGCAGCCGCAATGACTTAGTAGCAACCGATTTACGCTTATTCTGTAAACAATATGCGCAAACCTTAATCACCGCAAATCTTGCGGCTATTGAAAACCTATTGCAGTTTGCGCAAACCTATCAGGATGCCATGTTACCCGGTTACACCCACTTGCAGCGCGCCCAGCCGATAGTTGCTGGGCATTGGGCTATGGCCTATGTCAGCATGTTACAACGTGACGTGAGTCGGTTACGGGAAACGGTTCGGCGCATGGACGTTAGCCCACTGGGTAGCGGTGCATTAGCAGGCACTACCGCTGCGGTTGATCGAGAAGCCTTAGCGCACGAGTTAGGTTTCCGCCATGCATGTGAAAACAGCTTAGATGGTGTTTCTGACCGTGACTTTGTGCTTGATCTGTTACACGCGGCAAGCACTGGAATGATTCATTTATCGCGACTTGCCGAGGATGTGATTTTTTACTGCTCGGGCGAATCAGGCTGCTTTAGCATGAGTGATCGCATCAGTAGCGGTTCATCACTGATGCCACAAAAGAAGAACCCTGATTTATTTGAGTTGTTGCGAGGTAAAACTGGCCGCGTTATTGGCCACCAACATGCCATGCAAATTACCTTAAAGGGCTTACCGTTAGCCTATAACAAGGATATGCAAGAAGATAAAGAAGGGCTCTTTGATGCACTTCACACGTATTTGCAATGTTTGCAGATGTTGGCGTTTGCCTTGCCTGAGTTGTCCGTCAACCGTGATCACGCTGCTCGGCAAGCGGCACTGGGCTACAGCAATGCCACTGAATTGGCCGATTATATGGTAAGTAAAGGTATTCCGTTCCGAGATGCCCACCACCTTACTGGCGAATTAGTGTTGCTAGCGCAACAACAAGGTGTCGCTTTGGAGCAATTGCGCTTAGCCGAGTTCCAACAAGTGTGTGACCGCATCACGGATGATGTCTACACCAGCTTAGCTTTGAACTATGGCTTACAACAACGGAAAGCCTACGGCGGTACTGCACCAACGGCGGTAAAAACAGCTATCAAAAAGGCACAAGATTGGCTACAAGCGGCAGAAGCGGCGAGTAAGCACGTCCGCCAAGCACGCTTAAGTGACGTGGATAAAATTTGTGAGCTGATTGCATACTGGGCAGAGCAAGGCGAAAACTTGCCACGCGATAAGGCGGACATTCTGCAAGCCATTCAAAGCTTCGCGGTTGCCGAAGTTGACGATGAAGTGGTCGGTTGCGCAGCATTATACGTGTACAACACCGGCCTTGCGGAAATTCGTAGCTTGGGATTATTCCCCAGCGCTCAGGGCAAAGGTTTGGGTGCCGAGTTAGTAGCATTCTTACTGTGGAAGGCTCGCGAGCTGGGTATCACTCGTACTATCGTGTTAACACGCGTGCCTGAGTTTTTTGGGAAATTGAACTTCCGTTTGACGCTGAAGGAAAAGCTGCCGGAAAAAGTGATGAAAGATTGTGACTTATGTCCCCGTAAGCACAACTGTGATGAGACAGCGTTGGAGTACTTGCTGTAGCCATTAAGGCTACAGCACCTTATTGATCGGGGTTGTCGTCGCTACAACAGTCAGGGATTGGTAACCCTCGTCGCGCCAACTCTTCGCGAACTGCTTTTGGCACACGATGTGGGTTATCTTTGCGTAAATCGTCATCGGTCGGGAGCGGTTGGCCGGTGAACGCATGTAAAAACGCTTCACACAGTAATTCACTGTTGGTGGCGTGGCGCAAATTATTGACTTGTCGCCGCGTCCGCTCATCAGTCAACACTTTGAGGACACGTGTAGGAATTGAGACGGTTATTTTCTTAACGTGCTCACTTTTTTTACCGTGTTCAACATACGGATAAATGTATTCTCCGTTCCATTCCATCATGTACTCCTTAATTGAAAGATCCCAAAGACCTTACGCGATGTGTTGAATTGTACTGCCGAATTTATCCCAGTCAACTTTATACGCATAGGGGTCTATACGTCTTTTTGTGCTAACCTAGCGTAATGGTGCTTTATTGCGCCCGCGACGCGCCGTATAATCAGTACTATTTTCTGTCCACCCGTCCCACAGGAGAACGCACACGCATCATGACGGTTGAGCTTCAAGTCACTCCAGCACAAATCCAGGCAGTTGCCGACACGGTTCAGGTTCATAAGTTTGGCGGCAGCAGTCTAGCGGACGCCTACTGCTATCGCCGCGTCGCTCGTATTATCACTGAATATGCGGGAGCGAGCGACTTAGTGGTGGTATCAGCCGCTGGCGATACCACCAACCGTATCCTCGCGATCATTGATGCCCAAGCGGACGATTTAGGGGTGGCAGAAGTGCTACTGAAGCAGCTCCAAAAGTACCAACAAGGGTTGATCACCGAGCTGCTTAATGGTGACTTGCAAGCACAATTACTCGCGCTTTCAAATCAGGATTTTGCCCGCTGGTGGGGATGGCTACAAGGCGACGAAATCATCACCCATCGACCAGAATTGCTATCCTATGGTGAACTTTGGAGTGCTCGTCTCCTAGCTGCATTGTTGAAACAACAAGGCATCAAAGCGGATTACATTGATGCGCGCGATTTCTTAATTGCCGACGATGCCCCGGAACCTCACATTCGTGTTGAGGTATCTCGTATTGGGTTATTGAATCGAATTGCACCCCATCCGGGCGTGCGCTTTATCGTTACCGGTTTCATTTGCTCCGACCCAACCGGGCGGTCGTTGATTCTTGGGCGTAATGGTAGTGACTATTCAGCCACACTAGTTGGGAGTCTTATCGATTCCAAACAAGTCACTATATGGAAAGATGTGGCCGGCGTATATTCTGCAGACCCTCGCAAAGTTGAACGCGTGGTCAGCCTGCCGTTACTTGATTGGCATGAAGCCGAAGAGCTAGCACGTCTCGGTAGCCCGGTGCTGCACCCACGTACCTTCCAACCGGTCAATCGGAAACGGATGGTGATCGCGGTACGCTCCAGCCTCAAAGTAGAAAACCAACAAACGCGTATTGGGCAGTACGATGATACTGAACCCAAAGGCAAAGTCTTAACGTCATTAACCGATGTCGTGCTATTCCGCGTTAATTTGAGCAATGCCAAACTGATACAGCAATTCGAAGAATTAGAATTAGTGCCTCTCATTAGCTGGAATGAGATTTCTCAGCACCATGCTTATTACGCCTACCATCAAAACCACTTAGATTACATCGAACGTTGGCTTGAGCATGTCGACGAAGCCGATGAAGTGGTGCAAATGCAAGGCTACTCGATGATTGCCCTGGTCGGGAATCGTATTCAGGAAACCACGCAATACCAAACATTTAAAACTGAGCTCAGTGCCCAGAACTTGCGTCGGTTAGCTTTTTCACCAGACAACAATGCGGTTATCGCGATCCTTGAGCAAAAACTCGAAAACCGCCTGTTAAACCGTCTTCATAGCCAGCTCTTTAATTACCGTCGTAGTTTAGGTGTACTGGTGGTAGGTCGCGGCAACATCGGGAGTGCTTGGCTAGCGCTATACCGCCGCTTGCAAGAGCGTATCAATGAGCAAATGGACGTGCGCATCCTCGGTATTTTAAACTCCACGCGGATGTGGCTGGATTACCATGGGCTAGAACTTGATGACTGGGAAAGCAGTTTTGATAAATTTGCTCGCCCCTACGAACTTAGCCAATTAATTCCAGAGCTAGCTAATGCTGGCTGTGATGAGCTCGTCATGCTTGATCTGACTGACTCTACTGAAGTAGCACAACTCTACCCAAGCTTCTTTGCTAATGGGGTGCACATTATCAGTGCCAATAAACGCGCTGGCGCATCGCGAGAATCACAGTACAACGAAATTCGTACGATTCAACGTGAATACGAACGTGAATGGTATTACAACACCACAGTGGGCGCCGGCTTGCCGTTAAACTACACTATCAATGACTTAATTAATTCTGGTGACACCATTCGCAGTATTTCCGGTATTTTCTCAGGAACCATGAGTTGGTTGTTCGAGAATTTCAACGCTGAGGTGAAGTTCAGTGACTTAGTTCGCGAAGCCAAGCACCGCGGCCTTACTGAACCTGATCCACGGGCCGACTTAACCGGCCAGGATATTATTCGTAAACTACTGATTTTAGCGAGGGAAATCGGTTTAAAACTCGATTGGCAAGATATCCAAGTAGATAGCCTGTTACCCGAACAATTACACGGTATTTCTTACGAGGAATTCATGCAGCGTCTGCCTGAACTCGATGCGCCCATGCAGGAGCTGTATCGTACCGCTCAACAACAAGGCAAGGTACCACGGGTGCTTGCGAGTTTTGCGGTGCAACCTGACGATAGTGTTGAGGCGCGTGTAGGTATCGAATTTATCCCAGCAGGAGATATGCTCGCTAACCTGATTCCAGGTGAGAATATTTTCGTGATTTATACCGACTGGTACCACGAAATGCCGCTGGTCATTAGTGGTCCTGGTGCAGGTAAAGAAGTAACTGCTGGTGGCGTACAATCAGACTTGAACCAATTGCTGAGTCACCTCAGCAATCGGCATCAAGGCTAAGCACACATTAGAAGATTGAGTCTTCGTTGCTAAAGATATCGCGATTCGCCGGCTTGGAATCAGCAAACTCGGTCGGTGCCGTTCCTGGCAGGAAGTATTCGAATCGCGACGTGTGATCATTTTTGCGACTCAGTTTACCCGTTTCCAGATCAATCCGTGCCATCACTAATCCTGGTGGCACTTGGAACGGCTCAATGGTCGCTTCCTCTAACGCTACTTCCATGAAATCAATCCACATCGGGAGTGCTGTTTTAGCACCACCCTCAGCACCGGTAATGGCCTGTTCTTCAGCCGTCAGGTTACTGTTCATCGTTGTACTACCCAATGCGCGCTCAAGGTTGTCAAAACCAACCCAAGCGGTGCTTACTAAGCCACTCACATAACCTGAGAACCAAGCATCTTTAATATCGTTCGTGGTACCCGTTTTACCAACAATATTACGGCCTGCTAAATCTACAATTGGCTTCGACCGCTGGATCCGCCATGCGGTACCGTTCCAACCAGTCTTGTGCTGCCAGCTACCCCCACCCCATACGGCCGAACTTAATGCTTCAGTGATTAAGAATGCATTTTGCTCAGTAATCACTTGCGGAGCCTGCACCACGTCTCGAGAGCCATCTTCACAGGGTACACAGGCGACCGTCGGCTGTGCCTTAAAAATCACGTGGTCATTGTCATCAACCACACGTTCAATAAAGTACGGCTCAACCAAATAACCACCATTTGCAAACACAGCGTAGCCGCGTGCTACCTCAAGCGGAGTCATGGATGCTGAACCTAACGACAAGGATTCATTGCGCGGCAATTCATCAATGTTGAAGCCAAATCGGGCCAGATATTCGACCGTAGTATCTATCCCAATAGCGCGTAGCAAACGCACCGACACGACGTTCTTAGATTTCGCTAACCCTTGCCGAACGCGAATTGGTCCTTCGTATACATCAGGTGAATTACGTGGACGCCAAGCAATACCACTACCAGGATTCCATTGGTTGATCGGGGCATCATTCACCAAAGTTGCTAATGTAAAGCCATTTTCTAATGCTGCCGAATAAATAAACGGCTTAATATTTGAACCTGATTGCCGTTTCGCCTGAATTGCCCGGTTATATTGGCTAATCGCAAAGCTATAACCACCGACAGCGGCGGCAATACTGCCATCTTGTGGACGCAGTGCAATCACCGCCGCACTTGGTTCAGGAATCTGCGCTAAGCGTAACCCTTGATCTGTGCTACGAATACGTACCAGTTGCCCTGGCTGTAGCACATCACTCGCCACTTGGGGTGGCGGCCCTTGCCGATCGGCATGCATATATGCGCGCGCCCAAGCCAAGCCTGACCATGGTATCTCGTGCGGTTGCCCGCTAGCGGTCAAAACCACCGCCGATTGTTCAGCCACACGCATGACTATTGCGGGGACTGTCATACCAATGCTGCTTTGCTCACGTAAATAGTCGATAACTTGGTCAAGCGGCCAGGGCTCCTCGTCAGGCTGCCACACCACCGCTTCTGGCCCACGATACCCATGGCGCTCATCGTATAGATGCAGATGGGTTTGTAGGGCGTGCTGGGCTGCTCGTTGTTGTTTCGCGCTTACCGTAGTGAATACTTTCAAGCCTGAGTTATAGGCATAATCTTCACCATAACGAACAACCATTTCGGCACGCACCATTTCCGCCAAGTATGGTGCATGCATCGTTACTTCGGCACCATGCAGGCGGGATTCAATCGGCTCAGCCAAAGCCTCACGATACTCTCGGTCCGTGATAACATTTTCCGCAAGCATCCGCCCCAGCACGACTGCACGACGCTCCCGCGCACGCTCTGGATTAGTAATAGGGTTCATGGTTGATGGTGCCTTGGGTAAGCCCGCGATCATCGCCATTTGAGCAATACTGAGCTCACGCACATCTTTACCGTAATACACTTGCGCGGCAGCACCCACGCCATGCGCTCGTTGTCCAAACGCAATTTTATTCAGATATAACTCGAGAATTTCATCCTTGGTCAACTCACGCTCCATGCGCAGCGCAATGAACGCCTCTTTTATTTTGCGAGACCACGTTTGTTCAAAGCTCAAATACACGTTACGAGCTAATTGCTGGGTAATGGTACTACCACCACCTTGAATCTCACCGCTGGTCAACAATAGGAAAAATGCCCGTGCAACCCCAATCGGGTCGATACCAAAATGCTGATAAAACCGTTGATCCTCGGTCGCTAAGAAAGCATTGATAAGTGGTTGCGGAATCTCTTCTAATTTCAGTGGAATTCGCCGAATCTCACCGAACTGTGCAATCAGCTCACCGTCGGCAGAATAAACCTGCATGGGGGTTTGTAAGCGCACCTCACGCAGCTCGGCAACACTTGGTAAATCATCTTTCCAATAGAAATATAGGCCCACAACGGCAGTTGAGCCGACTAAAATTGCGACGGCTAAAACACCCAGCACCCACTTTAAAATTTTCAACGAAGAACCCCTTTCTTATCCGCTTTGTTCAAATAACCAATTTGCACACGAATCAAACTTATTATAGAAACTTACGTTCGGAAACGTAACGATTATTTCAAGCCCAACGCTGGGCTTTGCATAATGCTTACTTTTTGCACAACAACTCAGGACGAGTTTTAGGGAGAACACATGGACCGCTTCGCCGGTGCTCGGCCGCCAGTGGGATTAGGGATTTCCATCCAGCCAGATCATTTTCGTTGGCTGGCGTGCTCGCGGAAGGCGACCGAAATTCAAATTATTGCAGCGGCAGAATGTCAATTACCCACCAACTTTTGGCAGCAAGGGAACCTCGCAGCGCCGGCCTTGGCGGCACTTGCAAAACCAATTAAACCACCACGCCATCGCTACACCACGACCATGGCGATAGCCGCTGCAGCGACTCAAACTAAGCAATTAACCATCGCCACTGAGGCCGACGATGACAGCATCATGGCGCAAATACAACGAGAGTCGCTCAGCTTATTTGGGGCACCGTTCAGTGATCTCTATGTAGATTATCTGCTCACCACAACGTCCCAGTCAGCAGCTGGGTCAAATCAGTCGCGGCAGCAGGTGCAGGTGATTGCTGCCCCTACAGCTATAGTTGACCCTCCATTGCAGGGTTTAACCCAAGCAGGTTATCGGATCGATGCGATTGAACTTGATAGCCACGCTATTATTCGTGCCTGTCATATGCTGACCCCTTACCTGCAACAGAGTTGGCAGCAACAACCACAGCTACTCCTCATTCATTGCTCCGCAACTGCCACCTCTTGGTGGCGTGTGCGAGGAACCCATCAACTCGATGCCGGCCTGCCACAACGCGATTCTCGTTCAGTTCCCGAACGCCTACAGGCACTGGTATCGGTGTTAGTACAGCCGACTGATGAGGGGGTTCTGGTGGTTAGTGACCAGTTAATAGAGCCCACTGTGTTACACCAGCTTGCCACAACGGCAGAGTGCTACGTTGACGTCGTCAATCCACTTGCTCTCGTACCCATTGCGCCAAGGCTAAGCCCGCTTCTTCCAACCGGCACAGGTTTCGTTGAAGCGTTCGGGTTAGCGTTGCGTGGAGTCATGGATGAAACTCATTAATCTGTTGCCATGGCGTGAGCGTGAGCGCCGGCGGGCTTATCAGCGCTGCATGATACACATTGGGATCGCTATCGGCAGCGCGGTGGCACTCTGGGGAATCATGACAGTATTGGGTTGGCACCAACTCTTGGCACCAACATCGTCTCAATACACAGCAGCGACGCTGACTGAGGCGACCACTATCGAACCACTGCGGCAGGAGCCCGCCTATGCATTAGTGTTGTTACAAACGTTGCCCCGACTCGTCACTCCTACGCTGCAGCTCCAGCAACTACATTTGTTGCAGCCCCGGCTGACCGTAACCGGTGTGGCTCTAAACCATCAAGCCGTTGTGACCTTTTTACAGGCGTTGCAATCGCAAGCGTGGATTGCACAAGCTCAGCTTGACCAACTGACACATCATGACGAACAACACCAAGAACCGTTTGCGTACACATTCACTATCCAAGCTATCCTAACTACCAGAGCGATTGCCCATGACGTCAGTTACTGAGCTTGATTTACGTGACCTACCTTGGTGGCCATGGCCGTGGCGTTTGGTTGTTTATGTGGGCATCAGTCTTGGCGTCTTGGGAGCTGGCTTATATTGGAACCCATGGCTAACAAATGAACCTCGTCAGAACATAACCATGACGACACCATTGCCATCGTTTACCGAAAGCCTGCCACCGACCCCAACAACCACTGAGGTTGTTCACACAGTGAGTGAACTAACAGCTGCTAACAGGGTAGCGTTGCGGCAATTCACATGGCAAGACCCCTCTGCCACTAACCAGCAACGCACGGCACAGGTTGAGATTTGGGGGTATTACGCAGCGTTACAGCAATTCACTGTGCAGCTACAACAGCGACTTGTAAACGTCAATATTACTGAACTAAAACTGCACCAGCGGGACGCCATACTCCAGCTTAGTCTACAGTTACAGCTAACGTCGCCGCGTGTACATGCATTACCTACTACGCCCGAGTCACCCGAAGCCCAAACCATGCTCAGTGGGCTTGATCCATTTGGCCCGGCGACAGCAGATCTAACCAACACTGCTGGCACGGCAAGCTGTCACACCCCACCCATTGCAGTGCAACCGGATGATGTTCCAGAGCCGATTCAATTTCTTGGCGGGTGGCGTTATCCCGATGCCGCGGCTAAAGCAGTGGTTGCTACCGCAACAGGGCAACTTATGACACTTGCACTAGGCCAGACATATGGGCGCCAACAAGTTCTACAAATTACCGACCAGGCGCTAGTACTCAACGAGTGGTTGCAGTCCGCACCCGATTGCTGGACCCTGCGCGAACGGACCATTCCACTGGCTCATCTAAACCCCGCCGCTGGAGACGCAGTGCCATGAAACACATGACCCGTAGCCTCTTAACAACCTGTGCATTAATACTATTCCTTGTTCTTGTCATGACGACGAGTTGGGCGGCATCAAACGTTAGTAACCACTTACTCAACGTTCATGTAGCACAAAGCCCTGCACGCACCCTGACCATTCAAGCTCAGTTTGAACAGCCGGTCGGGTTTAAGCTGCACACCACGGAACAGCCGAGTCATCTTCATGAATTTGTGCTCCCATTCACCCAAGCGCCACAACCTCATGGTCAAGCACCAGCGCACCCGTTACTCGCTACTCTTGAATGGCATCAACAGCAGCAACATACATTGCTACGCATCCTCACGCACGGTGACACTGTGGCGCACATACAACGTCATGGTGAGCTGTTGCAGTTTGCATTTACCACGACCGCTGCAGCAACCACGGTAACAACGACTGAGCCACCGGTTTCACCCATCGAACAAACGCCACCTAATGTTTCATTCAACTTCCAGAACATTGCTGTGCGGGAACTGTTGCAATTACTCGCAGCAGAACGCAAGCTCAACTTAGTGGCAAGTGATAGTGTGCAAGGCCAACTTACCTTGCGGTTGGATGATGTCCCTTGGGAAGTCGCCCTGAATACTATCTTACAGGTGCATGGTTTAGCACAGCGCCTCGAACACAACATTCTAGTCGTTGCGCCAGCCACTGAAATGGCACAACTGGAAGCCGATGAGCTGGCACGGCAGCAACACAAATTAGAACTTATTCCACTTGTAAGTGATTACATTCAGATTAATTACGCCAAGGTCGAAGACATCGCGCAAATCCTTCGAACTGAACGTGCCGATATGCTTTCTAGCCGGGGTACCGTGACCATTGATCAACGCACGAATACCCTCCTTATTCGGGATACCCCACAGCATTTAGCGGCAGCAAAAGAGTTGGTTGCAGTACTGGATGTGCCTATCAAGCAAGTCATTATCGAAGCTCATATGGTTACTGTCCGTGACAACATTAGCGACGAATTGGGGATTCAATGGGGAATTAGTGAAGCCGACCTTGAGCAACACAACCGCTTCGACGGAGATTTTGAACTGACGCTGCCGGTAGCAGCTCCAGCTGCCACCTTAGGTCTACAAGTTGCTCGGTTTATTGATAATCGCCTACTGAGTTTAGAACTCAGTGCTCTTGAGCGAGAAAATAAAGGGGAGATTATTGCCAACCCAAGAATTACCACAGCCAACCAAAAACAAGCGTATATTGAACAGGGTACGGAAATCCCTTATGTGGAAAGTGCAGCATCGGGTGCCACCTCGGTGCAATTCAAAAAAGCCGTCCTAGGACTTACGGTAACGCCACAAATCACACCGGACAATCGGGTTATTCTGGACTTGGTCATCACCCAAAATACCCGTGGTGAAACAGTGACTACGCCAACCGGACCTGCGGTGTCTATCGATACCCAAGAAATTAATACACAAGTACTGGTGGAAAATGGCGAGACTATTGTGCTGGGCGGCATCTATCAGCAGCAGATTTTAAACGATATTGCTAAAGTGCCTTGGCTTGGTGATATCCCGTACGTGGGCGTGTTATTTCGCAACGCCGCCAAAGTTGCTGAAAAACGTGAATTACTGATATTTGTGACGCCAAGAATTGTAAGCAACGACCCTTAAACCTTGCTAATACGACTACGTCTTGCGATAATCCCGCATCTTTTTGATTAGGTAAAGGATGGTCTTGAGACACTCCGAGTTTCGTGAGTCACAGCGAGTTATATCAAGTGAAGTAACACATCAATTATGGCTGAAAAACGTAACATTTTCTTAGTGGGCCCTATGGGGGCCGGCAAAAGCACCATCGGGCGTCAATTGGCCCGTCAACTCCACCTCGAATTTTTTGACTCTGACCAAGAAATTGAACGCCGCACCGGCGCAGATATTGCTTGGGTCTTTGAGCTCGAAGGCGAGGAAGGTTTTCGCATGCGCGAAGAAAAGGTTATCGAGGAGCTAACCGAAAACACTGGTATTGTACTTGCAACGGGCGGCGGCTCAATTATGAGCAAAGAAAGCCGCAATCGTCTTTCTGCTCGTGGTGTTGTAGTGTATCTACAAACGACCATTGAGAAACAACTAGACCGTACCCAACGTGACAAACGACGGCCCTTGATTGCTAATGCGGATGACCCGCGAGCTGTCTTAGAGCAGCTTGCTGAAATACGTAATCCACTTTATGAAGAAATTGCTGATATTATTATCCGTACCGACGATCAAACGACCAAAGTGGTGATTGATCAAATTATTGCTCAGGTAGGTCGGTAAACTTTTTGCATCGATAACTGTTCGGAGGCGCTCATGACATCTGCCACACAACAATTAACAGTGGAACTCCATGAGCGCAGCTATCCAATTGATATTGGTGCTGAGTTGCTCCACCGCACGCCGTTATTTCCAGCATTACCCAAGCAATTGCTGCTAGTTACCAACGCGCCAATCAACGCCTTGTATGGGGAGACTGTACGCCGTGCACTAGCCGCCCATCACGTCATCACCTACTGCATCGGAGACAGCGAGCACGCGAAAGGTATCGACACTTACGCCGCCGTTCTTGATACCCTTATCCAACACAGTTTTAACCGTGATTGTGCCATTATCGCTCTTGGCGGTGGCGTGGTTGGCGATCTGGCGGGTTTTGTGGCAGCAACGTATCAACGCGGTGTAGCCTTTTATCAAATCCCGACCACATTATTAGCACAAGTGGATTCTTCCGTGGGTGGCAAAACGGCCATTAATCATTCGGGCGGGAAGAACTTAATTGGCGCTTTCCATCAGCCGCAGGCGGTATTGATCGATACCACCTGTTTAGCATCACTTCCACTGCGGGATTACGTATGCGGGTTAGCGGAAATGGTCAAGTATGGCATTATTGCAGATGGCGACTTTTTTACGTGGTTAGAGCAACATAGCGCCGCCTTGATGGCTCGTGATCCGCATGCACTCCAAACTGCAATTTATCGTAGTTGTGCAATTAAAGCTGAGATTGTTGCTAAAGATGAGCGCGAACAATCGGTGCGAGCGTTGCTCAATTTGGGGCACACCTTTGGGCACGCCATTGAAACAGAATTCACATCGACTTGGAAACATGGGGAAGCAGTCGCTGCCGGTATTATGATTGCAGCAACCTTAATGGTGCAGCAAGGTCGTCTACAATTAACTGACCAACAACGTATTGAGAGACTGCTCGAACAGTTCCAATTACCGACACGTGCACCAATGATGTCATTTGACCGGTGGCAGACATTGCTGCAACGTGATAAAAAAGTACAAGCAGGCACGGTACGCTTAGTGGTTCCGACTGCAATAGGGCAAGCCCAAGTGGAACCTTGGTCTGACTGGCAAGCCATCCAGCAAGCCATTGTCAGCATGAGCAGCGCCACCGCAAAAACTCGATAAAAATAAAGAGCTGAACCGCATGACGAAACAGCGCTCCTTCCTAAAATGGGCTGGTGGGAAATACAACCTCATTGAACCAATCACAGCCATGCTGCCCGATGGTAATAAGCTCATTGAGCCTTTTGTGGGCGCCGGATCAGTCTTTTTAAATACGGATTACCCTAAGTACCTGCTAAACGATGTAAACCCAGATTTAATTACGTTGTTTAAATACGTAAAACGCCGTCCTAAGCGCTTTATTGAAGACGCACGTAAACTATTCACCGCGGCTAACAACACCGCAGAAGCCTATTATAGTTTGCGGCAGCAATTTAACCAAAGTTGCGACCCGTACGAGCGTTCATTACTATTTTTGTACCTCAATCGGCATGGCTACAACGGCTTATGTCGTTACAACTTGTCAGGGCAATTCAACGTACCATTTGGACAGTACTTGCGCCCCTATTTTCCACAGACCGAACTGGAATTATTCGCCGAAAAAGCTCAGCATGCTACCTTTACCTGTATGAGTTTTGAGCATGTATTTCGGCGGGCTCGTAAAGGTGATGTAATTTATTGTGATCCGCCTTATGCACCATTAAGTTTAACGGCAAACTTCACCAGCTATGCCAGCGGTGGGTTTACCTTAGACGACCAATCAGAATTAGCACGCCGTGCTGAAGCAGCTGCTTACAAGCGTGGTATCCCCGTATTGATCAGCAACCACGATACGGATTTTACGCGGTTGCTCTACCGTCGCGCGCAGCTAAGTAAATTACAAGTGTCGCGGTTTATTAGTCCTAATGCTGACAGTCGTGGCAAAGTCGCAGAACTATTAGCGCTGTATTCACGAGCGCACGATAATGTTGTTCCACTAACCGCGCGAATCCGGAAATTAGCACCATGATTGAATGGCACTGTAAAGCCTTTGCTGAGTTGACTGTGCACGAGCTCTATATGATATTGCAGCAGCGTGCAGCGGTGTTTGTCGTGGAACAAACCTGTCCATATTTAGATAGTGATGGTGCCGACCCTCAAGCCATTCATTTATGGGCTACCGAAGGCATACAACTTGTTGGCTACGCACGAGTTTTTATCGGTACCAGCACAACAGGATACAGTCGTATTGGTCGCGTTCTCACTACGGCCAATGGCCGTGGTCGTGGCATCGGCCGAGAAGTAATGCGCCGTGCCATTGAGTTGTGTCACACCCATGCGCCAACTCTACCGATTCGCTTAAGTGCCCAAGTTTATCTCCATGATTTTTACGCAAGCTTTGGCTTTATGGACATCAGTGCCGAGTATCTCGAAGATGGGATCCCACATATCGACATGGAACTGCAACAATGAGCAGCACGTCTCTGCCCTCTGATTTTGCGTTGGAACCTCACCCAGATGGCTTACAGTTACGCTGGTTAAGCCAGCCTAAAATGACGCCTTTACGAATTGATTTTTTAAGCGGCAAAAATGCCTTTCGTGCCGCGCACGCCAGCATCAAAGATGAAGCGATTGCGCGTGCATGTGGGTTGGGTAAACCGAACCATAGCAGCTTGCTTGATGCTACCGCAGGGCTAGCTCGAGATGCGTTTATTTTGGCGTGGTTGGGGGCGCAGGTGGCTCTCAATGAGCGTCACACTGTGGTGCGGGCCTTGCTAGCTGATGCACTCCAGCGTTTGTACGAACAACACCCCGATTGGCAAACACGTCTATACTTACTACCTATTGCCAGTTTAGCTGAAGTCGCCACAGCAAGTTTCGATGTGGTTTACTTAGACCCGATGTATCCAAGCTCTGACCGTAAAGTCAAAGCTGCGGTCAAAAAAGATATGCAAATGTTCCACCAGTTGGTGGGGCCTGATGCTGACGCCGATGACTTGTTAGCCCCGGCTCGGCGCATAGCGCGTCAACGTGTGGTGGTCAAACGCCCACAACATGCTGGCTTTTTAGGTGGTGTTGTACCACATACCCAAGTGGTGAGTAAAAAACACCGCTTTGATATTTATTTTCCGGAGTAAAGCCATGATTAAAGTTAACGATAACTTGCCTGCTGGCACCCTCACCACGTTAGGTGACGTCGGCTTACAGCACATCAATCCAGCTGAGTTGTTTGCCCAAGGTACCCACGTGATGTTCGCGGTACCGGGTGCATTTACCCCAACATGCTCAGAACAGCATTTACCGAGCTTTATTAAACATGCCGATGAACTGCGTAAATTAGGCGTGCAAACCATTGCTTGCGTTGCCGTGAATGATGCCTTCGTCATGCGTGCATGGAGTAAAGCGCAAGATCCAGACCAAATCGTACAGTTTCTATCCGATGGCGATGCCTCATATCACCAAACACTCGGCTTAACCAAAGCAACAGGGACATTTGGCGGTATCCGTGCAGAGCGCTACGCAATGGTCATTAAGGATGGTGTCATCACCCACTTATTTGTTGAAGGTGAAAAAACCTACGGAGTAAGCAGCGCCGAACACGTGCTTGAAGCATTACAAGGGTAACTCTGTGGCGCAGACTGAATCTCATGATGTGATTATTATAGGGGCCGGCGCTGCCGGCCTTCTTTGTGCTGCCATTGCCGCGCAGCGCGGTCGACGGGTATTAGTTGTTGATCACGCCAAGCAGGCCGGCAAAAAAATTCTTATTTCCGGTGGGGGACGCTGCAACTTCACCAATTTATACGCTGGCCCTGAAAACTATCTGTCCGACAATCCGCACTTCTGTAAATCGGCGTTAAGCCGCTTCACCCAGTGGGATTTTATTGACATGGTCACTCGACACGGGATTGCCTACCACGAAAAAACCTTGGGGCAACTGTTTTGTGATCATAGCGCCAAAGACATCGTTACCATGCTGCTGACAGAATGCCGCCAAGCTGGTGCCCGCATTCAGCTACGCACGCAAATCTCCACCGTCGACTATGGTCGTGATGGTTATCTGTTAACGACTGACCAGGGTACCCTTCGGGCTGAGCAATTAGTTGTTGCCTGCGGTGGATTGTCCATGCCAAAGTTAGGCGCCACGCCATTTGGGTACCAATTGGCAGAACAATTTGGGCATCACATCGTGCCAGTTCGCGCCGGCTTAGTCCCGTTCACCTTGCATGATAGTGATAAACAACAGTTCGCTGAATTATCAGGGCTTGCTGTTGATGTCATTGCAACCAACCAACGCTGTCAGTTCAAGGAAGCCATGTTGTTTACTCATCGTGGCTTATCTGGACCTGCTATGTTGCAGATTTCGTCTTTCTGGCACCCCGGTGAAACCATTCAGATTAACTTACTCCCACACCACGCAGTGTTCGATACACTCATCGACCTACGCCAACAGCGACCGCGACTGGGCTTGCGAACAGCTGTACAAGAATGGCTGCCAAAGCGTCTCGCCCTAGCATTAGCTGAGCACTATCAATGGCCTGATAAAAATCTCGCTGATTGTAGCAATGCCTTGTTACAGCAAATCGCTGATACCTTGACCAACTGGACGATTAAACCTAATGGTACGGAAGGTTATCGCACCGCCGAAGTTACCTTAGGCGGCGTCGATACACGTGAAGTAAACTCCAAAACCATGGCCAGCACCCGCCAGCCTGGGCTCTATTTTATTGGCGAAGTGCTCGATGTCACTGGCTGGTTAGGTGGCTACAACTTCCAATGGGCATGGTCCAGTGGCTGGGCCTGCGGGCAAAGCCTTTAGCTACTGTAAACTGACAATAAAGTTTGTGCACTAACACACAAAATAACAATAAAGTGTGTACAGTTTGGCAAGTATCCCCAAAGCAAATACGGCGGTTTTGCCAGAGCCCGTTTGTGCCTGCACCACCACATCATCACCGCGTAATACCAACGGTAAGCTCATGGCTTGAACCGGCGTCATCTGCTGATAGCCCGCCTCCTTTAAGCTTTTTAAAAGCTCATTGTTAAGGCCAACGTCTGAGAATTGTTGGGTGGCTGGTGCTGTATTTGGCATGGTGGGGTTCTTCTTAATCGGAAAGCGAGGCGCAAGTATACCAGACATGTGTCGCTTTAAGCTTAGATTTCTCGAATGGCGTGTGCCTATAACTTGGCGCCCTTGCCATATCAGCAAGGGCGCCAGTAGAACTATTGCGAGTTTCTGTAACATTGATTACTTCACATTAATGCGCGACGGCTTGTTGAACAACTTGTTTCAACTCAGCATATTCAACGTAACCTGGAATGGTTTGTCCGCCAACCATAATTGCCGGCGTTCCACGCAATTGAAAATCAGAGAATACCCGATAGTTACGCTCAATAATGGTTGGCGTCGCCTTCGGGCTATCTAATTGCGAGCGGGTTCCGGTTTTACGCGCAATTTGTTCGAGCGATTTACCGGTATGCAGACCGTTCTTTTTATAGAGTAGTTCATGCACTTCAGCAAACTGCTCACGCTGATTCTGCCATACATTCAAGGCAAAGTTTGCTGGGTTCAAGTTGCCCCCCTGTACACTCTGCTGACGCAACGGTACCAACACATTAATCACTTTCACTTGTGGAAACTCTTCCACTAGTTTTTGCAAATGAGGCTCTAAACGTTTGCAATATGGGCAGTCATAATCTGTAAAGACAATAACCGGAACAGAGCCGTTTTCAGCCCCAAACCACGGGTGCGCATCATCGTTATCAAGTAACCACTTACCATGATCACGCTGCGCTTGCTCGGCAGTTTTTTTGCTTGCAATGTATTGCTGCAAGCTATTTAACACGCTCGGAATAACTTCTGGGTTTTGCTTCAGCAATTCGTTAATTTGCTCAAGTCGCTGGGGTTGATTTGCCGCTTGTTGCGCGCTCGCTGCCACGCTAACAACAAACAATAACGAAACTACTGTGCTTAAAAGGTACTTCATAACTTCTCCAATTTTTGCATCAATTGCGCCCACTTCAGACGCAACCATAAACCAACCGGCGTTGATGCGCCGGTGGTATACGAAACAATCTCGCCGTCGGCAACAATCACGACCGTTGGAGTCGCGTTGATTTGCCAACGACGTGCTAATTCACCCGTATTATCATTGACGGTCGCAAATCGATAATCGTGGTGCTGCAAGTAGCTTGTTACCCGGGCATCGTTGCCAGAACGAATCGCGATACTCATCACTTCATGATCATCGGCAAGCCAATTAATGGATGGCGAAACCCAATCACATATCGGGCACCAGGTTGCCCAAAAGTACAATAGGACGGGTTGTTCATGACTGTGCGCAAGAACATCATGCTGTTGCGAGTCGATAGTAACCACCGACAGTGCATCAATTGGGCCTGATGGCAAACCACGACTGCGCCAGCTATCCACCGCGAAACTAATGGCAATAAAAATAGCGAGGTAAATGGCTAATTGCTTTAAGAATTTCATTGACGTGCCTGCTTGATTGCTTCAAGTACCGCGTCATCCGTCAGTATCACGGGTAACGCAATGCCATTCGGCGCACCGGGTCCATAAACCTGATTAAATGGAACGCCATAACGGTTGTAGCTACGCAAATAGTCGGTGATTTGGTCACTTGGCCGCGTCCAATCCCCCTGCATAAGCACGATATCATCAGCGCGCAAGGCGCTTGCCACCGGCTCTTGCAACAACACACCAATTTTATTAGCTTTACAGGTCACACACCAATCCGCAGTAACATCTACAAACACCACTTTGCCTTGCGCAACGGCACTGGCAATGACGCTTGGTTGTAGTTGCTGCCAAGCATGTTCTTCAAGCTGTTTCGGACTACTTGTCCAACTACCTACTAGCAAGCCGATGCCACTTAGCAGCACTGTGCCCGCAATAGCACCAATCACGCCCGCTCGCCCAAACCGACGGTAGGCTAATACCAGCGCCAATAAAACAAATGCGGCAACAATGAATGCGAATACGTCAGCGCTGACATGGTTACTGAGCAAACTAATCAACCACGCCGTGGTAAGCAACAATAACAACGCGAAAATCCGGTTGACCCATTTTAACCATGGCCCGGGTTTCGGGAGTTTCATCGCCACACTAGGCCATATAGCAACGGCCAGCCAAGGCAATGCCATACCGACACCTAACGCCACAAAAATAAGCAGTAACTGAAGGTTCGATGCCGCTAGGGCAAAAGCGACGGCTGTTCCTAAGAACGGCGCGGTACAAGGCGTTGCTAGCAAAGTCGCAAACATGCCTTGAATGAAATGACCCAGCGTTGATTGATCGCCACGGGTTGCTACCCACTGCTGCATGCCGTGCGGTAGTTGAATCGTCCATAAGCCACTCACTGAGAGAGCAAAGAGGCCAATCACCAGCGCCATGCCCCCGATAAAATACGGGTTCTGGAACTGAATACCCCAACCAATGGCATGTCCACCGAGCTTCAATAGCATCAGCATGATCGCCAGAATGACGAACGAGGTGATGATGCCAAGTGCTGAAGCAATAAATTGACGACGTACCTGACCACGCTCGCGCTCGGCAACAATCACCGATTGCAGCTTTAAGCCAAGTACTGGCAGTACGCATGGCATAATGTTGAGAATAAGGCCGCCAAGTAACGCCAGCGGCAGTATCATCCACCAGCTTGCGGATACTGTTGATGGCTGCACGTTACCAGCAATAGCTTGAGCGCTCATTTCTGCACGAATTAGTTCATCCGCTATGGTCACCTGAAGTGTCTCGCCAGCTAACTCTGGCTGTTCCAACCAATGCGAAATTGCAAACCGAGCGGTCAACTCATTGCCTTGTTGCTGCTGCTCTAATAACTCAATGGTGAGGTCGGCATAATCCTCACGCAGACTATCTACGAAAATACGTGGCTGCTGCCATTGCTCAGTATTCGTTACCGTTACGGCTAACTGCTGCTGTGACGCCGACCAAACCAAGTCAGACACAGTCAGTTGCGGGTGGTCACGATGTGGCAACGCACTTTGCGCTTGCTCATAGGCAAATAGCGCATCCATGTCCGCATTCAACTCACTTGGGGTGAAGTTAAGAGCGAGTGGAAAGTCGGAAATCACGCAGATATTGGTACAGCTGGCTAAGGTCAGTAGCCCTTCTAAGCGAACGGGCTGTTGCCAATCTGCCACACTAATTTGCAGCGGGAAATTGATATCACCTTGGTAACCCACCGTTTCAATACCTTGTACGTCAAAACGCTCAGGTACTGGAAAGCGCCAAGAAACATCAGTGATATTAGTAGAATCAGCTTGCCATGCCAGTTGCGGCGGTACACCACCTTCACCGGGCGTTCGCCAATAGGTTTTCCAATTATCAGCAAGCTTGACCTGCAACAAGGCTGAAACTTGCCGCTGTTCAGGGTCAGTTTTCCCCGGCACCAGCAATCGCACCTGAACCGGTGGGTGCTCTTCAAGTTGAATCCAGTCCGTCGCAACTTGGGCTTGGGCGCTTGCACTTAGCAGCCACAGCAGCATCGCAGCCAACCAGATTTTTGAAATGTTCTTCATAAAGTTATCTCATGTATTCAGTAATACTTATCGCACATATCAACTATGTGCACACAGAGTTAATAGGCTTCTGTGTTATTCATTGAATACACAAAATAGAAGGTGGGGACGACGTCGCCGATAGCTGGGCGGCGCCTGCGCATAACCAACAAAGAAGTGACGGATAATAATTAGTAAAGTGATGCCGACAAACAACGATACGGCGGCGCCACCATCTAAAATATTCAGGTGCGCTTGCTGCAATAACTGCGACGAACTATCGCATTCAGCCACCACAACCGTGTTATCGATATCACCAGCACTAGTCGTGCTTGCTTGGTTATGGTGCTGCGATTGCGGACAGCTTGCTGTTACCCAGCTACTTTGTTGGCCCCAACATAAAAACAGCACGCAAAATACCGCCATTAAGGCGGTGTAAGCTCGTTTTTTGTCAGCACCAAATCTCAACATAACCCTCGTTACTAATATCTAAAAGCTAATATCGCTCTTGCTTTTCAACTGGCGCCCATGCCGCCGTCGACGCGATATTGGCAACCCGTAATAAAACTACTGTCATCAGACACCAAAAATAACACTAAGTTCGCAACGTCTATCGGCTCACCATAATGCTGCATTGGAATATTTTGTTCAAATTGACTTTGCACTTCTTTAGCGTGGCTAGGATTCATACTCTCCTCAATCGCTCGCATTATGCGCGTATGAATCGGCGATGGATGCACCGAATTCACACGTACACCAGATGACGCGGCCTCGAGTGCCGCCGACTTAGTTAGACCAACCACCGCATGCTTTGACGCCACATAGGGGCTCAGATTGCCAAAGCCATCCAAGCCAGCAACAGACGACATATTGATAATACTACCTGATTTCGCTTTTAACATGTGCGGCAACGCATACTTCATGCCAAGGAAAACGCCACGCACGTTCACGGCCATCACCCGATCGAAGTGCTCGGTGGTTTGTTCATGAACGGTAGCAAGACCAATGCCTGCGGCACCGCCGGTAATAATGGCAACTTTATCTTCAAGACGGGGCATCGCACATCTCCACTTGGCTTCGTGTATGTGCGATCAACTATAGATTACTTTCTGTGCAATTTTGTGATCATCGCTAAGTTTTTTACCATTGCCCACGTTTTGCCAAACGTTCCTTACCAAAGCAACGCGACAACACCCAGTATGATAAACACCGCCGAGGCGATATAACGAGCCAAATCGAGCGGTAACTTTTGCATTAACTTACCACCGAGTAACACCACCGGCACGTTTGCGACCATCATGCCAAGCGTGGTACCTAAAGTTACTGCAACAACACTGGTGTACTGCGCACCAAGCACAATGGTGGCCACCTGTGTTTTGTCACCAATTTCAGCAATAAAGAACAAGACGGTGGTGGCAATGAAAGCGCCGTACTTGCGCACTTCATCATGCTCGTCGTTATCAGGAAATAGGCTCTGTGTGCGAGAATTTGGTCAAGCTCCTAAATGATCGACTGTTTTCCTATGTGTTAAAGAGAACTACCACGGAAATAAACTGGACTGGAGATTTACGAAAAGACAAAAAATACTTTGTCACATACTTTGATTTGTTTTGCCCAACCGAGTTCAATACCGCTGATTTTCGAAAAAAATGTCATAAAGACTTTATTGATAGCGTGACCTGACAATCACGAAAACACCATAAATTTCAATGTGATTGTAGATTTTCGTAAAATTAGCCCCGCAATTAGTGTACAAACTTTATTGTTAATTCCGGGTTTAGTGTACTAACTTTATTGTTAGTTCACATGTAGGTTGTGACTTCGATAAAGCAATTTCCCCACATTGCATAATTAAGGCGTTTGGTTGGCCAGCAAATTCGTGACGGCCGCTTTGAGGTCGTCATAATCAACATAGCCAGGAATAATCAGTGGTCCCATGATGATTGCAGGGGTACCACGGAGTTGAAAATCACTAAACACCCGATGATTCTGTTCGATCACCGAAGCGGTTGCACGGGCACTGGTGAGCTGTGACCGGGTGCCGGTCTGGCGAGCAATTTTCTCCAGTGATTGTGCCGTATGTAGGCCATTTTGCTCATACAGTAATCGATGGACGTCCGCAAATTGATTCGGTTGGTTCTGCCACACGTTTAACGCGAAATTGGCTGGGTTCAGACGCCCGCCTTGAACATTTTGTTGCCGAATCGGAACCATCACGTTAATGACTTTCACTTGCGGGAACTCTGCCACCAAGCGTTGCAAATGGGGCTCTAAACGTTTGCAATAAGGGCAGTCGTAATCGGTGATCACCACGACAGGTAAGGAGCCATTCTCGGCACCATACCAAGGATGAGTGCGGTCATTGTTGAACAGCCAACCTTCATGTTTTTGCATAAGTGCGAGATGTTCATTACGCTGGCGGAAGAACTCTTTCACACTCGACAGCACATTAGGGATCAAAGCTGGATATTCTTCCAAGAGCTGATTCAATTCCTCCAACTCGGTTTGATAATCGGCTTTGTCTTGACCAAATAAAGGGGCATTCCATAACGCCATCACGATCAAGAGCCCACTCATTAACCTGCTAATCATTTACTTCATTCCTTACGTGATGAGTGCCAGTACCCCGAGGGTAATAAATATCATCGCAGCTGCATAGCGCGCCCATGATAATGGGAACACTTTCATGATACGCTCCCCCAGCAGCACGACCGGAACGTTTGCTAGCATCATTCCTAACGTTGTACCTAAGGTCACCGCAATCACGTTATTGTACTGGGCGGCAAGGACTACGGTAGCAACCTGTGTTTTGTCGCCAATTTCGGCTACAAAGAATAATATCAAGGCAGCCATAAACGCCCCGTACTTACCTACTGCGGAAGTACCATGGTCCTCAAGTTTATCGGGGAATAACGCCCACATCCCCACAAGGATAAAGCAGCCGGCAACAATATAAGTCCCAATATGTGCTGGAATCACCGTCATTATCCATTGACCAAACCACGCTGAGGCGAAATGGTTCAACAAGGTAGCGCAAAAAATTCCGGCGATGATGGACCACTTATGGTGATAACGTGCGGCTAATAGTAGGCTAAGAAGTTGTGTTTTATCACCGATCTCTGCAATAGCAACGGTGACTGTCGAAGTTAAGAATGCATCCACAAAAAGCTCCTTCACAGAAGGCGCATTTTAACGGTATTGTCCCCAATGTTCAAAACATAACAACTACCCCTTGCGGGGGATATAGGGGGTACTCCTTCAGCCTAACATGATTTGTCACATGATCGGCGTATACTACACCCATACGTCGTTAGTTTTGATCTCTATCAGGAAATCATCATGGCAAATATGACCTCACACATTCATTGTCAAAATTGTAGTATGGCGGCGCTGTGTTTGCCGTATCAGCTTGATCAGGAAGGGATGGCTCGACTTGATACCATTATCCAGCGGCATAAACCGTTACAAAAGCGGGACATTTTGGTTCATGCTGGAACTCCACTCAAATTCTTATATGCGGTTCGTAGTGGCTCACTTAAATCATACACAATTGACGACCGTGGGGTAGAGCAAATTATTGATTTTCACCTCCCGGGTGATGTCATTGGCTTTGATGGTTTAGTGGATAACGAACACCGTAGTTATACCCAAGCCCTTGAAACATCCATGCTGTGTGAAATTCCCATTCACTCACTCGACGAGCTCGCCGAGCAAATACCTGGGCTACGCCGCCAGCTGTGGCGCCTGATGAGTGGTGAAATATTCACCACTAAACAATTGCTCGGAACCTTGAATAACTGCACTGCGCAACAACGCGTGGCTCATTTCCTTGTGACCTTAGCTGATCGCTTCAAAGAGCGGGGCTTATCAAATCGTTCATATCGCCTCACCATGACCCGAGCGGACATTGGTAACTATTTGGGACTCTCTGTTGAAACCATTAGCCGCATTCTTTCGAACCTGCAACATGAAGGGGTTATTGAGGTTCAAAACAAATTAGTCGACATTCTTGAGCCACTCCGTTTGCGTGAAATGGCTCAATAATCATCAACACTTACTGGCAACCGCCACAACAGTGGCCGTTGCCATGATGGCCTGCCGCAGCCGCTGGTTGCTTGAACAACACCGTGTTTTCAAGTGCGATATGTTGGTGCAAATCAAAAATAAAATCTGCTAACTGAGTATACAGCGTCAGCCAACTGCCACAGGCGTCGGTTGGTGGCTGGCATTGATTAGTCAGCGCTTGAAGCTGTTCAATCAGCTGCTCATGGTGTTCGTGCTCTTCTTCCATCACCGCTATTGGACCTTGTGGAAAAATCCCCCCAGCCAACATCGGAAACAGAATCTGCTCTTCTTTAAGCATATGACTTTCTAGCTCTTGATAAACGGTTTGGAGCAACTCATTTAAGCCCGTTGGACAGGCGTTGTGATCGTGGTGAACTTCTTCAATCTTACGCGCTAGAATTATTAGCTCAGGCAACTGCGCACGATGTTTTTCATGAAAGTTTTCAACAATAAACTCCACCAGATCTTTGGTGGGCATCGCTTGGTAATCGGCTAATGTTTGCTCGTGAATAGCATAGGTTGTCATTCAATCTCTCCTATTGACATCATGGGTTGCATACGGGGAAGCCCGCGACCTACCCCAGAGGTATTGCAATTAGAATGCCAACACTACCTACTTTGATTTATATCGAGATTTTTTCTCAGATGGTACATTAAACCCATTATTAAACGGGTCATTTTGGCCCCATTGCGGTGATTTATACCATGCACGACGTATCCTTATTAGAGACTCTCATTGCTGACTTAGTCACTGATTTACCAGCTGCTATTCGACTCGAAAAAGTTGTCAAAACTTTGCGCACTCACTTTCATTGTGGCGCTGTCGTTATCCTCAAGCGAGAGCAAGATGTGTTACGACCAGTCGCCAGTGTTGGACTTGCCAAAGAAGCCCTCGGGCGTCGTTTTCTGATTGACCAGCACCCACGTTTGGCAGCCATTGCAGCGACTCGTGAAGCAATTCGCTTTGAACCAGATAGTCCATTACCCGATCCATACGATGGGCTTATCAATGACAGTCCAGACGGACTATTAGCAGTGCATGATTGTATGGGGATCAGCTTGTACATCGAGGGTCAAATTTGGGGAGTTCTTACACTCGATGCACTCACCCCGGGTACCTTTGATGACAGCACCATACGAGCGTTGCAGCGTGCTAGCTTACTCGTAGAAGCAGCAGTGCGCATGAGCATGATTGAACAAAACATCCGTGCACTGCGCAGTTACCAACGGGATAATCAGCATCCATATGCAAACGAGGTCAATGATAGCAACGAAATCATCGGCCGTAGCGCCAGCTTGATGAAGGTGTTACAAGAACTGGAAGTTGTTGCTCATTCTGAACTGCCGGTCTTATTACTCGGTGAAACTGGCGTGGGGAAAGAGCTGTTTGCACGCGAACTACATCGACTTTCACCGCGGCATCAACAACCCTTGGTTTATGTTAACTGCGCAGCACTTCCCGAAACCTTAGCGGAAAGTGAATTGTTTGGGCATACGCGTGGCGCATTCTCAGGTGCCAGTCACGAACGCGCAGGGCGATTTGACAGCGCTGATGGCGGTACCATGTTTCTCGATGAGGTCGGGGAGCTACCCCTAGCAATTCAGGCGAAGTTGTTACGGGTGCTGCAAAACGGTGAGATTCAACGGCTTGGCAGCGACCGATCGCATCGCGTTAATGTGCGGATTGTCGCTGCAACCAATCGCGATCTTCAACAGCACGTGAAAGCAGGCGATTTTCGGGCCGATTTATACCACCGCTTGTCGGTTTATCCCCTTCCCATTCCACCGTTGCGTGACCGTGACGACGATATTGCATTACTCGCAGGGCACTTTTTGGAGCTGAACCGGACGCGCTTAGGCGTTCGGGCACTACGCTTATCGCCAGCGGCAGAGCATGCGTTGCAGCGTTACGACTGGCCCGGTAACGTACGTGAGTTGGAACATACCATCAGCCGTGCGGCTATTAAAGCGCTCAGCCTCGGTGCGCACCGCAACGACATCGTAACCATTGATGCCCATCTATTGGATTTACCAACAGCAATCGCACAACCTGATATTCAAGACGTATTGGTAGCCAATCAGCATACAACCTTTACACCTGGCTCGATGAATCTGCGTGAAGCGGTACAAGAATTACAACGTCAATTCATTTTGCAAGCACTCACCCAAACTGGTTACAATTGGGCTCAAGCTGCTCGTATCCTAGACGTGGATCCGAGTAATCTCCATAAACTAGCATCTCGGCTTGGGCTAAAGTAAGGATTGTATGGCCGTCATTTTGCGTATTTTGGTATGGCGCTCAATTGCAGTTTTGGCACTCATTCTAGGCATCATTGGCTTGTTGTTGCCAATCATGCCTACGGTTCCATTCCTATTGGTCGCTGCATGGGCAGGCGGCAAAGGTTGGCCGGTACTTGAAGAGAAGCTGTTATCACATCCCAAATATGGTCCGCAAATCATTGCCTGGCGACAACACGGTGTCGTCCGTCGACGCCCCAAAGTGATCGCTTCGGTGATGATGTGTGGTAGTGCCACAGGGCTGAGCCTTAGCCCTGCTCCCATGCTAGTTAAACTGACAGTAATCGGTATTATGCTTACCGTGGCAACGTGGCTCTGGCTGCGGCCTGAGACCGAACCAGCTGCCGATAATCCAAACGTTTAACCCGGCCGGCCATCAGGCCGTGGAGTGGTGAGAATGGGAACGTATACCACCACATAAATCGCATATGCCACAATCCACGCTGTCGCCGCCACAATCAACCACGTCATTGCTAAATCTGGAACCAGCCAATTCAAGATCACCCGCGTTAATGCGGCTACGATCACCAGCATAAATGCAGCAGACATAATCGGTTTTGGTTGTAACGGACGACCACTATGACCCAGTGAAACCCGGGCTAACATAGCCAAAATCATGTTTCCCATGGCGCCTGCAGTTAACGCATGTAACGCAATCGAAGGCGTAATTGCTACTACCCCAAACTCACGCAATGCAAACAACATCAAACCCAATGGGATCATCCAATAGGCAATATGGAGTGACCACAATAATGGTACGCGCCACGTAATCCAAATCCGCCACCGTAAGCAGCGCCAGCCGAGTGTAAATGCAGCAATGGCGTAGAGTACCCCCATCGCTCCTGGTGGTAGCTGGCTGCTGAGTAAGGTAACGTTCAAAATGAAAATTAGCCAGAGGCTACCAAGTGCGATTCGGTCCAACCAAACGATCGGTTGGGCTTTTGCGGTCATGGTGCCGTTAGCGGTAAACATAGGTAACACTCGCCCACCTACAATGGCCATCAGCAAGGTGATCAGCCACACCGCATTTTGGCTACCGAGTTGTTGCATATCAAAACGTCCAGTAACCAAGCCGTAATGCATGAGCGCATTACAGAACGTCAACAACAACAAGACCGGAACAAAAAATAGGTTACGCTGTTGCTGCACTTTTATCAGCGGTATAGCGAGGCAAACTGCTGCCAGTGGCAAAAACAACAAATCAACCGCCATCACCAACCATACCGGCACCTGCGCTCCGAATAGCATTAGGAATCGTGCCGCGAGCCAGACACCAGTGAGAACACCGAGAGTTTTACCGTGTGTTGCTCGCAGCCCAGTCCAGTTTTGCACTGCCGTCAGTAGAAAACCCACCACAATAGCTGCAACAAACCCAAACAACATTTCGTGTGCGTGCCAGAACATAACCTGCCCATACACCGGCAGATTGAGGTACCCACCTAATACCAAAATCCAAAGCGCCATAGCGATGGCACTGAAGCTAGCACCGAGCAAAAACATTGGCCGAAACGCTTGCCGTAACAGTGGCCACATGCGTTGCTCTACTTGTAAATCGGTTATTTGCATCATGAGTGCTCCTTGTGTGAGCGTTAGTCTAGTTGTTGCACGAGGCCAGCAAGCGCTAACCAATAGCCATTACTGTCATTTTTATCGAGCGTTTGTGGCGCTTGCCCATGCTCGTTAGCACGGAATTTTTCCAGCCATTCAAAAGTTCCCATGAGTTGTGGGCTGAGCCGCACAACATCAACCAACCCGTGCATGGATGGCAGCTGATTAATCAAGTTATAACGGCTGCCTGACTGGGTTTGAATGCCATTTAAGACAAATACTTGCTGCCCTTCTTGGCTCGTTACCGGTCGTCCCTCAGGGTATTGAATACAAACCAGTTCGCATTGATCTTTGGGGCGATTTTCCGAACGTGCGGTAAAACAACGTCCTGACCATGCTAATGGCATATGCCCAAATGCAAATACTTCAACGTCAATACAATCACGAACATCTTTTACCAACGGCTGCTGCAGGAGTTGTGCTAACCACTCCCGCGATAACTCAACGGGCATGACCCATCGGCTCATGCCCATGCTCATTAATTGACGCAAGGTATATTGGTTGTAGCAGTTAATTGCTGCACCAGCAACAAAAGGTAGTTTCTGTTCTTGTAGATAAGCTATGGCGCCCACGTCATTAGCCTCCACTATAAACTCGCCTTGATCACAGTAACGGCGTAGCTCACGTAACTCAGATGGCGCCTCCAGCAACGTCATCGTAGACAAACAAACTTGCTTGCCCGCTTCACGTAGCATATGGGCGATCTCAAGATAGTCATCAAACTTCAGCTCACGCCGCTTACTACAAACCGTTTCCCCTAAATACACGATATCCACAGACGACTCAGCTGCCTGTTGATAAAAATTTTTCACCACATCACGTGGCCAAAAGTACTGAATGGCCCCTAATGCAAACTTCATAGCTATTTCCACTTCCGATGGTAGGCACCCAAGGTGGTTTGGTTACCTTCTGATAAGTTGGCTAACACCAGATCCCATTCTTGCTGTACTTGGAATCGGTCGGCATCGGCCATCACTGCATCGATGGCTTGTCGCCATACACGAGTAATTTGACTCACATATGCTGGGCTACGTTGACGCCCTTCAATTTTTAAGGATGCAATACCTTCTTGGTACAGCTCTGGCAATAAACTCAAGGTATTCAAACTCGTAGGCTCTTCCAGTGCGTGATAAGTGTCATTACCAACTTGAAAGCGACCTTTACAGAGAGTGGGGTAACCAGCCGTTTCGTTCGCGGCAAAGCGATCAATCAGAATATTGTTTAGCCGTGATTCCAATGAGCCATCAGCTCGTTCATCCCAGCGCACAAACTTAGCCGGTGAGCATGCACCTGCCGTATTGGGGGATTCGCCGGTTAAATACGAGCTTAAATAGCAACGGCCTTCTGCCATAATACATAAACTGCCAAACGCAAATACTTCCAAATCGACGCTAGTACTGCGAACCAATGACCGCACTTGATTCATTGATAACACCCGTGGCAACACCACCCGTTTCACGCCAAACTGCTGATAGAACTCAATTGCTGCAGCGTTGGTGGCCGAAGCCTGAACTGATAGGTGCACTTCCACCTCAGGATAGCGTTCGGCGGTATAGGCCAACATGGCTATATCGGCCAGTATCAACACATCGGCACCTGCCCGCACCGCAATATCAACGGCGTTCTGCCATACCTTAAAATTGTCGGCATGCGCAAACGTGTTGATCGCCACATGCAGCTTACGTTGGTGCTGATGCACATAGCGTACAGCATCGCGTAAACTGGCATCATCCAGATTCAATCCGGCAAAATGGCGCGCATTGGTCTCGTCTTTGAGTCCAACGTAAACCGCGTCTGCCCCTTCTTCAATGGCCGCCTTTAAAGCCGGCATACTGCCTGCTGGACACAGAAGTTCCATAATTATTGATCCTGTTCATAAACATGCATTCGCAATAAGTATTATAATTCGAGGAAATTTTTAGGTGGCAAAAATAGGTGGCAAATGAGGGTTATCACTAAAGTAGTAGATCACTGGCAACAGCTCACAACAGGGCTCAATAGCATCCTGCATGTCATGCCAAAGCCCCTTTTAGAACAATTATTTGGGGCGGCATTGAATCGATTGTTCAACCCTGAATGCCAGCACCAGCAATTTGCTTTTTTACACCAACACTGGGTGCAAATTCAGGTTCCTGATCTGAGCTTAACATTTGCCGTTACTGCCAAACCAACGGCGACAGGAACAAGCTTACGGGTATCCATGCGGCCGCAACGCGCGACAGTCACCATGCGCAGTAACAGTGCCGCGTTACTGTTGTTAATTAGCGGGGATTGTGACCCAGATACGCTGTTCTTTCGGCGGAAACTGCTGATCACTGGCGATACAGAATTAGGTCTTGCCGTTAAAAATCTACTGGACACCGTTGAGCTCGATGAGCGCTTACCTGGCCCCCTAGTGCAAGCAACCAAAAGCCTTGCCAAGGCGCTACAGAGCCAGCCAGGACAGCATTGATGCAAGCGATTCCTACCCCTTCTGGTGTATCAAAATTTTGATCTCTATCAGGTAAACTGCAGCCATTCGTTTGACTGATCACAGTCCCATTGGGGTGTTCTCATGACTCATCACGCACAGCAAGTGGTTTGGAGCCAAGCGCTCATTGACAAGTACAACATTAACGGTCCGCGCTATACCTCGTACCCTACGGCGTTAGCATTGCAATCCAACTTTCCGTTAAGCACGATGACGCGAACGCTTCAGAACGCACCGCAAGCGCTGAGCTTGTATATCCACTTGCCGTTCTGCCATAAGCTTTGTTATTACTGCGGCTGTAATAAAGTCATTACGCGCCACCAGCACAAGGCAGATATATACCTTGATTATTTGGCGAAAGAAATGGCCATGTATCGGCCGTTGCTGGGTAATCGTCGCTTTGAATCGGTTCACATGGGTGGCGGTACACCAACCTTTTTAACTGAAGTGCAGCTGTCACGATTGTTCGATTTGCTCCATGAGAATTTTCACTTCACCGATGACGCTGAGTGGAGCATTGAGATTGACCCACGTAGCTGTAGCGACGATAAACTCCGCCACGTGCGCAAGCTCGGCTTTAACCGTGTCAGCTATGGCGTACAAGACTTTGATAGTAAGGTACAAATAGCAATTAATCGTGTCCAAGACACTGACCTTATCAAACATCAGGTAGCGTTGAGCAGAGAACTTGGCTTCCGTTCTATCAACCTCGATTTAATTTATGGCTTGCCTTATCAACGCCCAGAAACCTTTGCAGCATCGATTGAGCAAGTCATAGCGCTAAACCCCGATCGCGTGTCCTTGTTTAGCTATGCACACTTACCTTCACGCTTTGCTGGGCAACGTAAAATCGATGAGTCCAGCTTACCGTCAGCACCCATCAAGTTAGAATTGTTGCAACTGGGTATCACCCGCTTTACTGCGGCTGGCTACCAGTTTATCGGTATGGATCACTTTGCTAAAACCGACGATGCGCTGGCGCAAGCACAACAACAAGGCAACTTACAACGCAACTTCCAAGGGTACACCACGCACGGTCAAGATGCGCTATTAGGTATCGGTGCGTCGTCCATCAGCCAAATTGACGGCGTGTTATGGCAGAACAACAAAGAACTGCCGACCTACTACCGGTTAATCGATGAAGGCCAGCTACCTATTATCAAAGGCTTTGAGCTTAGCGCTGATGATCGCTTACGTGCCGCATTGATTTCTCAGGTTATTTGCCACTTCCACCTCGATTTCGAGGAGTTTGCCAAAACCTGGGGAATGGACGATTTTTGGACCTATTTCGCTGCTGCTCGGCGTAAACTCACGCCCTTTATTGAGGATGGTTTAGTCGAGATAACTGAACACCAACTGCGTGTTACTGCTTTAGGTCGCCTCTGGGTACGTAGTATTTGTGCCTGTTTTGACGCCTATTTGGATGACGCTGCCACTGCGCCGCGCTACTCCAAAGTCGTTTAATGTAGCGCAGCAACAATGGCAACTAACAGCAGGTGTTATGCCACCTGCTGTTGGCGATGATAGTGGCGCGCCGCATGCTCTTGCCGACGTCCCGCACTAAACGCAGATACCCGCTTCAAGTACCCGATCACGCGTGTACCATAGTCGATATCTGACGAACCACAGCTTGAACAAGCATGAAGAGTACGCTTATCAATGTGCTCACAATCATTACAGATAGTTATCTTCACATTCACGCAGAAGTAGTTGCAGCCGGTGGTGGCAGCAATATTCAGCATGGCTAGATAGCCATCGGTGGTCAACTTCTCCTCTAAATTCAAATGTAGCGCTGAGCCGCCATCTAGATACTCTATCAGTTCTTGCCCATGTAAAATAAATTTATCCAGCGCATTGGTTTGCTCATCCTCCACCACGTAGAAGTAGGAGTTGTAACAATCACGAGGGACAAAGTAACCGTCCGCTTTATCCCACTTCGCATTTTTAACACCTAGGTTTTCAGCGGGCACGAACTCCGTATTGAATAAATATCCGTACTCTTGTTTGGCGCGCTTGTTGGCGTCATAAATGACTTTTAAGTGGCGTTGTACGAACGCAATATAGTCTGGATTATTGCTCGCTTGAATGCCCTGTGATTCTGCTGCTTCAACCATGCCATTAATGCCAATGGTAAGGAATTGCTTATCCAAACTAATAAAACCAGCGTCGTACACGGTGAGTAATCCAGCGGCCAAGTATTCTTCCATTAAACGACGGTAAGCCACCTGGTAACGATGTATCTTTTCTACTTCGGTCTGCAAGTCTCGCCCATCTTGCACCAAACGGTTCATGTTAATGGTGATGACGTTGATTGAACCAGTCGCGACGCCGCCCGCACCTAAGGTATACGAGAACGTATGATCAGCAATTTCATTGCGTAAGCGGCAACACGAAGCGAGTGAGTCTGCGTTCGGCGATAAGTACACAAAGAATGAGTTACCTTGCGCTAGTTCTTGCGCCATTTGTCGTGCAAACGACTGATCTTTACACTGCCCTTGGTCGGTCAACATGGCCACGGTCACGACCGGGAAAGTCAAAATTGTTTTCTGCCGTTCGGCATTGAACCATTGCAAGAAGAACAGTTGCAGTTGGCTCACCGAATCCCAACTTGGCTTGGTAAAATCGGGGAACACGAAATCGCCAAACATACTGCTAAAGTAATGTTGGTCATAAATGGATATATTCCAAAAAACACTTTGATAACCCCGTGCTGCTGCTGGCTGATTCAATGCATACACCACGTGCTGGAGATGGTTCTCGATTTGCTTGCGGTGGGTTGTCAAGTAATCATCACCGTAATCACGCCGCGCATAGTAATCGAAGTAGGTGAGGAACTCGACAGTGGCAACTGCACCAGCAAATTGTGAGCTCACCGCAAAAACGAAGTTCACAAAAGTACCGCAGAAACTCTCTAAGTGTTGAGGTGCTTTAGATTCACCGCCCAACTTTGTCAGCCCATCCCGTAAAAACGGATACATAGTAACTGAAACACAGTAGGGTTTTAGGCTGGTTTCATCATGCACATAGATTTCATGGGATTCAATCTGCCGCAGGTATTCTTGGCCAAGTTCAACGCCAAATAATTCCGTGATTTTATTGCTCACTTGCTGGCGGTTAATTTGTACAAAGAAATCTTTCATTAACTCTGCTTCCAGCGTCGCAATGTTTTTTTGGGTAACGTTTGCATTGGCATCCATTTTGGAGCCATCAGCTGCGTTTTGAGCGGTTAAATAGTCCTGAATAAAATCTATTTTTGCGTCTACTTGCTTTGGGTGTAAGCGTATCATTGTTATTCTCCTAAGGTATCAGTACAGGCGATACGATCGCCATTTAAAAACCTATGGTTAAGTAGGGTTTGGGTGCGCAAGTCATAAAACTTTTGATTCGTTCTGGGGCTGTTGAGCCCACCGAGTTCGGCAATCCACGGGCCTGTTTTGAGATAGGTTAAATGCTGTTTTATAGCCTGTGGAACGTCGTCGTAGCCCGTGTACAAACAAGTGTTTAAGCCCTCTTTACGGGCAACTTTCAATAGCTCGATTAGGGTCTCTGGCTGCCATTCCCCCCCAAGAAACAAGACACAGGTGAGCAACCGGTGATATTGTTGAATTCGCTGCATTAAATAGTCTGGAGTTAATAATTCGCCGCGGTCAGCAGGCCAGCTGTCAACACTATGACACCCCTTACATCCAATCGGACACCCAGTCACCGTATAGGCCAAAGAAACCTCACCGGGCACCTCCTGAAACACCACCTGCTCTGCACTAAATCGAAGCATAAAACACCTACATATTGTGTATGTAAATAATATCAGCACTATATATTGTGCTTCAGCATAGACTTGTTCCGTAACTCTGCCTTGATCCAGCGCAAGTTATTTGCAGAGTTGTAAAACAACCCGTAACTCCTTCTTTTAATATTGGTTCTGGCTATTTTTTAATCATCAGCTAGGCTGTATTACTAATACGGTTGTTTGTACCTCCGCGGTGAAATTCACCGTGATATAAAAGGGTTATTTCCACCACAACAACGGAGTTAGTCGTTGTTTTTCAACATGATGCAAGTTGGCACACACCTTGCTTTAACTCCATGGGTGCGCGATTTCTTACCACCACACGCGCAAACATGCTTAACGGGAGAACACAATAATGAAACAACAACATTTACCAGCGGAGGTGCCACATGGCCGGTTATAAAAAACTCTGGTGGACCCTTATCGTCATTCTTGCTATCACTTTCGGTATTTTGGGCTACTTCGGTACTGAGGTTTATCGAAAAGCTCCGCCAATTCCTGCGCAAGTGGTAACGGAATCAGGCGAAGTCTTGATGACGGAAACGTCAATTCTCGATGGGCAAACTGCTTGGCAATCGGTAGGGGGTATGCAACTTGGTTCGATATGGGGGCATGGTGCTTACCAAGCTCCAGACTGGACTGCTGATTGGTTGCACCGCGAATTGGTTGCTTGGTTAAATATCAAAGCTGAACGTACTTACGGTACCAGCTATGACAACCTCGAGCCTGCCTTACAGCATGCGCTGAAGTTTGAACTTAAACAGGTGTATCGTAATCCGAATTATGATGCCGCAAGCAACCGTTTGGTGATTGACGATACCCGTGCTCAAGCTATCGCACAGACCGCGGCATATTATGACCGTTTATTCAGCGATGATTTATCGTTAACCAGCACCCGCCAAAGCTATGCCATGAAAGAAAATACCTTACCTAGCGCTGAACGCCGCGAGGTAATGACTCATTTCTTCTTCTGGACGGCATGGGCTGCTGCCACTGAACGGCCGGATAGTGATGTCACCTATACCAACAACTGGCCCCATGAGCCGTTAATTGACAACAAGCCATCGACAGAAAATATTATCTGGTCACTCATTTCCATCGTGCTCTTGGTTGCAGGTATTGGTGGATTAATTTGGGGTTGGGCATTTTTACGCGAGCATGATGAAGACGATGCTCAAGTACCAGCAAAAGATCCCATCAGTTTAGTGAACTTAACGCCATCACAAAAAGCGCTCGGTAAGTATCTGTTCTTAGTCATGGCATTGTTCATTTTCCAGATTTTCCTCGGCGGTTTCACCGCGCACTACACCGTTGAAGGTCAGCACTTCTACGGCATCAATGTGTCTGAGTGGTTCCCGTACTCCTTAGTTCGAACCTGGCACATTCAAGCTGCGCTCTTTTGGATCGCCACTGGCTTCCTAGCTGCCGGCCTCTTCTTAGCACCGATCATCAATGGTGGTAAAGATCCTAAATTCCAAAAGCTGGGAGTGGATATTTTATTCTGGGCATTAGTGGTTGTCGTGGCAGGCTCCTTTATCGGGAACTATTTAGCTATCGCGCAAATCATGCCAGAACACCTCAACTTCTGGTTAGGACACCAAGGCTATGAATACATTGATTTAGGCCGACTTTGGCAAATCGGTAAGTTCACCGGTATCGCCTTCTGGCTTGTCTTGATGCTGCGTGGTGTGGTTGGTGCCTTTAAACAACCCGGTGACAAAAACCTGCTTGCGCTGTTAACCGCTTCTGTCGTTGCTATTGGCTTGTTCTATGGTGCTGGTTTCTTCTACGGCGAGCGAACCCATATTTCCATTATGGAATACTGGCGCTGGTGGATTGTTCACTTATGGGTAGAAGGCTTCTTTGAAGTGTTTGCGACCACGGCCTTAGCCTTTATTTTCTACAGCATGGGCCTCGTCTCCAGACGTATAGCTACTGTTGCTTCGCTCGCTTCGGCATCGCTGTTCTTGCTCGGCGGTGTGCCAGGGACGTTCCACCACTTGTATTTTTCTGGAACCACCACTCCAGTCATGGCAGTTGGGGCTACTTTCTCAGCTTTAGAAGTGGTACCGCTGGTAGTTTTAGGTTACGAAGCATGGGAAAACTGGAGCTTACAGCATAAAGCCGCATGGATGGAACGTGTCAAATGGCCGTTACTTTGCTTCGTTGCGGTAGCGTTCTGGAACTTCCTTGGTGCAGGGGTGTTTGGGTTTATGATTAACCCGCCTATCGCGCTGTACTATATTCAAGGTTTGAATACTACCCCTACCCATGCACACGCTGCGTTGTTCGGAGTGTATGGCTTCCTCGCCATCGGCTTCGTGCTACTCATTCTGCGGTACTTACGACCACAGTTTGTGTTCAACGAAAAAATTATGAAAACCTCATTCTGGTGGCTCAATATCGGCCTCTGCCTGATGTTATTCACCAGTTTGCTGCCGATTGGTTTCATTCAGTTCTTCGCATCGGCTTCCGAAGGTCTATGGTATGCCCGCAGTGAAGAGTTTATGCAGCAACCTCTCCTGCAAAGCTTACGCTGGATCCGAACCATCGGAGACGTGGTCTTCATTATTGGTGGCTTAGCTGTTGCCCATCAAGTCGTGATGGGATTAATGGGAAAACAGCAGCAACCTGATGCTGATGTGGTCCCTGTTAAATAACGACTCTGATGTTGTTGTCCGTGGTTATGCCACGGCCTCTGTTGCCCGAGATATCCCCCATATCTCGGGCTTTTTTATTGCGCTGATGATTGCCGTGGAAATAACCGATAGCCACGTTCTTGCACTTGGCTATCACCGCCATCAATAAAACCTTTCCGCGCAGGTAATACGTCGATGTCGTAGCGTTGACTGTACGCCGCACGCACCTCATCCTCAGTGACGGTAAATGGCGGTCCTTTCCAATAGCCGTCAGGGTATTCAACAGTTATCACCAACCCTACAGCTGTCGGCGTCATTATGCTCTGTAAATGCTGGTTATAGCGCCCACGCATCGCTGGCGGTAACGCGACAAGTGCGGCACGGTCATACCATGCCTGGCAATGCACTAAATGTTCACGCTGCAAGGCAAAGAAATCACCATGGTAGATCCGTATACCCTCCGCCTGATAAACCTCAAAAGGGCCTTGTTGCTGACGGGTATAGCTGAGTTTTTGTTCCAGCATAAATGCTTCAATAGCTGCGGCACTTAACTCCACACCCACCACATCATATCCTTGCTCGCACAACCATTTCATATCCAGCGATTTGCCACACAAGGGGACAAATATGCCAGCCGGTGGTGGCAGCAACGCGCTAATTTGTGCCTTTAATACTGGATGAACTTCTGCTCGGTGGAATCCAATTTCTCCACGCTGCCAACGTTCATGCCAAAACTCGTGCTCCATAACGCCTTCCTTTGTTCGCACATCAGGTGAATTCGGGTTAAACTATAACCAAGTTGTAGCAAGGACTCTAGCAGTCAGGTCACTATGAAGAATTTGTCTATCGTTACCCGTATCGGTATTGCGCTCAGTGCCATGGTTGGGCTGACAATTGTCACCTTACTGGCCTCCTATTGGCTTTCCGAAAAAGCTGATCACGACGCCCTTGCTATTAATATCGCCGGCTCGTTGCGCTACCAAGCATATCAATATACGTTGCAAGTTATGTATGCTCCTGAACAAGCTGAAGCAGTTGCTGCACAATTAGCTGCCAGTTGGGATCACGATGTTTTTAAACGCTTTCAACACGAGCAAAGCGACTTAGCGCAGCAATTCCAAAATTCCAAAGCACAGTGGCAAGCGTTTCAACGACAAATTGCCAACCATGAAATCCCACATGAGCAATTGATGTCTGCCATCAAGCCGCAAATTGCACACATTAACCAAGTTGTGACCGCCATCCAGCAGGATGCAGAGGCGCGCATCCGCTCCATCCGCTCCATTCAAGTGGTCAGCTTATTCAGTAGCATTGGCCTCGCCTTGGTGATTTTTTATTGGCTCCGTACCCGGGTGCGCTACCCACTTGAAGTACTCACTCAAGCCGCACGGCGTATTGGTCAGGGGGATTTCACCGCGCGTGTGAAACATCCCATGCGCGATGAGCTTGGGGTACTTGCCAGCACGTTAAACAAGATGAATGAAGCGATAGGCCATATGTATGGCAACCTCGAGAAACGGGTTGCTGAGCAAACCCAAGCCATCCAAAAATCCAATATTCGGCTGCAATTCCTCTATGAAACGGCCCGCACTATTATTGAGCACTCACCGGGCTATCATGACTTTACGACGATTGTAAATGGCCTCAAACATGCCGCCGAAGTAGATGATATTGAACTGTGTCTGATCACCGAAGCCGGTAATAAACCCTACTTACAAGTACAACCCAGCGGGGCGCCCTTTGACCCTTGTGAAGGCGTTGATTGCAGCCAATGTGTAACTGCCTGTGCTGGCGTGTCGATAGAAGGTGATAAACGCATTTATCGGTTTTCCATTGTTCGTGAAAATCATAGTTATGGCGTGGTGGTAGCGCGCTGTGACCGCACCGAGCAGTTAAGTGATTGGCAACAACAACTCATTCAATCGGTGGCTGATCAGTTGGCCATTGCGTTGAGTTTAAAGCAAGAAGAAGAGCAAGTACGGCGCTTGGCGCTGATTCAAGAGCGTACCGTCATTGCCCGCGAATTACACGACTCCTTAGCGCAAGCCTTGTCCTATTTAAAAATTCAGGTCACCCGTTTGAATAAGGCTATTGCAAAAAATAACCAAGCCGTTATCGAAGACGTAGCGCTCGAACTCCATGAAGGCTTGAATGCGGCATACCGTCAGCTGCGGGAACTGCTGACCACATTCCGTTTAAAAGTTGACGGCGCTGGCTTGCTGCAAGCCCTGCAAACCACCATGCAGCAGTTTAATGACCAGTCCGACATTTCATTCCGCTTGGATTATCGACTCGAAAATACACCGCTTGCACCCCATGAAGAAATTCATTTACTCCAGATCATTCGTGAAGCCTGCCAAAACACGATTCATCATAGCCAAGGAACCGATGTGGTGGTGCAACTGACTCAGAATGACGACGAAGTTATTCACTTGAGTATTGAAGATAACGGCATTGGGATCCCTGATAATGCGGAAAAGTTAAATCACTATGGCCTAGCAATTATGCAGGAGCGTAGCCGCCATTTAGGTGGCAACATTCGTATTCAGCGGCGTGACGTGGGCGGTACGGGCGTGTACTTTAAGTTTACCCCACAATACATTCTCGAGCGCCAGCAGCAACCGACACCAGCATAACGCAGTCACGGGTTATAGAATTCACTATGGGGTCGTAGGTACATCCACGCCACTAGCACCACACAGACTACGTAGAACAATGCAAATCCAAATAGGGCATAGGCGGGTGTTGCTAAGCTGCTGTTCACGTACCACAACGCTGGAATATATGCTGCTCCCGTAGTGGCGACTGCTGTTAACCAACGTAATGCCAGCGGCAATTGTTCGAATGGCAATACCACACTGGCACTACGGAAAATCGCGCTACTTGCGGCACCGGTAGCCATGAAGATAACTAAAAACGTCAGTAAATAGCCTAAGAACCATTGTTCTGGCAACGCGCTGTGACTAGCTTGATAGGTAATGACTCCCGCAATAATACAGCTTACCGCTAACACCACTGCACACCATAATGTTACTTTCGCCCCACCAAAAGCATCCGCTATCCAACCACCGAGTGGCCGTGCCAGCACTCCGAGCAACGGACCAATCCATGCGTAGGTTAATGCGCTTGGTGCATAACTGGTACTAAAGGTTTGCAAACCCAATGGGAACGTCATGGCAAACCCAATAAAGGAGCCAAACGCCATGACATAGAGTAAGGTCATGAGCCACGTATGTTTATTACGTAATATAGCGCGATACGGTGAGTGCGGCGCCAGCAAGTCAGCATGAAAGGTCTTCACCGGTTGACGGTTGGCGGTATAGCGCCAAGCGATAGAGGCAATCACCACAGCAAACACAACCAACCAGCCATGGTTTGCTAAGTACAACGAGGTACCCGGTGCGATCACACCGACAATATCCCCACTACCGTGGATAGTAGTCCACGGCAGCACACCCGACCATCTGAAACTTGAAAAAAGTGGTAACACGGCTTGCGCAACGACTATCCCGACGCCGGCAACGCCAACGTTCACCGCCAAGGTCCAACCTAGTGCGCTGTGGTCAATTTTATCGGTTTGGGCAAAGGCAATAAATTGTGCACCACCAATACCGCAAGCCACGGCCAACCACTGCAAACTGGTATATGACAGTGGTGGATGGTTCAGCAACCAAATCATCGCGCCAGCAGGAATCAGCAATACCGCTGTGCTGGCATAAATAAAGCGCGCCTGCATCGCTCGTTCACCCAACCAGAAGAATATAAAATGCCATGCAGTCGCGCTTAACCCTGAAATAGCTAACAGCCGGTACAGTTGTGCAAAACTAAACCCAGCGTCAACGGTAAATAGCTGTACGACCAATACACTGAGGCTCATCCACAGCGTCATACCAACAATCAGGTTGATTGCTGTTGCTTGATCAACAGTTGAAGACGCTCGGACGGTATTCACAACTCACCTCAGGCTGGTCTGGATACTATTCACTATGCGCCAAGACAAGCATCACGACAATTCAGCGGGAGTGATAATAACTAAAGCAGAAGTGGCACTAGCAATTACCCCAAAAGAGATAGTTTGCGCTAAGCTTTACTTTGTGCCCTCACATTGTGTAACAATGTATGGTAAATATCTCTGTGTAAGAGCAACATCCGCATCACCAAGGAGTTCGTTATGTCTGACAGCCCGGCGACTATTATGCTGGTCGATGACCATCCACTACTACGGAAAGGCTTAAAACAACTAATTTCTCTGGCAGACAACCTGACGGTTATCGCTGAGTGCAGTAATGGCGCTGATGCCCTCATCAAGGCAGAAGAACTCGATCCTGATCTCATTATCCTTGATTTAAACATGCAAGGCATGGATGGCATTGAAACGCTCAAACGTATGCGTGACCAAGGGGTTACCTCACGCATTGTCATGTTAACTGTATCAGACGCAGATGAAGACGTCGTTGCTGCCATCACTCATGGCGCTGATGGCTACTTGCTCAAAGATATGGATCCAGAATTGCTATTGGAACAAATCGTCCGTGCCATCGAAGGAAAAATGGTGCTGAGCGAAGCGATCACCGAAGTTCTCGCCACAGCGTTACGCCGGCCCAGCGCGCCAACAGCGAGCAAGCTCGACACGCTGACCAATCGTGAGCGTGAAATTTTAGAACTCATCGCCAAAGGCATGAGTAACAAACTTATTGCCCGTGAACTCGATATTTCTGACGGTACCGTGAAGGTGCATGTGAAACATTTATTGAAGAAGTTGGGGCTGCGTTCGCGCGTTGAAGCTGCGGTATGGATGGTCAACCAAGAGCAGCTCACGGATAAGAATTGATCTACATCAATTATGTGACATGTGGCATGGTATAAAATACCCGGTCAATCCATTACTTTCTGTTAAAGCAGTATTTACGAAGGTGTTATGTCACTACCCCGACCTGAATTACTCAGTCCAGCCGGTAGCTTGAAAGCTATGCGTCTGGCATTCGCATATGGCGCTGATGCCGTCTATGCTGGCCAACCTCGCTATAGCTTGCGGGTTCGCAACAACGAGTTTGATCTCCCTCGCTTAGCGCAAGGTATTAGCGAAGTCCACGCATTGGGCAAAAGATTCTATGTGGTCGTCAATATTGCCCCCCATAACGCAAAACTAGTAACCTTTGTTGAGGACATGAAACCAGTGGTAGCGCTAAAACCAGATGCCTTGATTGTGTCTGACCCTGGCATCGTGATGCTGCTGCGCACTCACTTCCCTGAGCAAGCGTTACATCTTAGTGTGCAAGCGAACACCGTTAATTGGGCTGCGGTTAAATTCTGGCAGCAACAAGGCATCGAACGGGTGATTCTGTCACGGGAACTGGAAGTGCGTGAAATTGCCGAAATTCGTGAACGCTGCCCCGACATTGAATTAGAAGTTTTTGTACACGGTGCACTATGCATGGCGTATTCAGGCCGGTGCTTATTGTCGGGGTATTTTAACAAGCGCGATCCTAACCAAGGTGCCTGCACCAACTCCTGTCGCTGGCCTTATCAAGTGCACGCTGCTGCTGAAGACGACGTGGGACAATTCAATCCCATCGATACCCCGGTATTGCTAACTGAACCGCAGCGCCCAGGCGAGTATATGCTGATGGATGAAGATCTCCATGGCACCTACATTATGAACTCTAAGGACTTGCGCGGCATTCAACACGTCGAAGCTCTCACCCGTATGGGGGTGCATTCACTCAAAATTGAAGGCCGCACCAAATCACCTTATTACGTGGCGCGGACAGCTCAAGTATACCGCCAAGCAATTGATGACGCACTGGCCGGCAAGCCATTTAACCCTGCGCTCTTGCACGAATTAGAAGGCATGGCTAACCGGGGCTTCACCGAAGGCTTTTTACGCCGCCACGTGCCAAGCGAAACCCAAAACTACGAAACCAGCCACAGCCAAGGTCAACAACTGTTGGTCGGTGAAGTGCTGAGCCAAACGGGCACCGAGGCAGTGATTGATGTCAAAAACGCATTTGCAGTGGGGGATCAATTAATTTTGATGAAACCCTCTGGCAACATTCAATTCCAGCTAACCGATTTGCGCGACGATAAGAATCAATCGCTAGCTCGAGCCGCCGGTGCTGGCCGCCAAGTGCAAGCCACTCTCCCGGTCGCCCTTACCCCAGCAGAAGCAGAGGTAAGTATGCTGATCAAACTGGTGCAAGCGCCAGCAAATATTCCTGTCGTGGAGGTAACCGATGCCAGTCATCATTGAAAGTGATTGTATTAACTGCGATATGTGTGTGCCTGAGTGCCCAAATGAAGCGATCTCAATGGGTAAAGAACATTATGAAGTCGATCCCAATAAGTGCACCGAATGTGTTGGGTTTTATGATGAGCCGGCTTGTATCCCGGTCTGCCCCATTGAGTGCATGGTGCTCGTCGCCGATTAACTGGTTACGCGCACGCTAGCCCGCTGCCGGCACACTTCGCGCAGCCAATCGAGGGCCGGTGAACACCCCACTTTAGCGTGCGGGTAAGCCAAGCCTATGGTGCGCTGCAGTTTGATATCTGCTAGCGGCCGTAATACCACGTCCTGACGCTCATAGAGTACGTCGAAGTTTGGTACCAACGCGATCCCAACACCCGCAGAAACCAGCCCGAGCGCATATTCAATGGTTTGGATATCAGCTCGTATATCGGGTTGGATACCATGCTGAATCAGTTCGGGATAAAGTTGTGACCAAGCCTCACAGGGCGTGCGCTTAATGAGTGCGACAGCATTAAAATCGTGTAGTTGTATACTTGATTTTAACGCTAACGGATGACCATGGGGCATGGCGACTAAAAATTTGTCCGTCCATATGGGTAGAAACTGTTCGCCCGCCTTGAGCATTTTGGGTGTAATAATGCGGGCATCAGCAGGCTGCTCTGGCTCGACCAAATGCAGCTCTAAGCCATCTACTCCAGCACTAAATTCGCGCAACAATTGACTCATGCGTTCAACGCCCAAAGCACGGATCAACCCTAATCGAAATTGGACGCGTTTGACTTGTTGCCGAAACGACGCTTTGAGTGATTGCAATTGTCCTAATAACCGCCCAGCCTCACTGTATAAGCGATCACCTTCAGCGGTTGGTGTCACGCCACGCGGTTGACGCACAAATAACTCCGTACCCAGTTCCTGTTCTAGGCGCCGCAGCGCGGTGGATACCGAAGGTTGAGCAACTTGGCTGACACGTGCCGCACCACTGATACTGCCTTGCTCATACACTGCCACAAAATAATTGAGTTGCCGCCAGTCCATAGTTTTAAACTATACCTATTCTAGTTTTTATATGATTTAACTTTATATTATTACAAGGTAAAGTGGTACTATCTTTGCTAACTACTTTATCTGCGATTTACTTAGCATACGGAGTGTTCCCCATGGCTCGTTACCCTTTCGATTGGCAAGACCCATTCCAGTTTTCATCCATGCTCACTGAAGAAGAGCGCATGATTCGCGATACCGCCCACCAGTACTGCCAAGAAAAACTTATGCCGCGCGTACTGACCGCCAACCGCGAGGAGCGCTTTGATCGGGAGATCATGACTGAATTAGGTGAATTAGGTTTACTTGGTGCAACCTTGCCCGAGAAATATGGCTGCGCCGAAGTAAATTACGTCTGCTACGGCCTGATCGCACGTGAAGTTGAGCGCGTCGATAGCGGCTATCGCAGCGCGATGAGCGTACAGTCCAGCCTTGTGATGCACCCCATTTACGCTTACGGCACCGAAGAGCAACGCATGAAATATTTGCCTAAACTAGCCAGCGGTGAATGGGTTGGTTGCTTTGGTCTCACCGAACCTGATGCAGGTTCTGACCCTGCTAGTATGCGCACCACGGCGAAAAAGACTGGCAATGGTTATCTGCTTAATGGCACAAAAATGTGGATCACCAACTCGCCAATTGCCGACGTATTTGTCGTGTGGGCGAAATTAGACGGTGACATCCGTGGCTTTATTTTAGAAAAAGGAATGCCTGGCTTATCCGCACCAAAAATTGAAGGCAAATTCTCGTTACGCGCCTCCATTACTGGTGAAATTGTGATGGACAATGTGGAAGTGCCAGAAACCGCTTTATTACCTAACGTCAGTGGCTTAAAAGGACCATTTGGTTGCCTAAACAAAGCCCGTTATGGTATCGCGTGGGGAGCCTTAGGCGCCGCCGAGTTCTGCTGGCACGCAGCGCGCCAATACACCCTCGATCGCCACCAGTTTAATCGCCCGCTAGCAGCGACTCAGTTAATTCAAAAGAAATTGGCCGACATGCAAACTGAAATTAGCATTGGCTTATTGGCTTGTTTACAAGCGGGTCGCTTAATGGATTTAGAGCAACTCCCACCTGAGACGATTTCACTCATCAAGCGTAACTCCTGTGGTAAAGCGCTTGACATTGCACGTCTTGCCCGCGACATGCACGGGGGTAATGGTATTGCAGACGAATTCCACGTGATCCGTCACGTCATGAACTTAGAAGCGGTCAACACCTACGAAGGGACACACGATGTGCACGCGCTGATTTTAGGCCGTGCTCAAACTGGCCTACAGGCGTTTAGTTAATTTCGTCACAGCGTAGGAGGTGTTCCAATGGCTGCAGCAATGCACCCGTGGTTAGCGGAGTTTATCCAACAACTTGAAGCGCAACAGCTCCCGGCAGGTTCTGCTGCTGGGACGCTCACCGACGTCGAGTTATTTGATTTATTCGAATCTCAATTGTGGAGCCGCTTACTCGATCTGCAATCGCGCCTAATGCAAGCGCAAGGGCAAAGTTTTTACACCATTGGTAGTTCCGGTCACGAAGCCAATGCCGCGGTTGCTAAAGCACTACGCGTTACTGACCCGGCATTTTTGCATTATCGCAGCGGCGCATTTTTTATTCAGCGGGCGAAGCAATTGCCCGGTTCTACCCCGATTTACGATTTATTGCTTAGTTTCGCTGCGTCGGCCGATGACCCGATTTCTGCCGGTCGTCACAAAGTTCTTGGCAGCCTCCAATTAAATATTCCACCGCAAACCAGTACGATTGCTTCTCACCTTCCCAAAGCAATGGGAACAGCCTACGCGATCGGCCTATCCGAACGCCTGAATCACGTCGGCACATGGCCGCAAGATGCCATCGCTATCTGTAGTTTTGGTGATGCTTCAGCCAACCATTCAACCGCAGTAGGCGCCATCAACGCAGCCTGCTGGGCTGCGTACCAAAGCGTCCCCATGCCATTGTTACTGGTCTGTGAAGATAATGGTTTAGGGATTTCTACGCATACCCCGAAAGGTTGGATTCAGCACCAATTGAGCCAACACTCAGAACTCAAATACTTCACGGCTGATGGCAGTGATCTTGATGACACCTATGCAGTGGCTTGCGCTGCGGCTGATTACGTGCGCACCCGTCGACGCCCAGCTGTACTTCATCTGCACACTGTACGATTATTTGGTCACGCTGGTGCCGACGCTGAGGTCGCCTATCGTAGTAAGGAAGCCATAGCAACCGATGCTCAACGTGATCCATTGCGGCATAGCTGCGCCGCCCTCATTAGCCGTGGCTTATTTACCCATCACACACTTAGTCAGTATATTCAACAGCAACAACAGCGCATTGCTCGGGTTGCTGAGCAGGCTGCCCAGCGGCCTAAACTAGAAACTGCAGAACAAGTGATGGCCTCCATTGTGCCGCCAACGCGTGAGCTACCACCACCTGTTCCTGTACAAGGCGCTACTCGCGATAAGTTGTTTGCTTGGGATAAACACAATGCAGGTAAGCCACAACATCTGGCGAAACTTATTAACCTTGCGCTGCACGATATCATGGCACAATACCCCAACACCGTGTTGTGCGGTGAGGATATTGGTAAAAAAGGCGGGGTATACCATGTGACTCAGCATTTGTTTGAGGCATTTGGCCCCAATCGTGTGATCAACACCTTGCTGGATGAACAAAGTATTCTCGGATTAGCCATTGGGATGGCGCAACAAGGGTTTATTCCAATCCCTGAAATTCAGTTTTTAGCTTATGTGCATAACGCTGAAGACCAGATTCGCGGCGAAGCGGCAACATTGTCGTTTTTCTCCAACGGTCAGTACACCAATCCAATGGTGATTCGTATCGCAGGTCTTGCATATCAGCGCGGCTTTGGTGGACATTTCCACAACGACAACTCGTTTGCAGTATTCCGTGATATTCCCGGCGTGATCGTGTTGTGCCCGTCCAACGGCCGTGATGGTGCATTATTGATGCGCCAAGCCGTTGACTTAGCTGCCCGTGAACAACGCGTCGTCATTATGTTAGAGCCTATAGCCCTGTATATGACTCGTGATTTGCACGAAACCGGTGATGGCCTATGGCTGGCGGATTATCCTGCAGTGACCGAGCCATTACCTGCTCTGGGCGAACCAAGTGTCTACGGTGATGGCACCGACTTAGCCATTATTTCTTACGGTAATGGCTATTACTTGAGCCGCCAAGCCGAAGCCCAGCTCGCAGCGCAAGGTTACTCAGTACGAGTGATTGATTTGCGCTGCTTAGTGCCACTACATGTTGAGCCATTGGTAGCAGCACTTGGTGAATGTTCACGCATTTTAATTGTGGATGAATGTCGTCGCCGCGGGTCGCTCAGTGAAGAGCTCTTTACCGTCTTGCACGAGCGTCATCCGGCTCGCTTTAACATTGTTCGGTTGAATGCTGAAGATAGTTTTATTCCACTAGGTAAAGCTGCTTACCATGTGCTCCCATCTACGGCACAAATTGTCGCTTCGGCACTGCAACTGTTGGAGGCAAACTAAATGACTTCTGTTCGTAAAACTGCCTTAGTTGTCTGTCCAGGTCGTGGCACCTATAACCGTCCTGAGTTAGGCTCAATTCTAGGTAATCTGAATACCAATCAACCTGAGCTACAGGAAGTATTGGCCTCCATCGATGCCACTCGTGCCAGCCTCGGCCAAGCCACCGTGACGGAGTTGGATCAGGCGCCGCACTATAAAAGTGCGCTTCACCAACACGCCATCAATGCTGCTGCTCTGATTTATGCTGGCGGCTATTTGGACTATCTCGCCATTGACCAAGAACGTTTTGAAGTCGTTGCTATCACCGGCAACTCCATGGGGTGGTACACCACCATGGCCTGCGCTGGCTGCTGGGATGTACCAACCACCACCCGTTTGGTGAGTTCTATGGCAGAATTGACCGCGGCTGGAGCCGGTGCGCAATTTATTTATCCATTGGTGGATAGTGAGTGGCGCCCCCATCCCGGTTATCAAGCGGCAGTGGAGGAGCAGTTGGAACGCTATACAGGCGACTTGCACATGTCCATTCACTATGGCGGCTATGCGGTATTAGCTGGTACTACCGAAGCCTGTCAGGCGGCGGTCGCCGCGCTACCCAAAGTTGATGACCGCTTCCCGATGGTGCTACCGGGGCACGCGGCATTTCATACCAATATGATGGTCGATGCTGCCGTCACCGCTCAGCAACTCTGGCCAGCCCATTTGTTCCAAGCGCCAGCAGTACCGCTGATTGATGGCCGCGGCCATATTTGGTCACCCCATGTAGTTGACCAAGCTGCCCTGCAGCAATACACCCTCGACCATCAGGTCACACAAACTTACCACTTCACGCGCGCTATCCAAGTGGCAGTGAAAGAGTTTGCACCAGACCATATCATTCTGCTGGGCCCAGGTGCAGGGCTTGGTGGTGCAGTGGCTCAAGCCTTGATTGCAATGGACTGGCAAGGCTTAACCGATAAAACCACTTTCACCGAGCGCCAGCAAGCAGCGTTACCTTATTTGCTCTCTATGGGTATCCCTGCGCAACGTACTCTGGTGACAGGTTAGCAAAACGTACTGATAAAGCGCGTAGGCAGGCTTTACCACGCGCTGTCACATCAGTTTTAAACAGAAACTGCTGCCGCGGATCAATCGGATTCGCCTTCAAACGATAATGGGTTCCCCATGGCTGCTCCTCAATAATCACCACTATTGGCTCACTTAACTGGAGGTAAGGGCTCGTTAATGCCACGTCATGCAGCACCTGTTGCACCTCATACGCGTCGTGGTCGGCCGTCAGATAAAAATCGACGACACAAAGCAAGCTAGGGCTGCCGCGGTTAGCATTTAGAATCAAGTTGTCCCAGATTTTGAGATGGGGCACAAACACAAACTCGCCATCAGCAGTGACCAATTCAATGGTTCGCATACCGATATGCTTGACTTCGCCATAAGTGCCATCCACCTCTATCCAATCACCAGGTCGATAGGGTAACTCATACACCGCCACAATTCCGGCAATTAGGCTGCTAACATAATCTTTGAGGGCAAACCCAATAGCAACGCCTGCCAAGCCGAGAATCGCAATCATATTCTGCACCGTGGTTTCTATAACCAGTGGTACCACCCAAGCAAGCGCAAGGATCACAATCAGAATACGAATGGTGGGGATCAATGCCAGTAGGAGTAGCCGCTGACGCCCATATAAATGGTTGGCCAGCCACGGCAACACCCGCTGACTCAGCCAAACAATCAATGCCGCCGAAACAATGACAACCACAATTTCAATAACGATATCTTGGGTTAGCGTTTTGAATAATTGTAATAACTTTTCTGCTTCCATGAGGGAGCCTCCCGCTTACCGCTAAAACGCGTCCACATCGAATCCACGACTTTTTAAAAAGTCTCGTGCGGCCAAATAACCGTGCACAGAAACCTGCCACTGCTGTTCTTCTTGTTGCACAATTTGCGCTTGTTCTAATTGCAACAGCTGAACATCAAGTTGCGCCGCTGATAACGTCGGCAATAGGCGCTGTAACTCGGTACCACTTAACCCGTTATGGAGTAACAAGGTGTACAACACAAAGGCTGCAGCATCACCACTCCCCGCTGGTACGCAGGGTGGTTCATGACGGCCTTGCCGTTGTGCGGCCCATAGCGCTAGCGCCAATCCTGGGTTACCTAGCGCTTGTGCAGCTAAGGATTTTAGCTGTTTAGCTGGTGCACGAACCCCCAATTGCTTGAGTAACGGCGCTTCTGCGGCAGCAAAACAGTACACATGGGTGAGGTGAACTGGCCAAGCGTGCTGTAAAAACATGAAGCTCCAACTGTCACACACCACCAAGCCTTGTCCGAACTGTCCCCGAATGAGTTGTGGTAACAGCGCGCGTACCAACGGCAAATCATCAACATGGCGACGCCAATACCTCGCAAAATCGGGTATCACCCACTGCTTCGCTGCTTGCGGCTGCCACCAGTCTGCCACTTCAACGTGGCTAAGTTGCGCAGCGTCCGGTGGTGTTAAGCAACGCCATTGGTGGTGCTCAGCCCATGCTTTAGCAATAGCTGCAGTGCCGCTGTGTGGTGGTCCTACTAGAAACTTTACCCCTGGCGTGGATTCATCGGCCCAACTTGCAAATGCGGCATCAAGAGCACGCACCGCTGGCTCAACGGCAAAGTCTCGATAACTAGGGAGCGATTCCGCTTCCGCATCGAGATCGGTATCCTCAGTGTTAATAAAAAGATTACGTAGATGGTGATACCATTGCTGCAGTAAGGTACTTGCAGGTGCGGCAGGGCGGGTGAATTCAGTAAGGCGAATGACTCGCCAATGGTTTTCGTCTGTCATCTGTCATCCTTCCTTGTCACATAGCGGGTGACATCACGGCCTACAGATAGACTGGCATTATTTACAACACTTTGCACCTTTTTTGAGCGCCGTTAGAAATTTAGCAGGGGCTCATTCTCACCATCAAGGTACGCAGTGATTGCAGCAATGAACTCTTGCCCGTAGCGTTCGAGTTTCTTTTGACCAACCCCGGTGATTTCTAAAAAGGCAGCTTCATCGATGGGACAATACATCGCCATCTCCACCAAGCTGTTATCATTAAACACCACGTATGGCGGTACTTCTTCCTCATCTGCAATGGCTTTTCGCAATTTCCGTAAGCGCCGGAACAATACTTTATCGTAATCTTCGCGATCAACGACCCGCGACTTAGACACTGCCGTCAAGGTAACCCGAGGCTCAGCTAATTGTAGAGTAATTTCTCCACGCAGAATGGGACGCGCAGCTTCTGTTAATTGCAGTACACCGTATTGCTGCATATTCTGAACAACATAGCCGCGGTGAATAAGTTGACGCACTACCGCTAACCAATATTCATGGCTGTGAGCGGCGCCAATGCCATAGGTCGATAGCTTATCGTGCCCTAATTCAACTAAACGGTGTGATTTACTCCCCCGCAGCACATCGATCACATGATTGACACCGTAGCGCTGCCCCACACGATAAATGCATGACAGAACTTTCTGCGCATCGACCGTGCCATCATACTGACGGGGTGGATCCAAACATATATCACAGTTACCACAGGCCTGAGTGCGATGTTCATTAAAGTAATTCAGCAGCACCAACCGGCGACAGGTTTGCGCTTCGCCTAAAGCTTGCATGGCAGCGAATTTATGTAATTCGATGCGGCGCCGTTCTTCATCAGGTTGCTCATAAATTATGGATTTGATCCACGCGGCATCACCTGGGTCATACAGCAGTACCGCTTCAGCCGCGAGGCCATCGCGGCCAGCTCGCCCAGTTTCCTGATAGTACCCTTCGACACTCCGAGGCACGTCAAAATGGACCACAAAACGTACGTTGGGTTTGTTGATGCCCATGCCAAACGCAACAGTCGCAACGACCACATCAAGGTCATCGCGGACAAACTGGCGGAGAATATCCTCACGAATCTCATGATCCATACCAGCATGGTATCCGGCAGCACGAATCCCTTCCCGTTTTAGTTTTTCAGCCAGTTCCTCTACCTTTTTCCGACTACCACAGTAGACGATACCCGACGCGCCACGTTGTTTTTTGATATAATCTGTCACCTGCTTGAAGGGCTTGTATTTTTCTTCCACCACATAACGGATATTGGGGCGGTCAAACGACCCTTTATAAACGACAGGATCATGCAGATGTAAGCGGGAAATAATATCCCCTTCAGTGGCCGCATCAGCAGTTGCAGTTAGCGCCATAAATGGCACTTTGGGTAAGGCCTCACGCAACACTCCAAGCTGGCCATACTCTGGTCGGAAATCGTGCCCCCACTGTGAAATACAATGCGCTTCATCAATCGCGATGAGTCGTATCGGCCACTGCTGTAACTGACGCATAAAGTATGGTTGCAATGCCCGTTCGGGGCTCACATACAGCAACCGTATTTGATTTTGATGCAACTGGGTCATGATCCGTTGGCTCGCCTCGGGGCTCAACCCGTTGTTGAGTGCCGCAGCAGCAACCCCCATCGCTTGCAAAGCTTCAACTTGATCTTGCATCAGACTGATTAAAGGTGAGATAACAACGGTAAGGCCATCACCCATCACTGCAGGCAATTGGTAGCACAGCGATTTACCGCCCCCAGTTGGCATCAGAACGAGTGCATCGCGCTGCTGCATCACTGCCTCAATGACCAATAATTGGCCATCGCGAAATGTGGTATAGCCAAACACTTCGGCAAGAACTTTAGACAGTGAAGATTCGGACAAAATAACGTCTCCAATTGACGACCGACTTGTGGAGTATCTATTGTATGCATCCTGCGTGCGAACCTCCACCGAGCCAACCAAAATCTGTCTTGATTTCGGGGTGAATGGCTGTTTTTCGTACAAACCAAACTAATTAGGATTTATTCATGAGTGACCCATCTATTCGCAGCCGTCATGGTGTGCTGTTTGCAATTGCTGCTTATACCATATGGGGGCTTGCACCTATTTATTTTAAATGGCTGCAGCAAATCCCAGCGCTTGAAATACTTGCTCATCGGATTATTTGGTCATTCGTATTAGTACTGCTACTCATTGTTGTGCTAGGGCGCTTTGATCGCATTAAACCGGTGCTAAAAAATCGGGTTTATATGCTCCGTCTCACCATTGCCACGTTTTTATTAGGTGGCAATTGGTTTCTATTTATTTGGGCGGTGAACAACAACCATATATTAGATGCCAGCTTGGGCTATTACATTAACCCCTTGCTCAATGTCGCCATTGGGATGATGTTTTTCGCTGAACGCATGCGCAAAATACAATTGGTTGCCATTTTATTGGCATTAACTGGGGTGGTCATTCAGATTGTCTCGTTTGGTTCGGTGCCGTGGATCGCACTCACCTTGGCCTGTAGCTTTGCCATTTACGGCGCTATTCGCAAACGACTTCCTGTTGATTCCATTACCGGGTTGTGGTTAGAAACCGCGATTTTGCTACCTATAGTACTGATTTATTATGGAGCTTTTGCAGAAGCGCAGAGCTTTAATCTGGTTACCAACGGGTGGCAGCTGAATCTGCTGTTAGTAGCGGCTGGTATTGTCACCACTGCACCGCTGCTGTGTTTCACCGCAGCCGCGCAGCGGATCCGTTACTCCACCTTAGGCTTTTTCCAATACATCGGCCCGTCGCTGATGTTTGTACTCGCCATTTGGTTGTACGGCGAGCCGTTAGCGGCCGACAAGCTCATCACCTTTGCGATGATTTGGACTGCATTAGCGATTTATAGCATCGATACCTTGATACATCAGCAACGCTCTAAGCGTGCATAATCGACGGCCAGCCACTTGGTGCCCGCAGTGTCAAAATTCACTTGAATACGGCTCTGTGGGCCACTGCCTTCATAGTTCAGCACGGTACCTTCACCAAACTTACTATGTCGAACGCGCTGCCCTAGGCTATAACCCGTCTGAGCAAACGCGTCATGGCTAGCACCCGTATGGAAACGCCCAAGCGCCGGTGAATGGTGCGAGGTACGCGCTTGTAACCGCACATGATGGATCATTTCTGGCGGGATCTCGCCGACAAAGCGACTTACTGTTGCAAATTTTTCTTGGCCATAAATTCTGCGTGATTCGGCGTACGTGATGACCAGCTTCTGCATCGCCCGCGTCATCCCGACGTAGCACAACCGGCGCTCTTCTTCTAACCGTCCGCTTTCACCTAACGATTGCTGCGATGGAAATAGTCCTTCTTCAACCCCACACATAAATACCAAGGGGAACTCAAGGCCTTTGGCGCTGTGTAAGGTCATCAACTGCACCGCATCTTGATGCTCTTCGGCCTGATCTTCACCAGACTCGAGTGCGGCATGAGCCAAGAAGGCCTGCAATGGCGACAATTCCTCTAAGATAATGTCATCCAATTGATTAAAGTTATCGCAGGCTGAGACCAACTCTTGCAAGTTCTCCACTCGAGTTTCTGCTTTATCACCCTTTTCAGCTTGATACATAGCCATCAAACCTGAGTCTTTGATCGCCATGTCCACTTGGCGGCCCAGCGGCAAATCAACCATATTGTCTTCAAGTTGATCAATCAGGTTAACAAATGCTGCCACTGCGTTACCAGCACGCCCAGTGAGTATTTTTTCATGCACTAACTGCTTGGCGGCATCCCATAGCGGCAGCCCGCGTTCCCGTGCTCCGTCACGAATAATACTCACTGTGCGATCGCCAATCCCACGCGTTGGGGTATTAATAATCCGCTCAAATGCAGCATCATCATTACGGCTTGCCACCAATCTTAAGTACGCCAACGCATCCTTCACTTCTTGACGATCAAAGAAGCGCAAGCCGCCATAAATACGGTAGGGGATCCGCGCATGAAGTAACGCTTCTTCTAACACCCGTGATTGCGCGTTGCTACGATACAAGATGGCCACATCTTGCAAGGCGTTCCCTTGCTCATGCCACTGTTCAATACGTCCAGCGATAAACCGTGCTTCATCAATTTCATTGTAAGCCGCATATAAATCTATCGATTCCCCCATACTGCCATCCGTCCAGAGCTGTTTACCTAAACGCCCTTGGTTGTTCGCAATCACTTCATTTGCGGCAGTCAAAATGGTATTGGTGGAACGATAGTTCTGCTCCAAACGAATGGTCTCAGCATTGGGGTAATCACGTAAGAATAACTGGATGTTTTCTACCCGCGCTCCGCGCCAGCCATAAATAGATTGGTCGTCATCGCCAACAATGGTGACGTAATTTGTATGTGGTTGGTCTTGGCCGACCCCAGAAAGGAGTTTAATCCAACTATATTGAATGGTGTTGGTATCCTGGAACTCATCCACCAAGATATACCGGAAACGCCGCTGATAATGTTCCCGTATATGCTTATTATCGCGCAACAACTCATGCGCTCGCAGCAGTAACTCGGCGAAATCAACTAATCCTGCACGATCACAAGCCACTTGATAAGCTTCATAGATCTCTTTTAAGGTGCGGTCATTGATATCATATCCATCTAAATGATGAGGTCGTAGCCCTTCATCTTTATTATGGTTAATAAACCATTGCGCTTGCTTTGGTGGCCAGCGCTTTTCATCAAGATTTAAACTGCGAATAATGCGTTTAATCAACCGCTGCTGGTCATCACTATCGAGGATTTGGAAGTTCTGAGGTAGTCCGACATCCATATAGTGCGCGCGGAGTAAGCGATGCGCCAAACCATGGAAGGTACCCATCCACATAGCGCGTACCGAACTACCCAGCAGTTGCTCAATCCGCCCGCGCATTTCAGCGGCTGCTTTATTGGTAAAGGTCACCGCCAAAATACTATGTGGTGATACGCCTTGGGTTTGAATCAGCCATGCAATCCGATGCACCAAGACACGGGTTTTGCCACTTCCGGCACCCGCCAACACGAGCAAATGACGCTCCATCGTACTAACCGCATCGCGCTGTTTATCGTTGAGTTCGGAAAGTAACGGGTGTTCGTACATGATGTTCTTCCAAGCCAGCTAAAATTTCAGTTTAAATCCTGACTACTGTATATGCAACCAGTTATCGCCGTGCAGCCAGTAAGTAATCAACGAGTTGCGTTAAATCGTGATAGGCTAAGGTTGGTAACACGTGTAAGTGCTCGACACGACCTAATCCACCGGTAAACCATGCACTTTGCCAACCTGCGCGATGGGCACCTAAAATATCAGCCTGTGGACTGTCACCAACATGCAACCAGCTGTGCGCTGCAATCGCTGGTAGTTCACGTTGTGCCGCAACAAACATATCGCTGAACGGTTTGCCACGTAATTCATCCATTGGTTGAAAGACTGCTGAAAAATAAGGCGCTAAGCCAATCGCCTCAACATCAACATTGCCATTACTAAGCGCAATCACTGGATACGCGTCAGCTAATTCTCGTAACGCTTGGTGTACTACGGCATCGATCTCAACATCATTACGAAACAGCATGAAGTGGTTAAATGCTGCCGCCACCGCCGCAGGAATCTCATCCTCATTAATGCCGAAATAACGCAAGCCCTCAGCTAGGGATTGTTTCCGTAAGTGCGTCATATTGCTGCCTAGATCTGGCTGCTCTTGCAATAATCGTTGTCGTTGCGCGAGCCAATCTGTTGTTTGCCACACCGCAGTACGAGGGAAGTGCTGGGCGACATAATCGCGCATGGCCTGTTCAGCGCGCTGCATCACGGGTACGTTGTTGTATAGCGTGTCGTCCAGATCAAAGCTCACGGCTTGAACGGGTTGTAATCGGCGATAAAACTGCATGAATTTACCTACGTTTTCTTTTTTCGGGCGCGCGGGTGTGCACCATCATAAACTTTGGCGAGGTGCTGAAAGTCAAGGTGGGTATACACTTGAGTTGTGCTTAAATTGGCGTGCCCTAACAACTCTTGCACAGCACGTAAATCACCGCTTGATTCTAACATATGTGAGGCAAAAGAATGACGGAGTTTGTGTGGGTGCAAGGTGCTGTTTAGACCTTGCTGCTGTCCCCAATAGTTTAATCGTTGCTGCACGGTACGCGGATGGATGCGCTGCGCCCGTTGAGAAATGAATAGCGCTAGCTCATCAATCCGCCCACCCAGCCATTGTGCTCGAATCGGTAACCAACGTTCGAGCGCCTCAGCGGCAAACCGCCCATAAGGAACAATGCGGGTTTTATTCCCTTTGCCTAGTACCCGTAATTCTCGGTGACGGGTGTGAATCGCATCCACATCTAATGCCACCAGCTCGGCTAATCGCAACCCGCTACTATAAAGGAGTTCCATCATAGCGGCGTCACGAATAGCCAGCGGATCATCAGCTGGCAGCCGTAATAGCTGTGTAATGCTGTCCACATCGAGGTTTTTCGGTAACCGTTTCGCTTTCTTCGGGGCTTTGAGTTGTTTGGCTGGGTTATCAACCAACCAATCTTCACGGATCAGGTAGTCACAGAAAGTGCGCCAGGCCGCCAAACGTAATGCCAATGAGGAATCACCCAAACCGCGGCGGCGCCACCCCACCAGCAAGCGCTCCATGACCGCAACCGTTAGTTGTTGTGGTTGGGTAACACGCTGACTGCCTAGAGCCTCTATGTCATCGGCCAAAATGCGTCCGTAATTGGTAAGGGTTAATTCGGCGAGCCCGCGCTCGCCGGCTAAATGGTCTAAAAATGGTTGGCGAAGTTCAGCTAAAGTCATGGTGTTGGGATTGATGCTGTAGCAACGGCGGCAAAATTCGGCTGAGTAACGCCTGTAATTGGCGTACTAACAGTGTGTCCATTGCTGGTTCAAAATGGCCAGCATCATGGTTACCAATCGCCAGCATACCTAATTCACCTTTTTTGCCCAACAACAACAACGCCACCGAGTTAATTGCCTCATTGGGAAACAACAATTTCTTCTCCTCAGCAGTCAGCCGACCTAAATACACTGCACTATTTTGAAACCGTTTACTCAGTAGCATTTTGTGGGTGTCTGCAGCGAAAGTGAATTGCTCATCGAGCTCTATTGGGCTATCGAAGAACTTCAACGTCAATGCTGGCATCTGTAGGCGTGTCGAGAAAGTGTCCTGCAGTGCATCCATAATGCTCGGTAAATCATCACAAGCTAACAGCGCAACATACAAATCGCTGTACGCTTGGAAAATTTCCTCATTGCGCCGTGCCGTTACCATCAAGTCAGTGATTTCCTCCTCCAGCTGCATGATGCGCTGGCGCAGAACTTGTTGTTGACGCTCCACCAATGAAATCGCACCCTGCTGCTGATGCCGCAAACTTAGTTGCTGCAATAACTGCGGGTGACGTTCAAAGAAATCGGGGTTTTCAATGAGGTATTCAGCAATCAGTGTGTCATCCACCACCGTTTGCTCAAGAGGTTTTACATCACTTGTCATAGTTTGATATATCCATCGTAAACATGTTCTGCTGGTCCTGTCATCCGCACAGCTTGCCCAGGCTGCCATCGAATCATCAGTGAACCGCCAGGTAAATCAACGGTGACCTGATCGGCTAGTTTTCCTTGTCGCATCCCAACCACAGCGGCGGCACAGGCACCACTGCCACAGGCTTGGGTTTCTCCCACGCCACGCTCGTACACGCGCAGCTTAATGTGATGGTCATTAATAAGTTGCATAAAGCCAACATTTACGCCTTCAGGGAAGCGTTCATGGGTCGCCAGCGCTCGCCCAAGTGATGCCACTGGCGCAGTTTCAATATTGTCCACCTCAAGCACACAATGTGGATTACCAATCCCCATCACACCCGCAAGAATGGTTTGATCTTGCTCACGTAAAATATAGGTGAGTTCTTCTTTATTTGCCTTAAATGGAATATCCGCCGGCTGGAACATAGGAGTCCCCATTTCGACGGTGATGCGGCCATCGCGCTCATGGTGCAAGACCATTTTACCTGCTTTGGTACTAACCTTAAGGTGGTTTTTAGAGCTCAACCCTTTGAGTTTCACGAACAACGCAAAGCAACGTGCCCCGTTCCCACATTGCGCAACTTCTGACCCATCGGCATTAAAAATTCGATAATGAAAATCTAAATCTGGATCATAGGGCGGTTCCACCAACAGCAATTGATCGAAGCCAACCCCACGATGCCGATCTGCCCAATGTCGAATTTGCTCCGGATTCACATATACGTTCTGGGTCACCGCATCGATCACCATAAAGTCATTACCAAGGCCATGCATTTTCGAGAAGTTCATCGTCGCAGCTCCACAATATGCTCACCTTTCCATAACTCACTCAAGGTTTCACGCTCCCGGATCACATGGGCGTTATCACCCACTACCATCACTTCAGCTGCTCGCGGGCGGGTGTTGTAATTAGAACTCATGGTAAATCCGTAGGCTCCTGCATTCATCACCGCTAATAAATCGCCCGCAGCTGCCGCTAAATGACGCGCATGCCCCAGAAAATCGCCCGTTTCACATACCGGCCCAACCACATCCACCAGCATTGGTGATGCAGAGCTTTGCTTGACTGGGATAATATCGTGATACGCCTGATACAGTGCAGGCCGCATTAAATCATTCATACCGGCATCGACCAATAGGAAATCTTTATCGTCACCGGCCTTATGATAGATAACTTCCGTCACTAATATCCCAGCATTGCCGACAATCGAGCGGCCCGGTTCAAGCATCAAGGTTAAACCACCAACCGCATCAGCACGACGCTGCAACTCAAGTAAGTAAGCGCTAACATCCAATGCCTGTTCATGCTGATATGGGATACCTATACCGCCCCCCATATTTAAGTGGCTGATGGTGATACCATCGCCTCGCAATTGCGTGATAAGTGCCAACATACGGTCAGCAGCATCAAGAAATGGTGCAGCCGTCAAAATTTGTGACCCAATATGGCAATCCACACCTTGCAGCTGAATATGCGGGAGATCCTGCGCCCGCACAGCCACATCACGGGCATGTCGCATCGCAATGCCAAACTTATTACTTTTTAGCCCCGTGGAAATATATGGGTGCGTTTGAGCGTCCACATCTGGGTTAACGCGCAAGGAAACAGGTGCCGTTATTTGGTGGGCTCGCGCCACGTCGTTTAATTGCTCCAGCTCGGCAGCCGATTCCACATTGAAACAGTAAATTCCCTGCTCTAATGCTGCAGCCATCTCGGCACGACTTTTCGCAACCCCAGAAAACACCACTCGGTCAGCACGACCACCGGCCGCAAGCACGCGCGCTAACTCTCCGCCAGAAACAATATCAAAACCAGCACCTAACTGGGCTAATACATTGAGCACGGCTAAATTACTATTTGCTTTAACGGCGTAACATAAGCGGTGAGGGGCTGGCCACACTGCCGCAAACTGTTGCCAATTCTTCACTATCTGTTGTTGGGAATACACGTAGAGAGGTGTGCCATGTTGGGCCGCCAATGCAGCGACGCTGCATTGTTCTGCATAGAGAAGGCCATCGTGATAGTCAAAACTCATAATTACTCACTAGGATCGGCTGGTGCAGCGGGTTGGTTTTGCTCCACCGGTGGCGGTAATTCAAGCGGCCCTTTTTGACCACAAGCAGCGATAAAGCTCAGGGTTCCTGCTACAATGATAAGACGCATTACTTTCAAGTTAAACATCGGTAAACTGTACCTAATTGTTACGGTTTTTAGCCAGTGCGCATATCATCGCATTGCAACGCACAAATGTCATTATCAGGAGTAAACATGCTAGAGCACGAATACCACGAACTCGCCGAAGCTACCATTTTGGCTATCGAAGAAGCCATCGAAGCGTGCGAGGTGGATATTGACTGCGAATCAGGCGGCGACATTTTAGAGTTAACCTTCCCGAACGGCAGTAAAATGGTTATCAATAAGCAACCACCTCTGCATCAGTTATGGGTTGCCACCAAATTTAACGGCCATCATTTTGAATATCATGATGGTCAGTGGATCGATAACCGTACCGGTAGTGAATTATGGGCGCTACTCAACGACGCCGCTAGTCGCCAAGCAGAAATACCAATTAAGTTAGCGCCTCCACAAGCATAATATTAAAAATAAGAGCATCGCTGTTATGAGTAGAACATTACGCATCGCCACCCGTAAAAGCATGCTTGCCATGTGGCAAGCAGAACATATTAAAGCGCGGCTGGAGCAACTACACGACAACTTAACTGTTGAGCTATTGCCGATGAGTACCCGCGGCGACGTCATTCTCGACACGCCGCTTGCCAAAATTGGCGGTAAAGGGCTGTTTGTGAAAGAGTTGGAAGTGGCCATGTTAGAAGGCAAGGCTGACCTTGCCGTCCATTCCATGAAAGATTTGCCTGTTGAGTTTCCACCAGGCTTAGAATTATTTGGTATCTGCGAGCGTGAAGATCCACGCGATGCATTTGTTTCCAACCACTATGCCCGCCTCGATGAGTTACCAGCTGGCGCGGTTGTCGGCACTTGTAGCTTACGCCGTAAATGCCAATTATTGGCTCATTACCCACACTTAATCATTCGTGATTTGCGTGGTAACGTACAAACACGCCTACGCAAACTTGATGAAGGCGAATTTGATGCCATCATTCTTGCGGCATCAGGATTGGTTCGTTTAGGGCTGACTGATCGTATCAAAGAGCGCATCGCCGTTGAGTTGTGCTTACCCGCTAACGGGCAAGGGGTGTTGGGTATTGAATGCCGTAGCGATGACGCTGAAACTAAAGCGCTGTTAGCACCCCTCACGTGCCCTGATACACGCAGTTGTGTGTTAGCTGAACGGGCTATGAACCGACGCTTACAAGGGGGATGCCAAGTACCCATCGGTGCCTATGCTGAACTCCATGGTGATCAAGTCTATTTGCGTGGTCTAGTGGGCCGCCCTGATGGAAGTGAAATCATCGAAGGAGAAATCAGTGGCCACCGCGATCATGCCGAAGCATTAGGTGCTGAATTAGCCGACTATTTGCTCGCCCGTGGAGCCGGTAAAATTTTAACCGACGTTTATGCAGAGAATGAGTTGCAGTCATGAATCATCACTTACTGCTGTTACGCCCTGACAACCAAGTGACTGAAGTCACTCGCTTACTATCGCAACGTGCAGCTGCTCTAGGGGTTGACCTCACCAGCAGCAGTAAGAGTATGGTAACTATCCATAGCTACGATGATCCTAACCATAGCCTTGCGGGAATTCTGCGACAGCAATGGGATGCTGGCCTCATGGTCAGCGTCAATGCGGCTCATTATTTTGCACAACAGGCCAAGGACTGGGCCCCAGGCATCCCTATGCCTATCGCACGCTGGTACGCGGTTGGGCCGACCAGTGCAGCAGCGATTGCGAAAGTAGTGGGGCGCCCCGTGAATTGTCCTTGGCGACAACATAATAGTGAGTCCTTACTTGAATTTCCGGAGCTGGCCGACGTCAAAGGTCAACGCTGGCTTATTGTCCGCGGTAAAGGTGGCCGTGATCTGGTGGCTGAGACGCTTACCGCACGCGGTGCAGATGTTACCTTTTTAGAGGTATATCAACGCCAGCAAGCCACTATTTCTGACCATGAATATCAACTCTGGCGACACCATGTAAACGGTATTGTGGTGACTAGTGCTGAGCAATTGGGTTACTTTTTAGCTGCGGTACCCAATGCTGACATCGATTGGCTTGCCAGCTGTTACTGGATCGTCGCCAGTGACCGACTTAAGCACCTCATCCCATCCGCCCTACAAAAAAATGTGGTGGTTGCCCATAGTGCTACCCCCTTTGCAATTGCCGAGGCGTGGCAACACCAAGTTGAACAGCAAAAGGAACTGTTATGAGCGAGTCAAACCAAACTCCCGAGACAACCACAAGTGCTCCAGTAGCGGCTGAACAGCCGGTGGTAAACGCAGCACAGCCTACGACTAAAAAAGGCTATGGCGGCTGGTGGGTTGCACTCGTATTGTTGCTGGCAATTGGCGCTGCGGGCTGGTTAGGATACGCCAAATGGTGGCCACATCATCAACAGCAACTGGCGGCTATGACCGCCCAACAACAGCAAACCGCTGCCTCCATGAGTCAATTCGAGCAGCAGCTAAGTGCGCTAGAGGGGCGAATTGCGCAGCAAGTCAATCAATCTACGGCTGCCTTAGAACAAGCTGTCAGAAACCAGTTACGGCAGCAACAACAGCAGCTCGATAATTATCATATGGCGGTAAAGTCGGTCCAAGCTGAGCTTGCTAACCTCGATTTATCGCAAGAAGCCCATTGGCGGATTTTTGAAGCGCGTAACCTTACCGACCGTGCAGCAATGAAGCTATGGATTGAGCATGATATTGCAGCTGCGATTGCCTTTTTGAAGTTGGCCTTGTCTCATCTTACAGCACTCGATAATCCTGCACACTTTGCTGTTCGCGAAGCATTGGTAAGTGATATCGCGCGGCTTGAACAGCTACCGCAACAACAAGTATCGGCAGCGAGTCTAGCCCTGATAGGTATTCGTGCACAACTGGCCGAACAAGATTGGCAGCAATCAGTAACACAACCTAACGCAGGGACTGACCCAAGCTCAGATAATACTTGGTTAAGCAACTTACAACGCAGCATGGCAACTTTATTCAGTCAATTCATTCAGGTGCAGCGCCATGATCAAGCGGTTGCTCCGATGCTTGAACAAGCTTACTTTAACGTACTGCAACAGCGCGTGCTGCTGCAATTGCAGTTAGCGCAACAAGCAGCACTCCACAATTCCCAAACACTCTACGAAGCCAATCTTGATGAAGCTATTCACCTGCTCCAACACGTTGCCAGTGTCATCAACAACACTGATCTAGCAGCGTCTATTGGCCAATTACAGCAGTTACGACAGCAACAGTTGCGCCCAGCTTATCCTGCGCAACTTGAAGCACAAAGACAACTGGAGCGTCTCGCACAGCAGCTTGGGCAAGGGGGTTAAGCCATGAAAACGGCCATCACTATCATCGTACTTGTCATTGCAGGTTTGCTGGTAGGCCCCTTGTGGTCAGGCAATACTGGTTATGTGCTTATCGCAGTGGGTAACTACACTATCGAGACCAGCTTGGTTGCCGCGCTGATTCTGCTGGTGGTGGTGTTACTTATCCTGCGGGTAATATTACGCTTTATCGGACGTTTGATCCGCGGCACCGAATGGGGAATTAAATGGTTCGGCCAACGTCGTGAAGTTAAAGCAGAACAAGCTTTTCGAGAAGCCCTGATTCAGTTGAATCATGGGGATTACGATGCCAGTTCTAGAGCCATTAATCGGGCTTGGCAATTACGTAAACTGCCTACCGATGCCCTATTAGCAGCCTACGCTGCGCAACGGGTGGGTGATATCAAACAAGCACGCGAGTGGTTGACCCGCAGTCATCAAACAAATGAGTTACCATTAACTGAAATGATTCTAGCGCTGCGGGAGTCTTCGGATGCTGTAGAGCGGCGTTGGCCAGAATTGAAAGCGTTGTTGGCAGATTATCCGCACCACCCAAGTTTGTTGCGGTACGCAATTCTGGGGATGCGCTCAATGCAACGTTACCATGATCTTGCCGACTTACTCCCTCGCGCTGCTAAACAACAACTTTTTAGCCCACAAGAATTTGCTGCACTACAAGAAGAAGTTCAGTTTAATTTGATGCTCGAGGCAGGGCGTCTAGGCGCATCTTCATTGCAAGATTATTGGCAAGGACTAAGTCGCGATCAACGCCGTGATGCGGTTATTCGGCGGGCTTACTTACGTGCTTTAAAAACCTTCGACGCTACGGCAGCAGCAGATAAAGTGGCAGCACGCGCGCTAAAACGTGGTGAACTAGATATTGCTTATTTACTTGAGCATAACTTGTTGGTGCCCGGCCCAGAACTGCGTAATTTGATTCAAGAGAAGCTCAAGCAACACCCAGATGACGCGGTGTTACTACATGCGTTGGGACAGTTAGCATTACAAACGAATGATTTAACCTTAGCGCAACGGGCGTTACGTAAAGCAGCAGAACAGCAGCCATCACGTCAATTGTTGTTAGATTTAGCTGTAACTTACGACAAGCTAGGGGATACTGCAAACGCACTACGCTGCTATCGGGAAAGAGAAAGCTTGCAGCTATAGCCGCAAGCTTATTGTGCACAGTTCTGTTACTTCTTGATACCTTCAATCGATAAGAAGATCTCAACAGTTTCAGACGCTGGACCTAAATCATACTTCATTCCGTAGTCAGCTGGTTTAATCGTCACAGTACCTTCAAAACCACGCCGGAAACCACCCCAAGGATCTTGTCCTGAACCAATTTCTTTCACATCAATAGCAATGTCGTTCGTGGTGCCATGTAGCGTAAATTTACCCTTCAATACACCTGTACCATCACCATTTGGCGTATAGCTGGTTGATACGAAAGTCGCTTTTGGGTACTTGCTCACATTAAAGAAATCAGCACTCCGTAAATGCTTGTCACGCTCTGCATGGTTACTATCGACGCTGGCTACATTAATGGTGACATCAACTTTGGCTGCGCTTGGATCGGCTTCATCGTAGCTAAAGGTGCCCTCGAAATCGTTAAAGCGACCTAATAACCAGCTGTATCCTAGGTGGCTGATTTTGAATTGCACAAATGCATGTGCATCCTTAGTGTCGATAACATAATCAGCAGCTTGTGCTGAAGTTGCACCGAGGGTAGCGAGCGAAATCAATGTTGCTAAAGCTAGTTTTTTCATAAAAATCTCCTGATGAATAGAATAATAAGATAAAAATTTTTCAATCGTTTATTGGCCTGGTGGAGTGGGCCGCAACATACGTTTAAGGGTGTTATCACGATTAACGATGTGGTGGCGCAACGCAGCTAATGCATGTCCCGCGGCAACAATCACTAATGTGAGAGCGGCATACCAATGAATCACTCCGGCAATGTCTTCCTGCTGCGGTATGCTTGTAATTAACGCTGGCACTTCGAACCAATCAAATACAGAAATACCTCGACCATCCGCCGTTGAAATCAAATAACCACTAATTAACGTAACAAACAACAATCCATAAATAAGTGCATGACCTACGGTTGCACCACGCTTTTCCCACGGTGTCCCCAAAGGTTCTGGTTTTTGATTCGATAAGCTCCACAACAGCCGGATCACGGTCAACACCAACAAGGTAATACCGAATGATTTATGCCACCAAGGGCCTAATCGGTACCAGCTGTCGTAGTAGCCTAGGGTTAACATCCAATAGCCAAGAATAAACAACCCGATGACCAATACTGCGGTGATCCAATGCATCGCAATGCTTACCCAGCCGTAGCTATGAGCGGTATTTTTAAACATGCGATAACTCCCTGATAATGAACTATCAGAAGTGTAGCTTATTTTTGAAAATGAGATATCGGATTAATTAGCGAGTATGCTTCGATTTTTTCGAATAAAAAAGGGTGATTCGAACATGAATGGGGTATGTATAGGCATAAAAAAACCCCGAGCGTAAGCTCGGGGTTCTCGATTTGAAGCCTGGCAGTGTCCTACTCTCACATGGGGAGGCCCCACACTACCATCGGCGCTGAAGCGTTTCACTACTGAGTTCGGAATGGATC
>JAJUHK010000005.1 GCA_029279945.1 Pseudidiomarina indica | reverse complement strand
GCGTATTATACGCAACCCCCTGTTAAGGTCAAGATCCTTTTGGATCTTTTTTGCAATCTCTGCGTCCTTAACTTGCCGCCACTGCTTGGTGACAACGGCGGCGAATTATAAGGATCGCCGCGCACTCTGCAAGATCTTTTTCACCGTTCCTGAATCGTTCGCTGGTTTTTTAATCGGTTGTGGTATTTTTAGTCGTTTCCTGATCAGTTTTTGAGCTTAAATCTGTCTGTTTAAACTCTTCGCTATCAAAATCACATTCGGTATCACCGACCACATGTTCGAGCTTAATGTGCTTAACTGTACGGAATGTTGTGATAGGACCTGAAATGGCATACAACAAGAAAATTGAAAACAATACCAGCGATGGCTCAGTGGCAACCACCACAAACGCCAACACGATAAGAAGAATAGCGATGAATGATACGCGGTTCCGCCAATCAAGATCTTTAAATGAGTGGTAACGGAAATTACTTACCATTAGTAAGCCAACCGCAATGGTTAAGAATGCTGCGATATAGTCGACACTCGCAGGCTCGATCTCATACTTGCTACCAACCCAAACAAACCCTGCAACGATTGCTGCGCCGCTTGGAATTGCGAGACCTTGGAAATAGCGTTTATCGGAAACACCAATATTAGTATTAAAGCGAGCTAACCGCAGCGCACCACCAGCAACAAAAATAAACGCTGCTAGCCAACCCAGTTTACCCAAGTCCGCTAATGCCCAACTGTACATTACCAATGCAGGAGCCATACCAAAGGATACGATGTCAGCCATACTGTCGTACTCTGCGCCAAATGCACTCTCGGTATTTGTCATTCGAGCAACGCGACCATCAAGGCCGTCAAAGACCATGGCAATAAATATTGCTATAGCTGCTGATTCGAACTGGCCATTCATTGCGGCAACAATCGCAAAAAAACCAGAAAACAAACCCGCTGTTGTTAATAAGTTCGGCAGCAAAAAGATTCCGCGCGTCTTTGCTGCAGCTACTGATTGCTCTTTATCACTTGGCATAAATTCACTTCCCCCAACACAATGGCCGCACAGCATAGCATAGCTTGACGATGGCAATAAATAGAAAAAGCCGAGCAAGGTTGGTTGCTCGGCTTTGAAATGGCTGACATGTCAGCCTACTGGGAGATAATTAAGTATCCATCTTCATAATCCACTTGGATAACCTTTTGTGGCAAAAGTTCCCCGGCAAGTATTTTTTGTGCCAGTGGGTTTTCTAACTCCTGTTGAATCGCCCGTTTTAATGGACGTGCGCCATAGACTGGATCAAACCCCACGCCTGCCAGATAATCCAACGCAGATTCAGATAAATGAATTTTATAATCCCGCTGCGCTAATCGCTCGTATAAACGCGCCAGCTGGATCTGAGCGATATTTTTAATATGCTCCTTACCTAATGGATGGAACACAACAGTCTCATCAATTCGGTTCAAGAACTCAGGACGGAAGTAGTGTGTTAAAATCTGCACCACTTCAGCCTTCATTTCGTCATAGCTCTGTTCATGAGCCTTTTCTTGAATAACATCCGAACCAATATTAGAGGTCATGATCACAACTGTATTTCTAAAATCAACAGTACGCCCCTGACCATCTGTCAGTCGTCCATCATCCAGTACTTGCAGCAAAATATTAAATACATCAGGATGGGCCTTTTCAATTTCGTCCAGCAAGATGACCGAATAGGGACGACGGCGTACCGCTTCAGTCAAATAACCTCCTTCTTCGTAACCCACATATCCTGGTGGTGCACCAACTAACCGTGAAACTGAGTGTTTCTCCATAAATTCCGACATATCAATGCGCACCATGGCGTCATCGGTGTCAAATAAGAAGTTAGCTAACGCCTTTGATAACTCAGTTTTACCCACACCAGTTGGGCCGAGGAACAAGAACGAACCAATAGGTCGCTGCGGATCAGATAAACCAGCCCGTGCCCGGCGAATCGCATTGGCAACAGCAGTGACAGCCTCATTTTGTCCCACCACGCGGTGGTGCATAAGTGACTCCATCTGCAGCAGTTTTTCACGCTCACCTTCCAACATTTTGCTGACTGGAATTCCTGTCCAGCGTGACAACACATCAGCAATTTGCTCTTCAGTGACTTTATTCTTCAATAAAGTCATGCCAGATTCATCGATTTCCGCTGCAGACTGTAATTGCCGCTCCAACTCTGGAATACGACCATATTGAAGCTCCGACATACGGTTCAAATCACCAGCACGACGAGCAATTTCCAACTCAATTTTGGCTTCTTCTAACTGCGCCTTAATTGATTGTTCACCTTGCACTAAAGCTTTTTCAGCAAGCCAAACTTCCTCTAACTCAGTATACTTTCGCTGTTGTTCTTGAAGTTCGTTTTCTAGCAGTTCTAAGCGTTTCTTACTTGCCTCATCCTCTTCTTTTTGCAACGCTTTTTGTTCCAGTTGCAATTGAATGATACGACGATCCAGCCGATCAAGCTCTTCTGGCTTGGAGTCTATTTGCATCCGAATACTTGAGGCAGCTTCATCAATAAGGTCAATGGCCTTATCTGGTAATTGACGATCACTGATATAACGATGCGACAGAGTAGCGGCAGCGACAATTGCTGGGTCAGTAATCTGTACCGAATGATGCACTTCGTAACGCTCTTTCAAGCCTCGTAAAATTGCGATTGTGTCTTCTACCGAAGGTTCATCGACCAATACTTTCTGGAAACGGCGTTCCAATGCTGCATCTTTCTCGATATATTGCCGATATTCATCTAACGTGGTTGCCCCCACGCAATGTAACTCACCGCGAGCCAACGCTGGTTTCAACATGTTACCGGCATCCATCGCACCATCAGCTTTACCAGCACCGACCATAGTGTGCAACTCGTCAATAAAGAGAATGATACGACCTTCCTCTTTACTCAGTTCGTTCAATACCGCCTTGAGGCGCTCTTCAAACTCACCCCGATACTTGGCGCCAGCCAATAACGCGCCTAAGTCTAACGACAACACACGTTTATGCTTCAGGCCTTCAGGCACTTCACCATTAACAATCCGCTGCGCTAAGCCTTCAACAATGGCTGTTTTACCAACACCGGGCTCGCCAATAAGGACTGGGTTATTCTTAGTGCGGCGTTGCAATACTTGTATGGTACGACGAATTTCATCGTCACGGCCAATCACTGGGTCTAACTTACCTTGCTCCGCACGCTCGGTTAGATCAATGGTATATTTTGCTAACGCTTGGCGTTGATCTTCAGCACTTTGACTCACCACTGTTTCACCACCTCGCAACTTCTCAATAGCTTGTTCAACTTTGGCATGGCTTACCCCAAGTCGCTTCAAGATTTCCCCCAAAGCGCCGTTATCTTCAGTGGCAGCCAATAAAAATAGTTCCGACGAAATAAACTGATCATTTCGTTTTTGTGCGTATTTATCACAAAGATTCAGCAACTTTGCGGTTGCTGAAGAAATTTGCACATCACCACCAACGCCTTGAACTTGCGGTAACTTTTTAACTGCCGCAGCAATCTGCCCGATAAAATCCTGGGTATTGATTTGCAGGTAGGTCAGCAACGACGGTAACGAGCCATCTGCTTGATGAAGCAATGCATGCATCACATGTACTGGCTCAATAAATTGGTGATCATTTCCTAATGCAAGCGATTGTGCATCAGATAATGCCATTTGGAACTTATGTGTAAACTTGTCAATTCGCATGATTCACCCTCAAAGAATCTTAATAACCTGATACTTAATGTGGGTATTGTTGGGTAGATTTCAAGCGTTCAGACTAATTATTTTTCCAAATTAGCGACGCAAAGCGTCCACATTCTGCTTGGCGGCGATACGAATACCAGCGTAAATCCTGAAAGGTGCAAAGGTGGCTAAAAGTCACCTGGTGGCATCCTTCATGGGCTAATAAACGTGCTGCTATTTGGCATATATCAGCATGCCACTTACCTAGTTTATGGGGGCGAAAAGTTATAGAATCAACTACCTGGAAGGATAAAAATGCATCACGCACATCATCGCCTACCTCGAATGCTGCAACACTGATGGCAGGGCCAAGATAAGCCAGAATTCTCTCACGGGGACCGTGAAACCGTTGTAATGTTTGTTGAATAATACCCTGTGCGAGCCCGCGCCAGCCAGCGTGAATCGCTGCGATCTGCTCACCATCAGTACTACATAAAAGGATTGGTAAGCAGTCCGCTGTAAGTACTGCACAAACTGCGGGGCCGTGATCTGCGTATATTGCATCCGCAGTCACGGTCGGCCGAGCATCGTTAAAATGTACGACCTGATTGCTGTGAATTTGATTTAACCAACGTGGTGCCACTGGCAAGTCTAGCTGGCGTATCAACTGCCGACGGTTGCGAATAACAGTGCTGGGTTCTGCTTGCACGTGAGCGGCAAGGTTGCCCGGTGTGGTAACCGAAGTAACCGCCGCTTGAACTCCAACTGGTAATGACCAAGACAGCGGATACAACATCATCGTTCCTCTTAATCGTCGCTACCGTGTTCACTACGATCACGACGTAGTACTGCTAACAACTCCACCATATCTGATGGTGTCGGTGCCTCCCAACTCAACCATTCACCCGTGATGGGATGATGCAGTTCCAAGCGTACTGCATGCAACGCTTGTCGTTTAAAGTTACGTAGCGTCTGTAACAACTCGTCACTGGCCTGCTGCGGTGGTCGCGGACGGCCACCGTAGGTCTGATCACCAACGAGCGGATGCCGCAAATGTGCCATATGCACACGAATTTGGTGAGTACGTCCAGTTTCTAAGCGTAAACGTAAGTGGGTATGGGCGCGAAACCGTTCCACTACTCGATAATGGGTTACCGCTGGTTTTCCCAACGCGACGACAGCCATATGTGTACGCTTGGTCGGATGCCGTGCAATAGGTTCATCCACCATTCCACCTGCCGTTAATACACCATTACAGACAGCTTCATATTCCCTTGTGATCTCGCGGTTTTGCAAAGCAGCAACCAAATGGGTCTGGGCTGGAACCGTCTTCGCTACCACCATCAGCCCGGTTGTATCCTTGTCAAGACGGTGCACGATACCGGCACGGGGAACCTGATCAATAGCTGGGAAATGGTGTAACAATGCATTGAGCAAGGTACCATCAGGCGTTCCTGCACCCGGATGAACAACTAATCCGGCAGGCTTATTAATGACCATAATATCGTCATCTTCATAGACAATATTTAACGAAAGTGGTTGTGCTGTGAACCGTTGTTCAAGTTGCAGTTCAGCAGCAACTTCGATTGCCATACCGTACAAGACTTTCTCACGCGGCCTGTCCACTACAGTACCTTCAACCTTCACACATCCCTCAGTGATCCAGTTTTTTAGCCGTGACCGTGAATAATCCGGGAACATCTCTGCAAGAGTTTGGTCCAATCGCTTGCCGTTGGCTGAATCGGGTACATAACCTGTTAATAAAATTTGTTCACTCATAAAATAGAAATAGGACCTGTGAAAGCAGCCCATGCTGCGCTAGAATGCGTTAAAGTCGTACGTATAGTGTACCTGTGATTAGGGCGCTGCACCAAAGTTAAATCAACAGAGATAAAAAATCATATTATGAAATTCCGTCTAATTGTAGCTTGTGTTGCCGGATTAGTCTTAACTGCATGCTCCAGTTCACCTGATGAATATTCAGGAGAACGTATTACTGATGTTGAAGCTGGCTATGAGCGTGCTAAACGCTCTATCTATGGTGGTAACTATGTAGGTGCTCGGCAAACTCTCGAAGAATTGAATAAGCGATTTCCATTTGGCGCATTAACGCACCAAATCCAACTTGATCTCATCTATGTTTACTATAAAACTGGTGATATCGACAAAGCGCTTGCGGCGATTGACCGTTTTACGCGCTTGAACCCAAACCACCAAGCGATTGATTATGTGCTGTATATGCGCGGTCTTACCAATGAGCGAGCATCAGAAAACTTATTCCAAGATTTACTCGGAGTTGACCGTTCCGATCGCGACCCATCGAAAGCACGCGAAGCATTTGATGATTACGGTGAATTAGTACGACGTTTCCCTGACAGTAAGTATGCTGCTGATGCACGCCAGCGGATGATCGGTATCAAGAGCCGATTAGCTCAACATGAACTTGCGGTTGCCGATTACTATATTAAACGCGAAGCGTATTTAGCGGCTGCCAATCGTGGCAAATACATTTTAGAAAACTTTGCTGATACGCCAGAAGTTGAACATGCCTTAGCGGTAATGGCACACGCCTATGATCAATTAGGGTTAGACGAACTCAAAGCTGATGCGCTAGCAACGCTCGCACATAACTTCCCAAGCAGTGAATACCTCGCAAAGTTACGCTAACCTGTACCATCTGAACAAACGACGCGGTGACTTACACCGCGTCTTCGTTTTCTTCCCCAGTACGAATCCGAATCACCCGTTCAACATTAGTGACAAAAATCTTCCCATCGCCAATTTTTCCCGTTTGCGCTGTTTCAATAATGGTGTCGATACACTGCTCAACTTGATGGTCTGCCACCACAATTTCTAGCTTTACCTTAGGCAGGAAATCTACCATGTACTCAGCACCCCGATATAACTCGGTATGTCCTTTTTGACGCCCAAAGCCTTTTACTTCGGATACTGTCATCCCAGCAATACCAATTTCTGAAAGCGCCTCACGAACGTCATCTAATTTGAACGGTTTGATAATTGCTTCAATTTTTTTCATGTAAACTCCGTGAACGCACCTGCCGTTCTAATTCATAGCGAAAATGATTAGTAATTGGATAGCGCCGATCATGGCTAAAATTACGCGCCGTGATTTTCGGACCAATAGCCCCTTGTCGCCGCTTATATTCATTAATATCAACCAAGCGTACCACACGCAATACATCAGCCTCATTGAAGCCAGACTTAATAATGGCATCAGCTGACCAATCTTGCTCGACATATAACATGAGAATTTGATCCAGAACGCCATAATCAGGCAGGTTATCTTGGTCAAGCTGTCCTGGCGCTAACTCTGCAGAGGGTGGGCGAGAAATAACCCGCTCTGGGATGACTTCCCCCAGTGTATTGCGATAACGCGATAACTCAAAAACTAACGTTTTCGGAACATCCCGCAAGGGCGCAAAACCACCATTCATATCCCCGTACAAGGTACAGTAGCCGACTGCCAGCTCACTTTTATTACCTGTGGTCAGCACCAGTGACTGGGTTTTATTGGACACTGCCATAAGTAAAGTACCGCGTGCTCGAGCTTGCAGGTTTTCCTCTGTAGTGTCGGCTTCCGTACCCACAAACAAAGGCCCTAACTGTTGTATAAAGGCTTCATAAATAGGTTCAATGGGTACGACATCATAGCGTACTCCCATACGCTTCGCTTGCTCTGCCGCATCGTCCTGGCTCATTTGTGAGGTATACCGAAACGGCATCATCACCGCATGTACTCTATCAGCTCCTAGAGCATCTACAGCAATTGCCAACGTTAAGGCAGAATCAATACCACCTGATAGCCCCAGTGTTACTCCTTGGAATCCATTTTTACGCACATAATCACGCACGGCTAACACCAGAGCTTGGTAAACATCAGCGTGGAGTCCTGCAGGTGAACGTGGGACATAACGCTCATCTTCAAGCGCTAAGCCAGCAGCGTCCCAACAAATCGTTGCACAAACAGGTTCACAATGAGGCAATTCTGCCACCAAGTTACCTTGCTGATCGATAACTAATGAATGTCCATCGAACACCAAATCATCTTGGCCACCACAGTTATTGACATAAAAAATCGGTACCGATACTTCGCTATTGCGCTGCTGTAACACATGCAGACGTTGCCGGTGCTTATCAACTTCATAAGGTGATGCATTGATCGCAATCACCGCATCCAACGGTGCTCCCGCCAATTGTGCTAATGGTGCCGCATGCCATAAGTCTTCACATATCAGTAATCCAAAGTGCTTGCCGCGCCAGCTAAAGCGGCCAGGTTGGTGACCTGGAATAAAATAACGCTGCTCATCGAACACCCCATACTGCGGTAAGCGTTGTTTATGGTAGCGCACCAAGCATTGCCCTTGATGTAGTACTGAGACCGAATTAAATACTTCACTGCCCATTCGATGTGGATGACCGACAATAACCAGTTGTTCGCCTGCTGCCTGCGCAATACTATCCACTGCCTGCTCAACCTGTTGTAGAAAATCATCCCGTAATAATAAGTCTTCGGGAGAGTATCCGGTAATGGCTAGTTCTGGGAAAATGACACAATCACTCGATTCGTGCTGTTTGAGCGTTGCAAGGATGGTCTCGGTATTACGTGTGATAGCACCCACCGTAAAATCCAGCTGGGCAAGCGTTATCCTGATCGGCATCATGGCTGAAGTCTCAAGCTCTAATAAAAAAGAAGTAGCGTATGATAAAGTAGCGTTGAGTGACAGGCAAACATCATCGCTAAGCGGACGCTAGGTAAAATTTTTCGCCTGCACTCTCGATAAAGTAGCGTTCACCAATAGGACTTGGCTCTACCTGAGCTATCTCACTCCATTGATAGAACACATTACGGTGAACTTTAGCCCACAAGTCACGGCCGCAATCGACATAGGGAATATCTTGTTTCATTAGTAAGGGATGCGCGCGTGAGAGGCCGAACTGTTGGCCAATGTTGGTTGTTACTTGAATTACTGGCGTCCCCTGCTCGTGAATATAGTGCCAGGTAACAACCACAAAGGGTACATCGGCAACAGTAATCTTCACTTTCTCTGCTGGTGTGACGAGGAAATAGTCCTCTGCTTCGCGAACAAGTACGCTGGCAAATAATTGCACCAAGGCAGGCCGTTGAATCAGAGTGTTTTGATAGAGCCAACGCCCCTGCTCATCTATGGCAATTGGAATTGTACCGCAATAAGGAGGATCCCAACGTTCCGTCGGGGCATGCTTACTTTGCTCCAAACTACGAAGCAACTCGGCTAATTCCATCTAATTCACCAAACGCTTTTGCCGTAATAGATACCATAAAGTGGCTTCAGTTCGATTCGATACTTTGATGGCTTTAAATATAGCAGATAAATGTACGCGGATGGTGCCTTCGGTAATCCCAAGAATAGTGGCAATTTCTTTATTGGATAAGCCTTGCGCCAACAATTGCATAATCTCGAGTTGTCGTGGTGATAGAAAATGCTCGGCTGGCCCTTGTCGCGTAGTAACATCGCTTAAACGAGATTCCTCGGGTAAATAACGATCGTTTTGCAGCAATATTCGAATAGCCTGTTTTGCTTCTTCTGCACTCGCATCTTTCGGTAAATAGCTGCGTACGCCATTACTTAATGCCTGCCGAATTTCAGATAGCGGGCGTGGCCAGCTCAATAATACAATATGCGCCGTTGGCGAAATTTTTTTCAACGTTTGCAAACAAGGCCGAATTTCTGCGTCAGGGATATCCATATCAAGAAAAATTAAGTTATAGTCAGTTTGGTGACGCAAATATTCTTGAGCAATGGCAAAGGTTGGCGCTTCAAAAATCGCTAAGTCATCAGAAAATCCAGTTAACACTTGAATAAGCCCAGCACGAACAAAAAATTGTGAGCCAATAATAAGTATTTTCATGACTATTTTGCGTCCCAATGTCTATTAACATTTAGCGTATTGTACACACATTAGAGGCATTTTGAAGCCATACTGTTACCAAATTGTAAATTCATGCTGTACACGTTTACGGACAACTAAGGATTAAATTTCATCTAACTTGCTATAGATAAAGAGATCGATATGCAAATTTTACGTTTGATTAGTTTTGTAACTTTATTGTTAATTTCGATTTCGGCATGGTCCGCCGATGCATTCTATTATAACTTCACTGGCTACACGCTTACGGGGACTCCAGGTAATGATGCTCAACTAACGTCATTTAACGCTCTACTCGTTCGTGATGGCCGCGTGGCAGCGGTAGGGAATAAACAGCAACTTGAATCGATGTTTCCCGAACTCACTAAACAGCAACGCATCGATTTAGGTGGACGTTATGTATTACCCGGTTTAATTGATGCACATGGGCACGTACTTGGTCTTGGTCAAAATTTACAGCTTGTTGATTTGCGCGACGCGACATCGGAACAACACGCAGCAGAACTAGTTGCTAATTACGCCAGGAACAACCCAGATTATGAATGGATTATCGGGCGTGGTTGGAACCAAGAGTTATGGCATGAACGCCACTTCCCGAGCCTGCAATCATTACAAGAAATTTCAAACGATCGCCCTGTTTACCTAACGCGTGTTGATGGCCATGCGGCATGGGTTAATGCTAAAGCGCTAGAACTTGCTGGCATTAATGCAGCAACCTTGGATCCTGAAGGTGGGCAAATTATCCGTGACAGCAATGGTCAGCCCACTGGCGTCCTCATCGATAACGCCATGCAGCTCGTCGCTCACCTTATCCCTGCCCCAACTATCGAACAACAACAAGATGCCTTAAAATTAGCCTTCTCCCATTTGCTACAACACGGGATAACAGGGGTACATGATGCCGGTATCGATGCAACCACCTTTGCCGCTTATCAGCAACTGGCAAAGCAATCACAATTACCACTACGCATCTATGGCATGCTCGCTGCCACGGAACCACGCTTACCCGAGCTCTTGGCCGCTGGCCCGTATTTCTCAGCAGACGATAAGCTTACCGTGCGGAGTGTCAAAATTTATGGTGATGGAGCTTTAGGTAGCCGTGGCGCTGCCCTGCTCTCGCCATACCATGATGCCCCGTCACAACGCGGGTTAATGGTCACGTCTCCTGAGCGGATTCAGCGGTTATTCCAGCTCATCATTGCTCACGGTTTTCAGGTTAATACGCACGCTATTGGCGATCGCGCGAATCGGATTGTACTCGATGCCTATGAACGTACCTTTGCAGCTATAGGTGGGCGTCACCTCAGACATCGTATCGAGCATGCACAAATTGTTCATTCCGATGATATCCCGCGATTTAAGCAACTTGACATTATTGCGTCAATGCAACCCACCCATGCCACCAGTGATATGAATATGGCAGAAGATCGGCTTGGTACTGAACGCATGAAAGGTGCTTATGCATGGCAAACCTTTGCCCAACAGCAAACGATTATTGCCGCTGGTTCTGATTTCCCGGTGGAATACGCCAACCCATTCTTTGGCTTGCACGCAGCTGTTACGCGCCAAGATCGTCATAACCAGCCCACCGATGGATGGTATGCCCATGAAGCGCTAACGCTTACACAGGCGCTGCGTGCGTTTACCCTCGATGCAGCATACGCTGCTGGGCAGGAACAACAGTTGGGAAGTTTAGAGCCGGGTAAATGGGCTGATTTTATTGTTCTTGATCAGGATCCTTTTGCGCAAGAAAGTACGCAGCTATGGCACAATAGTGTTTTAGCAACCATTATAGCTGGGCAAGTTGTATACCAAGCTGCTGATTAGGGAGTAGTTATGGATTTAAAAGATGTCCGTCGCGACTATACGCAAAGCCACTTAAGCCGCGAAGAGTTAGCCGACCATCCAATCCAACAGTTTAAAAATTGGTTTAGCGTTGCTCAGCAGCATCCTTCGTTAAGCGATCCAACTGCATTTAGCTTGGCCACCGTAGACGCACAGCATCATCCTCATCAACGTATTGTACTGCTTAAGGAAGTACGTGAGGACGGGTTTGTGTTTTATACCAGCTACGCCAGTGCCAAAGGGCAAGATATTTTGCACAATCCTCGCGTTGCCATGCATTTTGCGTGGCTCGCTTTGGAACAACAAATTCGTATTGAAGGGACTGCTGTGCAGCTAACACCCGAAGCAAATTCAGCGTATTTTTATAGTCGTCCACGCGCCAGCCAACTTGGCGCTTTAGCGTCACAGCAAAGCCAGCCAATTGCGAGTCGAGCTGAATTAGAAGCACGTTATCACCAACTCGAAGAACAGTATCGTGACCAACCAATACCGATGCCGCCGCACTGGGGCGGCTATCTGATCAGGCCTGATTATTTTGAGTTTTGGCAAGGCGGCCGTTATCGTTTACATGACCGCTTTAGTTATCAAGCTTCTGCTGCTGGGTGGCAAATTACACGGTTACAACCTTAGCGTTGGGGTCTGGAAGTGGTACCTGCACTGCCTGTGCCACTTTACCTAACTGTCGCCACAGTGCGGGGGTATACTCAATGCCGTTTCGCAATTGCCGCTCACGAGTGCGCAATGCCCCTTCGCCAGGCACCCGTACAGGCTGATCTGGAGCGATCGGGATGGCTGCTTTCATTCCGTCAACTAATGCCTGCGCTTGGGCTTTAAACTCTGCCAATGAACCAAAGGTACTCGGATCGATCACCTGCACCCACACCGTATTAGCGTCAACACCCGGCAGTTCTTGATGTCGCCCTAACTGACTTAAAGCGAGCGTCCACAATTCACTAAACAAGCACAACCCGGACCCTTTATAGCCTAACTCTTGCCCGCCTAACGGGGCCAAAACACTCGCCGGTTCAGCCATAAAGGTGGTGGCATCGGTCGTATAATCACCCACCGCCGTGATCAATGCGGGATACGGCAACGGTTGCTTTTCTGCAATGGCTTTACGAACTTTACCAGCCGCCGTCATAGATAAACTAATATCGAATAATATTGGCTGTGATTGAGTCGGAACTCCGATCGCAAATGGATTGGGTGAAAACCATGCCGATTTTGCTCCATAGGGAGCTACTACCTGCTGCCCCGGGGTAGCGCACAGTAATTGAATCATCATACCTGCATGAATGGCATGTTCTAAATAAACGACTAGTGCGGCCACATGCTGCGCGCGTTTGATTACCACAGTGCCTGTCCCACACTGTTTGGCCATTGCTATCGCCGCCTTGACGGCCTGCGGAACAACATAAAGCCCTGACAGGTAATCCGCATCCCATAATTGCATGGCGGCACGTTGCCGCTCGACGACATAAGTGCCTGCGCCTCGTGCCTCACCTTGCTGCAAGCAACGTACGTTATAACCTAGGCGCATCAACCCATGCGTGCGGAAACCAAGCAAGTCAGCCGCGACTAAGTGTTCCGCCATGGAGGCTGCAATAACGGGTTCAGCCCCAGCTTTTTGTAAACATTGTGCGGCCCAATGTGTAGCAAGATCGGCCGCTATATAAATATTTTTATGCTCTGACATGTGCGCTTCGTTACAATTTGAGTTAAGTTCTTATGAGCTTATCAGACAATAGGCCAGAGGAGTATAGATGTGTCTGAATCAACCCCGAAACAACGGATTGGAGTATTAACCAGCGGCGGCGACGCCCCGGGTATGAATGCAGCGATTCGCGCTATCACCTTAGCAGCCGATCATTATGGGCTAGAAGTCATCGCTTTTAGCCACGGTTATGAAGGCTTATTAGAGAAAACTTACACCCTTTTAAAACCGAGTGATGTCCAGCATATACTTCAATATTCTGGCACCATTATCAAAAGTGCGCGCTCCCCACGTTTTAAAGAAATTGAAAGTGCTCAGCTGGCTGCACGTAATTTAGCCGAGCTTGATGTGAGTGCGCTTATTGTAATTGGGGGGGATGGTTCATTTCGTGGAGCTCATCATCTTAGTCAACACTGGGATGGCCAAATTATCGGTGTACCAGGCACCATTGATAACGATGTTTATGGCACCGATGCAACCATAGGTTACTCAACCGCTGTTGCTATTGCCATGGATGCACTGGATAAAATTCGCGATACTGCCGATGCAATGGATCGGGTATTTATTGTAGAAGTAATGGGTCGAAATGCTGGCTTCATTGGCCTGAAAAGCGCTATGGCCGCAGGTGCAGAACGAATGATTCTACCTGAATTACAACGAGATAAGCCCCTAACCATTGATGTGATTGTTAAACATATTAAGCGTGTAGAAGATGTACGCGGGCCTGGAAGTTACGTCATGGTGCTGAGTGAACATCAGTGGCCAGGTGGAGCTGTCGCATTGTCGGAGCAGCTCGAAGCAGAATATCGAATGCCGTGCCGTCCTTGTTTGCTTGGCCATATCCAGCGTGGCGGCCCACCTACAGCCACCGACCGGGTACTTGCTTCGGAACTGGGCGTGTATGCGGTGGAGTTAGTTTTAGCAGGGGCGAACGGGGTCATGACAGCTACTCGCGCTGGCCAACTGACCACAGTTCCTTTTATAGATACTTGGAGTAAAAAGAATCTGTTACCCGAGAATTTATTACGAATTCAGCATGAAATATTTAATCCCGTAAAAAAGTCCAGACAGCGGCACGGATAAAGTAGCAATTAGGGGCATAAAAGCGGATAATATGCCCCCTTTTTATACACGCTGTCATCAACCCTGTTGAACCCATGGAGGTGTGTCACCTTGAGTCAACAAATTCCTCATGAAACTACTGTACAAAGCAAGCTCGCCGAGGTGAATAACACTGTTGCACCGGTCCGCGAATTTTTTGGTGCGACTACCGATCACGCGATTTATGCGAACAGGACTCACATCATTGGGTTCGGTTTCGATGGCACCGCATGCTTCCGCAAGGGCACGCGTAATGGTCCTGACGGCTTGCGAGCAGTGTCGGAAGACATCGAAAGCTATTCCCCCTATCTTGATGCAGACCTATTTGATTTTCCCTTTTACGATTTAGGGAACTTGTCATTAGGCACGAGCGAAGATGTTGAAGCACAATGGCAACACGCCACGGATCAATTTGATGCGCTGTTCGGTGCGATTGATTTGCAACAGCACAACGTTCGGGTGCTCACACTTGGTGGCGAGCACTCGATTTCCTTTGCACCGATTCGTAAATATTTGCAGCAATACCCAGATTTAGTATTGCTCCACTTAGACGCGCACGCTGATTTACGTGATGGCTTCTTAGGCTACCATTATTCGCATGCGTCTATTATCCGTCGCGCACTGGATTATTTTGGCCCCGGCCATCAACTCATTCAGTATGGTATCCGCTCTGGCACTCGCGAAGAATACCACTTTATGAATGAGCACGGCACCATTCGTAAATCACGCCAAGCGTTTCTTGACAGTGTCGCTGAGATTGCTGCTGAACGGCCAATCTACCTCACGCTTGATCTTGATTACTTTGATCCAGCATTTTTACCTGGCACAGGAACCCCTGAGCCAGGTGGAGAAGATTTTCATTCTTACGTTAGTTTAATGAAGTTATTACGACACAAGAATCTCGTCGGTGCAGATGTGGTTGAGTTATCCCCTGAAATTGATCCGACGGGTAACTCTGATGTTTTTGCGGCGAAAATTGTCCGCGAGTTACTCATTATTTTGAACGAAAAAGGGGACCAATAATGTCTCAAGAATGGACCATTGACGATGCTGAAGAGCTCTATGGTGTAAAGCGTTGGGGTGCTGGTTATTTTTCAATTGGTGAGAATGGCAATATTCAAATCGCACCAAACCACCGCTTACCCGATGTAACCATCGACATGAAAGAAGTCATCGACGAGATTTTAGCTGAAGGTATTCAATTACCAGCAGTGATCCGATTTCATGATATCTTACGGTCACAAGTAGAGATCTTGAATGAAACCTTTGCGCAAACTATCGCTGATGCAGAGTATAAAGCGCGCTACATTGGTGTATTCCCTATCAAAGTAAACCAAATGCGCGAAGTCGTCGAAGAGATCATCGATGCGGGTGAACCCTATGATTATGGGTTGGAAGCAGGCTCAAAGCCTGAGTTAATGGCTGTATTAGCCTATAACGAAAACCCAAATGCGCTAACCATTTTAAATGGCTATAAAGATGAAGATTACCTGACGTTGGCATTATTAGGTCGTCAGTTACGCCGTAAAATCATCATCGTCATCGAAAAGTTCAGTGAGTTGGAGATGCTCATCCCACTGTCGAAGAAACTCGGCGTTGAGCCCATTATTGGCTTGCGTAGCAAGATGATGGTACGTAGCACCGGGAAATGGGCTAGCTCAAGTGGAGATCGCGCTAAATTCGGTCTCAGCATTACCGAAATCCTCAATATTATCGATTTGTTGAAGAAAGAAGATATGCTGCACTGCGCCAAACTGTTGCACTTCCATATCGGCAGCCAAATGTCTGATATCCGCAAGGTGAAAGAGGCAGTGGCAGAAGGTGCTCGTCTCTATGCCAAATTAGTACAGCTTGGGGTACCACTTGAATACCTCGATATTGGTGGTGGTTTAGGGATCGACTACGACGGCACTAGCTCAACCACTGATTCATCACGCAACTATTCTACCGAAGAATATGTTGCTGACGTTGTTTATGGTGTTAAGCAGGTTTGTGATTTAGAACAAGTCCCTCACCCTAACCTCGTTAGTGAAAGTGGCCGCGCCATCACCGCACATCATAGTTGTGTGGTGACCAACATTGTCGGTGAAATTAAAAATACCGGGGCTAAGTTTGATATCAGTCCAATTGAAGGTGAACATATCTTAGTGACCAACATGCGTGAGTTGGTGAATGCGCACGATATGCACCCACAAGAACGGTACAACGATGCCGCTTCATTTAAGCAAAGTGCCTATGAAGCATTTAAGTTAGGTATTTTGTCATTAGCAGAAATGGCGAAGCTAGACACCATGTATTGGCAAATCTTGTCCGAAATTCATCAATCACTTGATCGGGAGAATTTCGTGTTCCAAGAGCTTGAAGAGCTTGAGGACATGTTAGCTAGCCAGTACCTGTGCAACTTCTCAATCTTTCAGTCTGCAGCAGATACTTGGGCGATTGGCCAAGTGCTCCCGGTAGTGCCGATTAGTCGCCTCAATGAGAAGCCCGAGGTGCGTTGCTCACTTGTGGATATCACCTGTGATAGTGATGGTAAGCTAAGTAAATACATTGAAGGTACAGAGATTAGCGACAACATCCCCATGCACGTCTTACGCAAAGGTGAGCCGTACTATGTTGGCCTATTCCTTACCGGTGCCTATCAAGACGTTATGGGCGATATGCATAATCTTTTTGGTCGGTTAACCGAAGTACATATCTACTGCCACGACGATGAGCCAGGCGACTTCTACATTGAAGAAATCGTCCACGGCACTAGCGCGGAGAAGGTTCTGGAAACCATGCAGTACAACACCGACTTCATGGCAAAAACGGTGAAGAAGTTCATCGACCGCGAAGTCCGCAAAGGCAACATTGCTCCACGCGAGGGGGTAAAGTGGACCGACTATTATGAGAAGTGCTTAGCTGACACCACTTACTTAAAGGTGTAAAACTGTACAAATTGCGTATTTACTGAGCAAACGGTCTGAATTACCAAAAAATCGGTTGACTCAGACCGCAAAAACTCGTTTAATACGCCCCGACGCCCAGATAGCTCAGTCGGTAGAGCAGGGGATTGAAAATCCCCGTGTCGGTGGTTCGATTCCGCCTCTGGGCACCATTATTGATAAGGCCTCGCTAGCAATAGCGGGGCTTTTTTTGTGCTTTGTGCTATCCCGTTGCGCTGAGCTGGCATTGCTGAGAAATTACAGGTAAAAATAGTGAAGTAAAAAAAGGCACGTCCATGTGCCTTTTTGATCTACCTTGTGGTCGGTTTTGGGCTAAAAATCGTAACTAAAACTCAGACTCACCACTTGCCCAACTTCTCGTGTTTGGACCGGAATGCCGCTTTGTAGTACTTCCTGATCTTTACCGAGTAAGTTTTGTACTTTCAGCGAGATTTTGCTGTTGAAGTCTGGGTAGTAGTTATACACCAAGTCAAGTGAGTGGAACGGCTGTTCATAGGCATCGCCACGTCCCCCTACCCCAGCAGCCAGGATCCGTTCACCAAACACGTTGTAAACAAGCGAGCTTGAATGGTTACCGTTCAATGAGTCATAACCAAGCTGAAGGTTTGCCACGTATTTTGAATGCCCTGTCATACGCTTAACAGGATTGGTTAGGTTGCCTGCGAAAGCGGGATCAATGACTGCCTCTGAGTCACTCAGAGTCACGTTACCCATGGTAAACAGGCCACTTGCTAAATAACTTAAGTCATGCAGCCACTCCATTTCGATACCATAGACTTCAGCGGAGATACCATTCACGTAGGTTAACGTATACTCCTCATCTCCAACGCTAAGCACCGACTCGATTGGTCTGTCTATTTCCTTATAAAACGCCGAAATCGTATAGTTATCGCCATTGTCCGCAAAGTATTCGAAACGCGCATCGATGTTCGTCATAGGGCTGCTTTGCAAACCTGAGCGTCCGATGGTGCGAATATCGGTTAATGGATCAAAGTAGGCAACGGGTACCGTTTCGCGAATATCTGGGCGCACTACTGTTTCTGACCAACCCAAACGCACTTGGTAGTTGTTATCACTCATATAAGTAAGCGATAACGCAGGATAGAAGTCATCTTCTACGGTAGTGCCATCCAAAATACGCTCGACTGAATAGAACTTTTCCAAATCTTCTGGGGTGAAGATCAAGCTAGAAGTAGCCAAGGATACCTGCTTAAACTCTTCCCAGCGGACACCACCAGCAAGTCGCCAATGATTATTTAAGTACGCATCAAACGCGCCATAAAATGCATCTGTTTTTTGTACTGCAAGATAATCGTCAGCACCTGGGGCAGTTGGCTCCCGATAAGACAATAGGAACTGGTTCTGCTTAATAAACTGATCGGTCAAATAACCCGTAACACCCAGTATAGAATCGATCTGATCGTTTATTGTTATGCGTAACCCTGAGTTGTTATCAAGAGTAAATCGGTCGGTATTATACACCCGTGCTTTGTCTGTAAAGTCATAACCTGCACGCAGTTCAATCTCCATACCGCCAACACGGGTTGGTAAGCTGAAATTACCACTATATGACTTAACATGATCTTCCATATCCACGTATTGATACACTGCACGGTTTTCGTCCCCAGTTACTACAGTACTGTTATACCGCCCTGAGGTATCGTAAAGGTCATCAAATCGGTAGGAAATATCCGTAGGGATATCGGTAGTTGCTTTAGCTTCGGTATATTGCCAATCGAAACCGATTCCCAAGTGATCTAGAAAGGTATGCTGGCCACGAATCTGATCAATGTTTAGCGTACGCTCTTCATATTTGAATTGATGTTCACGGTTCGCTAAGCCAGACCCAAAGATAGTTTTTAAGTTACTACCATTAGGGCTTTGCATAATACCAAATTCAGATTCATCTTCGGCATCAGCTAAATACAATTTCGCGTAGCTTACCCGATGTGTGTCAAGCTCATAACCGATGCTGAATACGCCATTTAAGCGCTCCGTCTCAGTGGTTTGAGTGGTTTCCCGCAAAGTGTTATAGCAGGACGAATACACGTCTTTTGCTGAATCCAAGGAGGTTGAGCAACCAGCTTCGGCATTCGGGCTAATAACCGCATTGCGGCGTTCAGAAACATCCCACTTAGTGTCATAGGAACCCGCCAATAACACCCCAATGCTGCCACCGAAGTAATCCTCCGTGAAACTATTACCAATACTACCTTTAATGCTGTAGTTTGGATCTAGTGATGATTCCTTGAGGGTCATATTGCGGGGTAACGCTTGTGTCAAACCAGCGTTGATGGCTCGTGCTTGAGCACTCGCTGAGCCCTGCTCGTTCCCTACTAAACCATCACGACGAATGATATTACGTAAACTTAAATCGCCACGGTAACGAACAATAGCATCGCGAATTTCGGGCGCTACACCGGCTTCGTTACGATGGTATGTAAAACCATCCCGAGCATTCATATTTTGCCCAATACCAACTTCAAGGTTGGCCTGAAATTCAGTAGGCAGTGATTTGGTTCGAATATCGATATTTCCACCACCGAATGCCGCAGGCATGGTTGGTGAAAATACTTTTTGCACCGCCATGCTTTCGATGATGCTGGAAGGGATAATATCGAGAGGTATGACGTTTCTGGTTAAATCTGGGCTGGGGATGCTGGCACCATTGAGGCGAGCACTGGAATAACGTTCACCTAGACCACGAACATAAACATACTTGCCATCGATTAAGGTTAATCCTGTTACCCGCCGTAGCGCAGCTGCAGCGTCACTATCCCCACTACGCGATAGCTGCTCAGAACCAATAATATCGGCTACGAATGCTTGGTTTTTACGCTCGTCTACTACCGCAGCTGCACTCCCTTGTAGCCGTGTTGCGGTAGTGACAACTTCCTCGATGGCATCTTGCTGCGTGTCGGTGTCTGACTGTTGAGCATATGCTTGCGTACCAGAAAACAAAGCGATACTCAGCGCGAGCGCCAGCGGGGTGAATCTAAATTGGGTACTCATTGTTCACTCCTGCGTTATCTGAAAATGCAGGTGTGGGCTTCGCACACACCTGCTATCACACAAACTGATTAACAATTGAATTAATCTTGTTCTGCCACAGCTAACGCAGTTTGAATCCACTGATACCACTGAGAACTGGTATCAGTGCTCGATACCGCACCAATGAAATCAACGCGTTCGAAGAAATCGTTATCCAGTTCGCTTAAGTCATTCGCAGTGATAGAAATGTCGCTTGAGTTCATGTCAGTAGAGAAACCATCTGCAGCGAATACGCTGGCGTTACCCCCGACACGAATATTTAAACCACCGTTGTCGAACCATTCCTGACGACTGGTTCCATCAGCAAACAATTGGTTTGAGTTAAATTCATTCTCGGCAACACACGCCATAACCGAGTTGTAGAAATTCAAGTCACCATCAACCACACCTTTCTCACCATCACTAGTAAAGAGGATGCAGCGGGTATCGTTGGTTGAAACATCTTCTTTAACCAATAAGAAGTTGTATAACTGGCCTTGGAAATTGTCATCGAACTTCATCGCCGTTGATGGGTCATTATCACGTGTCGATAAACCATCGGTAGTGACGACAGTGACGTTGGCAATAGTTGGCCGTGATGCCGGAGCTTGTGAATATTCTGCACCAGCGTTTGACTCACCGTCTGATTCAAAACCACCGTTCCCCATGTACACATCAACACCATCAACATTAACGGTGCCATGCTTCACATAAATAAACTGGGCATTACCTTGCCAACCTGAGTCGATATCGATGGAGTCGTCTTGCGTGTCAGTGACCACAACGTGTTTGATGTTTGCTGCACCACCGAAGAATTCGATACCATCATCATAGCCTTGGTGGATATGGATATATTCGTACGATGAACCGGCACCAACCGCGTTCAAGGTCAGTGAGTTCAAGTCATCACCATCACCGCCAGCACGTGGCCCAGAGCCGGCGTACCAAATTTTGACGTACTTCATTGAGCCGCTGTCATCGGCGTTATCATTACCGCCGTAGTAACTCACGATACCTTCTGATGGTACGTTACAAGTTTCAGCATCACGCTGCGCGTCGGTACACTGGTTGGTAATTCCTTGACCGTTGATGATAATACCGCCCCAATCTGCAAACCGTGGCCCGTCACCAACGACATCAAAACGCGTGAAAGCATTCGCAGATGTAAAAGTGATAGGTTTGTCAAACGTACCAATGGCATTTAGCTTCGCTCCACGAGCAACCCGGACGATAGCTTCACCACTGGTAAATGCTAATGTTGCACCTGGCTCAACCGTCATTACTGGGCCATTTTCATCTATTGAGCATGTGGTTGTGGTATCGCAGTCTTTACCGATGAGTAATGCACCATCAAATACGTGCACACCACCGTTAGGTAACTCGACAAAACGGATATCTTCGGTGATTTCAACATTCCGACTAGCAAACTCTAAGTTATATTCACAGTCACGACCATCGAAAGCACCTTGCACACCATTATGAACTGCACACAAGTTCTCATTAGTATCTCCACCGCCATCATTACCACCACCATTGTTACCGCCACTTGCTGGAGGGTTATTAATGGTACTGTTGTCGTTTACCGTTGGGCTAATTTTGATATCGCCGCCACAACCAGCTAATACGAGTGCTGCCGCCACTGCAGTAATTTTATAAAGCGTTTGCAATTTCATTGAGTTTTCTCCTGGAATCAACAATTCGTTATTGCCGCTGTGGAGGGTAGATAGCGGATGTGACATTTTTGTGAATACCTCACGCGTGTCATGAAAAATTCATATAAACCACACGCCTAAACTAAATTCACAGCACGAATGATGGGTATACATTTAATAATATTGATGAATACCAATTCAGATTCTAACCTCTCTATTGTTAACACCACATCAACAAATGGATTTATTATGAGCCAGAACAATTTATCGCTAACGCATCCAGTGCCGGGGCTGTCCATACCCAAACTTCCTACTGAAGCAGAGCCACTGATCACCGCCGAAGCACTTCGTTTTATCGTGCAGTTAGTTCGACAATTCCGTCCATCACTGCAGCACTTACTGGATGCTCGCAAGGAACGCCAACGTCTGATCGATGCCGGGGCATTACCTGACTTCGATCCGGCAACTGCAGCTATTCGTGATGCTGAATGGCAGGTTGCTCCAATCCCCAGTGACCTTCTAAAACGGCGAATTGAAATTACCGGCCCAGTTGATCGGAAAATGGTCATTAACGCGCTTAATGCCGATGTCGATTGCTTTATGGCGGACTTTGAAGACTCACAGTCACCCACATGGGAAGGCCTCATGCAAGGGCAGGTGAATTTATACGACGCTAATTGCGGCAATATTGCGTATATCGACCCAAACTCCCAAAAACATTATCAACTAGAACCTAATCCTGCCTTGTTAATAGCTCGGGTTCGTGGATTACATTTACCCGAGAAACATGTACTGATTGACGATCAACCTATCCCCGGCTGTTTACTTGATTTTGGGTTGTATTTTTATTTGAACTATCAGCAACGCCTCCAGCGAGGTACCGGGGTGTATTACTACATCCCTAAAGTTGAACACAGTTCAGAAGCCGCGTGGTGGGCCGATGTATTCAGCTTTACTGAAGAATATTTCATGCAGCCGCGTGGCACCATTCGCGCAACCTTGCTGATTGAAACACTACCCGCAGTATTTCAAATGCACGAAATTTTGTACGCCATGCGTGAACATATTGTGGCGCTTAACTGTGGTCGTTGGGATTATATTTTCAGTTACATTAAGACATTGAAAAACCATGCTGATCGAATCCTTCCAGATCGTCAATCGGTCACCATGTCGCAGCCGTTTTTAAACGCCTATTCACGTTTGCTAGTGCAGACCTGCCATCGACGTGGTGCCTTAGCTATGGGAGGCATGGCAGCGTTTATCCCGAGTAAAGACCCAGTTCAGAATGCTAGCATTTTGGCAAAGGTGAAAGCCGATAAAGAACTAGAACGAGCCAATGGCCATGATGGTACTTGGATCGCTCACCCCGCCCTTGCTCCCACGGTACGAGACGTATTTGTTGATGGCCTAGCTGGTGACAATCAATTACACGTACTACGTGCGAACGATGCTCCCGTTACGGCGGCTGAGTTACTGAAACCCTGCCCAGGAGAACGTACTGAAGCCGGGATGCGTACGAATATTCGTGTGGCCCTACAGTACATTGCCGCATGGCTGTCTGGTAAAGGTTGTGTCCCTATTTATGGACTGATGGAAGATGCCGCAACCGCAGAAATTTCTCGTACTTCTATTTGGCAATGGATTAAGCACCAACAGTACTTAGATAACGGCAAACTCGTCACCAATGAGCTATTCCGTGAGTATCTCGACGAAGAGGCTGCTGTAGTACGACATGAGGTGGGCGACCACCGCTGGGAAGTAGAAAACTTTGACCGAGCGCTTAGCTTACTTGAACAAATCACAACTGCCGATGAACTCATCGAGTTCTTAACCCTACCCGGCTACGACTTACTCCCTTAACACTAGTGCTTTAATACATTTATACAGGACAACACCCATGACAACTATCCCTAAACATCATGAAGTAGCCGCTCATCAGTTGGCGCAAGATTGGCAACAAAATCCCCGTTGGAAAGGGATTCAGCGAACCTATTCAGCACTTGACGTTATCCGTCTGCGCGGCAGCTTCCAGCCAATTTATAGTTACGCGAATAGTGGTGCCGAAAAACTCTGGCGGCTAGTTAACGGTGCCGCCCAAGAAAAATTTGGCAAGAATTACGTCAACGCGCTTGGCGCCCTCACAGGAGGTCAAGCGGTACAGCAAGTAAAGGCAGGCCTCCAAGCAATCTATTTATCAGGCTGGCAAGTTGCGGCAGATAACAACACTGCCCTCAGCATGTACCCTGACCAATCCCTGTACCCAGTAGATTCGGTACCTACTTTGGTCGAACGAATCAATAATAGTTTTGCTCGTGCTGACCAAATTCAATGGGCAAAAGGTATCACTCCTGATTCCCCCGAATATATTGATTACTTTGCCCCCATTATTGCCGATGCCGAAGCTGGCTTTGGTGGCGTACTTAATGCCTATGAATTAATGACTGCCATGATTCGTGCCGGTGCTGCCGGTGTGCACTTTGAAGATCAGTTAGCGTCAGTAAAAAAATGTGGCCACATGGGCGGCAAAGTACTGGTACCAACTCAAGAGGCTGTGCAAAAGTTGATTGCTGCGCGTTTGGCGGCGGACGTTGCTGGAGTTTCGACGCTCATCCTTGCACGCACTGACGCTAATGCCGCTGACTTGTTAACATCGGACGTTGACCCTAACGATCAACCATTCTGCACTGGCGAGCGCACCGCGGAAGGGTTCTATCGAGTCCGAGCTGGGATTGACCAAGCAATTTCTCGCGGTTTAGCCTATGCCCCATACGCAGATTTACTCTGGTGTGAAACAGCAACTCCAGACCTAAATGAGGCGCGTATGTTTGCAGAAGCCATTCATGCGAAATACCCTGGTAAGTTACTAGCCTACAACTGTTCACCAAGTTTCAACTGGAAACGTCACCTTGACGACGTCACCATAGCTAAGTTCCAGCGTGAACTTGCAGCTATGGGGTATCGCTTCCAATTTATTACTCTCGCAGGCATTCACAACATGTGGTACCACATGTTTGAACTCGCCTATGACTACGCCCGCAACGATATGGCAGCCTACGTAAAATTACAACAACAGGAATTTGCAGCAGCAGAGAAAGGTTACACCTTTGTAGCGCACCAACAGGAAGTGGGCACCGGTTACTTTGATTCAGTGACCAATATCATTCAAGGCGGGCACTCGTCGGTGACTGCTCTTACCGGTTCAACAGAAGAGGAACAGTTTAGTACGCCAGTGTAACTCCAATTTGACCTCTATACCCCCAAGGAATTACCTCCATTGCTTCTGTGAAGAGGCCACTGGACACGCTGTCCGGTGGCTCCTTTTATGGTAGTATGCACCCACAAAGTATTACTCCATTCAACTTTTTTCATCTCAGAACTTTTGCGCATCTCCGCTAGGAGGATTAACTGTCATGTTAAAGTATGTTGTAACGGCACTATTATTGGCTTTAGCCACCCCCACCGCTTGGGCTGCAACAGGTAGCCTTGATTTAACCATGACTGGAGTCGGATTTGCGGCTCTTGTCATTTTCGTCGTCGCTTACCTATTGGTCATAGGCGAAGAACACTTGCAAATGCGTAAATCAAAACCGGTACTTGTTGCAGCCGGAATCATCTGGATCATGATTGGCATCGTATATGCGCAACACGATCTATCTGATGTTGCCGAAGCCTCGTTCCGTCACAACCTACTTGAATTTACTGAACTTCTACTATTTTTGTTGGTCGCCATGACCTACATCAACGCCCTAGAAGAACGCCGATTGTTTGACGCGTTAAGAGCGTGGATGGTGCGCAAAGGTTTCACCTACAAGCAGCTATTTTGGTTAACTGGTATCCTTGCCTTCGTCATTTCACCATTCGCAGATAACTTAACCACAGCATTACTCATGTGCGCTGTAGTGACAAAGGTAGCTGATGGTGATAAGAAATTTATTGCCATGACCTGTGTAAGCATCGTCGTTGCAGCAAACGCTGGTGGTGCATTTAGTCCTTTTGGGGATATTACCACACTCATGGTTTGGCAAGCGGGGATGCTCAAATTCCATGAGTTCTTTGCTTTATTTATCCCTGCCTTGCTGAACTATCTAGTACCCGCAATCATTATGAGTTTCTTCATTGAAAATCGAAAACCGCAAGCAGTCATGGAAGAGGTGGAGTTGAAACGCGGAGCTTTTCGGATCACATGGCTGTTCTTGTTTACTATCCTTACAGCGGTAGCCTGCCACATGTGGCTGGGGCTTCCACCGGTATTAGGCATGATGATGGGGCTAGGATATCTCCAGTTCTTTGGTTACTTCCTTCGTATGTCGCTACCTGGCTCATTAGCACGCAAACGCGCTATCGCTGAGAAAAACGGTGACCAAGAACGGCTAAAACGTTTAGGTAGTGTAGTTCCTTTCGATGTATTCAGCCGTGTACAACGCGCTGAATGGGATACCTTACTATTCTTCTATGGCATTGTGATTTGTGTGGGCGGACTCGGGTTTATGGGATACCTTTCTCTACTCTCTCACACCTTATACGTTGACTGGAATCCAACTTCAGCCAACATTTTCTTAGGTGTGTTATCCTCTGTCATCGATAACATACCAATTATGTTTGCGGTATTATCAATGGCACCTGACATGTCACACGGTCAATGGTTACTTATTACCTTAACCGCTGGCACTGGCGGTAGCTTGCTATCGATTGGGTCTGCAGCAGGTGTTGCTTTGATGGGACAAGCACGGGGTTATTACACCTTTATGAGCCACCTGAAATGGACTCCAGCCATTGCTTTAGGATATATCGTCAGTGTCATTGCACACCTATGGCTCAATGAAGCCTTGTTCGAGGTATATCTATAATAAGTCACTCACTGTTCAGTTGGCGTACGCACACACCGCATAAAGCGTACGCTGGCTGGATAGGGAAAGACATCATTTAGCGCACCCTTACGAACTTTCTCTTGCTGGCGGCGCCAATACGCTGCATCAATCAGTTCTGGATGATACTTAAGCAATATTTCCCGATACTTAGGCTGCGGCACGGCAAACAGGGCTAACTGTGCCGGGAATACATCTTGGCTCGCGACACTATGCCAAGTATCTGGCGTAAGGTGCTCCGCCATTGACTCGGCACTTGGCAAATCTCTAAAATTCATCTCCGTCAGGTATTGGACTTCATCATAGTCATAAAACACAACGCGCTTGTGGCGCGTTAAGCCAAAGTTTTTCAGAAGCATATCGCCGGGGAAAATGTTGGCTGCAATCATATCTTTGATCGCTTGCCCATAATCTTTTATAACCTGCTCGATTTCGGCATCATTGCCATATTCTAAGAAGAGGTTTAAGGGCACCATACGCCGTTCGACAAACAGTTGCTGAATGATTAATTGATCGCCTTCGATGGAAAGGCTGCTAGCCACAGTAGCTTGCAATTCTTCGAGTAAATCAGGGGCAATGCGGTCAAGGGGAATGGCAACGTTTGCAAATTCATAGGTATCCGCCATGCGACCAACCCGATCGTGACGTTTAACCATGCGATAACGTTCAATCACAGTTGCGCGCGTTATTGCTTTTCCGCCCCCGAATGTGTCTTTAATCACCTTAAAAACATAAGGGAATGACGGCAACGTAAACACCGTCATAACCATACCTTTCACGCCAGCCGCCGCAACAAGGTGCTCGTCACTTCGGCTCAGGTGCTGTAAAAAGTCACGGTAGAATTCGGTTTTACTTTGCTTATGCAAGCCAATAGCAGAATAAAGCTCCGCTCGTGTTTTATTGGGCATTAGCTCGTTTAAAAAGCGAACTAATGCTGAAGGAGAGCTAGTGCGCACCATAAAGTACGATCGCGCAAACCCAAAAATAATCGCCATTTGTTGGTTATCAGTAACCAAAGCGTCAAGGTATAACCGCCCTGCTTGGTTACGCAGTACAGGCACAATGAATGGATAAATACGCTCGGCACTCACAATACGCCCAACCACATAAGCCGCCTTATTGCGGAAAAATGGTTCTTCCAACACATCGATTCGTAACTGATAGGACGATAAATTCCCAGCTTGGGTTTGTTCTGCGAATGCCTTTCTCAGTAACCGAATATCCTCAGATAAATCCTCATATGGTGCAATTAAATCGATATCTTCCATGATGCGCATCAAGGTACGGTGCATGCCTTCGACTACCGGAAAATAAGAGCGAAATTCGGTTTCAAGTGCAACTGCAGTGTGGTCAGCGAGGGTTGATTCAACGAAAATATAGGCGTTATTAAAATAGCGGCGATGAAAGAGACGACAGAACACTGAATTATAAAATGTTTCTGCTAGCTCAGCCTGCGGATGAAATTGCAACAATTGTTGATACACTTGGCGAATTTCCAGCCACAGTGGCTGCTCCAACTCACCACCGGTAAGTTGCTGCAAAGCAGCAATCGTTTCTCGTACTCGCTGATCATAGAAATTAATTCGTGCTGCTGAAGCGTGTTGGATAGCCTGCCAATTACCCTCTGCATAATACTGCTTCGCGTGCTGCGTAACCTCTTGGAAAACGCTATAGTGCTTATGAAAGCCCTGCAGTATTTTCCGTGCCAAGGTTACGGCATCAAGCACGTTATTCATATTGCCCCTGAGCTGCGGTATCAGCTACGAGCTGCCGGAACCAACGGTGGCCAGCATCATGTTGCAATAGTGGGCTCCAAATCATGGTTAACTCCACCGGCGGGATCTCAAATGGTGGCTCCCGCAGCACCAACCCGGCATCATCTTGGTAAATGAGCGCTGCTTGTCGTGGTAATGTTGCTACCAACCCTTGGCGCGCTAAGTGCATGGCGACGTGGTAATTGCGGGTGAATACTTTAATGTTTCTTTTATGTCCCAGCCGACCAAGCGCTTCATCGACCCAACCAAGTTTCTGAACATCGTGCGGATCCATACCAACCCCAATTCCAAAGCCAGTTTTACTTACCCAAATGTGCTCAGCGGCTAAATAATTCTCAAGGGAGTAGTCTTTAACTAACGGATGGTCGTGCCGAATTAAACAGCTAAATTTGTCTTCCCAGAGTTTTTTCTGATGAAATGATTGCGGTAACTTATCAAAGCGGTTAATGGCCAAATCAACTTTGCCATTATCAACATCATGGAAGCTAATATCACTAGGCGTCATTATATCGAGTGCGACATTGGGCGCGTGCAATTTCAGCTGTTCCAGCAGCCTAGGCATTAACGTCGAAGCGGCATAGTCAGATGCCATAATCCGAAATACCTGCTCACTTGTTGCAGCATCAAACTCACGTGATGGTTGCACCATTTCTTCAATTGCATAAAGAATTTCACGCACCGGTTCTTGCATTCGCAGCGCAGCTTCTGTTGGCAGCATTCCACTACTGGTACGCACCAAAATCGGATCATTTAATAAAGTTCGTAACCGCTTTAAACCGTTACTCATGGCGGGCTGTGTAATATTTAATTGGGCCGCGGCTTTGGTCACATTCCGCTCGCGCAATAATACATCTAAATACACCAGCAAATTGAGGTCGATATCTTTGATGTTATTCATAGAAAAAATAAATCCCGCTATACGAATATAGCGGGATTATATACGTTATTTTTCTGTAAGGCACTAATCTCGTTTAGACCTATACCTATTCCCAGAAAAATGGTTGACGCGATTTGGCTTTTGGAACCAATTGATTCATTGTCTCTGCATCATATAAACGACCGTTCACCATAGTATGGGTCACGCGATCAGAAACTGAAATATCTGCTAATGGATCACCGTCAATGACAATGACATCGGCAAATTTACCCACTTCCAATGAACCAATGTACTTATCCATGCCAAACTCTTTCGCTGGATTAATGGTTGCGGTAGCAAGTGCCTCAAGCGGACTCATTCCTCCTTGCACCATCATCCAGATTTCCCAATGCTGGGCTAACCCCTCGCGCTGCCCGTGTGCACCAGCTACGACATTCACACCGAGATCATGTAAGCGCTTAGCGACTGACGCATTGTTGAAGTGGTTATAATGATGATGCGGTGCTTTTTCACGGCGAACCGAACCTACTAATGCATCCTGCGGTACAAACTTCGAAAGTTTTGGATGCTGCCATACATCGGTTTCGGCATACCAGTAGTTTTCACCCCAAATGCCGCCGTAGGCAACACCAAGTGTTGGGGTATAGCTGACATCGGTTTGGCTCCATAGCTGTTCAATATCAGCATAGATCTTAGCTACTGGAATCGAATGTTCGATCGTTGTATGACCATCCACCACCATGGTCAGATTATGCTGTAGCAAAGAGCCCCCTTCAGGGACAACCATCATGCCTAACTCACGACCTGCCTGAATTATCTGCTGACGCTGGTTACGGCGCGGCTGATTATAACTTTTCACCGAGAACGCACCCACTTTCTGTAAGCGCTCCAAATGGAACTTAGCATCCTCTAAACTATCCACATGAGCCGTATAGCCAGGTCCATTAGCACCATACAAGATAGTACCAGTCGAGAACGTCCGTGGTGCTGCGATCAGTCCTGCTTTTTGCAACTCGCTAGCCGCAAAGGTTTGACTCGTATCATTCGAAGGATCATGAATAGAGGTCACACCAAACGCTAAGGTCGCGTAGGTTTTCCAATTCTGCTGCGGGATAATTTCATTATCACCTTGCGGCCCGTGCGCATGAGCATCAAACAATCCTGGCATAACAGTTTTGCCGGTAGTATCAATGACCACTGCTTTAGCTGGTACCTGCACATCACCCACTGCACCTACCGCGATTATTTTATTGCCACGTACCAACACGGTTCCTTGTTCGATAACCTCGTCGCCATTCATGGTAATAACTTGACCACCAACGAAGGCAATGATCTCATCGTGTGTTGCCACATCTGCTGTAAAGCTAATATCGAGACCGTTTTCTACGTTGCTCAGCTCAGTATCTCCATTGATACCGAACAATCCTGTCACTGACGTATGGTATAGCTCAGGTCCTAATGACCAGTACAAGGCATGACCATCGCCCGTCCACGAAATATTCTCGCCAGCACGTACCGATAATTGCTCAATCGGAAACTGCTTATCTGTTGGGCTAATTTTAATCGGCGCACCACGCTCGACAAATGGCGTGACAAACACCTTAAACCGTTCTGCAAATGCAAGGTGACGACCATTGGGTGACACACGAAACTCAGTCGCATGTTCAGAAGTATAGAGCGTCCGCGACTCGCGAGTGGTCAGATCCACACTGATGAGCGAAGGGCCACCACTGAAGGCCATCAAATACAAACGATCGTTACGGTCACCAAATTGTGGTGATGTCCCGGTTTCACTGATCAATCTTGGAGTCGCATTTTTCGTGAGTGGTAAATGATAAATTCCTGGATCCAACCCATGCGTATCAGGGGTAATATAACCACCACGAATTTTCCGATACACCACTGCTTGGCCGTCAGGGCTAAACACCGGCTCAACAAATTTTCCAGTGCCAGTGGCGAGGATGGTTTCTTTACCAGAACGGAGATCACGAACAATAACCTGCCCTTGCTGTTGATCGTCCCAAGTAACATAAACCAATTTACGACCATCGCGTGAGAAACTCGGATACAACTCCCAAGCACCATCACGCTTGGTTAAACGTTTTGGTTCACCATTGGGCAAGTCACGTACATAGAGTTTACCTAAGGCCTCATAAACGACCTGTTTAGCGTTAGGAGACACTTGCACCATGCGTAGCATCTTGACCTTAAACTGCTTATCCTCAAGATGCGTTTCAAACTGTAGCGCCTGTTGTACTTTTTTAGTCGTTTCGACACTGAATGGAATCACGCGCGTACTCCGATCCGCCACGGTTAAGTGCATGATTTTCCCGTTGGCCCAGAAGATCAATGCTTTACCATCAGGGGTCCAATCCATGGTCGGGTATACCCCATGAATGGCCCAGGTTTCCTGCATATCGCGATCGAGGTCTTGATACAGACGCGTTTTCTCACCGGTCGCTAAGTTATACAGATACAGCACACTATTGAAGTCTTCGCGCTTGATATAGGCCAAGTACTTACCATCTGGCGAAGGTGTTGGTCGAATAGCACCGCCAGCACCACCTAAGATCACATCAATCTCGCCAGTTTCACGATCATAACGTTTGATGGTGTAAATCCCTTCTAGCGAGTCTTTGCTGTAATGAAACGTTTTTCCAGGAGTATCGTCCTGCGAGAAATAGATGTAGCGGCCATCTGGTGAAAATGCCGGTTCACCTAAGTCTTTTTGGTCATTCGGACGTTGCGTTAACATCACTCCACTGCCACCGGTACGGTGGTACATCCAAACTTCCCCAGCGCCTAATGACCGACGTGCGGTAAAATGCTTGCGGGCAACAATAAACTCGCCATCCGGGCTCCAGGCTGGGCTATTTAATAAGCGAAAGGTTTCATTGGTCACGGGGCGAGGATCGCTACCATCTGCGTTCATGATCCAAATATTGTCGCCACCATTTGCATCTGAGGTAAATGCAATGTATTTCCCATCAGGGGAATATACTGGCTGCATCTGCCATGCAATGCCGCCAATGAGCAACTCAGCCTCACCACCAGTGGCTGGAATACGATAGATATCCCCCAACATATCGAACACGATATATTTACCATCAGGGCTCATATCCACGTTCATCCAAGTGCCTTCATTGGTGTTGATATGGACATCTTTGAATTCACCAAGCGGCTCGTTGACATCCCATTTGGGGGTCGCCCAGGTCGTTGTAGAAACACCGCAAGCTAACGTTATAGCAAGCGCCAATCCCGATAATTTATTCATAATAAAACCTTTTTCATAAGTGACAAGCGCCCACACAAGGTGGGCGCTGTGATGGTTTCAATACCGATAGACTTAATATTTAGCAGCTTGATTTTTTGCTGGCAGCGTGGCGTGGATGAATTTACGTAAATCATCATTCGCTAACTTAAGATCTTCTGCGCGTAGATACATCATATGGCCACTACGATACCCTTTAAAATCGATACGGTCAGCCATTTTGCCACTTGGATCTAGGTGCCACATATTGTACTTGGCATCAAAGTAATTAGTGGCACCATCATAGTATCCAGACTGAATTAACACATTTAAATATGGGTTTTGTGCCATCGCCTGACGAAGATTTTCACCGGTATTGTCGTTACTACGATCCCACGGATGAACTGGACCAAACATGTTGTACTTCACATCTGTTTTGTATCCTAGTTCTTCCCGTAAATAGTAATTAATGGCTGGGGTAAATGAATGCAACCATGAGGTTAACTCAGCATTATAATCTGGACGTGAGCCCACATCGTCACGATCAATACCTAAATAACGTGAGTCTAACCGACCAATCGTTTGGCCGCGATCGCGGAGCAACTCTTTCCAGAAAAATGAAGTACTGATATCGAGGTTAGAACGCATTACCACTTGCTTATCTAAACCTGAATATTTAGCTACTTGAGCAGCAACTTGTTCGCGCTCAGCAGCGGGTAAACTCGCACCTTTCGCTAATGCAGGTAAATAGACATCTAACGTATATTGTTCAACTTCAGCTAAGACATCGAGTAAGTCTTTATTCTGTAAACTGGAATCTAACGCATTATGGTACCAAGCTGCTGCCGCAAAATAAGGTAAACGATTCGCCGCTTTTACTGGCCCATGACGGTCAATACCTATATCGGTTGGTGACACTAAGATGACGCCATTAAGGTACATCCACTGACGGTTTTGTAACTCCAGTGCCAAGCCAGAGACACGGGTTGTACCGTAGCTTTCACCGATCAGATACTTAGGTGAGCGCCAGCGTTCCTGCCGCGTAACAAAGGTGTTAATCCAATCAGCTAAATACTTAACGTCTGCATTTACCCCGAAAAACATTTTTTGCAATTCATCGCGACTATACTGGCTACCGTCTTTTTTGGGTAATGCGCGTGAATAGCCGGTGTTAACTGGGTTAACAAACACGATGTCGGCAACGTCCAACACTGAATATGGGTTATCTTTAACCCCATACGGCATAATCGGGAAGCCTTCGTCATCAACACGTAGTGCTTTAGGGCCAGTGTATGCAATATGCATCCATACCGACGCTGATCCCGGACCACCGTTAAATGAAATCAACAGCGGACGCTCTTCTTGGTTTTTAACGCCTTGCCGCTCGTAGTAGGTAAAATGTAATGCAGCAATCGCATCACCACTTTCATTAAAGACCGGTTGGGTGCCAGTCATTGCTTTATACTTAAAGCGTTGACCATTAATCGTGGCACTGTGTTCAGTAACTACCACCTCATCAGCCTGAATACGAGCTACCGGTACATCAACCGCTGCAACAGCGCTCAGTGGTACACTAATACTGGCACCAATCATGGCCGCTAAAATGAGTTTTTTCATACCCTTCATGGAGACTTCCTCTATTGTTATCGTTGCCCCATTAAAGGCAAAGCAACTTAAAAGCACAAGGCGAGTGAGCCAAATTGCCTAAATTTCAAGATAGTCACAACTGCCCGAGCAGCTTGAAATACAAGTACGCTACCGCAAACCCCGTTAAATAAATTAATCCAGCCCAAGCATAGAGCTGGGTAGTGACTTTCATTGCCAGTTGTTTCGCCAACTTATAGTTAAACCAGGCAAAAAATGGTGTGGTCAAAAATGCAACTGTCATTGCGAACGTTAACATAGGGCCGAGCGCACTTTGGAAATATAAAATAATTAACATCCCGGCAGCAGCTTGTCCTACTATCCAGCCAGTGGTTGGACTTTCGCTCGACTGGCCGACAACACGTTCTTTCGATAGATATTGCCAACTGGCTTGTAGGGTACGGGCATAGCCATCTAAAACGGTTAACGTGGTTCCAAACATGCATAAAAATGCGATAAAACCTACGAGATACTCAGACCATTGGCCAATGGCTTTGCCATACATCGCAACAAACTGTGACGCAAATTGACTACCAGCCATGGCGATAGGTTGGTCACTACCGTATTGCACCAATGCTCCAAGTGCGACAAACACCAGCGCCAAGAATGCGGTCACCCAATACCCCAGATTAAAATCAAATAACCCATCAGCGAGGGTAACTTTGGTGAGCTTACGTTTGCTCATCAACCACAACGAGTTAATGGCAGATAATTCGATCGGCACCGGCATCCAACCCATCATTGCTACCAGAAAGGCCAACGCTGATAATTGCCATGGTGATGGCGCAACAAAATCAGCAGTCACTGGCTCATAAGCTTGCCACGCCATCACCACTGCGATTAAGGTGGCGACGGTTAGACATGCCATGATCACTTTTGACAGTCGATCAAGAAGTGGATAATGGCCGATCAGTAATACCAACAAGCAGGCGAGCAAGGTGATGCCACATAACCAAGTGACCGATAATCCTGGTATAAATAGCTGCAATAAGTTCGCGGTAAGTAGCAATACCCCGGCAGTATTCACCACCGCTGCTAAAATATTCAATAACGTAAAACTTATGAGTAGCCAGCGCCCTTCACGATAATACCCAGCAATCAAACTTTCTTCTTGAACTAAAGTGTATTTCACCGCGAAACGAAAGAATGGATACTTGAGAACATTGACGAGCAAAATCAACCAGATCAGTTGCCACCCAAATAAGGCACCAGATTGAGTTGAAGCCACTAAATGTGATGCGCCCACCGCTGCTGATGAAAAGATAATGCCTGGGCCAAGCGCGCTTAGGCGCGATGAAACAGTGCTTGATGTCATAGGTTTATTCTTATTATTGTGGTAATAACAAACAACTGCCGAAAGTGATTCGGCAACTTTAGCTTTCACAGCCACAAAGAATTGCGATGCCAGACAGCGCACCACAACAACTGGTTCATGGTCAACCTGAGTATAGTCAAAATTTTAAAATCAACACCCATTGTTTCCCAATAGTGGTGCGGACACGGTAGCACTGACGATTATTAATATTCCCCTACCAGCGGGTTGTGAAGGTCGAATTGTGGCGATGCTCGAGGGAGGCTATAACCACAGTGCATTAGACCGCAGTGTGGTAGCTTTTTTGAAAGGTTTGCTCTAAAGACCTAGGTACCACGTGGCAATGGAGAAGTACAGCACCACCCCAGCGACGTCAGCAATGGATGTGATGAGCGGCCCGCTCGCAGTCGCGGGGTCAAGGTTAAAACGACTTAGCAAGAAGGGTAAGGATAATCCAATTAGGCTCCCGGCGACGACCACCAACGTCATTGTCAGCGCTACTACTACTGCGATATCCATACCACCGCGCCAAATACCCAGACCAACCACAGCAGCCGACATGGTTAACCCCAGCAAACCAGCGACCAAAATCTCTTTGCCGAGCAAGTAACCCCAGTCGCGTATATTGACGTCACCCGTTGCTAATGCACGCACCATCAGGGTTCCTGATTGTGCGCCGGCGTTACCACTACTGGCGATCAGCAATGGGAGAAAGAATAACAAGGCTAAGTAACTGGCGATAGTCTCTTCGAAATAGGCGATACCAGCGCCTGAAAAAATATTACCAAATACTAAGATAACCAGCCACAACACTCGTTTACGGTACAGCAGACCAATCCCTGCATGCTTAACGCTCGTTTCTAATTTACCTACGGTCGCGGCTTTGTGGAAATCCTCGGTGGTTTCTTCTTCGACAACGTCCATCGCGTCGTCGTAGGTTACTATACCCACCATTTGCTGGTGTTCATTGACAATTGGAAGTGCCAATAAGTCATAGTGCGAAATCAACGCAGCGACTTCTTCTTGCAGCATGTCAGTGCGCGCATATATAGGATCATGGTTCATAACCTCATGAATCCGCGCATTTGCAGGGGCAATAATCAATTCACGCAAGGTGATAACGCCAATGAGCTTACGGTCGTCATCAACCACATATGCGGAGTAAATAGTTTCTTTATCAGGTGCTTCACGGCGCAGCACATCAATCGCATTACGCACGGTGAGTTCTGGGTGCAAGATGGCATAATCCGAGGTCATGATCGACCCAGCGGTACCTTCTTCATAGGAACTCAGGAGTAACAGATCCTCCCGTTCAGCTTGTGCTAACGCCGGTAGCAACGCATCTTTTTGTTCTTCAGTGAGGCGATTAAAGAGGTCAGCCCGTTCGTCCGAGGACATTTGTCGAATTATCGGTGACAAGCTTCGCCGACTCACTCGAATTGCCAGTTGTACTTGCGTTTCTGGAGGTAAGTAGCCGAAGACTTTAGCTTGTGTATTAGTCGGCAAAAATGTTAGCAGCGACCACAGTTCGGAGCTTGAGAAATGACTAATCGCCGCGGCATAGTCAGCCGGGTGCACGTCTTCTAGCTTGTCGATAAGCTGTTCAGTCTGGTCATGCTCAAGGGCATCACGCAGAGTATCTATGAGAACAGGTAATTCCATAATCGCCTCTTACTCGCCACACGCTTAATAAGATACGATCATCCGATTGATTTATTAAGCGTTATCTTGTTCGGATCGATTCTACTATGCTGCATAATCAACAAAAAGGCGAGCTTAGCTCGCCTTTAATACTCGCTGGAGATGACAGAATGCGTCCCTTAGCTGCGCATTATAAAACGTTGAACAGCAAGGATGCAAAACCTTACTGTTCAACATGCAGGCGTTTAACGGTAAGAGTCGACCGAAGGACAGCTACACATCAAATTCCGGTCGCCATATACGTCATCGACGCGGTTTACGCTTGGCCAGAATTTGTTTACTTTCACCGCCGCGACCGGGAACGCAGCTACTTCACGGCTATATGGACGATCCCACTGTGCATCCACGATATCAGCAAGAGTATGTGGTGCATGATGCAGAGGGTTATTGTCTTGTGGCCATTCCCCTGCTTCAACCCGCTTGATTTCTTCATGGATGCTGATCATCGCTTCAATGAACCGATCCAACTCTGCTTTTGACTCTGATTCAGTTGGCTCAACCATGAGTGTACCCGCCACAGGGAAACTCATTGTCGGGCTGTGGAATCCATAGTCTTGCAAACGTTTAGCGACATCCATTTCGGTCACGCCCGAGGTCTCTTTCAATGGACGTAAATCCACAATACACTCGTGCGCAACACGATTATTACGGCCTTTGTATAAAATTGGATAGTACTTGCTTAAACGGTTCGCAATATAGTTCGCGTTCATAATGGCTACTTCTGTCGCCCGCCGCAAACCTTCACTGCCCATCATGACAATGTACATCCATGAAATTGGTAGAATACTCGCACTACCAAATGGTGCTGCTGATACTGCACCGTTGGTTGTACCAGTACCTTCAATGGTAATCACACTGTGGTTAGGTAGAAATGGTGCTAAGTGTTTCTTCACACCAATAGGTCCCATACCTGGGCCGCCACCACCATGTGGAATACAGAAAGTTTTATGCAAATTCAAATGCGACACGTCGGCACCAATATAGCCTGGTGAAGTGATTCCTACTTGCGCGTTCATATTGGCGCCATCTAAGTACACTTGACCTCCGTGTGCATGCACGATATCACAAATTTCCTTAATACCTTCCTCGTACACCCCGTGCGTTGATGGGTAGGTCACCATGATGCAAGACAAGTTCTCACCTGCTTCAGCTGCTTTCGCTTTGAGATCATCGATGTCAATGTTGCCGTTTTTATCACAGTCAACCACGACAACCTTCATACCCATCATTTGCGCCGATGCAGGGTTAGTTCCGTGCGCAGAGCTAGGAATCAGACAAATATTGCGGTGCGCATCACCGCGACTTTGATGGTATTTTTGAATCGCTAACAAGCCTGCGTATTCACCCTGTGCACCTGAGTTCGGTTGCATGGACATGACATCATAGCCGGTAATATCCACGAGCCAATCTGACAGGGTTTGAATTAATTCAGCGTAACCTTGTGCTTGTGACACAGGACAAAACGGATGTAACTGCGCAAACTCAGGCCAGGTGATTGGAATCATCTCTGCCGTTGCATTTAGTTTCATCGTACACGAACCCAGCGAAATCATGCTGTGGTTAAGTGATAAGTCTTTGTTTTCGAGCTGCTTGATGTAACGCAGCATCTCAGTTTCCGAATGGTAACTATTGAATACTGGATGCTCAAGGATAGCGCTTTCACGGTTCAAGTTAGCTGGAATTGACGTCACTTCACCTGCCGCTACGCGTGCGTCTAATGCATCAATATCAAGACCGTGTTCAGCACCAAACAATACGCTAAACAAAGTAGCTACATCGTGACGTGATTTGGCTTCGTCTAAGCTCACACCAAATTGACCATTGCCATCAACACGTAAATTGATTTCAGCTTGCTCGGCACGCGCTAATACCGCATCAGTGTCACCTTCTAAACGGAAGGTTAAGGTATCAAACCAGTGACTGTTGGTCACTTTAATACCTTTATCTTGTAAGCCAAGGGCAACAATGTCAGTCAAACGGTGGATACGCTCAGCAATAGATTTTAAACCCTGTGGACCATGGTATACCGCATAGAATGAGGCCATGTTGGCAAGCAACACTTGGGCGGTACAGATATTTGAGTTCGCTTTTTCGCGACGGATGTGTTGCTCACGCGTTTGCATCGCCATCCGCAACGCTAGGTTACCACGACTATCTTTAGAGACACCGATAATCCGGCCTGGCAATGACCGCTTGTACTTGTCGCGGGTCGCAAAAAATGCCGCGTGTGGGCCACCATACCCCATCGGCACACCAAAGCGTTGTGCTGAACCCAACACCATGTCCGCACCCATTTCACCAGGAGCTTTTAACATGACCAAACTCATGATGTCCGCAGCTACAGCCACAATGCCTTGTTTAGCTTGAATTGCACCGATCAGGTGTTCAAGATCATCGATTTGGCCGTAACGATCTGGGTATTGCAGTAAAGCACCAAAAATATCATGGTTCACTGCATCTTGAGCAGATCCCACAATAACATCAAAGCCGAAATGCTCGGCTCGGGTTTTCACCACATCGATCGTTTGTGGGAACACCGTATCCGCAACATAAAAACTATTTGATTTGCTCTTGCTAACTCGTTTCGCCATCGCCATCGCTTCGGCAGCAGCGGTTGCTTCATCGAGTAATGATGCGCTGGCCAGATCTAAACCCGTTAAATCCATGGTCATTTGTTGGAAGTTCAAAATGGCTTCCAAACGGCCTTGTGCGATTTCTGGCTGATAAGGGGTATAAGCTGTGTACCAACCTGGATTCTCAAGGACGTTACGAAGAATCACGTTAGGGACTAAGGTGTCGTAATAACCAAGACCGATGAATGAAGTATACACTTTATTCTTGCTGGCAATTGTTTTGAGCTTAGCTAACGCATCACGTTCAGTCATTGGCGCGCCGATCGACAAGAATGGCTCACGGCGAATCGCGCCAGGCACGGTATCCTGAATGAGCTCCTCTAACGAACTCACGCCTAGCTCAGCTAACATTTCTGTTGTTTCATCGGCACGTGGACCAATGTGGCGGTCAATAAATTCACCGTGATTTTCTAATTGCTTCAACGTAGTCATAGTCATTTACTTCAAATCCCCTAACTGGCGGGTGGATACAAGACAATTGAAACACAAAACCCCGGTATCAGTGACCGGGGCTTGGGTACAATACAAGTCGTTATTCTTCGTCGATGGCAGCTTGATAACCATCAGCATCAAGCAAGTTGTCAACTTCGCTTGGATCGTCAGCTTTGATTTTGAACAACCAGCCATCACCATACGGGTCGTTGTTAACAAGCTCAGAAGCGTCTTCCAACTCTTCGTTTACTTCAACGATTTCACCTGCGATTGGCGCATAAATATCAGAAGCTGCTTTTACTGATTCACATACTGCAACGTCATCGCCTGCTGCAACTTGAGCACCAACTTCAGGTAACTCAACGAATACCATGTCGCCTAACAAGTCTTGCGCATGCTCAGTAATACCAACGGTATAAATTCCATCACCTTCGTGACGCACCCACTCGTGAGTCGATGCATACTTAAGTTCCTTTGGAATAGTGCTCATGTTGTGTTCCTCATTCATGAAAACAGATTAATTCATTAAGCAAGAAGCGATTTGCCTTGCCGTACGAAGCCTGGTTTTACCACACTTACTGTAACTAATTTATTGCGGATTTCCACTGCGGCGGTGTCGCCTACAGTAGCTGGTACCCGCGCTAACGCAATTGAAAACCCTAATGTCGGTGAGAAGGTACCTGATGTAATCACCCCTTCCCCACCTTCAGTAATCACTTTTAGACCGTGCCGTAACACGCCTTTGTCGCGCATAACTAAGCCTACTAACTTAGCATGGCCCGCTGCCTTTTGCTGTTCTAACGCCTCACGCCCTATGAACAAGCGGTCTTGTGGCTCAAACGCGACGCTCCAGCCCATATTGGATTCAAGCGGAGTTACTGATTCATCCATATCTTGGCCGTATAAATTCATCCCAGCTTCAAGACGTAATGTATCACGAGCACCTAAACCACAAGGTTGTACACCAACTTCCAGCAGTGCATTCCACAGCGCCTCAACTTTATCAGCAGTCACGATAATTTCGTAACCTTTTTCGCCGGTATAACCAGTGGTTGCGACGAAGTAATCACCCACTTGCTTAGCGACGAAAGGCTTCATATTGGCAACTTCAGCAAAGGCTTCTTCACCAATAACTTGCTTCAGCTTGTTTGCTGCATTTGGACCTTGCAGTGCTACCATGCCGTACTGTGTCTGTTCAGTGATGATAACTTTATAATTAGCAGCGACTGCGTGCAGCCATTCAAGATCACGCTCACGGGTCGCTGAGTTCACGATTAAACGGTAAGACTCATCACTAAAGTAGTACACGATTAAATCGTCAATGATGCCACCCTGTTCGTTAAGCATAGCGCTGTACAATGCTTGACCTGGTGTATTCATTTTCGCGACATCATTGGCGAGCAAATAACGTAAAAACGCCTTTGCATCAATGCCTGCAACGTCAACAATAGTCATGTGCGATACATCAAACACGCCCGAATCTTTACGGACAGCGTGGTGCTCTTCGATTTGTGAGCCGTAGTTAATCGGCATATCCCAGCCATGAAAATCTACAATCTTAGCGCCAGCTTTTACGTGCGCATCGTACAAAGGTGTGCGATTTGCCATGTCTTCATTGTCCTTTCTATATAGATACGACGATGCCAGTTAAGCATCACGAGATTTATTGCAGAATTATAGTGGTCATCGCCACTTGCAACAAATGAATAATACTTATATCTTTATAAGTAATGTAAATAATATTTTATTGTATATTTATCATTTCAATACTAACCATAAGGCTCATTGTGCAACATTTACCCTTGGAAACATTGCGCGCGTTCATCAGTATATATGAACTCCAAAGCTATACTGCTGCAGCGCAACAGCTCAATCGATCACAGCCAGCCATTAGCTTACAGATCAAACGGTTAGAGGAGTTACTTGAAACAACCTTATTGACTCGTAATCGTGGTCGAATTTTGTTAACTCCAGCCGGTACTGAGCTACTTGAACACGCACGAGCTATGTTGGCGCTTAACGACCATATCTTTGCACGGTTCACGGAGCCAGCAGTGTCAGGACAGGTACGGCTGGGAATTCCAAGTGAGTTTGCCAGCAAAGTGTTGCCACAAGTTCTCGGTCAATTTGCTCATGCGTACCCCAATGTTTCCCTATCCGTGACCTCAGCGTTGAGTAAGAATCTACTCCAAGACGAGCAAGCGCACTTTGATCTCGTGATTGCCTTAAAAGAGCCAGACAAATTGCTGACGCGTCCGGGCGTGGTCGTGTTAAAAAAAGAACCTTTGGTATGGGTAGCGCGAGATATTGATACTATCACCAGCGCCAATGACTTACCCTTAGTAGTTGCCCCCGATGGCTGTATTTATCGACGTCGAGCGCTGAATTCGCTGCGTCATGCCAAAATTACTTCGCGCATCAGTTACACCAATGCCGATTTCACGGGCTTAACCGCTGCTATCGAAAGTGGTTTAGGGGTGACAGTTCTGGCACAAAGTACCGTGCCCGATCGACTCATTCGCATCCAGCGCTATGGTACAACGATTCTACCAGAACTTGGGGAAGTCAGTGTGGTGATGTGGCAAGCCGATAGCAACAACCAATCGGCCCGCCAACTAGCACAGTTTATCCATGAACGGATCTAGTGCGTCTCACCAAGTGCAGTTTGGATTAAAAAGCGTTTCAGTGGGGGTATGCGATCCCCCATCCGCAGGCCAAAACCGCGGATCAGCTTCAGGACTGGATGACTACCTGAAAAACCTCGCTTAAACCCTTCCATAGCGCCAATCATTGTCACTGCAGCAGCTTTACGTTGCCGCTCCCACGCCCGTAATGTGCGTGGATTGACTCCAGCTTCAAACACTCGCAACAAGGCAATCACATCACCAAAACCAAGATTTGCCCCTTGCCCTGCTAGTGGATGAATCGCATGTGCCGCATCCCCAATAACAAGTAAGCGCCCACTTACCCAACGTTGCGCATATTGCATTTTGAGCGGAAACGCAGCACGCTGGGAGGCCAGTTCTAGTCGCCCTAGACATTGATCGCTTGCTGCCTGCAGTTGGTTCATAAAGCTTCGCTCATCAGCGGCCAGCAATTCTTGTGCTTTGGCATCATCTGCAGACCACACTATGGATACGAGCTGTGCATCCCCCAACGGTAACCATGCAATGGGTCCGGTTGGCAAAAACACTTGGCGGGCAATACCTTGGTGAGGGTGTTCAGTGCGAACCACCGCTACTATCCCAGTTTGCTCATAATTCCAATAGGTGAGTGGTAATTTTTCCCGCGCACGGGTTGGTGAGGCGGCCCCATCCGCGGCAATCATATAATCGACAGTTAGGTGACGTTGTCCCGCAAGGGTAATAACTAATTGGTTATCCTGATGATGGTGAGCAACGACAGCTTCACCAGCTATAACCTGAACACCAACGGTTAACGCTTGCTGCCACAACACGTGCTCCAATACTTTGTTCTCAACAATAGCGCCAAGATCGTCAGCCGCTACTTCCGCAGCAGTAAACTCGATGGAACCAAAACTATCCTGATCCCAGACGTGCATCCCGGTGTATGGACCTAACCGTTCTACTGGTAACTGTTGCCATGCACCGAGTTGCTTCAATAAATCTCGACTGTGATGTGCCAATGCACTAACCCGTAACTCTGGCTCATCACTATATTGCGGTTGCTGCCCACGCTCAATTAAATAAACATGATGCCCTTGTTGCCGCAAACCAATGGCGGTGCTTAGGCCAATCATTCCACCGCCAATTACAGCGATATTCAGAGCTCGATTTAGCTGCTTCATCACCCTTGAAATCCCATAGTCTGACGTGCGAAACGGTGACGTAGCGGATAGCACCAATCCAACCCAAACAACGCTAGGTTGCGTCCCATCACTAGCGGCGCATACTGGTTAGAGAAACCTCGCACTAAACTATCCGTTAACCCAATAATTCGACGGTAATCCTGTTGCCGCTGCTGCTGGTAAGCGCCCAAATAATGATAGCGTCCTGGATCATCAGCGCTCACGAGGATTTCACTCAGGGTGATAGCGTCGCGCACCCCAAGATTAAAGCCTTGACCTGCAATAGGATGCAACGTATGTGAAGCATTACCAATGATCACTCGGCGTTGATGAATATGGGTCTGGGCCAAATGCAGTTGTAGTGGATACTGAGCCCGATCAGTCACCTTTAAAAACAACCCCGCCCGATAACCAAAGGCCGCCTGACACGCATGAATAAAATCTGTATCTGTTAACGCCATCACGTCATTAGCGGCAGCAGGGGTTAAACTCCACACTAAACTGGCTTGTTGGTTGGGTAACGGCAACAGCGCCAGCGGCCCAGAATCAGTAAAACGCTCATAAGCCCACCCATTAAGGCTCTGTGCTAGCTGTAACGTAGCAATCACACCAAACTGCTGATAGTCGGTTGTGTGCATCGCTATGCCCACATCTTGGCGAACCTGGGAACGTTGACCATCAGCACCAACTACTAATTGCGTCGTACAGTGAATGGTTTGCTCACCTTGCTGATAGGTCACTGCAATATGCTTGTCAGCGGGGGTAGCTGAATGAAATCGAGCATCGCTACACCAATGGATATTGGGTTCATCAAGGCACGCTTGATACAAGGCTTGGTTTAATTTCGCCGCACCAATAACCTCACCCATGGCTGGGACACCATGTTGGTGGGCATGGATACGGGTCATGCCCAAGTGGCCTCGATCACTCACATGAATATGTTCTATGGCACAGGCATGCTTCGCAAGCTGTGTCCACACCCCGAGCTTTTGTAAAGTTGCTACGGTGGCGGCGGCAAGTGCCAAAGTTCGCTTGTCTTGGGCAGGGCCAGCAACATTGGGTTCCAATATCATAATGGTCCAGTCGCGCCGTTGCCGAGCGATTAATAAAGCAGTTAATGCGCCAACTAACCCGCCTCCTGCAATAATTATCGGGTAGTCTATTGTTTCATCCATTGTTCAATCTCAGCGACAGTCTTTGGTGCTGCTGCCGTCATGTTTTCATACCCACTCGCGGTAATAATAACATTATCTTCGATGCGGATCCCAATGCCATGCCATTGTTCTGCAACGCCAGTCATTCCGTGTGGGATATAAACACCTGGTTCAATAGTTAATACCATACCCGGTTCAAACGGACGATTTTTACCCGCTTGGCTGTAGGTTCCAACATCATGGACATCCAATCCTAGCCAATGCCCTAAGCCATGAATCATGAATCGCCGATAGGCTTGCTCAGCAAGTAAATCAGCGTACGAACCTTGTAAAATACCTAACTCCAGCAGTCCCTCAGTTAAAGCTTTGCCAGCTGCAAGTAAGGCGGTTTGGATATCGCTCCCTGGTTTTAATGTTGCCAGCGCAGCTTCCTGAGCGGCTAACACCACGTTATAGAGATCGCGTTGATAGGGAGCAAAGCGACCATTGACCGGAAAGGTTCGCGTAATATCACCGGCATACCCTTGATATTCCGCACCAGCGTCAATGAGCAACAGTTCACCGTCTTGCAACTGCGCACAATTGTCGGTGTAGTGCAAAATACACGCATTTTCACCACTGCCACAAATCGTATTGTAGGCCGGAGCCAACGCTCCGTGCATCGCAAACTCGTGATGGATTTCAGCTGCCACTTGGTATTCATAACGGTTAGGTTGCGCAAAGCGCATTGCGCGCTGATGCCCTAGCACACTAATCCGAGCAGCCTCGCGCATTACATTCAGCTCGTTGGCACTTTTGATCATTCGCATGTCGGCCAACCACGGCTGCAAATCGATCCAGCCAACGGGGGCTTGGAACCCACGTTTGGGAGCTGTTCGCAACTCAGCTGCAACGGCATGAAGCTGGTGGGTTAAAGCGTCATGTTGGTGATGATGATAAACGCGCTCAACACCATCGAGCAGCTTTATTAAATGCGTATGCACGTCATCGATACTAGCGCAGTAGTCTACCCCTAGTTCTGCGACTGCGCGCTCTATACCTAAGCGCCGCCCCTGCCAAGTTTCAGCCAAGGCATCATTCGGCTGACAAAACAGCTGTACCGGATGTTCCGCATGAGGTGCTAATACCAACAGTGCATTAGGTTCGTTAAACCCTGTCAAATAATAAAAGTCACTATCCTGCCGAAACGGATATTCCGTATCACGACTGCGCGTTTGTAATTGTGCTGCAGCTACCACCGCGACAGCTTTCGTTCCTGTCGCTTCAAGTTGCTGCAACAGCTGCTGACGTCGCTGTTGGAATTCGCTCAAAGGAATCATCATGTTCATTACCACGTCACATTGATGCAAGCTATTAATGAAGTGTTTGGTTTGAACCGCAGTTACTGTCGATGCGGTATCCTAACTCGTTAAAGCATAGCAGCGTTGAGATCCGCAAATACTCGACTACCTCAAAATAAGCACGTTCAGCTTCTTCATCTTCTTCTATCATGAAATCCAATTTAGCGATTTCAACCAAATCATTAATCACTTCGCGGACGTCTTCAGAAAGTTCAGCCAGATGGGTTTGATTCACTCCAAAGCCAACTAAAAATGACTGCACCCAATGGATGAGTGCATGCAACCGCTCCACGAGAGATTCTCGATCATTAGGCAGTAATAGGTTGAAGCCTAAGTCAGCATCTTGCAGATCATGCACAATGAATTCTGCCATACTTTGTAAAATATCGCGTGAGCCTGGCTTAAACGATTGCCCTTCATGGATTAAATCGCTCAATAACACGAGCCAATCCGCCTTATCAATGCGTGCACCTCCCGCAATCATTCCAGTGACTATCCCATGAACTTCAGCTGCGGAAGGAAGCATATCCTGTTGTTCTAACAATTCTGAAAGGCGCTCATAAGTGAGCAACTTGGCGTGGTCGCCACCTTTTTCTGACATAATCTTTCACTCATTGGTTACAGTGCTTCCATCCTATCATTGCAAAGCTCATCAGGCTAGCTGACAAACGCCCTTGATACGTGCATAATAGCCATAAATAAGACCGATTAAATTCGTATTATTGTAGAGGAAGCGGCATGACCCAACGCGCCATGGATATTCGATTGATGGAACGTCACTACAAGGTGAATTGCCCTGCCGGGCAAGAAGTTGCCTTGCAGCAAGCTGCTGTTCGGCTTAATACGAAGTTAGAAATGATTCGTAGCAATACTAAATTAACGAATCCAGAGCAAATTGCTGTCATGGCTGGATTAAATTTGTGTCATGAGTTTGCACAAAATGAGCAGCGTTTACAGCAGCACATCGCAGATCTCGAAGAAAAATTAAAAATTCTCCAAGAAACCCTTGAACAAGTCATGGCAGAGCAACGTCCAAAACGTTAAACTAACAGTTATGACTGCCTGGGATGTACGCCAGCAAGCCGATGTCCCTGAGCCGATGTTTGTAAACTAGGGGTTCTTTGCGTGACCATTGTGCAAGCTCGACTCGTATCGAGAAGCCTTAAGTCACGTTACTTGAACCCCGCCTTGAACCAGTGGGTTCAAGGGCCAAGGCACCGCAGCGGCATTCCGGGTAGTCACCCTCCTTCTACTACTTCCGTTTAGTTTTTTCCTCTGCCACAATCCGGCGCACATCAGTCAGTAGTTCTTGGACGTCATAAACGATTCCATCTTTGATGGTATAACGGATCCCCTCTGTACGTATCGGTTGGTTATTCTCATCCAAACGGTAATGCCCAGTGCCGTATAACACCTTGAAGTTGGCCAGTGGATTGTCTTTTACGATAATCAAATCTGCTTTTTTACCAGGTACCACACTACCAATTTCATCTTCTAAACCAAGCGCTTCAGCACCATTGAGTGTTGCCGCCTGGATAACTTCAAGTGCGTTGAAGCCAGCTTCACGCAGTAACTCCAATTCGCGGATAAAACCAAAGCCATAAATTTTGTAGATGTAACCTGCATCTGATCCTGTGGTTACACGACCGCCATGATTTTTAAAATCGTTCAAGAAGGTCATCCATAATTGATAGTTTTTACGCCAAGCAACCTCTTCATCGGTGGTCCAGTCGAACCAATACGAACCATGCGCGTAACGACTCGGTGTGAAGAAATCCCACAGCTGCGGTAAGGTATACTCGTCATGCCAAACAGCACGGCGCTCACGCATTAAATCACGACTGGCTTCATAGATAGTTAAGGTTGGATTGATGGTAAAATCCAGCGCTATCAGCTCGTCACGTACTGCATTCCACTTGTCACTTCCCGGTGCAGCTGCTTGCTGCCATAATTTCCCTGCTTCGCTGAAACGGTCTTGCTCATTGTTATAGTTATAATGCGGCGGATAGTTTTGAATCACTTGTTCAGTGAACAAAGCTTCTGGTAATCCATACCAGTGCTCCATACTGTCCAAACCCATACGCGCTGAATCGAGCACGTTTGTTCGCACGACACTTAATTGCGCATGGTGCATCATAGTGCCTAATTGCTGTTGCTTAGCTTCATCTAAGGCTGCTGCCATGACCTTTGGCGTAGCACCAAAGAATTTAATACCAGCGGCGCCTTGTTGTTTAACGTGACGCACCCAGGCACGTGCTTGTTCCCCATTGAAGATAGGTTCCTCAGCACCCATACCAAAGCTCACAAAAGGAATGATGCGCGGCGCTACAATTGCATTGCTCTCGGCTTGTTGCTGATGCCATTTAGTCCATTCAAGCCCATTGAAACTACCAGGCTCGCGCACCGTGGTAATGCCATGAGCTAGCCACAACTTCAAGACATACTCCGCGGGAATATCTGCAGCTGACCCACCGATATGCCCATGCATATCGATAAATCCTGGCAACACATAATGCCCCGTGGCATCAATTTCTTTATCACCGGGAAGCGCATGTGGACGTTGATTGGGGCGGATTGGAACACCTGGATAACCGACACTCACCACATTCACAATGCGATCGTTTTCGATCACAATATCAACCGGACCACGGGCTGGAGCACCTTCACCATTAATCAATGTGGCACCGCGAATAATTAATCGAGAAAAAGGTCCGTCACCTTGCTCACCACGTAGTGGTGCTTTCGGTGGCGCAGCCACAGCAACTGATATACTTACGATGAGAAAGGTTAACAATTGCATGAGTTGGCGTATCATGGAGTACTCTCTGTCATTATTATTAGAACTAGTTCTTAGAGGATAACAGCGCCGTGCCACAACAGCAATTACGCCAGCAGCAACTCAACGCTCGTGCAAAACTGTCTGACGCACAACGGAAAAGTGCTGCTCAACACGTTGGTCAGCACTTACTAGCATTACCCGAACTGCAGCAGCCTAGCATCATTGCCAGCTATCACAGTGTCAAAGCGGAACTCCCCACCGCCACACTCAACGCACAAATACTGGCACAAGGGCATCGCTTGGCGTTACCTATTTTGCACCCTTTTCGGCGCGGCCACCTACTCTTCCTTGAGGTGCATGACAACACTCAATGGACGACCAACCGCTACGGCATTCCGGAACCATGTTTAACTGTTCAAGACGTCGTCCCCCTGCATCAATTACAGATTATGCTCGTCCCCTTAGTGGCGTTTGACCGTCAGGGTAATCGGCTGGGGATGGGGGGTGGTTATTACGATCGCACCCTACAATGGTGGTATCAGGGACGCCTTAATGTACTGCCCATTGGGCTTGCATATAACGAACAATATGTTGAGAAATTACCCGCACAACCTTGGGATGTTCCTCTAGCCATGGTGATTACCCCAGCGAAAGTATGGGATTTTCGGGGCTAACTCGGTATACTTTAACACCATGACTTCTAACCTCGGAAATGATCATGACCAGCCTTCAAGACCAACTAAAACGGCAAGCCGCCGAAGCAGCTTTAGACTACATCGAACCTAATACCATTGTTGGTGTTGGAACTGGTTCAACAGTGAATTACTTTATTGATGCATTAGCTACTCGTAAGCACGACATCGAGGGTGCTGTGTCGAGCTCAGAAGCTTCAACCGCGCGGTTAAAAGCTCACGGTATTGAAGTCTTTGAGCTGAATAATGTAGCGGACCTGCCTGTCTATGTGGATGGCGCGGATGAGATTGACGAACATTTGCGCATGGTCAAAGGCGGTGGCGGGGCATTAACTCGTGAAAAAATCATTGCGGCGGTAGCCGATAAATTTATCTGTATTGCCGATGAAAGCAAAGTTGTTGGCCGCTTGGGTAATTTCCCTGTGCCGGTTGAAGTAATCCCGATGGCGCGCTCTTATGTAGCACGCGAGATTGTGAAACTTGGCGGTGACCCGGTGTGGCGACAAGGATTTGTTACCGATAATGGCAATGTCATTCTGGATATTCATAACTTTGATATCTTAGACCCTGTTCAACTCGAACAACAATTGAATAGTATTGTAGGTGTTGTTACCAACGGTTTATTTGCTAACCGTGGTGCAAACCTGGCGATTATTGCCACCCCCAACGGATTGAGAAAAATGGAGTAACCATGACGCGCACAGCAACACCTTCGGTATCGCTCGCTAAGGATCGAATCAATATCCTCCTGCTCGAAGGAATTCACGAGAATGCGGTAGATACGCTACGCCAACATGGTTACAGCAACATCCGCTGTCTCAAGCACTCATTAAGCGAAGCCGAGCTGTGCGAACAAATCAAAGATGTCCACTTTTTGGGGATTCGCTCACGCACACACTTGACCGATAAAGTCTTTGCTGCCGCTGAAAAACTGGCCGCAGTGGGATGTTTTTGTATTGGCACTAATCAAGTTGATCTAGTTGCTGCACGCGACCATGGGGTAGTAGTCTTTAATGCTCCATTTTCCAATACTCGCAGTGTTGCCGAACTCGTTCTCGCCGAAATCATCATGTTACTGCGACGTGTCCCACAAAAAAATGCGGCAGCACACCGTGGTGTATGGGATAAAGCAGCAGCTGGTTCATTTGAAGCTCGCGGCAAAGTATTGGGGATCATCGGCTATGGCCATATCGGTAGTCAGCTCAGTATCTTGGCTGAACAAATTGGCATGCACGTGCGATTTTACGATATTGAGCCAAAACTTTCATTGGGCAATGCAGTGCAAGAACAATCGTTAGAAAAATTATTGCAGAGCGTTGATGTAGTGACCCTACACGTTCCTGAAACACCTCAAACCCAGTGGATGATTGGCGAAGAGCAACTCGCTCAAATGAAGCCAGGTGCAATACTTATCAATGCATCGCGCGGTACAGTAGTTAAAATCAACGCGTTAGCCGATGCATTAAAATCAGGACATTTAGGCGGGGCTGCCATTGACGTATTTCCCGTTGAACCGACAGCAAATAATGAACGTTTTGAATCCCCCTTGCGCGGCCTCGATAACTGTATTTTGACTCCGCATATCGGTGGTTCTACAGAAGAGGCACAGGCTAATATTGGTGTTGAAGTTGCGGGTAAATTAGTGCGTTATTCAGATAACGGGTCAACCCTATCCGCAGTTAATTTCCCTGAGGTGTCGTTACCAACTCATGCGGGGGCACGGCGTTTATTGCATATCCACCAAAATCGGCCTGGTATGCTGACCCATATTAACCAACTCATTACAGAATATAATATCAACGTTGCCGGCCAGTACTTACAAACTGATAGCCACATTGGTTACGTGGTAATCGATATTGAAACGCGGCATCAGCGCAGCGCTATTGCTAACGAGCTATTAGCACAGATGCGGTGCATTGAAGGAACCATCAAAGCCCGCATTTTGTATTAACACATGCGGGCTTATCTTACAATTACTGTTGGCCGGTGAGAGTTTGGCGCAGCGTATCTGAGGAGACGTGTCGGACATCCTTACCTTTAACAAAGAAAATGATGTATTCCGCGATATTCTGACAGCGGTCACCAATTCGTTCTAACGATCGTGCCGACCACAGCACATTCATAACCTTTGGAATACCACGCGGATCTTCCATCATATATGTCATCAACTGACGAGTTAATGCTTCATATTGGCGATCAGCTTGAGCATCCATTTGATGCACATCAATCGCGGCGTTCATGTCCATTCGCGCAAAGGCATCTAATACTCGTTGCAACATCACCAGTACCTGTTGCCCGAGATTTTCTAAACTCACTAAGAAATGCTGTTGGTCGTTGTTAAAGCTTTCTAGCGCCACACGCCCAATCCGCTCAACTTCATCGCCCATGCGTTCTAGGTCTGAAATGGTTTTGAAAATAGCAATAATAAGACGCAAATCACTCGCAGCCGGCTGGCGCTTCGCAATAATCTGGACACAGGCTTCGTCAATTTGCATTTCTAATGCATTGATTTTTTCGTCACGCTGCAAAATCTGCTCGGCCAATTCATGATCAGATGTTTCAATGGCACGCAACGAGTCCCGCAACTGCTGTTCAACCAAGCCTCCCATAGTGAGAACCTGATTTCGAACAGCTTCTAACTCGTCATTAAATTTGCCGGAAATATGCCGGCTCATATTTAACTTATCCATTTCCGACTCCTGTTAGCCGTAGCGACCAGTAATATAATCTTCCGTTTGTTTCTGTGTGGGGGTGGTGAACAACGTGTTGGTATCAGCATACTCAATTAATTTGCCCATATACATAAATGCTGTTTGATCCGAAACCCGCGCCGCTTGCTGCATATTGTGGGTAACAATCACCACGGTAAATTGTTCTTTTAATTCGGTGATCAACTCCTCGATCGTTAACGTCGAAATTGGGTCAAGTGCTGACGTCGGCTCATCAAGTAACAATACTTCTGGTTCAATCGCAATCGCACGGGCAATCACTAGCCGTTGTTGTTGACCACCGGATAAACCAAACGCTGACTCATTCAAGCGATCTTTCACTTCATCCCAAAGTGCTGCGCCTTTTAATGAACGCTCCACGACTTCATCCAGTGTACGCCGATCATTCACACCCTGTAAGCGCATCCCATATACAACGTTTTCATAGATAGATTTTGGAAAAGGGTTGGGGCGTTGGAATACCATTCCAACCCGCCGCCGTAGCGCTGCAACATCAACATCTTTGTCGTAAATGTTTTTGTCGCTCAGTAATATCTCACCAGCGACCCGGCAGTTGTCGACCAAATCGTTCATCCGGTTGATACAACGTAATAGCGTTGATTTACCACAACCTGATGGCCCGATGAATGCGGTCACTCGATGCTTCGGAATTTTCATCGAAATATCGTACAACGCTTGCGCTTCTCCATAATGCAAACTTAAATCACGGATCGCTAACGCCGTTTTATCTGCGCTCAAATTTGCCAGATCTAAATTCTCGGTATGACTGCTAATGGGAGTGACCGAAATCATATATATCAACCTTCTACACTGAATCTAAAATTTGTCCGCTTGCACATTTAATTCTCAAGTGAGCGGTATTTTTCACGTAAGTGGTTCCGCACGCCAATTGCCGTTAAGTTCAATCCGATAATCACGGTAACCAACAGTAACGACGTGGCGTAAACCAACGGTCGCGCAGCTTCAACGTTCGGGCTTTGGAAGCCAACGTCATAAATATGGAAACCTAAATGCATAAATTTTCTGTCTAAATGGAAATATGGAAAGTTGCCATCGACAGGTAACATCGGCGCTGATTTCACTACCCCAACTAACATCAATGGTGCCACCTCACCTGCGGCGCGGGCTACTGCCAAAATTAATCCGGTCATGATTGCTGGAGAAGCCATTGGCAGAATAATCCGCCATAAGGTTTCAGCTTTCGTTGCTCCCAACGCCAAGCTCCCTTCACGTAGACTACTCGGAATCCGTGATAAACCTTCCTCAGTCGAAACAATCACTACCGGTAGCGTGAGAATTGCCAATGTGATTGCTGACCACATGACACCTGGCGTGCCAAAGGTTGGACTCGGTAATGCTTCGGGATAAAAGATTTGGTCTAAACTACCACCAACCATGTAGACGAAGAATCCTAAACCGAATACCCCATAAACAATCGAGGGTACTCCAGCGAGGTTAATCACGGCAATTCGTATCAATTTCGTTATGGCGTTTTTCCCCGCATATTCATGCAGATAGATAGCTGCCATAACCCCAAATGGCGTCACAATGACGGACATCAATAGCACCATGAAGACAGTCCCAAAAATTGCTGGGAACACCCCACCTTCGGTATTGGCTTCACGCGGATCTTCGGTAATAAACTTACCGATCTGGCCAAAAAAATGACCCAATTTGCCGAACAGCCCCATATCGTTTGGATAAGTCACATCCAACACTCTATACATGGGGATTACCACTTCCATCCCGCGCATATCACGAACCACGAGGCTATCACGGTTGGCTTCTTCACGAAGACTAAATAACTTCTGTTCGAGTTCCTGATAACGCTGTTGCAGCTCTTGCTGTTGCTCTTGAATTCGCTGCTCATCAGCTGCAGTAAGTTGCTGTTCCAGTTCTAAGCCGCGACGTTCAAGCCGTAGCCGATTCAATTGATAGTTTATCGAGCCAATCGCCCCTTGTTGCAACGCACTTGCCTGTTCGTTCAACTGTACCGCGCGCTGCATACGTTCCGCCAACACATCCCGCAATACAGCTGTACCGACGATGGATTGCCCGTGCTCAAGCACGTCAACGATGTACCCATAAAAGTTTCCATCTTTGCTGCGCTCAATAACAGCAAGATCTTGAGGCGTATCATGGCGAACGATTTGCGGAGCCATCACCCACATGAAATCCAAGGGCATATACTCACGGTTACCAATTTTTAGCAGCCACCGCTCCAACATTTCGTCAGCGTTTCCACTCACTGCTAAACCGGCCTCTTGCAAACGCTCAATGGAAACTTCTTCACGCTCGTAGATTTCACCGATAATAATTTGCGTCGAACCATCATGAGCTTTCACTTCCAATTCGTGAATAGCTGCTGGCCAAAAGTAAGACAAGCCACGCCAAGCGATTAGCGCCAGTAAGCCCAACACAGCGATAAGGCTGACACTCACTGCACCAGCAGTCAGCCAAATATAAGGTTTTCCCGATTTAAACCAATGCTTCATGGATATCCCCACACTTACATCGAGCTATATTTATCACGCAACCGTTGGCGCACAAGTTCAGCCAGCGTGTTAAACGCAAAGGTAAAAATAAAGAGTACAAAAGCCGCCAGGAATAGAATTCGGTAATGCGAGCTACCCACTTCTGACTCTGGCATTTCTACGGCGATATTGGCTGACAAAGTCCGCATTCCTTCAAAGATGTTCCAATCCAAAATCGGCGTGTTGCCTGTTGCCATCAGCACGATCATGGTTTCCCCAACTGCACGTCCTAAGCCCATCATTACTGCCGAGAAGATACCTGGGCTGGCCGTAAGTAACACCACTTTGGTTAAGGTTTGCCAAGTCGTTGCGCCCAACGCCAGTGAACCCTGTGACAAGTGTTTTGGGACACTGAAGATGGCGTCTTCAGCAATCGAGAAGATCGTAGGAATAACCGCAAAGCCCATAGCGATACCAACCACCAATGAATTTCGCTGGTCGAACGTAATACCTAATTCATTGGTAATGTATTCGCGGACGTTACCTCCAAACATGACTTGTTCAACCCATGGAGATAATTCAAATGACAGCCAACCTACCCCAATCACGATAGGAATTAACATTACCGCAGCACGGCCATCAGTGCATTGTTGACGCCAGCGACTGGGTAAACAACTAGTCACCGCCGCAGCTGCGATGATAGCTATAGGAACGAATATAAGGGTCGCTACAAAGCCAGGTAGGTATCGCTCAATGATAGGGGCTAACCATAACCCAGCTAAAAACCCAAGAATAACAGTCGGTAATGCCTCCATAATTTCAACGGTCGGCTTCACCACCTTACGAGCCCGCGGCGACATAAAGTAAGCCGTATACACTGCCGCTGCTAACCCAATAGGTACCGCAAAAATCATGGCATAAGCCGCTGCTTTGATGGTACCAAACGAAATCGGCACTAAACTAAATTTGGGTTCAAAGGAATCAGACCCCGATGTTGATTGCCACACATATTGAGGTTCAGGATAGCCTTCATACCAAACCTCCTGCCACAGTCCACTCCAGGTGACTTCAGGATGTTCGTTGTCAAGTACAAATGTATGCAGTTGCTGATTTGCTTGTACCAATAAGGTATTCGCACGCGGATCAATTACCAATGTGTCAGCATGAAAGTTAGCTACTTTACCAAAGTACAAATCGGCTTCTGACGTGGTATGAAATACTCCCACTTCACCGGTTGCAGAAATGGTATAGAAGGTGCGCCGATAAAACTCGCTAATAATTTCCTCAATGGCGCTTTGACCTGCTTTAAACTGACGAATGTATTTGTATTGGCGACCACTTTCTGACGCCACTTCAAACCATTGCGTTACTAAACCGCTTTCATGACCCAACATAATAGAGCTAGCGCCAGCGAGTAACGTCATGCTCGTCACTTCACCATACTGACGACGATCAACTGTTAGCGTTTGACGCTCGGTGACAACCCCACTTCGCGATACATCAAAGATCGATAAGCGGTTGGCTTGACGCACGAGGACTTGCCGCAAATCCGGCGTTACCAACACATCGTCAACAGCTTTAGTGAGCGGTAATTCCGTGAATTTTGGTTTTAGTTCTATAGCCCCTGTTAAAAAACTGCGACTGGCTTGAAGCAGGTTGACAATCATGCTGCCATCATCAGTCACCGCGGCAAACAACTGTGAATCGCCCTGATACTCATAAGCGAGCCGCACCAGTTTTCGCTGCTGGGGATCGATGGAAATGGGTGAATGCTCATTCACATCAAGATAGGGTGAAGTGTGACGTACACCATTTGTAAACCGTGAACGGAATTTTGGTTCAACCACCTGCACCATCCCATTTCCGAAAGCATAGGCATAGCGTTTATTTTGTGGTTGGGTGGCAGCAAAAGCGGTGGGCTGAGCAACCACTTGTTGTTGCAATAATACCTGGCCAGGTTGCCAGTTTGAGCTCGCGGTTTGCTGTAATGCGAAAAACGTCAGTGTTCCCGAATCGTCAAACTGAAAACCAATTTCTGACTGTTCTTCCATTCCTAGTGCGACCGTTTTCCCATGACTCGGAAGTGTAAAGCTGTGCAGTGGTTCAATACTAACACTACGGAAAATAGGTGCTACTACGTATAGTAAATAAAAGAAAATCAGTAACAGTGCAATTAACACCAAAGTGCCGCCGAAGGTGATTCCCCAACGAGCGGCTTTATCTTTCATCAATCGTACGTTACTGGCTTCCAACTGAGCTCGCTGTGATGCCGCCATGGCTGCCTCTTGCTACTATAATGGATAGGTCATACGTGCTATATCACTATAGTATAAGCAGCAACTATGACAGTATTGTTACAGCGCTGTCATATTTCTGACACCAAGGTGTCATGCAACGTTAGCGAGCGACTGACACTCAGTTTTTTCACTAGGATTAAGCTCTGGGGCTTGTGTAGCCGCTATATTGGTCCAGTTACGCAGCCACATGATAACGCGCGATTGCCCGATACCACCACCAATACAATGCGGCAACTGGCCCTTCAGCAACTGTTGATGCCACGGCTGTTCACTCTCCGCCAGCCGGCCACATAATTGTAGTTGGCGTAGCAATGCTGCAGCATCCACGCGGATACCCATCGACGATAGTTCCAATGCATCAGCGAGGCCATAATGCCATACCAATAGGTCACCATTCAGCCCGTACCAAGGTGCCTCACCACTACTCCAATCATCATAATCTGCAGCGCGACTATCATGATAACTACCATCGCCAAGTGGTCCGCCAATGCCGATAATAAATACCGCTTTATGTAGCTTAGTGAACTCATACTCACGTTGCTTTGGTGTCAATTCTGGATACATTTGACGTAACTGCTCAGCATGAATAAACACCACTTCTGGAGCTGGGTGGTCAGTAATAACTCCAAATTCATCGTATAATTGCAGCAAAGCGTGATAAATAACACCCACTGTCTGCTTTAACTGAGTCAAGGAACGTTGACTAGATGTGATCACTTGCTCCCAATCCCATTGTTCCACTAACACGCTATGCCGCGCACCCAATTCTGGCTCATGGGCACGAATCGCTTTCATTTGCGCAACGATGCCAGTTCCTGCTGGGCATTGGAAGTAATGCAGCGCGCTGCGCTTCCATTTTGCCAGTGAGTGAACCACTTCGTAGGTTTGCTGCTTGGCGACCACCTCTACAGTAACCGCAGGTTCATTACCGCTTAGCGTATCCTGTAAACCTGAATGCTGAGGAACCAATAACGGAGCTTGCACTTCAGTCAGATTTAATGCGCTACATAATAGTTCCGTATACCTTTGTTTAATGCGGGCGATGAGTTGTTGCTGCTGTAACATGGGTAGCTCCTTAGTTGTTTTATCAATAGCAGACGCTTCCCGTACAATATCTAACAACATCATCAATAAACTCAATACAAAACGACCTTTATACTCAAACCATGGAAATAATATATTTATTTTTGCAGTATAATTAAATATTATTTGATTTTTGTGTTTGTAGCGGGGTTTTATTAAATGATCGACAATTTGGATAAATCAATTCTTACGACATTACAGAGTAATGCGCGCATATCTTATGCCGAAATGGCTAAATCTTTTGGTGTCAGCCCGGCAACGATTCATGTTCGTATTGAAAAGCTACGTCAAGCGGGTATTATCACGGGAACGCACGTCCACGTTGATGCACGAAAATTGGGCTTTGACGTGTGCTGCTTTATTGGTATCAATCTAGCCCGAGCAGGCGATTATCCCAGTGCCTTAGCTCAACTCCAGGCATTACCTGAGGTGATTGAAGCCCACTACACGACGGGTAAATACAGTATTTTCGTGAAAGTCATGGTACCTTCGATTGATGACTTGCAGCAGCTATTAATTAATAAAATCCAATCGATTACTGAAGTACAGGCCACCGAAACCCTGATCTCACTTCAACAACCGATCCAACGGCCCGTACCAGTCCAATAAAAAAACCCCGCCGTAGCGGGGTTTTTGGTTTGCTGTTACTGCAAACCTAGTCGTTGCAATTCTTGTTCTACAACAATCGCAGGTACCGGAATATAACCATCTTTATGAACAATATCCTGACCAGCCTTCGACAGCATGAACTTGACGAACTCAGCGGTAGTTGGATCCAACGGCTTATTCGGATGTTTGTTCACATAAATGTATAAGAAACGTGCTAATGGGTAGTTGCCAGCTAACGCGTTTTCTGTAGTAGCAGCCACATAATCCGCGCCTTCTTCCACCGCTAAAGGCACCGCTTTAACACCTGAAGTGACATAACCTATACCTGAATAACCAATCGCATTTAGGGACGTTGCAACCGATTGCACCACCGAAGCCGAGCCTGGTTGCTCGTTCACGCTATTACGGAAATCCCCGTCACATAGAGCAACTTCTTTAAAGTAGCCGTAGGTACCTGAAACCGAGTTACGACCATATAACTGGAGATCTCGCCCACTCCAGCTACCGGTCAATCCCAAATCACCCCAACGACGAACCTCTTCTGGCTCGCCACATAAGCGGGTACTTGAGAAAATTGCGTCAACTTCAGGAATGGTTAATCCTTTAATGGGGTTATCTTTGTGGACAAATACCGCCAAGGCATCAATTGCTACACGGATAGGCGTAGGTTTATACCCATGTCGCTGTTCGAACGATTCAATTTCACGAGCTTTCATCGCCCGGCTCATGGGGCCGAAGTTAGATGTGCCTTCAGTCAACGCGGGTGGTGCAGTTGACGAACCTGCCGCTTGGATTTGCATGTTCACGTTAGGGTACATGCGCTTAAACTCTTCTGCCCATAAGGTCATCATATTCGCAAGCGTATCTGAGCCAACCGAAGAAAGGTTGCCAGATAAGCCGCTTACTTTTTCATACTCAGGCAAGCCATCAGTTACACTTTGCGCTGTGGCAGTAAAACTCACTAACCCCGCTAAAGCAATACTGATTAATGTTGCATTTACTTTCATGAGTGACTCCAGTCGTGTGGTCATATTGAGTGTAGTCTAATGACCTAATGTGACAATGATATGACAGCAGTCACAAATTATTCATGCTGGAATAATCAGTTCTTGTGAAATGCGAAATGAGAAACGTGAACCTTGCTTAAGTACTGAATCAATCACTAAACGACTGTGGTGATAATCTAACGCCTGTTGAACAATAGCCAGACCTAATCCTGTCCCACCGGTTTTGCTATTACGATCTTTATCAATACGATAGAAACGTTCCGTTAATCGACCGAGATGTTCAGCGGCGATTCCGGGGCCGTTGTCGGTGACTGAAAATTCAGCTTCATCCCCCACCATCTGCCAGCGTACCTCTATCACACCATGGGGTTGAGTGTACTGAATTGCATTTGCGATTAAATTCACTAACACGCTTCGCAACTCGCCTTCGAGCCCATGGATGTGAATGGGTTCGACATGGAAACTAATTGTATGTTGTTTAGCTTGGTTCAGTTGCTGCACTTCCCTTTCAATCTCTTGCAACAACCGCGGCATATCGACGACTTTATCAAACAGCTCATGGCGATTCATGTCCATGCGGGACAATGATAATAGTTGCTGCACCAAGTGTCGCATACGTTCACTTTGTCCCTGCATTTCATGCACTGCTTTATTGATCATTGCTGGTGATAGTGAATCAGCCTGCTCCAGTAACTCCAAATACCCTTGTAATACCGTTAACGGGGTTTTTAGTTCATGGGAGACATTGGCGACAAAATCTTTACGCATTTGCTCTAACTGCTTCAGTTGGGTGACATCTCGCGCAATCAGTAAATATTGCTCATCACCATAGGGAATGACGCGAATTTCGAGCTCGATATCATCATTTACCGGGGATGGTATATGGATCTCATGATTGAAATCTGCTTGGCGTAAGTAGGCAATAAACTCGGGATGACGAATGAGGTTAGATAGACGGATTCCAGCATCTGAAGGCCATTTCAGGCCAAAATAAAACTGACCTAATTTATTGCACCAAATCAACCCACCGCTGGGGCTAAACACAATGGCCGCATCAGGAATAGCCTCGGCAGCTTCACGAAAACGCCGGAGTACGCGTACTAAAGCACGACGACGTTGCTGACTACGCCGCTGGGTGCGATAGATCCCATCATAGATATAGCTCCAACTCCCTGGTGCTCGTGGCGGTAACATGGCACGACGGTGCCAGAGCCAATCAACCAATTTATACTGATAAAAGTAATGCCACAGTAGCAAGCCAATTAGCGCTAATGCTAACACAGCCCAAAAGTGCCCGACCAGCCAACCTAAGATACCTACTGGGATAATGAACCACAGCAGGCTCCTTATAATAAAAAAGACAGAGTAACGGCGGTCCATGAGGTCGAGTTACCTAAGATTAGTTTTTAGAAAACCGATAGCCAACCCCTCGTACGGTTTGAATGAGCCGACTGTGATCGTGTAATTCGAGCGCCTTACGTAATCGCCGAATGTGCACGTCAACAGTTCGATCTTCGACATATACGTTGGTTCCCCAAACATTATCTAATAACTGTTCACGGCTGTACACGCGTTCTGGATGGGTCATAAAAAAATGGAGCAACTTAAATTCTGTTGGTCCCATGTCGACTGGATCATTAAATGCAGTGACCCGATGGGATACTGGATCCAGACGCAATCCTTCGACGTCAATAGGTTCGTCCAACGCAGTTGGTGACACCCGACGAAATACCGCCCGAATACGTGCCATCAGCTCTTTCGGAGAAAACGGTTTGGTTATGTAATCGTCCGCGCCTACTTCAAGGCCACGAACTTTATCTTCCTCTTCACCTCGTGCCGTCAGCATAATAATGGGAATAGACCGGGTAAAGTCATCGCTTTTTAGTTTCTTTGCAAGCTGAATTCCGGTTCCACCTGGAATCATCCAATCCAACAGAATCATATCTGGAAAGGGCTCTACGATTTTATCCAAAGCCGACTGATAATCACCAGCTTCAATGACCTGGTAACCATGCTGCTCCATCACGAAGCTCAACATCTCACGAATCGGAGCCTCATCCTCAACGATCATTATCTTTCTGGACATCTGCATCACCTAATTTAACTATGGCGGTACGGATTATCCATCTACATTATGACACTTTTATGAAAACCACCAATAATCTGTCATTTATTGCAATTGAATATCTATCCATACCAACCGATGATCAGATGAAGCTTCGCGATCTTGGACGAGGTGTCCTTTGGGATCATCTGAGGTAGGCCAAAACACACCAGCTTGAATCACGTTAATGCCAACCACTGATGGGAGTACGTAATCGGCACGTTTACGCCAACTTGCGGTATGGGTTTCTGCGTGCGGGTTGTCCGGAGTATGTAAGGCACCGCCACGACTAGTGGGCGTCACACTGCTATTGATCAGCGGATGGTTTAATAACTGCTCAATTGCACCTGGGACGTTATCTTTACTTTCTACTGAGGCATTTAAATCACCCGCAATGACAAACGGACGATCAGCACCTAAACCACCAGTTCGTCCCTGGTCATCATAAATATAGGTACTTAAATGCGGCTGAATGTAGTCTGCCCAAAATCGTATTTCATCAAAATTACGACGACCATTACGGTCTTCAGGTCCATCAAACACAGGCGGGGTTGGATGGCTAACTAATAGATGTAACAGGTGCCCTTTTACTTGTATTGGCACATCCCAATGCGATTTGGAGCTAAGTGGAAATTGTTGCCACACATCTGGCTCATAAAAAGGTTCATTGGTATGCGGTTTAATCGGTGCCAATGCTCCTGGCATATCTTTCCACTTAAAGTGTTGGAACGTTCGTACCTGTTCATTCTCAATGGGGTATTTGGATAACACGACCATACCATACTGCCCGGGGTACCAGCCAAATCCCCAAGCATCATTACCAACGCCACCGGCAACACCATCGCCATTTAAATCGAACGGGCTCGGGATGCCAGTATTGACCGGTGCTACGTACACATAGGGATAATCAATAGGCGATTCACCCCGTTGGCTGTGCTGTAAATAATCACGCAGGAAAACCTTGATCCCTTGCTCTTCTGGCAAATAATCAAATTCATTAAGTACCAAAATATCTGGCCGCACGTGCTGGATGATTTCGGCAATCGCTTGAATTTGTGGATGTTGATCCGTGAGAGCTTGCGCTAGTGCATGTGCGCCATGTTGTTGCAGTTGAGTTTGATCCAGGTAATTACTGGCATCCATGCTAACGTTAAAGGTAGCCACACGTAATGCCACAGGTTCGACAATGTGATCTTTTTTAGGGGGCATGTCGCATCCGCTAAGAGCAAGCGCAAACGCTGTGAGCGCAAGGGTTAAACGAAGATTCATAGGAGTAAACCATCCTTACTAGGGCCCCTCAGACAACATAATTTGCGAAAGGTTCAATTTATTCGATGCAATTGTTTTTTAAATTGCGTAAAATATTGTCATATTTCTGACACACTACGATGCTATAAATCCACACCGATGATGACGGCCTATTATAAAGAGTAGCGACCAGTTGTCATCTTGGTATAGATGATAGGGCGATCAAATGAGTCATTGTTGGCGAAATTTCACATCTTTTCTGGAACGATATCGGTTGCATCCGTATCGTTTGTATTGGTGTGCTTCGCTTTTTTTTCACTCACTTATCTGCTCGTTTCTTCCCCCTACCACTATCCGCAAAAACTTTTCTAATAGTCTGAGTGCGTTACTCAAACAACTTTTCTTTGTTTTTTGTTCTTACTGTAAAACCACAACCCAAGGGAAACATCAACATGTTTAATGCTAAACGAACCCGTATTGCAGCGGCTGTTGCTATCGCAATGGGCCTTTCGTCCGCTGCTTATGCACAAGACACTGCCTCTGCACTACGTGGTGTTATCACTTCTGATACAGGCAATACTCTTGCTAATGCTGAAGTTGTTATCACGGACACTCGTACTGGTGTATCGCGCACTTTGACGACCAACGAGACCGGTACCTTCTCTGCCCGTGGTTTGGCAGTTGGTGGGCCGTACGTTGTTAAAGTTACCGACCCAGCTACTGGCGCGACCAAAACACAAGAAGTTTATTTAACCTTGGGTGCAACAGAAAACGTCAACTTAGTGGTTGAAAGTAACGTTGAGCGCATCGCGGTTACTGGTACTGTTATGCTGAACAACAACTACGGCGGTACTGGCCCTGCTTCTAACTTCAGCTTAGCCGACTTAGAAGAATCGCCTGCAATTAACCGTGATATCAAAGATATCGTTCGTATCGACCCACGTGTCTATGTCGACGAGTCATACGGTGACGGTATTCAGTGTGGTGGTGCAAACCCTCGTTTCAACAGCCTGACTGTTGACGGCGTTCGCATGAACGACAACTTTGGTTTAAACACCAATGGTTACCCAACTGAGCGTATGCCATTTGCATATGACGCTATCGAGCAGGTGGCCGTTGAATTAGCACCTTTTGACGTTAAATACGGTGGTTTCACCGCGTGTAACATCAACGCAGTAACTAAGTCTGGTCAAAACACACTATCTGGTGGTTTGTTCTTTGACTACACCAACCAAGACTTACGTGGTGACAAAATTGAAGACACCAAATTAGCCAACGACAAGTTCAATGAGCGTCGTTACGGCTTTAACGTGGGTGGTGCGATTGTTGAAGACAAATTGTTCTTCTTTACTGCTTATGAAAAGTACGAAGGCGCAGTTAAATTTGACCGCGGCGCATCTGATGATCCAAATGCAGGTACTCCTGTTTCCGGCGTAACTCAAGCAGAATTAGACCGTATTGCTCAAATCGCTCGTGATGTCTACGGCTACGATCCAGGTGCTCCGATTTCTTCTGCACCGGTTGAAGACGAAAAGATCCTGATCAAACTGGACTGGCACATCAACGATGCACATCGTGCGGCGATCACTTATAACTGGAACGACGGCGGTAACTTACGTGAGTCGGACGGTGGTAGCGATACCTATGAGTTCTCAAACCACTACTACAACCGTGCAACCGAATTAACCTCTGTGGTTGGTGAATTGTACTCAAACTGGACCGATAACTTCTCAACTGAGATTCGTGCTGGTTACTCAGAAGTCATTAACAGCCAAATCACTTTAGGTCCAAAAGATATCGGTGAAATCCGTATCTTCACTCCAGGTGGTGCGCGTGTATTCCTAGGTGCAGACGACTCTCGTCAGGCGAACGAACTTAGCTATGACACAACGTTCTTCAAATTCGCTGGTAACTACTTCATTGGTGATCACGTTATTACCGGTGGTTTCGAGCGTGAAGAATTGTCTGTGTTCAACATGTTCGTACAGCACGCCCGCGGTGGTGAATACGAGTTTAACTCTATCGATGATTTCGAAAATGGTCTAGCCGCTCGCGTTTGGTACGGTAATGCTGCTGGCACCCACAACCCACGCGAAGCAGCTGGTGCGTTTGACTACGCTATCAACACTGTATACCTCCAAGACGAATACTACATGTTCGAGCATGACCTAACCATCACCTATGGTTTACGTTATGACTGGTATACCAGCAGCGACTTACCACGTGAAAACCCGAACTTCATTAACGAGTATGGTTACAGCAACCGCACTAACTTTGATGGCGAAGGCTTGTTACAACCACGTGTTGGCTTTAACTGGAAACCAAGCTACAACCTAGAAGTTCGCGGTGGTATTGGCTTGTACTCTGGTGGTAACCCGAACGTTTGGATCGCGAACAACTACCAAAACGACGGTATCACTCAAATTCAAGTGAACCAACGTAACATTGATTTGTTCAACGATCCGTTAAGCGGTGCAGGTCGTCCATTGTATGATGTCCCATCATCATTGTATGACCAAGTAACCAACGCTTCTGGTAACAGCCCAGTAAACTCATTAGATCCTAACTTCAAGATTCCAAGTGAGTGGAAGTATGCATTAGGTGCAACTTACACCTTCGACAACGACTTGATCTTGATGGGTGACATCTTATACACCAAGCGTAAAAACACTGCGATGCTAGTTGACCTTGCTTACGAGCAAGTAGGTACTGCATCTGACGGTCGCCCAGTGTATGACAACCCAAATGGTCGTGAAGGTGACTACATGTTAACCAACGCGCCAGATGCCGGTAGCCAATTAAACCTGTCATTTGCACTAAGCCAAGCATATGATTTCGGTCTAGATTGGTCATTCGCTTATGCATACACCGAATCTGAAGAAAGCCAAAGCATGTCATCATCTGTTGCTAACTCGAACTTCGTTCAAACTGCAACCAGCGACATGGGCTTCTACGCCGCTGCACCTGCAAACTACGAAATTCCACATCGTTTCACTCTCCGTGTGAACTATGGTGTTGAATTTATCCCAGGTTACGAAACGCGCTTCAGCCTATTTGGTCAAGCGAACAAAGGTCGTCCATACAGCTATGCATTTAACGGTTCTGACTTGTTCGGTGACCCAGCGTTTGGTCGTCAATTACTGTACGTGCCAACTGGTTTAAACGACAGCAACGTTATCTTTGCTGATGGTTTTGATACTGATGCATTCTTTGCCTTCCTAAGCGAATCAGGATTGGACAAGTATGCTGGTCAAATCGCTCCACGTAACGCTTTCTATGGCAGCTGGTGGAACAAGTTTGACCTGAAAATCACCCAGCAATTACCAGCATTTGCTGATGGCCACAAAGCTAGCATGTTCTTTGTTATCGAAAACTTAGGTAACTTATTGAACAGTGATTGGGGTGTGTTGTATCAACCAGGCTTCCCACAAATCCAACGTGTGGTTGATGCTTCATTAGACGCGAACAACACGATTGTCTATGAAAACTTCTTGGGTGACCGTGGTCAAACTCGTGAAGTTGAGCCATCAGTATGGCAAGCTCGCATCGGCTTTAACTACAAGTTCTAAGAACTCTGTTAGTTAAACTAGAACAAAAGCCCTCGCATCTGCGGGGGCTTTTTTTTATCATAGCCTGAAGAATCACCAACCTTGATAAACGCGAATGACTCATGAGTATTTTATGGCACGAGCCCTTGAGCTTGCGGCCATGGCGGAAGAACACAACGAAGTTCCGGTGGGAGCGGTATTAGTTCATCAGCAAGAAATTATTGGCGAAGGCTTTAATCAGGTCATCACCCTGAATGACCCCTCTGCCCATGCCGAGGTACAAGCCATTCGGGCGGCGGGACAATTCCTGAACAACTACCGTTTGGTAGATACCACCCTTTATGTCACTTTAGAGCCTTGCGCGATGTGTGCTGGCCTGATCACCCACGCACGCGTTAAAACCTTGGTGTATGGTGCCGCGGATCCCCGTACTGGTGCTGCCGGTACAGCGGTTGAGGTTCTCAACCATGCGGCCATGAATCATAAAGTTGAAGTCATTACTGGGGTACTGGCCGACCAAAGCGCATCCCTGCTCCGTAATTTCTTCCGTCGACGTCGATAAAAAAACCCCAACCTGATAACCAGATTGGGGTTTTGTCGGATGAGATTACGAAGGAAGTTACCCTAAGAAAACCCGTGCATTTCGGAACATCCGCATCCATGGGCTATCTTCACCCCATTCATCTGGATGCCAGCTGTTCGCCACAGTACGGAACACTCGCTCCGGATGCGGCATCATGATTGATACGCGACCATCGGTGGTGGTTAAGCCGGTGATTCCTTCCGGAGAACCATTTGGGTTTGCAGGGTAAGTTTGAGTCACCTTGCCCCAGTTATCGATGTAACGCAAGGTCACTAATCCCTGTTCGTTGACCGTGGCTAAGTTCGTGCCAGTAAACTCTGCACGCCCTTCTCCATGAGAAACAGCGATTGGCATCCGTGACCCCGCCATGCCAGAGAAGAACAGTGATTGGTTCGATTGGACTTCGACTAAACTGAAGCGCGCTTCAAAACGCTCTGAGCGGTTGGTCACAAAGTGTGGCCACGCTTCCGCACCAGGGATTAATTCCTTCAGATTGGAAAGCATTTGACAGCCGTTGCAGACCCCGAGTGCGAAGGTCCGCTCCCGTTCAAAGAAACGGCTAAACTCTTCCCGCGCACGAGTGTTAAACAGAATCGACTTCGCCCAGCCTTCTCCGGCACCAAGCACGTCCCCGTAGGAGAAGCCGCCACAGGCGACTAACCCGTCGAATTTATCTAAGCTGATTCGACCTGATAAGATATCGCTCATGTGCACATCAATGGCAGCGAAACCGGCGCGATCAAATGCCGCGGCCATTTCCGTCTGCGAATTCACGCCTTGCTCACGCACAATCGCGACCATAGGATCACGCCCCGTATTAATGTAAGGGGCCGCTACGTCCTCATTAAGATCAAAGGTTAACTCAGCAAATAACCCTGGATCATTTAAGGTTTGTTTGGCTTCGAACTCTTCATCCGCACAGGCTGGGTTATCTCGTAAGCGCTGCATTTGGTGTGTTGTCTCAGCCCAAATAGCGCGGTAGAAACTACGTAGATGCGATAACACATCGACCCCATTGCGGTTGAATCGAACGACGTCTTCCGCGACTGGACGACCGATCAAATGCACACAGTCGGCTAAGCCATGAGCCGCATAAACTGCTTGCACCGTTTCCACATCGTCAACAGCAACTTGGATAACAGCACCGAGCTCTTCATTAAATAATGCGGCAAAATCGTCATCACCTAAGTGATCCAAAGCAACTTCTGCCCCACAATGACCAGCAAATGCCATTTCCGCAACTGTGGTGAATAAACCACCATCAGAACGGTCGTGATACGCCATGATTTTCTTGTCACGGATTAACTGCTGCGTGGCGTCAAAGAAGCCCTTTAACAGCTCTGGACTGTCAACATCAGGGGTCACATCACCAAGTTGGCGGTAGACTTGCGCTAATGCCGAACCGCCCAGGCGATTCTGACCACGACCTAAGTCAATCAATAACAGCTTGCTGTCACCTTTATCGAGGCGCAACTGAGGGGTTACTGTGCGACGTACATCTTGCACTCGCCCAAACGCAGTGATGATTAAGCTCAACGGTGCAGTGACCGCCTTCTCGCCGTCGTCATCTTGCCATTGAGTTTTCATCGACATCGAGTCCTTACCAACTGGGATAGTTAAACCCAACGCCGGACACAACTCTTCACCTACAGCTTTTACCGCTTCGTACAAACCGGCATCTTCACCAGGGTGCCCTGCTGCGGCCATCCAGTTCGCTGACAATTTAACAAACTTCAAATCACCAATATCAGCAGCCGCAATGTTGGTTAGCGCTTCCCCAACCGCCATTCGAGCGGATGCAGCGAAATTCAACAGTGCTAATGGTGTCCGTTCACCCATTGCCATCGCCTCACCAGCGTAGCTATCGTAGCTCGCAGCGGTAACCGCAACGTCAGCAACAGGTACTTGCCATGGTCCCACCATTTGATCGCGTGCAACTAACCCGGTAACAGTACGGTCGCCGATGGTAATTAAGAAAGTCTTTTCAGCAATCGCGGGTAACCGTAATAAACGTTTTGCCGCGTCATTTAAACTCATACCAGATCGATCCAGTGGCACCCCTTGTGCTTGTAATGATTGGACGTCACGATGCATTTTAGGCGGCTTACCTAGTAAAACATCTAACGGCAAATCTATCGGTTTATTGCCAAAATATTCATCATTCAGCACCAACTGGCGCTCATCAGTGGCCTCACCAATAACCGCGTAAGGTGCGCGTTCGCGCCGGCAGATCTCGTCAAATACGGGAAGATTCTCTGGCGCAATCGCCAATACATAACGTTCTTGTGACTCGTTACACCAAATCTCCAGCGGAGACATACCTGGTTCATCGTTGGGGACTTTACGTAATTCGAATCGTCCCCCACGGCCACCATCGTTCACCAATTCTGGCATGGCATTAGATAAACCACCCGCACCCACGTCGTGAATAAAAGCAATGGGGTTTTTGTCACCTAACTGCCAACATCTATCGATCACTTCCTGGCAGCGTCGCTCCATCTCAGCGTTGTCTCGTTGGACTGAAGCAAAATCCAGATCTTCATTAGAAGTGCCTGACGCCATGGACGATGCCGCGCCACCACCTAACCCAATATTCATCGCTGGACCGCCAAGAACAATGAGTTTAGCCCCGACTGGAATATCACCTTTTTCGACATGCTGTTCACGGATATTTCCCATCCCGCCAGCAATCATGATAGGTTTATGGTAGCCACGGATTTCCTCACCATTATGGCTCACGACCCGTTCTTCATACGTACGGAAATAGCCGGTTAACGCTGGGCGACCAAACTCGTTATTGAATGCTGCGCCACCCAAAGGTCCTTCGATCATAATATCGAGGGCGCTAACGATACGCTCAGGCTTACCAAAATCTTCTTCCCACGGTTGCTCGAACCCAGGGATCCGCAAGTTCGATACGGTGAAGCCAACTAAGCCAGCTTTTGGCTTAGAGCCACGACCAGTGGCACCTTCATCGCGAATTTCTCCACCCGAGCCTGTCGCGGCACCCGAATAAGGTGCAATTGCAGTGGGATGGTTATGCGTTTCCACTTTCATTAAAATGTGGATGGGTTCATGGAAATAACTGTATTCACCAGCCGCTTGCGTACCTGCGGGATACGGATAGAATCGCCCCGCTTCAGAGCCAACCATAACAGCAGCGTTATCTTTGTAAGCAGAAAGAACGTTATCCGGGGTTACCTCATAGGTATTTTTAATCATTTTAAACAGCGACTTAGGCTGCTTAATACCATCAATGGTCCAGTCTGCATTAAAAATCTTATGGCGGCAGTGCTCTGAGTTCGCTTGAGCAAACATGTAGAGTTCGATGTCGTTAGGATTACGTTCTAACGCCAGAAAATTCTCATATAAATACTCAATCTCATCTTCAGCGAGAGCCAATCCCATCTCATTGTTAGCACGTTCTAATGCATCGCGACCGCCATCCAAAATATCAATACTTTGCAATGGTGCTGGGGTTGCACTTTGGAATAGCCGTACCGCTTCATCGAAACTCCGCAGCACCATTTCGGTCATCCGATCATGGAGTAACGCAGCTGCTTTATTTTGCTGCTCCGCTGTTAAGTCGCCCTCGAGATAGTAGGCAATACCGCGTTCAATCCGGTGAATTTGTTGTAATCCACAATTGTGAGCGATGTCTGTAGCTTTAGATGACCAAGGCGAAATTGTGCCTTGCCGCGGCACTACCACTAATAAATGACCAACTGGTTCATGCAGCGCTAGCGCTGGACCATAGGTGAGTAGCTTCGTCAAAACTGTACGAGCGTTATCATCGAGCGCCTGTTCAAGATGAACGAAATGAACAAACTCAGCATATAGCGCCTTGACCGGCAAACCTGCCTGCTGTAAGCGCTGTAATAACTTTTCGTTTCGAAATTCAGACAAGGCGGGAGCGCCGCGTACTATTTCCACAAACATGTCTCCGATAATGATTGGGGGGGGGATTTACTCTTTTTCGATTAAGCGAAACCATTTTTGACGGCGGTCAATTTGTAGATGCTTCTGCTTCCGCAGCCATGCACGACGCCGTTCCGGTGAAACCAATCTGCGTTTTACTTTACGCATCACTCGACTCCATCACCACTCCCGGCTGGGATGGTGATCTCAATAGGTTTTGCTGGAATGCGTCCACGCTCATCCAACCAAACCAAGGTGTCATAATAACGACGTATATTCCCTACGTATCGTACCGGTTCATCACCGCGTGCAAACCCATATTTGGTTTGTCGATAAAACTGTTTTTGTCGTAATAATGGTAGTCGGTTTTGTACATCAATCCAGCGATCTGGATCACCACCTTGTTGCTGCGTCAAAATTCGTGCATCTTCGAGGTGACCATAACCAATATTATACGCTGCTAACGCAAACCACGTCCGATCAGGCTCAGGAATGCGTGCCGGTATCTGTTGCAACATGCGCTCAAAATAGCGCGCACCGCCCTGGATGCTTTGCTCTGGATTCAAGCGACTGGTGACGCCCATCGCTTGTGCTGTTGGCAACGTCAACATCATGAGTCCACGCACCCCTGTGGGTGATACAGCGCGTGGGTTCCACAAGCTTTCTTGGTAGCTGATCGCCGCTAATAAGCGCCAATCTAAACTTCCTGCATGCCGTTCAAATAGCTCACGATACTTTGGCAATACGCGCTGTACTGCATCAATAAACAAACTGGTATCCACGTAGTTAAAATGGTTCACGTGGCCATAATGTTGATCGATTAATTGCACCAATTGACCAGAATGCCGTAACTCACCGAAAAATTTTATCACTTCTGCATACAAAGAGGCATCAATATGTTGGTTCAGTAACCAACCAATATCAACTTGCTCTATCACTGTAAAGGCAACACTTAAGTCAGGATAGTAGCGGCGTTGGATATCTAAGGTGTTGCTGTCGGCAATGGTGTAAGCGATATCGCCTTGAATAACCTGACGCAGAAGCTCATTAGCGTCATAATCATCGGTAACACGCCACTTTAAATTAGGGTATTCAGCGCTGATTTCGAGCAGCCAATCATGATGACTGGAGCCATCTACCACAACTAACTCTGCATCTAATTCTGCTAAGCTGCGGGGGCGATCACGGGCACCTTGCTTGAAGACAATACGCTGGGCCACTTCCATATATGGAGGACCAAACCGGAAACGTTGTTCACGTTGCGGGGTTCGATTCAACCCTGCAGCTAACAAATCAACATCACCAGCATTGAGAAGATCGAATAAGTGATTAATGTTGTAACGCGGAACTATTTCAAGCTCTACGCCAAGTCGATCAGCAAAGCGGCGCACAAGATGATATTCAAATCCGGCTTCCGCTTCCGCGTCTAAGTAATAACTGGTGGGCCCTAGTAAGGTACCCACCCGCAACACACCGCGCTCTTGTATGGCGTCCAGTTGGCTTGGCTGAGGCTCTGGTGCACAGCCAATTAACATCAACAGTAACAACCAACTAGCAAGCCTTGATAGCACGTTTTATTCCCACTCAATCGTGGCTGGGGGCTTTCCGGAAATATCGTATACCACGCGTGAGATACCCTCGATCTCATTAATAATTCGGTTGGATACTCGCCCTAACAATTCATAAGGTAAGTGTGCCCACCGAGCCGTCATGAAATCAATTGTCTCAACGGCACGTAGAGCAACCACCCAATCATACTTCCGTGCATCACCCATCACACCAACCGAGCGTACGGGTAAAAACACAGCAAACGCTTGACTGACTTCATGATAGAGGCCTGCTTCGCGTAGTTCGCTGATGAAAATATGATCTGCACGACGTAAAATGTCGCAATACTCTTTTTTCACTTCGCCCAACACACGTACGCCCAAACCAGGACCTGGGAATGGGTGGCGATAGAGCATGTCGTACGGCAGACCAAGTTCTAAGCCGATCTTGCGTACTTCATCTTTGAACAATTCCCGCAACGGTTCAACCAGGCTCAGCTTCATATTCTCTGGCAACCCACCTACGTTGTGGTGTGATTTAATCACATGTGCTTTGCCGGTTTTCGAGCCCGCTGACTCAATCACATCGGGATAAATCGTGCCTTGCGCTAAAAATGAAACATCTTGAATGCGGCTTGCTTGTTCGTCAAAAATCTCGATAAATACGCGACCAATAATTTTGCGCTTCGCTTCTGGATCATGAACACCCGCTAAGGCATCAAGGAAGCGGTTCTCAGCATCCACATGAACAATATTAAGCCCATAGTGGTCACCAAACATTTCAAGTACTTGCTCTGCCTCACGCCAACGCAATAACCCGTTGTCAACAAACACACAAGTAAGTTGATCACCAATCGCACGGTGCAACAGCATCGCTGTCACTGAGCTATCTACTCCGCCCGATAACCCTAGGACAACCTTATTGTTACCAACTTGTTCCCGAATGCGCGCCACTGCGTCATCAATAATATGCGTTGGTGTCCAACGTTGTTCACACTCACAAAGTTCGAGTACAAAGTGCTCTAACATACGCAGCCCTTGCCGCGTATGTGTCACTTCTGGATGAAATTGCACCCCATAAAAGTCGCGTTCCTCATCGGCCATAGCAGCAATTGGGCAGGATTCAGTCTGCGCAACGACTTGGAAGCCTTTTGGTACAGCACTAACTTTATCGCCGTGGCTCATCCACACATCGAGTAATGGATTACCATTGTCGTGAACACTATCTTCGATATGATGGAATAACGGGCAAGGTGCGATACGTTCAACTTGGGCGTAACCAAATTCACGTTCATCTGATCCTTGAACTTGCCCGCCAAGCTGCACAGCCATGGTTTGCATACCGTAGCAGATACCCAGTACTGGTACGCCAGCTTCAAATACATAATCAGGAGCCCGCGGAGAATCAGGTGCAGTCACCGATTCTGGGCCACCTGACAAGATAATACCGCTCGGTTGGAATTCTTTGATGTCGTCAGCGCTGACGTCCCACGCCCACAACTCACAGTAAACACCCAGTTCACGTACTCGTCTTGCGATTAACTGCGTATACTGTGAACCGAAGTCTAAGATTAAAATTCTATCTGCATGAATATCTTGCATGGTGTCTTAACCCATCCGGTAATTTGGTGCTTCTTTGGTGATTTGGACACCGTGCACATGAGATTCGCCCATACCTGCCGCTGTCACTTTGACGAATTGTGGCTTGGTCCGCATTTCTTTGATGGTCGCACAGCCGGTCAATCCCATCGACGAGCGTAAGCCACCCATTTGTTGATGAATAATGGCAGCGATTGGGCCCTTATATGGAACTCGTCCTTCAATACCTTCCGGCACCAACTTTTCAGCTTCGTTGCTGGTTTGGAAATAACGATCAGACGACCCATGCCGTTGACTCATGGCACCAAGACTGCCCATACCACGATATGATTTATAATAACGGCCTTGATACAACTCAACTTCACCTGGTGATTCTTCCGTACCCGCCAACATGCTACCAACCATCACACAGTCTGCACCAGCAGCGATAGCTTTGGCGATATCACCTGAATAGCGTATGCCGCCATCAGCGATAACTGGAATGTTGGTTCCTTTTAGTGCATCCACCGCATCAGAAATAGCAGTGATTTGCGGTACACCACAACCAGTCACGATTCGGGTAGTACAGATAGAGCCCGGACCAATACCAACTTTCACCGCATCGACCCCAGCATCAGCGAGGGCTTTTGCGCCAGCACCTGTGGCCACGTTGCCAGCAATGATAGGTAAATTTGGATACGCTTTACGCGTGGCAATGACCCGATCGATAACACCTTGTGAGTGACCATGCGAGGTATCAATCAATAGCACGTCGACACCCGCTTCGACCAGTGCTTCAATGCGTTCGTCAGTACCTGGGCCTACCCCCACTGCAGCACCAACGCGAAGTCGACCATGTTCGTCTTTACACGCATTAGGCTTATTCTCAGCTTTAGTGAAATCTTTAAGGGTAATCATGCCGCGTAAGTGGAAGGCATCGTCCACCACCAGAATTTTTTCAATGCGGTGCTGGTGCATCAAATTCAAAATTTCATCACTTGGTGTATGCTCTTTAACAGTCACCAACTGATGTTTAGGGGTCATAATTGAACTTATCAGACGACTATCATCGCGCTCAGCACGTGCATCACGGCCAGTAACAATACCCACCAACTCACCAGAGGCTTCAATGACTGGGAAACCATGGAAGCCATGCTCCCGTGCTAATGCTCGCACTTCGCCAATGGTCGTATCTGGTGATACCGTGACCGGGTCTGAAACCACCCCACTTTCGTATTTTTTCACCTTGCGAACGTGAGCGGCTTGCTCTGCGGCAGTCATATTCTTGTGGATGAAACCGATACCGCCTTCTTGGGCTAAAGCAATCGCCAGCGCAGCCTCAGTAACAGTATCCATCGCCGCTGATACCAACGGAATATTGAGTTCGATAGTACGAGTTAGGCGTGTGCGTAAATCCGCAGTATGGGGGAGGACAGTTGAATGTCCAGGGACGAGCAAAACGTCGTCAAAGGTTAAAGCTTCTTGGGCAATTCGTAGCATGGCAACATCTCACTAGCTGACTTAATGTTGCGGGTAGATTTTACTCGCAAATGGCTTTTCAGTAAACTCTTTTTTTCATTGTTACTGAGGTGAGCACATGCAGCAACCACATATCTTTACCGTATTCGGGCTCAATAGCGAAGTTCGTCAAGTAATAGAACAAGGCTTCGGCTCGATTTGGTTGGTTGGCGAAATTTCCAACTTCACTGCCGCCAGCTCAGGTCATTGGTACTTTACGCTGAAAGATGAACGGGCACAAATCCGTGCCGCCATGTTTCGCCAAGCCAATCAGCGGAGTCAACTCCAACCACAGCACGGTATGCAAGTGCTGGTTCGTGCCAAAGTAACTGTCTATGAGCCGCGCGGCGATTACCAACTCATCGTTGAGCACATGGAGGATGCTGGATTAGGGTTGTTGCAACAACGCTATGAGCAGCTAAAAGCCAAACTCCAAGCAGCTGGGTTATTTGCCCCAGACCACAAACAGCCCCTACCGACTACCATTCGCAAAGTTGGTGTCATCACCTCCCCCACCGGTGCTGCAGTGCGCGATATCCTCGCGGTTCTCAAACGCCGTGATCCTAGTATCGAGGTTATTATTTACCCGAGTTCAGTACAGGGCAAAGCGGCCGTCACTGAGTTATTACAAATGCTCCAACGTGCTGTGGCGCGTAACGAAGTGGATGTGCTGATATTGGCTCGTGGCGGTGGTTCATTAGAAGATTTATGGTGCTTTAATGACGAACAATTGGCTCATGCCATATACCAATGCCCTATCCCGACTATTTCTGCGGTAGGGCATGAAACCGATTTTACCATCAGTGATTTTGTTGCCGATGTCCGAGCACCAACCCCATCAGCCGCGGCTGAATTAGTCAGTCGTGATCATCGTGACCAAGTGCATCAGTTACAGCAGCTTGAGCACCGGGCACAACGCGCTTGGCAGCGGCGATATGAGCAGCAGCAACAAGCCCAGCGCTATTGGACACAACGATTACAACAACAGCACCCTAAACGGCAAATTGAGCGCAACCAACAGCGCAGTGATGAGCTCCTACAACGCTCGCAACATGCTGTGTTACGTATAATTAAACAAACCCAGTTGCACCAACAGCAACTGCAAACCCGCCTCACTTCGGTACATCCAGAGCGTCAGTTAAAACTCACCAATCAACAGCTCGAACAACTCCAGCAGCGCTTGTATCGAGCCACCACACATACGCTCAAACAATCGCAACAGCAGTTTCAGCACCTCATGCAAAATCTACAATTAGTGAGTCCACTACAAACCATCGCTCGTGGTTATGCGGTGGTGCAAAAGTTAGATGGTCAGGTAGTTCGCAACCCGGATCAACTTCAATCGCACGAGAAATTTCGCGTGCGGGTTGCAGACGGTGAATTTACCGCGCTAAAAACTGAATAAGCGCATACCACGCCGGTAATGTGACAAAACACAGCAATACACCATAGCCAACGACTGCAGCAGTGAGTGTGGGTGCTAACCCCGCCATAATGGCTAAGGCGCCGGCGGAAATCATCGCTGGCATTGCCGACTCCATGACAGTGACTTGCACCGCTAAATGCTCCAAGCCAAATCCGTACAACAGCAGCAATGCCACTGCGGGCATTGCAATCAGCTTGATACCCAAGGCCCAATACAATGGTGCGTGATCTTCTTTAGGAATACGTAGTTTTAACTGAAATCCGACCGCGACCATGATGACGGGTACCAAGGTGATGGCAAGTGCATCAATAAACTGACTCATAGCAGCTGGATAAGAATGCCCGCGAAACAACAGAGCGACAACTAACGCAATAAAGGGTGGGAAGCGAAGGATCCGGCGCGCGATCGTGATCGCACTGGGTCGCTGCGCCGCAGCCCCTGGTTCGTGGCTATAAATTGCAGCAACAATAGTGGCATAAATCGATAAGATAAAGAACGAGCCAAGTTGATCATACAACAACGCATAAGGGATACCTTGCGGACCAAAAAATGCCTCCACCATGGGAAAACCAACAAAAGATGTGTTTCCTAACGGGATCACGATAAGTAGCGCACCGGTGGTAGACCGCGACCATCGCAATGCCTTACTTAACGCCAACACCAGAGGTACTGTTACGGCGAGCAACAACCACGGCATCAATGCGGGATAGAGAAGTTCTTTGCTAAATTCTAAGGTGGGGATTTTCTGCAATACAACCGCGGGGAGTGCGACATAAATAACATAAGCATTCAACACCTGGCTGGTGTTCTGCGGGAATTGCTTGCTGCGCTGCAACAGTAAACCAATGGCAACGTAACCAGCGATAAAAATAAAATGGGTCATTGACGCAAATTAGCCTGTTCTACTCCTACAATAACCCTAGTGTATCAACTTAGAAGCGATGTTCGATACCGATTGCGGTAAAGTGTTGCTGGGCATCGATATAGTCGAGATCTCGTTGGGTATACCAGGCATAGAGTTTGGTTTTATCCAACCATTGATAGTCAATGCCGCCAGACCACGAACTGCGTTTACCGCTGCTATAATCCATATGGTTGTATTGCAGTAAAAATTTAAACTTACGCCATGGTTGTGCGACATTGAGTGCGAAACCATCGGCTTGCTCAGTACCATCAATATTTTCTTGATCTTGCCACAACATCCCCAGTTGCGTAGTACCAACTTTAGTCAGTGCAACAGCGCGGACAATATTTTTGCCCTTTACCGCATCGTCCACGCCGACGCCAACGTAGTACTCACTATCGTTGAGCTTGCTGTCGCCATAAGTCACTGTCATGGACACGCCATTATCGGCGTTATTCTCTAGGGTATAACTGGCTGCTACTTGCCATTGACCTAGTTTAGGGGAGAAATAATTGAAGGTATCATTCATCCGGTTTTTACCGGCGAACAAGTGTTTAATATCACCTTCAAAATCACTAAATTGATCAAAGGCCCCTTGCAACATTTTTACGGCTGTGTCGCGACGGCCTACGGAAAATTCACCAAAGTTCCCTTTAATCCCCAAATACTGGTTACGCGGGGTGATCACATGAGAATCCTTTAAGTCATCTAAATCGACTTCCCATTCCATCTGATAAATGAGTTCTAATTCTTCACCCAGTGCGAACGAACCTTGTGCGCCTATTCGCGAAGCATAACTGGTTAGACTGGTATCTGAACCAGTGCCGTCATCTAAATCACTGTACTGCATACCCATAGTGATACGCCCATACACTTGCAACCATGTTGGTTGTTCAGCAGCCGCTGTGGCTGACATCATTAGCCCGCAACCCATGAGCATAATGACACGACTCATCATTGTTCGCATAACACGGCCCCTACCCGTTGAGTGGTCTTAGCTAATTGTAATCCAAGACCTGGAAAACGGGGCTATGATATGTCGGATTTATGACAGTTTGATTAATTTGTGTCAGTTTTTTGGTTGTTTTATGACATCAAGATGACGATTGAATGACATCTCTAAGCTTCTGCAGGGTTTCCAGCTGCCGCTGCTCAGCTTGAGTAAACTGTTCCCATTGGTTCGCCAACTGCTGTGCGTCTTCATATTGTTTTGCCAGAGCAAAAGCCTGTAAGGCTGCGTTGAAGTTAGCTAGATTCAATTCGGCCATGCCAATCACCAAATACATCATGCCTGGTTGCCGCAACTGACCTTTTGCTAATGCGTGCCGAGCTGCTACCAAAGCCTCGTCGTAGCGCTCAGTATTGAGTAATAGTGTGGCACGCTGAGCATCCAACTCGCCGGTGTCGCTTAATTTTGCCGCCGCTAACAAAGCTTCATTGGCCTTGTCCGTCTCGCGTGCAGCAACCCACGCCTGCGCCATCAACTGTAAGGTCGCCAAGGTAGGAGCTATAGTGCCTTGCTGCAGCCCTGTTTCAATCAATTGACCCGCTTTAAATGGCACCTCATTGAAAAAATACGTTTGCGCTAAATTGAGTAGCTCAGCTTCCGTCGTTAAATAACCAAGCTGGTAAGCTGCTTCCAACACTGCCAATTGTTTCTGGTGCTCGTCCAACTGACCATAAACCCCAGCAAGTTGCACCCAATACTCAGGTTTATTGTAAAAACGCACTAAGTCTTCGAGCACTGCTGCCACCTGCTCCATATGATGGAGTTCATAGTAAATTGCACGTTGCAATATCAGCCAGTTTTCTTCTGGTCGCTGGCCTTGCCCGGTAGCCTGCTCAATAACATTAGTGATGATCGGTAGCGCTTGGCTATATTCCCGTTGCTGATATAGCGCTTGGGCTTTTAGTATCTGGCCTGCTTGTTGCTGTGCCGCTGGAACCAATTGCTCCCACCGAGCGAGATAATCCAGTGCTTGTGAATAATTACTCTGCCCTAAGCTTAATTGCGCTAGGCTAAATAAAGTATTCTGCTCAAGTGTCACTGGTATCGCTTCTTCAGCGACGACTCTATCGAAGTAATGGATCGCCTGTTCAGGATTATCCTGGCCATAGTAGAAATAACCGTAAAAACTCCACAGCATGGCACGTTCATAGCTATTCATACTATTTTGTTTGCGTTCAATTTCTTGCAATACTTGCAACCCAGCGTGACTATTACCCTCATCCAAGAGCTGCTGAGCTCGCGCTAGCTGGCTATATACTTGCTCACGCAATGCTGGTGTTTTTTTGCGTTCTTGCGCCACCCCTTGCGCATGCGCTAGCACGCTTAATAACACAGTTACTATGATGAGTTTTCGCATGCCTTACCCCCTTATCCGTCAATCGCAAAAGTGAGCCGGTTACGGACACCTTTTACTTCCACAGCTTCGCCTTGAACAACCCGTGGTTTGTATTTAAATTTCAACACTGCGTCGATGGCCGCTTGGTCAAAAATATTTTCCGGCTGCGCCTCTACGACGTAGGGATCTCGTACAGTGCCTTGCTTGGTTACTGTGAACTCCACCACAACATAACCTTCAATCCCTCGTTGCAACGCCCGCCGCGGATAGACTGCTTGCACTTTGACAATGGGTAGATATTCCCCATCGGACTGGTCAAGACCAATCCCCCCCGTTAAAGAACCAGCTGCGGAAATATCCGCTGAAAAATCAAATCCACTGGTAGCCACTTGCTCTGAATTTGATTGCAACTGCGGTTGCGGCATTGCCGGTGGTGGAGTACTGGGCTCAGGTGGACGTTGTGGTTTACGCTCTTTTTGCTGTACTACCTCTTCTGGCTTGACGCGCACGAAATCCAACACACTTCCTTGCGGTGGTTCAGTCATGACCCCTTCACCGCCGGTAATCATGGCTTGCATCAGATAAAAAAGACCCGCAGTCATCACCAGTGCTGCGAGCAATGCCAGCACTATTCGCTTCATAAACCGTCTTCTTGTGTTGCAATGGAAACATCAAATACACCTGCCGCCCGCGCCGCATCCATAACTTGAATAAGCACGGCGGTGGTCGCTTTCTTATCCGCTTGGATAACCACGGAACCTTGTGGGTTTTCCGCATACAGGCGCTCAATGTTCGCTTGCACCGCACGCACATCCACTTGGCGCTTATTGATCCAAACTTCGCCCGTATCACTAATAGCGACGAGAATATTTGCTCGATCTTTTTGTACCGCAGTCGCTGCTTCAGGGCGGTTTACATCAATTCCTGACTCTTTCACAAACGAGGCGGTCACAATGAAGAAAATAAGTAAGATGAACACCACGTCGAGCATGGGAGTCATGTCAATTTGCGTCTCTTCTTCGTCCATCAGGTTGATAAAGTGCTGTTTCATATCGCTCTCCTCGTATTAGGCAGTCACCATCTGGTGATTATCATCTAGCGCTAATTGCTGTTCTAACTGTAACCGCTCTCGCTTGGTCACTCGCTTCAACCATGTTGTGGCAAACACCCCCGATAATGCACCGACCATACCAGCCATGGTTGGAATGGTTGCTTTGGACACGCCAGCAGCCATCGAACGCACATTACCACTACCGGCAACGGCCATAACGTCAAATACTTCAATCATGCCCGTAACCGTACCCATCAAACCTAGTAACGGGCAAAGGGCCACCATGGCTTGTAGCAGGGGAAGATTCCCCCCCAGCGCCATGGTCACGCGTGAAATCCATGCATCACGAATCTGCTCAGCCTCCCATGAGCTACGCTCCACCCGCGATTGCCATACTTCAATTGCCTTGCGAGCTGTTTGACGATGGCCGCGGAGATAGTAAAAAATGCGCTCTAAAATCAATAACCACATGGTAAAAATGAGCACACCTATCACCAGGAGGACTTGCCCTCCGGTTTCAATGAAATCTTGAATTGCATGACTCATTTCTTGAAATATCATGGTTATTGCTCCCGTTCTGAACGTTCTGCAATAATTCCAGACGCTTGTTCCTGCAAGATATGAATAATGTTGCGGCTACGGGTGTTTAAGGTCGCAAACAATAGCGTTAATGGAATTGCTACCACTAAACCTTGTACAGTGGTGACTAAGGCTTGTGAAATACCACCAGCCATAAGTTTCGGGTCACCGGTACCAAACAATGTAATAGCTTGGAAGGTGTTGATCATGCCGGTGACGGTACCCAACAGTCCCATCAATGGTGCTACCACAGAGATAATTTTTATAAATGTAAGATGCCGTTGCAGCGCTGGCATTTCATGTAGAATGGCTTCGCTTAGCTTGAGCTCCAATGTTTCAGTATCAACATTTGGATAATTATCTTTTACCGCCATCACGCGACCTAACGGATTATCGATGCTGACTTTGGTGGAATTCATTTGACGCTTCACTTTGCCATTTATCCGTGTGAGGCTGACCAACCGATTTAATGCCAACACCAAACCCAATAAGCCTAATGTCAGAATGATGTAACCAACGGTGCCACCTTGTTCAATGCGTTCACTTAAGTCTGGAGCTTGGACTAATAAACCCAAAATAGCGCCACCGGTAGGATCGAGCGCAAACTCAACGATCTCAGAATCAGCTAATTCGATATGACGAATAGTGGCAAGGTAACGTTGGCTTGGTTGACGCACCAGTTCAGCAACAGTGTCGGTACCTGGAATTAATTCTAAGTACTTGCCATCTGCGACCAAATTGAAGGCCCCAACTCGAGTGACCTGACGAGCTACTTGTTCACCACTTGCGAGCGTCACTTGTCGCGTAAATTGCGAAATTTTCCCTGATTCGGTCATTTCCTGTAGCAGTGCTAGCCAGACTGACTCAATTTCTGCCATGGAAGCTAAAGTCGAGCTACGTCCCATTTTTTCGGCAAGTTGCACGAGCGGTTCATGCCGCGCAGGGTATTCTGCAGAGATCAGAGAACTCTGTAATTTGCTCGCAGTATCGCTAGAGACTTGCTGTAGCACCCCGAATAACTCTCGTAGCGAGCCCATGCGTTGCGTTAAAGCATCGGTTAAGCTAGCAAGCTCCGATTCGTTCGCTTCAAATTGCCGTTCAAGTCGCTCACTTAAATGCTCCAACTGTTCACGTTCTGCCATAGCTTCACGCAATAGACGCTCTTGCGCTGCCGCTTCAGCTTTAAAGCGTGCCTCACGCTGCTGGTTCTCTTGTGATTGTGCAAACTTGCCTTGCTGTAATTGCTGTAGCAATTGGTCCAAATTGAGGGGCTGTTGGGGTGCCGCCGAGCTGATGTTCGTCACCAGCATTAACGCTAACATGAATACTGCGGCTACTGATTTCTTCAACATGGTTATTCTCCTACTGCCGATGTCGCAGGATGAATGGGTAACATCAATAGGTCTGGAGCTAGCTGTTTACGCGCAACGCGAATTGCTTTTTTAATAGCGCTGCTATAGCTGTCTGCCAAAGGCTCCCACTGCCGCTGCTCTTGATTCCAAATACCTAAGTTAGAACCATCGCGTGTTTGATAAATTAATGCGGTACGACCAATGCGTAGGAACTCGACATCTTGTGGTTGCCCTGCGATATCCATAACCCCGTTGTAGGCTTCAATGGTGCGACCGTAATCAACTTCAATCTGAAAAGCTTCCAACACCCGGCGAAATTTTTCTGATACCGCCACATCGGCGCGGTCCATTAGAGCTTGCAACCCTGCTAGACGATGCTGCCGCTCTGCTGACAAAAATGGCACATCTAATTCGATAAAAATGGCTAAGCTATCAACCATTCGCATCATTAATGGGGTGATTTGACGCTCCACAACACTGACTTCGTCCAATGACCGAAGCAATTCTTCTTTTTCTGCTTGTTGCGCATGCAGTTGTCGTTGGAGTTGTTGGGTATAAACCTCTAACCCTTGAATTTGACGCATGACTTGCTTGTACTGCTGGACACGCTCTTGCGTTGTATCAGCAATAGTCGCTACGGTTTGCTGTGAGGATTTAGCAGCTTGCGTGATTTCACTGGCGGCATCAACAACCGGGTCTAATGTTGATTCTTGTGCAAGCGCTGGTGAACTACTTAAGGTTAGTAAGATCACCGAGGAAAGAATGGAATGCTTCATGTGTGTACCTTGCGCATCTATGGATCAATGATGCGCAAGATACTTCTGTTTTATGACAACTGCGTGACTGTGCGATGTCAGTTATGTTGCAGTATGACCAGATTGTTTAAGTTGTATTGCCATTTCCCGCATATCAGCACCACTTGGATGTTGGAATACCCGCAATCCGAATTCCGGTAAAATCGAAATTAGATGGTCAAAGATATCTGACTGAATCCCTTCATACTCCGCCCATACTGTGGTTGCAGTAAAACAGTATATTTCTAATGGCAACCCATCTGGGGTTGGATTTAGCTGGCGCACCATCAACGTCATATTCTGATGAATCCGCGGGTGATTCTTCAGGTACTGCTCCACATAGGCCCGAAAGGTTCCGATATTACTAATCCGACGCGTATTGACCGGTTCCTTGCCTTCATCTTTTAACTTTTGATTCCACTCGTCAATTTCTTGTTTCTTCGATGTGAGGTAGTCGCGAAGGATACGGAATCGATAAAGCTTTTTTAGCTCCTCATTGGATAAAAAATGGACACTGTTCTGATCCAACATCAAACTACGTTTAATTCGCCGCCCACCAGATTCTTGCATACCACGCCAGTTTTTAAACGGGTCTGTAATAAAACGTTTGGTAGGAATAGTAGAGATAGTTTTATCCCAGTTTTGAACCTTCACTGTGTGTAGCGCGATATCAATAACGTCACCATCCACATTGAGATTGGGCATCTCCACCCAATCCCCTACACGAATGATGTCATTCGATGAAATCTGCACGCTCGCCACTAAGGATAACAAGGTGTCTTGAAAAACCAACATCAAGACTGCAGCCATCGCTCCTAACCCAGACAATAGAATAACAGGTGAGCGGTCGATCAAGGCGGCAATGACCAAGATCGCAGCAACGGCATACACCCCAATCTTGATCACTTGAATATAGCCTTTGATGGGCTTTTGATGAGCATCGGGTCGACGCTCATACACCGTATTTGTAACGGTTAAAATACCACTTATTGCCCGAGCTAAGGTTAATACAATAAAGGCATTACAGACGTTTCGGACAACAATACCTACTTCGACAGGTAGCTGCGTAATCGTGGTTATCCCATAAGCAATGACCAGCGCTGGCACCACATTCGCGATTCGGGCAATAACGTTACTTTCAAACAATTCTTTGTCACGCCCGACTGGCGTGTAGGAGATTGCAGCGAGAATACCGCGCAGTAGAATTTTCTTAACAACAAAATTGGCCAACCATGCGGTGACCAATACCAGCAGTACTCGTACCAAGATATCGAGCTCAGCGTACTGTGATAACCATTTTTCTCCAATTTCCAGTTGTTCTTGCATGCTACTTACCTTAAGTTGTGTCCATGTGATGTTCGTCAGACATAAAATAACATAACCTACCAGGCCACACTTCTCAATGTTCCTCGTATTGCGAAATATGTCGTTTTCCAGTACCTTGAGGGAAAGCTTTTAGGAACCCTCAATGGCTACATCGAGTATTTCAAAATCACTATTAACCAGTGTTCTCTCAGTGTATTTTGTCCTTACGCTGATCGTAACATCGGTCCAAATTGTTGGTGAATACTACGATACCAAGAATATGCTGGTGCAGGAGTTGAGTAACCAACAAAGCACGATTAATCACTCCCTTGCACGCTCACTTTGGGAATATAACACCCCACAAGTTGAAGCGATAGCGGATGGTTTAATCAATATTCCTGCTATTGCTGGGCTAGTGATCCGCGATGATACCGGGCGCATGATCAGTCAACGCGGCCGTACACCTCCATTATCAGCCTTTCCAACAGTAGAAGCAGAGAGTTATGAACTGCCTGAACGTGATGGTGTATTTGGCTATCATTCCGAACTGGTGTTTGAGTTTTCCGGAGCATCCACTCGAGTTGGCGATGTTACCATGTATACCACACGGGACATAGCCATCGAACGAATCAAGGTGAGTTTGTACTTTATTATTGGTTCGGCCATCTTAAAAAGTACCTTTTTGATCTTATTGTTTAGTGTTGCCTTTCATCGCATGTTAAGTCGTCCCATGCGTGATTTAATTGGTCAAATTCAAAACTTCCGTTTGGATGACTTAGAGCATTCCAAAATTCACGTTCGCAGCCTCCGTGATACTGAATTTATCCTGTTAGAGCGCGCTTACAATCAACTGGTTGAAAATCTTAAAGAATATCAAGAAGACTTAGAGCGCATACAAACACAATTAATGAAGATGAACCGCAAACTCGATGAGCAAAACAATATTCTCGAGCAGGAAGTTGCGCGTAAAACGAGTAATATGAGCCGAGTATTAATTGACTTAGAGCGCCAGAAACAAGATCTCGAATCACGCCAAGAGTTCCTGCAAGAAGAAATTCAACGACGTCTCCGGGTTGAAGAAGAACTACGTGATGCCAACAAGCGCTTATCTAAATCTCTTGCCGATTTGGAAAAGGCCCAAGATCAGCTGATTGAATCAGAAAAAATGGCATCGCTCGGTGGTCTCGTGGCCGGTTTAACCCATGATATGTCGACACCCATCGGCATTTGTGTCACCGCCGCCTCTACATTGCGCGAACATATGCATGAGGTGGTGAAGAAACTGCACAATAAAACGCTTACCAAAGAACAATTAGAATGTTTGCTGCAAATCGGTATGGACTCACTCCCTCTATTGGAAAACAACTTAGCCCGTGCTTCCGAGCTGCTAAGCAGTTTCAAACAAGTAGCGATTGATCAAACTTCAGAAGCCATTCGTGACATTAATATCAAAGACTATTTAGATGGTGTTATCAAAACCTTAAAACCAAAACTAAAGTCGTATAATCCGGAACTGATAATTGATTGCCCGGATGATATTCACGTGCGCTGCCCGGCGGGGGCATTCGCACAAATATTCACTAACTTAATCATTAACTCGCTTATCCATGGTTTTGAAAATAAACCAACTGGAACTGGTAAAATTAGCATTACCATTAAGCGCGAGCAGGATTGTCTGCTCATTCGTTATAGCGATAATGGCAAGGGGCTGACCCAAGAACAATCAGAAAAGCTATTTGATCAATTTTACACCACCAAACATCAACAAGGTGGTAGTGGTCTAGGTACTCATATTATCCGTAACTTGGTGTATCAAACGTTGAATGGCACCATCTATCCCGAGAGCAAACCTGGCCAAGGGTTAACTTATATTATGAAGTTACCCATGACTTTTATTTAACTGTTTACTGACAGTTCATCTCAATACTCAAGGATTAATCATGTGGTTTAAAAACCTGAGAATCTACACGCTAGCAAACGATTTTAACGTACCGAATAATCTCGAAGAAAACTTAGCGCAGCATGTTTTTCGTCCTTGCGGCCGACAAGAGCTCGCAAGTTTTGGCTGGGGGTCACCGTTTGGCCAACACAGCGAAGTACTCACCCACCAAATTGGTTCTGCCTACTTGTTCTGTGCTCGTAAGGAAGAAAAAGTTCTGCCATCTGCTGTTGTGCAAGCAGAGCTCGACGAACAGGTTGCGTTAATTGAAAATGACCAAGCTCGCAAAGTGGGTGCCAAAGAAAAACAAAATCTCAAAGAAGATATTGTTCACCGCCTTCTACCACAAGCCTTTACACGTTTTCGATTAACCTGGGGGATGCTCGATACCCACTTTAATATCGTCGTGGTGGATGCCGCCGCCGCAAACCGTGCGGAAGATTTCTTGGGCTTATTACGCAGCAGCTTAGGCTCATTACCTGTGAAACCCCTATTTTGTGAGCAGGCAACCGATGTTTATTTTACCGAATGGCTTCAACGGGGCCGAGTTCCGGGGGCATTCCAATTTGGCGATGAAGTAGAATTGCGCGACCATACAGAAGACGGCGGCATTGTTCGCATGCGCCAACATGATCTCACGGGTACCGAGTTGAAAACCCACCTTGAGCACGGTAAACGGGCGATTAAGCTAGGTTTACTCTGGCGTGACCGTATTAACTTTGTCCTTGAACATGATCTTGCGATTAAAAAGTTCAAGCCGACAGATGTATTAGTCGATGAACAGGATAAGCTCGTTGAAGCCACGCCTGAACAACGTATCGATGCCGATTTCGCCTTGCTTGCAGGTGAGATAAAAGAATTTTATCCTGACCTCGTCAACTTATTTACGGACGCTTCGACGTCCCAATAACATTTGAGAAATAAACAAGGACAAAGCCATGCGTAGCTTTACCAAATATTCATTACTCGCACTGAGCGCGTCACTCGCTGCGTGCAGTCAAGCACCTCAACAGCCTAAAGCAGCTGTAGAGTTACCTCCCGTGCAACTCGTTGCCGATGCTCAAGCACGGTTGGATATCTATCATCCATTCGATCTAACCAGTGATTTGAGTCATCTCAGTGAGCGTCAGCGCCATATGGTGAAACTATTGATCGAAGCATCTGAAATTATGGATGACTTGTTTTGGCAGCAAGCCTACGGCGCCAGTGCCAATGAATTACTCGATCGCATAGCAAATGAGCAGGTTCGTCAATTCGCCGCAATCAATTACGGTCCTTGGGATCGACTCAATAATAACACGCCATTTTTAACTGGATTTGGGGAAAAACCTGCTGGAGCAAACTTTTATCCGGCCGATATGACCAAAGAAGAGTTTGAACGTGCTAATTTCCCCGGCAAAATCGACCAATATACGCTGGTCCGGCGAGACCAAACTGGGCAGTTATACGCCATCCCCTACCATGAGGCTTACCATGCAGAATTGCAGCAAGCTGCTGAGTTATTGCGAGAAGCCGCTGAATTTGCGGAAAGTGAGCAGTTTAAAACCTACCTGAACATGCGCGCCGACGCGTTGCTTAGCAATGAATATCAAGCCTCTGATTATGCTTGGATGGATATGACTGATAATGACGTTGACGTTGTGATTGGTCCTATTGAAAGCTATGAAGATCAACTTTATGGCTACCGTACGGCATTTGAATCATATGTCCTCATCAAAGATCGGGAGTGGAGCGAAAAACTCGCTATCTATGCTGCGCATCTCCCTGAACTCCAACGTAATCTACCCGTACCCGCTGAGTATAAAGCAGAGGTTCCAGGTACTGGCGCACAGTTGAATGCTTACGATGTCGTTTATTACGCGGGCCATTCAAATGCCGGCAGCAAAACCATCGCGATTAACTTACCTAATGATGAGCAGGTTCAGCTCGACAAAGGTACCCGTCGCTTGCAGCTAAAAAACGCAATGCGCGCCAAGTTTGATGCGATTTTGGTACCCATTGCCGAAGAATTAATTGTACCTGAGCAACGCCGTCATATTACCTTTGACGCGTTTTTTGCCAACACCATGTTCCATGAGGTTGCACATGGGCTCGGCATTAAAAACTTAATCGGTCAACCAGGCACAGTCCGCGAAGCACTAAAAGAACACGCTTCTGCATTAGAAGAAGGTAAAGCGGATATTTTAGGCCTGTATATGGTCACTCAACTGCTTGAAGCCGGCGTAATTACCGAAGGTGTATTAGAAGACTACTACACCACTTTTTTAGCTGGCATTTTCCGTTCGGTTCGCTTTGGTGCTGCCAGTGCACATGGTAAAGCCAACATGATTCGCTTCAACTACTTCGCACAAGCGGGTGCATTCACCCGCAACGAACAAGGTCAATATGCAGTCAACATGACGGCCATGCGTGATGCCATGAATTCCTTATCGGCAAAGATTCTTACCTTACAAGGCGATGGGGATTATCACGGTGTCGGTGAATTGTTTGACACCATGGGCCACATCGATGAGCAGCTGCAAGCCGATCTCGATCGCTTAGCGGCGGCAAAAATCCCAGTGGATATCACTTTCCGCCAAGGGGTAGCAGTACTCGGCTTATAGTCTCACCTCATACAGCCGTGATGATTCCCATCACGGCTACTCTTACGATAGATAAAAATCTTTCGTCAACGTTTTAAACACGGCAGTATAAGCGCCGGTCGCATCTCTAATGGTCATCGTTTCATGAACCACACTGCTGTGTGCGGACTCATGTCGTAACTCCAGCATCACTAAGTACGCAGGTTTGCTTGGCGTGCTATGCACCTGACACTGACGGCTAACACACAAACCTAGCGATGCAGCACACGTTAGAATTTGCTGTAGCGCAGTCATCGGTGCCACGACGGCAATTTTCCCGACGGGGCTTAACCAATCATGAGCGCATGCCAGCCAAGTGCGCCAAACTTGACCATGGCCTTGCCGCGCTAATTGCCGAGCTGCCGTTGGACTGGCAAGGTGACCTGCAAAATAGGGGGGATTCATCACAATGACATCATAGCTAGTTACAGGTAATTCGAGCGCAGCAACGTCGCCTTGCACTACCGTTACTTTTTTTGGCCACGGCGATGCGTTAACATTCTCTTGTGCTTGTGCTGCGGCACGCGCATCCAGCTCAACCGCGTCAATATGAGCCGACAACATGCTCCGCTGCGCCAGCATTAACGCTAAAATGCCACAGCCGGTACCCAGATCTAGTAATCGTTGCGCCGCCGCGATCTCTACCCAAGCACCAAACAGTAAGCTATCGGTGCTAACTTTCATCGCACATTGGTCATCTTTCAGGTAAAATTGCCGACATTGAAATCCCATTAGTATCTCCACAACGACAGGAATAAGGCATGACACCCGATTGGGAACAACTTGAACTTGATGATGAACTCATTGAGGTTCTCAAAGCAGCCAACCTTAACAAGCCAGCAAAAGTACAGCAAGCAGTAATCCCAGCGGCTTTAGAGGGGCAAGATTTGCTGGTTAATTCCCCTACGGGAACTGGGAAAACGCTCGCTTTTCTGTTACCTGCATTGCAACATTTGCTAGATTTTCCCCGCCACCATGCGGGACCTGCACGGGTACTGATTTTAGCGCCTACCCGAGAGCTTGCGCAGCAAATTGCTGAGCAAGCAGATGCCTTCAGTGATAGTACTGGTCTGAACACCGTGTTAATCACTGGTGGTGTTAACTATGGTTCACAACACCAAGTGCTGGAGCAGCCTCATGATATTTTGGTGGCCACCCCAGGGCGGCTGCTGGATCTCATTGGCGCCGATCAATACGCGCTTGATACCATTGAATGGCTTATCATTGACGAAGCTGATCGTATGTTAGATATGGGTTTTAGCACTGCAGTGAAGCAATTAGTTAATGAAACTCAGCAACTGCAACAAACCATGCTCTTCTCTGCAACTTTAGACAGTGCTGGAGTACAACAATTCTCAGCGGAAATTCAGAATAATCCACTACAAATCACGGTCGAGCCACCTAAGCGTGAGCGCGGCAAAATCTTGCAACGGTGGTACCAAGCCGATACCGCTGAACATAAATTCAAATTGTTGCTGCGGGTACTTGAAGAAAACCCAGGGCGACGCATTATTTTCGTTCGCACGCGCGAACGGGTCGACGAATTGGCAGGTAAGTTATTTGCCGCAGGGGTGAAAAATCTCACGCTACGTGGCGATATGCCCCAGGCTGATCGGCAACGTATCATTGCTCGCATGGAAAAGTTTAGCGATAGCACCTTAATCGCTACTGACGTGGCCGCTCGCGGTATCGATATCGAGGATATCGCGCTGGTTGTGAATTATGATTTACCACGCCAAGCCGATACTTATCTGCACCGCATCGGTCGTACGGGGCGAGCAGGTAAAGCTGGGCTTGCAGTGGCATTGGTTGAAGCTCATGACGCAGAATTGTTAGGGCGCATTGAGCGCTACCAAAAACTGAAGATTGAGCGACGTGTATTTGACGAATTACGCCCTCAATATAAGTTTCCAACCCCCGGTAAGACTAAGAAAAAGAAAAAGAAAGGGAAAGATAAAGCCAAAAAAGCGAAGTAAATCACTTCGCTTTTTTTTGCTTTCGATAATACCAGTAGGCAATGGCGTAATATGTTGAAGCACCGAGTGCATCAGCAATCAAATCACCTAAGCTAGCATCGCGGTATGGCGTTAAACTCTGTAACCATTCAATTGCTACACCATAGAGTGTCAACAACACCAATGCTAACCAAATAGGAATTGGAAATGCCCGGTGAAAAGTCAGCGCTAAGATAAAAAAAGCTCCGAAGTGCACTACTTTATCGGCATGTTCAAAGCGCGGGACTGAATTTGAAGACACCTGCATGAGAAATGCAGCCGACAAGCCAATCAATAATATAACAAAAATAATTCGAGCTACGTTTCTTGAGGTCATTCCTTTTATCCTTGATTTATCATCCATTGACAGAGATCGCAGCTAATGTGGTTGATAGACCGCAACATTCGTAAATCCCTGCTCCTGTAAGTATAAAGCTTGCAGTTTACTCATTACACCCTTGTCACAATAGAGCAAATAGATTTTATTTGTTGCTAATTGTGTAAAAGCCGTGCCCAATTTAAAAAATGGAATATGGCGGACGGTGATGGTGTCAGTTGGTGCGACAAATGCTTTACGTTCAACCTCGTCTTGACTGCGAATATCGATGATCTCATGAACAGTGGCATCGACCTCATGAACGGTACGAAATTGTTCCACGCGACTCTCTAGTGTGGCACCAATTTGACTAACCTCTTCGACTTTTGCCTGTTTCACAACTGCTTCGATCAGCGCCAAATCGAGTAAGCTTTCTGCTTGCATAAGCGCATCGCGTTGTGCTTTCACGGTTGGCTTATTCGAAATAACGCCACAATACTCCGGCATACTCCGCGCCAAATCACCGGTTCCAATCTGATCCGCAATATTAATAATATCCTGCTTATCCATGGTGATGAGCGGCCGCAGTACCAGTTTATGTGTGGCTTCATCAATCACACTAAGGTTACTCAAGGTCTGACTTGAAACTTGCCCTAGTGCCTCACCGGTCACAATCGCCGCAGTATTGAGCTTGTCGGCAACTAACTCGGCAGCACGTAACATCTGCCGTTTGAGTACAACGCCCATTAACCCGTTATCAACTTTAGTTAGGATCTCTTCAACTATAGGCGCGAAATCAACACTAATAAATTTGAGTGGGTGTGAACTAGCATACTGTTGCCATAAATAATAAGCGGTTTGCCGCACACCCGTTTCATGCTGCGCGCCGCCTAAATTAAAGAAACAAAAATGCACGCGCGCGCCCCGTCTGATCAATTGGAAACTGGCAACACTAGAGTCAAATCCACCAGATAACAAGCTCAACACTGTTTCCTGACTTGGTAGTGGGAAACCACCTAAACCTTGAATTTTGTCCCCAAAAACCCGCACGGTGTGATGATCAATTTCAAGCCGCACCTCAACCTCAGGATGTTTTAAGCTCACACGCGAATCAGCGCAGTGCCGTAACAACGCCCCCCCTAAATAGCGCTCCAAATCCAACGAACGGAATGGATGATCACCTTTACGCTTCACCCGCACCACAAAACTTTTTCCCGTAACAACAGGTTGCCAGCACGCTAACACCAGTTCTGTAATAGGTCCAAAATCTGTCGGATCACCCTCTGGGAGTGGCATTTCATACGACTGGCTGAACCAAGCGATACCGGGTACTCGTTGCAACAGCTCAATAATTTCATCCACCCGTGATTGCGATACGGGCGATACTTCAAGTTCAATCCGATCCCAACACCAAGTTACCTTTCCCTTTAACTCGCGTCGTTGCAAGATACTTTTCAAATTATTAACGAGTAATTTGCCGTATCTTTTACGAACGCCATTACTCTTTATCGTGATTTCTGCGTGGAGTCGGATTATAAATTTCATGCGTGTATTTTTGAAACCATGGTTGAGCTAAAATTAAGAAGACAACATTATACCTGATTTGACGACACATCGTAATCAGGGTAACTTGTGCGCCATCATGTCATGCCCCGATGAGGTCGCATTCCCTATGAGTGATTTATCATTTGAACAAGCCATGCAGCAGCTGGAAAAAATCGTTGTCCAGCTCGAACAAGGTGAGCTACCGTTAGAGCAAGCACTAGAACAATTTGAGCAAGCGGTTAAGTTGTCACGATTGAGCCAACAGAAGCTACAGCAAGCTGAGCAAAAAGTAGCACAATTGCTGCAACAGCAAGGGCAAGATGTCCTAGTGCCATTCCAACACGCTGCCGAGGATGACGCGTGAATTTGCTTGACCAACTTGAACAATCAAAACAACAGATCAATCACTATCTTAATCATCTGCTTTTGCAACGCCGCGCGGTCGCCCCAAGGTTACAAGAAGCGATGCATTATGCTTTAGTGTTAGGCGGTAAACGAGTACGGCCTTTTCTGACCTTACAGGTGGGGCAACTTTGTGGTGCACCGTCTGACGTTATCATGCGCGCCGCCGCTGCAGTTGAATGTATTCACGCATACTCGCTGGTTCACGACGATTTGCCCGCCATGGATAATGACCACCTCCGGCGGGGACAACCAACCTGCCACATTGCCTTCGATGAAGCGACAGCCATCCTTGCTGGTGACGCACTCCAAACACTAGCCTTTGAATTGTTGAGTGCACCGCACCTGCCGCTTAACGCCGAGCGCCAGTTGACCATGATTCAAGTATTAGCCCAAGCTAGCGGTGACCATGGTATGTGTGGTGGCCAAGCACTCGATTTAGCGGCTACTGGTGCTGCGCATCTACCTGAACCAGAGTTAGCCCAAATTCATGAGCATAAAACCGGGGCATTGATTCGTGCAGCGGTAATGCTCGGTGTCCTTGCTGGTGATGACGAAGCGCAAGACTTCCGTCAGCATTTCGATGATTTTGCCTACAACTTAGGACTGGCTTTCCAAGTTCGTGATGACATGTTGGATGTGATTGGCAACACCTCATCCTTAGGAAAAACGAAAGGCAGCGATGCAGAGGCAAATAAGTCCACGTATGTTACACTATTAGGCTTAGATGGCGCACAACAGCGTTTGCAGGAATTCCACCAGAAAGCGCTTCATGCCTTAACCAAAATTACTTACAATACCGAATTATTAGCAGCATTCGCTGACCATTTGCTGAACCGGGATCATTAAATTCATGTCGTCAACTCGTAGTCACTCTGATGCTCCGATCACGTTATTGGATAGCATTAACACACCTGCCGATGTTCGTCTGTTAAGCGAACGGCAGTTGCCGCAACTATGCGGTGAGGTTCGTGAGTTTCTATTAAAGTCTGTCAGTCAAAGTAGTGGTCACTTGGCCTCAGGTCTTGGCACAGTTGAATTAACTGTTGCGCTGCACTACGTCTATGCTACGCCATACGACCAGTTAGTTTGGGACGTTGGTCATCAGGCCTACCCACATAAAATATTGACCGGTCGTAAGGATGCCATGCATACCATTCGCCAGAAAAATGGGTTACATCCATTCCCATGGCGTCCAGAAAGTGAATACGACACATTAAGTGTTGGTCACTCTAGCACCTCGATTAGTGCTGCACTAGGCATGGCAATTGCCGCCCAACGTAATAAAACCCAACAAAAGGTAGTCGCTGTGATTGGTGATGGTGCCATTACCGCTGGGATGGCATTTGAAGCGATGAACCATGCAGGGGACATCAAACCTGACATGTTGGTCATTCTCAACGACAATGAGATGTCAATTTCAGAGAACGTTGGTGCTTTAAATAATCATTTAGCACGGTTACTTTCCAGCAATTTCTACACCTCGATTCGCGAAGGCGGAAAGCGGTTGTTACAGGGCATGCCTAGCATTTCAAACCTTGCTAGCCGTGCTGAAGAACATATGAAAGGTATTGTGACACCAGGCACGATATTTGAAGAGCTAGGGTTTAACTACATCGGCCCTATTGATGGGCATGACGTTAATCTTCTGGTCCAAACCCTACGCAATATGCGTAACTTGAAAGGTCCTCAATTCCTCCATGTCGTTACCCGTAAAGGTAAAGGCTACGAGCCAGCAGAAAAAGATCCTATTGGTTACCATGGGGTACCTAAGTTCGATCCAGCCACTACTTCGCTACCAACTGCAGCACCCAAAACACCATCATACTCGCAGGTATTTGGGGATTGGTTATGTGAAATGGCGGCCAAAGATTCAAAACTCATGGCCGTGACGCCGGCAATGCGCGAAGGTTCAGGTATGGTTGAGTTTTCACAGAAATTCCCTGACCAGTACTTCGACGTTGCCATCGCAGAACAGCATGCTGTCACCTTTGGTGCTGGCCTTGCGATTGGGGGCTTCCATCCAGTCGTTGCGATCTATTCGACGTTCTTACAACGGGGCTATGACCAACTCATTCATGATGTCGCGCTACAAGAACTGCCCGTGTTGTTTGCTATAGACCGAGCAGGAATTGTTGGTGCCGACGGCCCGACGCACCAAGGTGCTTTTGATATTAGTTACATGCGTTGCATTCCCAATATGGTAATTATGACGCCCAGCGATGAAAATGAATGTCGCAATATGCTCTATACCGGTCACCTTTATCAAGCCGGCCCGGCTGCGGTACGTTACCCACGAGGTAACGGTGTGGGAATGCCTTATGATGCAGAGATGCAACAAATACCCATCGGCAAAGGGCGGTTGATGCGTGAAGGACAGCGTATTGCTATCTTAAACTTCGGGACTTGGCTGGTTGATGTACTTAATTGTGCTGAGACGCTCGATGCGACGGTGGCCGACATGCGCTTTGTAAAGCCGCTTGACCATGAGCTTATCGAGCAACTTGCCGACCGTCATGAGTTGCTCGTGACACTTGAAGAGGGTGCGATTGCTGGGGGTGCTGGAAGTGCTGTCAGCGAATATCTAGCAGAACAAGGTCGCACCATCCAGGTGTTGCACTTAGGGTTGCCTGATGTCTTTATTAAACACGGTACACAAGATGAAATACGTGCTGAACTTGAGCTTGACCGTGCTGGTATTTTAGCTCAGATTCAACGCCGCATAGCCCAAATGTAAGACGACCGCGCTGGCCGCTCCGGCCAGCAAATCGTCCACCATAATACCGGCACCACCAGTTAGCCTTTTATCGCACCAGCCTATAGGGCCAGGCTTCACAATGTCGAATATGCGAAATAGTACAAACGCAGCGAACACATTGAACCAAGTAAAGGGTAACGCCAACATAGCCACCATATAACCAACAATCTCATCCCACACAATAGCAGGGTGATCATGTACTCCTAATGCACGTGCCGTGAACTGGCAAATCCATAGGCCAAGCAATGCAGCGAGTGTAGTTACGGCTATATACGCAGTTAGATCTAACGATTGCATCAACCACACAATCGGGATCGCCATTAAGGTACCGAAGGTTCCAGGCGCTTTAGGTGCCAACCCACTGCCAAAACCAAAGGCAAGTAGATGGATGGGATGTCGCAGCATACGAATCACAATTCGGGCTCTGTTTCACTGGTTGGCTTTTTGAAGTGGTCAAAGCCTAGCGCAACATCGGTTGGCATCGACCAAGGCTCGCCTGCATATAAGAGCTGTACCACTTCCACCTCATTGGTGACACGGCCAATACAAACAGGTTTGTGTGCAGCATGGGCAATAACCGTATCAAACAAGCCACGTTGCGCTTCTGGCACCGTAAACAACAGCTCGTAATCATCACCGCTGGTTAGCGCATATTTATATGCATCTGTTTCAGATAAGCTTTCGGTTAATGCGAGCGATAAGGGTAGCTCATCAACATCAATGCGCGCCCCAACTTGAGACGCTGATAAAATATGTCCCAAGTCTGCCAGTAAGCCATCAGAAACATCGATGGCACTGCTAGCGATACCTCGTAGTGATTGCCCTAACGCCACCCGTGGAGACGGGAAAAACAAACGTTCGTTTAACCGCCGTTGATAATCGGGTGATAATTTATGCTGTTGCTGACTTGCTGCCAAAGCTAAACCAGCATCCCCTAAAGTTCCACTAACATAAATCCAATCACCTGGCTTAGCACCATTACGGCGTAATGCCTTACCTGTTGGTACCAAACCATGCGCGGTGACGGTAATGGTCAGCGGCCCGCGGGTGGTATCACCACCCACCAGTTGGCATTGGTAGTAATCACAAATTTCACGCAAGCCATGGGTAAACCCAGTCAACCAGTCATGATCAACGGTTGGTAAGGTCAACGCTAAGCTAATCCAAGCAGGCTCAGCGCCCATGGCTGCTAAATCACTTAAGTTAACAGCGACAATTTTATGGCCAATTGCTCGTGCCGGGGTCTGCTGATCAAAATGCACACCTTCAACCATAGTGTCAGTAACCACCACCAACTCTGAGTTTGGTGGGATTTTGAGTACCGCACCATCATCACCCACCCCAATATCCACGTCATCTCGTTGTGGATAGCGATGGGTAAAATACGTTGCTATGAGGTCAAACTCGCCAATAGCCATAGAGTATGCTCTGTATTACTGACGTACAGGACGTAACGTGGTCACGGCTTTATCTAACACACCGTTCACAAAACGATGGCTATCATCGGCACCAAAGGCCTTCGCGAGCTCTATTGCTTCGTTAATAGCCACTTTAAATGGCACATCCAGACGCTCACTTAATTCAAACGCAGCTAAGCGCAACACTGCACGCTCTACTTGGTCAAGGTCTTTCAAGGGGCGGTCTAGAAATGGTTCCAAGGCTCGGTCGAGCGCTACTGCTTGGCCTGCGACACCGCGTACCAACGCCAAGAAATAATCCACATCCAGTTTGCTCGTATCATTTTCAGTTAAATACTGAACCTCAATATCACTCATACTGTTTTGAGACATCTGCCATGAGTATATTGCTTGTACGGCAAGTTTTCTTGCTCTACGACGGGCCGCTGGTTTCATTAAGCTCTCTCTTAAATTTGATTCAAAACATTAACCATTTCTAGCGCGCTTAAAGCTGCTTCAGCACCCTTATTTCCAGCTTTAGTACCGCTACGCTCAATAGCTTGCTCAATTGAATCAGTGGTAATAATGCCAAATGCGACTGGTACTTCATGCTCAAGAGCAACACGTCCTAAGCCACTGTTACTTTCACCGGCCACAAAATCGAAATGAGGAGTCCCCCCTCGGATCACTGCACCGATTGCAATGATGGCGTCATAATTACCAGATTTGGCCAGCTTTTTGGCTGTGAGTGGAATCTCATATGCACCTGGCACACGAACCACGGTAATATCATCGTCATTCACTTGCCCGTAATGCTTGAGCGTTGTTAATGCGCCATTGAGCAAACTGTCGACGACAAAATGGTTAAACCGCGAAACGACAATCGCGAATTTTTTCCCTGGTGCAGCAATTCCGCCTTCAATGATTTTCATGTTTTGACCCTTTTCAAAAAATCAGCACGATAATAGCACATTTTCACGTATCACGTATGCTCTGGGTATTTCCCTACCGCATGGGCAACTGCCTGTTTCACCCTTTGTAATTCTGCGTCAATGTCACCGGTAACCATCATCGCTGGTGTGATATCAATAATTTTGCGAGAAAAATCAAGCGCAATAGGTACCACAGGTACTTGCGCCGCCTTCGCCATATGGAGGAAACCTTTCTTCCACTCCACCACTTTCGTACGAGTGCCTTCTGGTGAAAGTGCCAAAACTAAGTGTTCGCGTTGGTTAAATTGCACCACCATTTGCTCGACAACGCCGCTCGCAGAACGCCGGTCGACAGGGATCCCACCGAGCCAGCGTAAAATGCCATTCACGGGAAATCGAAAAATGGTATGCTTACCTAAGTAATTCAGGTTTAAACCCAATGCGAGCATCGCAAACACACCCACGAAAAAATCCCAATTTGACGTGTGAGGAGCAACTGGAACAATAGCTTTGCGAATATTGGGGAATTCTCCCTCAATACGCCAGCCACCCAACAGACGCATTCCCACACGCCCTACCCAACGACTAAAGCGATTACCGCGTAGTGGGAAATCTCCCTGTAAATGTTCAGGAATAGGATCTAAAGGAGTTGTGGCCATCGCTAACTACTTCGTTAATGCTTCTTGGATTGCAGCCAGTTTCAATTTTACCCGACGAATATTGTCAGGCCCCATCCGCAGCATTTGTTTCTGTGCTGCTGGTAATGCTTCTAACGCAGGGTCAGCATACCGATACATGACGCTATCATCATTCAACTCAATAACAGTGCCAACGGCTGGTGTCGCCTGCAATACCTCGATAGCGTCTAATAGCACTTGACGTGGCTCTTCATCGGGATAACCGATCTCGGCCAATGCTTCTCGCATCAGTGGCTGGTAACGGTTAAATAACTGTATCGTAACATCGGTGTCTAAACTGACAAACCAATCGACGATACTGTTGTAGCGATCATAACTACGCGGGTCTATGTATATTTTACCGTTTTGCTCAAGTACACGAAACGCAGCTGTTGGTCCTGCAACGACAGCGTTTTCTCGAATGACCAAACCTTGACGAAGATTATCTAAAAATACCACCGCATCTCGAATTAACTGCTCAGACTTAACCGGTGCAATATTTTGTTCAGCTTGAGCAAACTCCTGCAACACCACTGCAGTACTGTCATTAAGGTCTGGTAACGGAGCGGCCTCTACAACCTCTTCAGGTTCATCTAAATCAAGCGTATCGGCCACAGCTGGAATAAATTCATCGGTTTCTAATTCAGGCTCGACCACCGGCTCCGACCCATTGATTGAATCTGGTTGTGTGATTTCGACGACCTGTTGTGGGGTTGATTGACTAGAATCTTGATACATGAACCACAACAGCACCGCAACCACGAGTGCAAGAACAACGATGACTGATACCCATAAGGTAGTTCTGTTTGTTGTTGCTTCAGGTTGTGACGGTTCATGCTCAAATTCTCTCATTACCTTCCCCTTGTTATAACCGTTGATCGCGCTCTGAACGATAAAACACTAATTCAGTTACGGTTGATTCATCGGCATTAAAACGATAGCCACCACTGTTAAACTGCCTTAAATCGGTAATCGATTGCGGACGTTCATTCATCACAAAACGTGCCATCATCCCACGAGCTTTTTTTGCCCAGAAACTAATCACCTTATACTGACCATTCTTTTCGTCTTTGAAGACAGGTGTAATGATCTTGGCGTGAAGTTTATCTGGCCGTACGCTCGAAAAATACTCTTGTGACGCTAAATTAACCAACCACTCAGAATCAATCGCCGCTAGATCGTGATTCAGCATTTCAGTAATTTCGTTCCCCCAAAATTCGTAAAGGTTATTACCGAATTGGGTGGCTAATTTAGTGCCCATTTCGAGACGATATGGTTGCATTAAATCAAGTGGCCTTAATACTCCGTATAGACCCGACAGTATGCGTAAATGTTCCTGAGCATATGAAATTGCTTCCTTAGACAACTTTTCCGCTGCTAACCCTGCATACACGTCTCCATCAAATGCATAGATAGCTGGACGCGCATTGTCGGGGGTAAATGGCTGCTGCCATTGGGCAAAACGCGCGGCATTCAAACCAGCTAGCTTATCGCTGATTTTCATCAGTTGACTCAGCTGTGCGGGGGTGAGTGTTCGACATTTATCGATCAGCTGTTGAGCACGATTCAGCATTCGCGGTTGCGAATACTGAATCGTAGGTAACACACTGTCATAATCCAAATTCTTGGCTGGTGAAATAACAACTAGCATGAGCTCATCTATCCTTTATAACACACCACTGTCCATTAAGGCATTGGCTCAATATTTTCACCTTCTTTTTCGACTTCAGGTGGCATAAGGTCTTCGCGACTAACACCAAGTACAAAGGCTAACGAACTACCGATAAATATTGATGAGTAAGTACCTACTACCACACCAAATAAGAGCGCCGTTGCAAATCCGTGGATCAGTTGCCCACCGACAAAGTACAGCGCTAACAACACCAAAATTGTCGTCAATGACGTTATAATGGTACGGCTTAACGTGCTAGTCAGTGCTTCGTTGATAATCTCTTCGGGCGTTCCTTTATGGAATTTCCGGAAGTTTTCTCTGATCCGGTCACTGATAACCACCGAGTCATTGATGGAATAACCAATGACAGCTAACACCGCTGCGAGTACGGTTAAGTCAAACTCTAACTGCAGTAGTGAAAACAGTCCCAAGGTTAAAATCACGTCATGAGCCAAGGCACCAACTGCACCTAACGACAACCGCCATTCAAAACGCAGCGCAATATAGATCAGGATACCAGCCAGTGCAGCTAACACCGCTAAGCCTCCTTGCTCAGCCAACTCATCACCGACGTGAGGCCCAACAAATTCAATTCGGCGCAACTCAACGTGGTTCGCTGAATCGTTTTGCAGAGCACGTAATACCTGATCACCAAGTTCCTGTACTTTGATATCATCACGCGGTTCAATGCGGATTAAAACATCTTGTTGGGTACCAAAGCTCTGTACCACGGCACCACCAAACCCGTTATTTTCTAAAGTATGGCGAATTTGTGGTAGATCAGCGGCTTGACTGTAACCAACTTCAATCACCGTACCGCCCGTGAAATCAAGTCCCCAATTCAACCCTTTGACACTGAGTGTAATAATTGAACCAAGTACCAATAAGCCGCTAATAATCCACGCCCACCAGCGGTAACGCATAAATGGGATAGTTGATCCCGCTTTAATTATTTGATGCATGAAAATACTCCCTATACCGGTAGCCGGTCAATTTTCTTGCCGCCCCAAATCGCATTTATCACTGCGCGGGTTCCAACAATGGCGGTAAACATCGAGGTGACAATACCAATAGCTAATGTCACTGCGAACCCTTTTACTGGGCCAGTACCGACGGCGAACAAAATCAACGCAACGAGTAAGGTTGTGATATTCGCATCCATAATGGTGGAAAATGCACTATCGTAGCCATAATGAATAGCTTGTTGAGGTGAGCGTTTCGCTCGGATCTCTTCACGTATACGCTCAAAGATAAGCACGTTAGCATCCACGGCCATGCCCACTGTTAATACTATTCCGGCCATGCCAGGAAGGGTTAACGTCGCCCCGGGGATCATCGACATAATGCCAATAATCAGAACCAGGTTCGCAGTCAACGCTAAGTTTGCTACCCAGCCGAACCAACGGTAGTAGATCCCCATAAACACAACCACTAATAAGAAACCCCAAGCAATGGCTTTGGTTCCTAAATCAATGTTTTCCTGACCTAGACTTGGCCCGAGCGTACGTTCTTCGACAATTTGAATTGGCGCAATCAGTGCCCCAGCACGCAATAATAAGGCAAGGTTTTGTGCTTCTTGCTGCGAATTGATGCCAGTTATTCGGAAGTTACTGCCCAAACGCGATTGAATGGTGGCAACGTTAATCACTTCTTCGTGACGCTCAAAAATAATTCTATCGTCAGCATCACGCTCACCGGTCGCTTTGAACTCGATAAATAACGTCGCCATGGGCTTACCGATATTATCGCGAGTTGCTAACGACATTTTGTCGCCACCAGGGCCATCTAATGAAATACTTACTTGTGGACGTTGGTTCTCATCAAAACCAGCCGTCGCATTAACGATGTGATCACCCGTTAAGATAACATCTTCCCGCAGCAATGTATTACCACCATTACGATTTGGGAATAGCTGTGAGCCAAATGGCACGCGACCCATTTCTGCATCGCGTAAACTGTTATCAGTATCAACAAAACGGAATTCCAGTGTCGCCGTTGCTCCTAAGATTTCCTTTGCTCGTGCGGTATCTTGCACGCCAGGCAACTGAACCACGATGCGGCTACTTCCCTGACGCTGAACAATGGGTTCAGCAACGCCCAACTCGTTCACTCGATTCCGAAGGATAGTAACGTTCTGGGAAATCGCATAATCTTGCGTTTCTTTTAATTTAGCTTCCGTCATGCGCAGACGCAATGTGTTATTAACCTCGTCATCAAGCAGACGATAGCCTTGGTAACGATTGTTCAAATAACGGCGTGCCGCGGCATAGTCTTCCGCCGTACGCAATTCAATGACCACATCATTGTCAACCCGACGAATGCTGGATGATCGGATCCGCTCTTCACGAAGTTCAGAACGCACAGTGTCGCGCATTTGCTCCTGAATTTTTCGCGTTGCTTCATCCATATCCACTTCCATCAGAAAGTGCACTCCGCCTCGCAGGTCTAGACCGAGCTTCATGGGCGCAGCACCAATCGCCGCAAGCCACTTAGGTGTTGCTGGAGCTAGGTTTAAGGCAACGATGTAATCATTACCGAGCGCTTTTAATAACGCATCACGAACTTGCAATTGCTCGGCATCAGTATTCACGCGTACTAATATTTGATTGTTTTCAAAGGCAATACCTTTTGCCTGCACGCCAAGCTCTGAAAGCGTTTGTTCAACTTGAGTTAAAGTCTTGTCATTCACCGTTACAGTGCGCGTGGCAGAAATTTGCACGGCATAGTCTTCACCATAAATATTGGGAATGGCATAGAGCGAGGCCACCGCAATAATTACGATGACCATCAAGTTTTTCCATAACGGAAATTTATTTAACACGATAAATCCTTATCTCTTAATTACAGAGACTTCATGGTACCTTTTGGTAGTACTGCGGTAACCGCTGCTTTCTGAACGGTCATTTCGACACCTTCTGCAACCGCAATCACGATAAAGTCTTTATCGTCAGCAATTTTACTGATCCGGCCTACGAAACCACCATTCATGAGGACTTCATCACCTTTACTAATACTTGCAATCAATTCTTTATGCGCTTTTACCCGCTTCGCTTGTGGACGGTAGATCATGAAATAGAAGATCAAACCGAACATCACCAACATGAAAATAAGTTCCATACCGCCACCTTGTGGTGCCGCTGCGTCTTGGGCGTAAGCTGTTGGAATTAAGAAATCCATGGAAATCCTCTCTGCTACTGTTAAAGTTATTAGGGTTTAAAGATGGGGCTGAATATATGGCAAACAAGCCCAACATTCTATCTTTTATATTGTGGCAGCTATTCTAGCGAATTTCTGTTTAAATAGGGAGCAAATAAACAGGCTCACTATAACATTCGGATTAACTATTAAGCTCATGGAGTGATATGGACCTGGCAACCTTTCTCTATTGGTTCGATCATTTAGGCGTCGCCGTATTCGCCATATCAGGAACCCTCCTCGCGTTTCGCAAGAGTATGGATGGTGTTGGTGCCATTGTACTTGCGACGGTCACTGCGATCGGTGGAGGTACTACCCGCGATCTCATCTTAGGGCTACCTGTGTTTTGGGTCTACGATCCTCTTTACCTTTATACTATTGCCACAGCCGTAATCCTAACTGTTATCTGGTTGCGTTATAAAGCCTTTATCCAACAACAAACCTTACAGATCGCTGATGCAGTGGGTGTAGCTTTTTTCACCGTACTTGGCGCATTAAAAACAGCAGAAGCAGGATTTTCCCCGTTAATTTGCATCATTATGGGTACTATGACAGCGTGCTTTGGGGGCATGTTACGTGACGTGCTTGCTCGTGACATCCCAATGGTACTTAAAGGTGAACTGTATGCCACCACCTGCATCATAGGGGGCACAGTCTTTGTGCTGCTTGCTCCATACTCACAACTGACAGCCATTATTTTCGGTGGTTTGACAACCTTACTTATTCGACTCGGAGCGATTCGCTGGCGCTGGTCATTGACTGTCTTTCATGATCAAGATGGTTCCCGATAACCATGCTTAGTACCGGCCTAACTATTCTCCTCGCGGTGCTTTATATTGCTGTGCTTTATAGCATCGCTTACCGCGGCGAACGCCACTCTTCGAATCAACATAAACCATATCGCTATGCACTAGCACAAGGCATTCACTGTACCACTTGGGCCTTCTACGGTACCATGACTCAATCGGCGTACTACGGCTGGGCGGTTGCACCTACGTATATTGGTGCGATGATAGTTTTTCTATTTGCGCATCGCCTCCAAATGCGTCTCCTCCACGTGTGTAAGCAACAAAATCTCACCTCCATTGCCGATGTCATCAGCCAACGTTATGGCAAATCACCACCATTAGCTATCGTCGTTGCTGGTATCGCTTTTATAGGAATTATCCCTTATATCGCGCTGCAATTACGAGCAGTGTCAAGTAGCTTTGGGGCGGTAACGGGGCTAACAACCACACAACTACCATGGTTTATTGATGTGGTGGTATTAGTTGCTATTGCGATGATTGGCTTTGCCATTTTATTCGGCACAAGACGCATGAGCCTAGCTGAGCAACATGCAGGCCTTATGGATGCCGTGGCGTTTGAATCGGTCGTCAAGCTATTAGCATTTATGGGGGTCGGATTCTATGTTAGCTATGTACTCTTTGATGGGGTTACGGATATTTTTGTCCAAGCAGCGCAACAACCCACTATCAGTATGGTTCTTAAAGGGCAACCACAGGGCGCTTTTGTCTACTTGACCCACATTATCCTTGGGGCTATTTCGATGTTCTGTTTACCACGACAGTTCCACGTCAGCTACATCGAGAATAACAACCCCGAAGAACTTAAAACTGCTCGCTGGGCTTTCCCGCTCTACTTGTTCGCTATTAACTTATTCATTTTGCCGTTGGCACTAGCAGGATTACAGCTGGTCCCAGAAGCGGCGAATTCAGATACTTTCATGATTAGCCTATTACTGACTGCGGATGACCCGCGGATCACTGCTGTGGCGTTCATTGGCGGATTAGCATCAGCAACGAGCATGGTCATTATCGCGACCTTAGCGTTAAGTATCATGATATCGAACGATGTGGTCATGCCGTTATGGTTAAAATCAACGAATCGAAAATTTCGCAATGAGGTGTTTACCCCGCAAAAAATCCTCTCAATTCGCCGTACTACGGTCGCTTTAATTATCATTTTTGCGTTGGGGTTTCATAAGCTCACCGAAGCCAACTTACCCTTGGTTAATGCGGGTTTGTTATCCCTCGCGCTGCTTGCCCAATTGGCGCCAGCACTTCTTGGTGGAATTATTTGGCAGCGCGGGAATCGTATGGGGGCCAGCATTGGGATTACCGTGGGCACCATTCTTTGGTTTGGATTGTTACTATTACCATCGTTACAACGGGATCCGGGGCTCTCAGATACCGCATTAAGTTATGGCGTAGTGATTAGCTTAAGTTCTAATTTATTCTGCTATTGGCTATTTTCATTAGTCACGCAAGCAAGTCCTATCGAACAACAACTGCGCCGGTTATACACGGATCCATTAGGTGATCACGGTGAGCTTTTCTTACACCACGCTGTTTCGTGGGGACGCTTACGCCAACTATTAACTCGGTTCTTTAATTACCATGAACTGAAGCGCCTCAGTGAGCGACTTAATCACAATCTCACCGTCGCGCCAGCTGACGAACTGGTACCCGGCACCATTTTAATCCGCATCGAACGGGAATTTTCTGCAGTTATTGGTACCGCAGCAAGCCGCATTCTGCTGGACACCGTTACGCAACAACCGGCCGTACCGATAGCTCATGTCGTCACTTGGGCCACGGAAGCATCACAGCTTTATAAGTTCAATCGAGAATTGCTACAAGCATCTGTCGAGAATATTCCGCAAGGCATTAGCGTGGTCGATCAAGAACTACGACTGGTGGCTTGGAACCAACGCTATGTTGAGCTATTTTCTTACCCGCCGAATTTTCTTCAGGCGGGCATGCCGGTAGCTGAATTACTGCGCTTTAATGCTCAACGAGGATTAATAGCCACAGCCACCAGCGCTGATATTGATGAAGAAATTGAGAAACGCCTCAACTACTTACGCCAAGGCAGTGCTTATCGTTATCAACGTCAGCAAGGTGATTTGGTGATTGAATTGCAGGGTAGCCCCATGCCCGGCGGTGGGTTCGTCACAACGTATACCGACATTACGGAACTTGTTGCAGCGCAGCGCGCTCTTGAACAGGTCAACCTCGAGCTGGAACAACGCGTTGCCGATCGCACAGCCCAACTACTGGCTGCCAAACAAGCAGAAGAACGCGCGCACCAAAGTAAGTCTAAATTTTTTGCCGCAGTCAGTCATGACTTAATGCAACCTTTCAATGCCGCTACACTGTTTTGTGACCTGCTTGCACAACGTGCTGATAGCGACTCACAACAATTAGTGCGGCAAGTCCAGCAGTCGCTAAAAAATGCCGAAGAACTATTGACCATGCTGTTGGAAATGACCCGACTCGAAGCGGGGAACCTACCCGTCAATAAACAACATATAGCACTCCATGAAGTGCTCGGCCCACTGGTCGAAAACCAACGAATCATCGCGGCCGATAAAGGTATTGCCGTTCACTATGTGCCAACCCGTGCAATAGTCTACACCGATCGCAAAATGTTGAGTCGAATTATCCAGAACCTATTATCAAATGCTATCCGTTACACCGAGCAAGGCAAAGTACTACTCGGCACCAAGCGCCGTGGCAAGCAATTACAAATCTGTGTGTATGATACCGGCCGCGGAATTCCTGCGGATCAATGCGATGAAATTTTTAAAGAGTTTCACCAAGTAACACAACACGGCAGTAATCCAGGCTTAGGTCTAGGCTTGGCGATTGTCGATCGGATGTGTCGCTTACTTGAACTGCCTCTGACATTGGAATCCACACTTGGCCATGGTACGTTGTTTGCAATTACACTGGCCGATGTGCGCTGGCCAACACCGCCAATCACAGCGCCGGCAGAACCCATCCGCAGTAATGAGCACTTTATCAATGGTCACGTGATTTGGGTGCTTGATAACGATCCCAACGTGTTGCAAGCCATGGAACAATTGTTAATCGCGTGGGGCGCTGATGTACGTACGGCGCTCAATCGGCACCAACTTCCTTGGCATGAGTCACCACCACAGTTACTCATTTTTGATTATCACTTAGATAATCAAGACACCGGCGTCGCGGTACTAGCTTCTGTCCGAGAACATTACCAGTTAGCAAAACTACCGGCGATTATCAATTCAGCTGACCCCGATGAAACAGTGCGTGAAGAAGTGATAGCGACGCAAGCATTATTCACGCCGAAGCCCATTAAAACAGCTGCGCTAAAACGTCTCATCAAGCGTCTGTTGAATGATTAGTATCGATGGTGCTGAGCATTTGCTTAAACAAAATGCCGGCCTGCGTACGGTTGGTGACGTTCAGTTTTTTTAAAATAGCCGATACATGCTGCTTAATCGTGGTCTCTTGCACGTTGAGCTCGTAGGCTATTTGCTTATTCAACAAACCATCGGCAAGGCATTCCAACACACGAAACTGCTGGGGTGTTAATTGCTCTAGCCGCCCTGCAAATTCCACATAATCATCATCCGCGGCTTGGGTCACGGCCTGTTTAATATCTGCGGGAAGCCAGGTATCACCAGCCAGCACCGAATGAATCGCGGCTTGTAGCTCGGCCAGTGGCATCGATTTAGGGATATAGGCACTAGCACCAAACGCCATTGCTTGCCGAATGGTTGCCAACTGCTCATTCGCGGAAACAACCACCACCAAAATATCCGGATACCGGCTTCGTAACGACGTTAAACCAGTTAACCCACGATTTCCCGGCATCGTTAAATCTAGTAGCACCAGTTCCACATGGGGATGGCTATCAATGAGGGCAAGAAGTTGTTCGAATGATTCTGCCTCTAGAATAGGCGCAGAGAGTGTTTCCGTTAGCGCTTGCTTAAGCGCCGCGCGGAATAAGGGGTGATCGTCAGCAATAATAACGCGAGCCATGGTTGAACCTTCACGATATGTTACTAAAGTTGCCATGCTAGCGTGTCCGTATAAAAAAGTCAGTGGTTACCTGCACAACATCGCAGGTAACCACTCAGTGGGGGAGTATTAGAACTTATAGCCCACTGCCAGGGAAACTGTCCGTGGGTCACCGTAATATCCCACGATAGCATCGTCACCGAAGGTTGCATCAAAGTTATAACCACCGACACGATACTCTTCGTCAGTCAGGTTCTTACCATGCAAGCCAACGTTCCAATGGCCATCTTTGGAGTACCACACAATACTAGTGTTTAATAGGCCATAGCTGTCTTGATCGAGCAGCGATGGTGCTTCAAACATTTGTGTAGCGCCACGGTATGCGTAGTTGGCCGACCAAACGATTTGTCCAGCGCTGGTGTCAAAGGTCTTGTTGAACCCTACGCTATAGGTAAGTTTAGGGGTGTTTTGGAACGACCATGCATCGGTCACATCGGTAATATCACCCGTTGCTGGTTCTTCATACATGACTGAGTCGAACTCAGCATCAATGTAGCCTAACACCACGTTAAAATTGAGCGTATCGGTTGCCGCAAAAATAGATTCAACCTCAAATCCCTTCACGGTACTCTGACCAGCGTTAAGGACTTGCGACGAAATACCTGCCGGCACCACGCGTTGTACAGTAACCTGCATGTCCTGATAGTCAGAATAGAAGATGGCACTATTGAGGCGCATCCGCCCGTCAAGCAGCTCTGATTTCACCCCGAACTCGACGGTATCAACAATTTCTGGATCGTATGGTTCGTTGATCGTTGGGTTCAGTGATTGGTCCGCACGCATATCAACGCCACCAGATTTAAAGCCATTGCTGTAGCTACCGTATACCATCACGTCATCATTAACTTTGTAGTTCAACGCAACATGTGGAGAGAATCGACTCCAATCAGCTTTGGTCGTAAAGTCAGAGTTAACTGCAAATGGCGCACCCAATGAATCTGGATCGATAGCATTGATGAAATGCACCCCTAAGTAGGTGGCACGATAGACATCTGCTTCTTTCTCATCTTTGGTGAAACGGCCACCGACGGTTAAGGTTAACGCGTCAGAAAGCTTATAGTTCCCTTGACCGTAAATAGCGTAGCTGTCAGTTTGTACACAGCCACCGTTATCAACGGTAACACCACCAAGAGCCGCTAGGTACATCGGCAACACAGTTCCGAAGACACCACAGGCTTCGCCATCGTAGAAATAAACCCCACCGACGAAATCAAAGTTAGAGTTATTGCTATAACTTACTTGAAACTCTTGCGTGAACTGCTCATCTTCATAAATTGCTGGAACCATAAAGATAGGTTCACCGGTTGAGTTAAAGTCGATATTGGTATTGGTATATCCTTCGCGACGAGCAGTGATTGACTTAAACCCCCACTGATCGTTGATATCCCAGTTATAAACGATGGACCAGCCTTCGGTTTCAACCAAGTTATCGACTGGCATCGCTGTGTTAGAATCAAACACATCATCCAGTGGCTCCGCACCTGTCACACTACTGGTCAGTAGGCGGTATGCGCCCTTCGCATTCGACTCATCTTTGGTTTTGTCGTATGAGAATTTCACATCCATATCATCGTTTATCAACCATTTAGCTGACACTCGGTACGTCAATAGATCCTTGTTGTAGTTCTCATCACCAGTGTTCAAGAATTTCCCGAAACCATCACGGTTCAGTGTCGCAATTGCTGCACCAACGTAGAAGTTATCGGACAGTGCCGTTTGTCCTGAAATCTTTAAATCACGCTGGTTGTAACTACCAACAGTTCCTTGAATCGACAACTCGTTATACCCTGACAGTTCTTTCGTAACATACTTCAGAGCACCACCGATCGTGTTTTTACCGTACAAAGTACCTTGCGGCCCCCGTAGCACTTCAATACGCTCGAGGTCGAATACTTCTAGTACCGCACCTTGTGGCCGTGCTACATAAACATCGTCAATGTACACCCCGACGCCAGGCTCAAATCCCCATAATGGATCCTGCTGACCCACGCCACGGATATAAGCGGTTAACGTTGAGTTGGTACCCCGGCTCACTTGAATCGTGGCGTTTGGAACCCGTTGTTGCAACTCAGTAATATCTTCAACGCCGATTTCTTCTAAATCACCGGCACCAAAGGATGTCACTGAGACAGGAATGTCTTGCAAACTCTCGACTTTACGACGTGCAGTTACCTCGATGCGCTCCAATCCCTTGAGCTCGTCCTCAGATGACGTTGCTTCTTGTGCATAGACCGGCATTGTAACCACAGCTGCAATAGCAGCAGCTAATAGTGAACGGCGGAACATGGGTTGACTCATGATGTCCTTCTCCCAGATAAACTGTTGTTTTGTAATTGTGATAATTTTCGTTATTTTCAGTGCAACAAAATTGAAAATTGTGTCATGGCTTATGTACCCTAACGCAAAGTTTCTGATTTGTATTCTGTACGTTAGTACTATGTAAAAATGATCGCAGCTAACGCATGATACGACCAAGGTTGCAGCAATTCAGGTCATGGCATTCCTGAACCATACAACGATAATAAGAGGAACTGCATGTTAAGCATGATCGGACTCATCGGGGGGCTTGCTCTACTTATCATTCTGACCCTTCGCGGAATGAACCTTTTTATCAGTGCGCCATTATGTGCACTGGTCGTCGCATTAACGAGCCACGTTCCACTATTTGTCGGCGACACCAACTTTGTCGCTGACTACATGAATGGCTTTACTAGCTTTATCGCTTCGTGGTTCTTCATGTTCTTGTTGGGCTCCATCTTTGGTAAATTCATGGAGGATACCGGCGCGGCTGACAGTGTGGCGAAATGGATTATTGAAAAGCTTGGCCGTAAACAGGCCATGTTGGCTGTCGTATTAGCTTGTGCCATATTAACCTATGGTGGAGTAAGCGTGTTCGTAGTGGCATTTTCGGTCTATCCGATGGCCTTATCACTCTTTAAAGACGCCAATTTACCGCGCCGTTTTATCCCAGCAGCACTCGCGTTTGGCTCGGTCACCTTTACCATGACTTCGGCGGGTTCTCCGGAAATCCAAAACTGGATTCCAATTCAGTTTCTTGGCACCTCGCCATATGCAGCTTGGGAAGTCAGCTTAGTCGTTGCTATCGTTATGGCACTGTTTGGTTATTGGTGGTTAAAACGACTTATTCTGCGTGCGGTCGCCAACGGTGAACACTTCGAAGAGCGTGCTGACGATCCAAAAAACTTAGAACGGGATTTACCAAGCCCTATTAGTGGCTTAATCCCTCTGCTAGTGGTATTAGGCTTAAGCTTTATCTTTCATGATTCTTTCAAACAAAATGCGCTCATTATCGCCTTGCTCGGTGGTGTCATCTCACTTGCTCTGATCAACCACAAATATTTCCATAATCTGTCTCAAGCGTTAACTGATGCATCAACTGGGGCATTAGTTGCAATCGGAAACACCGCGGCTGTAGTGGGCTTTGGCAGTATTGCCAAGGTCACTCCAGCGTTTGAACAAGCGGTGGCGGTGATGACCCAATTACCGGGTAACGAACTCGTTGGTGCTGCTGTAGCTGTCAGCGTGATCGCCGGGTTAACTGGCTCCGCCTCAGGAGGACAGGTGATAGCGCTACCCTTCTTGGGCCAGCACTATATCGATGCCGGTGTTAATCCCGATCAACTCCATCGCATTGTTGCCATTTCTTCGGGGGCGTTGGATTCGTTGCCTCATAACGGTTATGTCGTCACGACTATTCGCGGTATCTGTAAAGAAACTCACCAAGCCGCGTACTGGCCAGTCGCTGCAGTTACGGTGGCTGTACCTCTCATGGGCGTGGCATTAGCAATTGGCTTATTTATTTGGTTCTAGTTTGGTGAACAGGTTAGGAATTACATATGTTTGAAGTCAGCACGACACTCACATCGCCGCTGCTAGGTGATGCCCAAAATAGTCAATTGATGATTATTGATATTCTGCGCCATGCCATTCGGCGGCATCCGCAGCAAGAAATTGTCACGCGTCGCCTCGAAGGCGATATTCATCGCTATCACTATACAGATTGCTATCAACGTACCTGTCAGCTTGCTCATGCGTTGACCAAGCTTGGTGTACAACCTGGCGACCGTGTGGCAACACTTGCATGGAATACTTATCGGCACGTTGAACTCTATTATGCGGTCAGTGGCATCGGAGCAGTGATACATACGGTGAATCCGCGCTTAATTGCCGACCAAATTGAGTGGATCATAAATGATGCTGAAGCCACCTGGTTATTTGTTGATTTAAGTTTCATCTCATTGCTTGAGGAATTCGCTCCCCAGTTAAAAACTGTGAAAGGAATTGTGGTGTTAGCTGATCCGGACCAACAGCCTGAATTAACGCACCAACGGTTACCCATTTATAACTATGAAAGGCTGCTTGACGGCCAACCCACCGAATACAACTGGCCGGTGTTTTCTGAACAAGCAGCGGCCATGTTGTGTTATACCTCAGGCACCACGGGCAACCCCAAAGGGGTGTTATCATCACATCGCTCAACAGTATTGCATGCACAGGCCGCAGCAAGTGCTGAACTGCTCGATATCGACAGTGATACGGTGTTGATGCCGATGGTGGCTATGTATCATGTGGGCGCTTGGGGGGCTCCATACGCTGCGCTCCTTACCGGAAGTAAATTGGTTCTCCCCGGTGCTGGGATGAGTGGTGCCGATATGTATGAACTCATCACGCAGGAGCACGTTACCGTTGCCTTGGGTGTTCCCACCATTTGGCTAACCTTACATAATCACTTGCACGCCAATCGACTGCAGGTGCCAACCTTAGCGCGAGTTTGTGTCGGTGGCGCTGCCTCACCGCTGGGATTGGTGCGCATATTTAATGAGCGCTACAACGTATATTGGCAGCCTATTTGGGGCATGACCGAAACCGGCCCATTGGTTACCTCTGCGCCACCAACAGCAGAAATAATGGCGTTACCACTTGAACAACGTTATGCCATTCAAACGACTGCTGGACGTCCATGTTTTGGCATCGACATGGAAATCTTTGATTTAGACGGCCAACCGGTACCACATGATGGTGTGAGTTCTGGTGAATTGAAGGTTCGCGGCCCATGGATAACAGGGAGCTATTTTCGGCGTCATGATCCTGATATCTTCACCGATGGATGGCTCGCCACCGGAGATATCGCTGTTATTGATCCTGCCGGCTACATGAAGGTCATCGATCGTAAAAAGGACCTCATTAAAAGCGGAGGTGAGTGGATTAGTTCCCTTGATATCGAAAATATCACCAGTCAGCATCCTGCCGTCAATGAATGCTGTGTGGTTGGAGTGGCACACCCTAAATGGGATGAACGCCCCTTGCTACTCATTGTACCAAATGGAAATACTCTGCTACACAAGGAAGAAATCTACCAGTTTTTGGAAGGTAAGATTGCCAAGTGGTGGATGCCAGATGACGTTATCTTTGTGGATAGTTTGCCGCATACTGGTACTGGAAAACTCATTAAGCATGAGTTACGGAAAAAATATTTTAATTTATTCATGGAGTAATACACATGAAAGCCCGAATGTTACTAACATTAGTCGTGAGCTATCTCTGGTTATCCGGAGCTAATGCCACTGAAATGCTGGTTGAAAAACAAACATTTACTACCACCAACTTTACCACAGTAGGCGGCAAAACTATTCCCGACGTAACGATCGGTTGGGAAGCGTACGGTGAACTCAATGAGGCCAAAGATAATGTCATTCTGATCACCCATTTCTTCTCTGGCAATAGCCATGCCGCAGGTAAATACACTGCAGCAGACCCACAACCTGGTTACTGGGACGCCATTATTGGACCTGGTAAGGCAATCGATACCAATAAATACTATGTGATTAGCTCTGACACGTTAGTCAATGCCTTCCCCCACTTACCGCACGTGATCACCACCGGGCCCGCATCAATTAATCCCGCGACTGGCAAGCCCTATGGTCTGGATTTTCCAGTAGTGACTATTCGTGACTTTGTGAACGTCCAACATGCCCTGCTGACGAGCTTGGGGATTAACAAACTCCACGCTGTCGTGGGTGCTTCGATGGGTTCCTTACAAGCAATTGAGTGGGCAACAGCCTACCCGGATATGGTCGAACGAATGGTTTCAGTGATTGGTACAGCAGCCATGGATGCGTGGACCATCACGGCGCTTGAGCATTGGGCTCGGGCGATAAAACTTGATCCAAACTGGAATCAGGGAAACTATTATGAAGGTGATGCACCAATAGCGGGTTTAGCGAGCACCTTAACCTTGATCACACAGCAGGCCATGCACCCGATATCATTTAATCAAGCATCACCGCAACAAGAAACGTTGCCTAAAGCGGGACTAGAAAGCGTGTTAAATGACTTACCAGCAACAGAGTTTTGGTTTTCTGCAGCCGCCCAAAATGCCGTATTCGCTGATGCGAACCATATTCTCTACTTGGTTCGCGCAAACCAATTATTTATTGCTGGCCATCAAAACGATTTAGCTACGGGCTTACGCCAGATAAAAGCAAAAACCTTATTTTTGCCAGCAAAGCATGATTTATTACTGCAACCTTACTTAGCACAACAAGCGGTAGCAACATTAAAAGAACTGGGCCAAGCCCCTGAGTATGATGAGATCGATGGCATTTTCGGCCATTTAGATGGTCTTTATTCCATTCAAAGCAAAGCAGACGTTTTGGCTGAATTCTTAGCCAAATAATCCATATGAAAACACCGGCAATTGCCGGTGTTTTTTTAACGACCAAACAAACCTTTAAGACGATCTTTTAACTGATCTTCCAGTTGTTTCTCAAACTTAGCTTTCAACATTTCTTCCAGCTTTTTATCGCGTTGCTCGGCATCACTAAGTAAGGCAGTCAAACCTTCCAACACGTCCTGGTTGGCGCCTAGAAAGCCACTCGATTCTGCCTGTAGTTTGGTTTGCAATGCAGCTAACTCTGTTTTGCTGGCATCCAATGCCGCATTCTTCAGTGCCGAACCCAATTGACGGTCGAGATCTGAACTGAAAGAAAACTCTGGTTGCGCTAAAGCGCCAGCAATCGATGCGTTTATATCAAGGCGTTGTAACTGCCGTAACGCTGTTGCCACAACGTCTGCCCAACGATTTTCAGCTTCTGCTGTAACCACCATATCGAGCAGTTTTACCGTTGCGCCACCATCAAACATGCTATTACGCAGTGACACCGCCCCCTCAGAATCCACCAGCGCCCGAACCAGGCTGGCAGTGAACTCAGTTTGCTCACTTAAACCGAGCTCATTTAGCGTAACCCCTTTTACTTGCCATTGTTGTTTAGCATCCACGCCATTGTCAGTGAGTGCTAACTCGCCATTTAGATTAAGTAGTTGCCATAATGGTGATTGGTCGGAACGAACTTGAAACGTGGTTGGCTGCCCCAGCTGCTGATGCTGGTGAGTGATATTTGTCCAATTTGCGTCAACCCGTGTTTCCCCCCAAACAAACTCGGTAGTAGCTTTTTTTACCAAGAAGGATGGTGGCTCATTGGCTTGGGTAAACTCAAACCAAACCCCTTCCCCACGCTGTGGCTGTACCAAAGACTCGTCAGCGGAACGAGCTAAGATTGGCGCCAATGTGTCATACGCTAATAAGATATATTGACTCCACTGCCGCATCTGCTCACCAAACAACACAGCCGTGATTTCGGTGAAACCTTCGCTATTAAACTGAATCAGTTGTTGTGCACGCTGCAAGTCACTGGCAGGTGCATTTTTTACTGCGTCGAAATCTGTTTTTAACGTTGCTACCGCATTCGAGGCGAGCTCTTTCGCTGCTTTCAAACGCTCTCGGTCAGCTTCAAACTGCTCTTTTAATGCCGCAAATTGTGTTTGCACTTGCTGCAGCTGTGCTGGGTTTTTAATATCAACGTCAGTTAATTTTTTCAGCTCTTCCTCGTAGCGTTTTAAATCCTCAGCCGTTGGTATTTCTTGCTTCACTTGTTGCAATACAGCTTGTTGCTCCGCCACTGATGATTTAGCTTTTTCAATCGCCACAGGTGTTTGCAGCCCAATTCGGGCAACAATCTCATCCACATCAGGCAGCGCCATGTTAAGCTCTGCAAGACTATCTAATGTCCATTGCTTAAAATTACCTTGTTCGGTTAACGATTGATAAACTTCTCCTGGCTTCGAACGTAGTTGATGCACCCGAATACCTGTCGCAACCAACTCTTCAAGATGCAGGCGCCCTAAGAGTAATTGCTCAACGCTTACATCTGCCATCAACTCTTCAATGACTAACCGATTAAATTCTGGCTGCGCGGGATCGGTCAATTGCACCCCTTGTACCTTAATACCTAACGGGCTCCAACGGTGTTCCACGCGGTTAACGTTCACTTCGGCACCATTAAGAGTCCCAAGACTACGCTCAATACTCCATTTTAAAATGCTATCCAGGAGTAGCCACGAAAACGCAAACAACAGCCCGCAAATGATTAGAAATACACCCAACCCAGACCAACGAATGGTACTACGACGCGCTACCGGCGTTTGATTTGAGGTCGACATACTGGCTATCTCCGTAACTCGCTATAGATCATCCAAAACCGATTTGCTTTCAACATTTGCACAAGTTTCAGTTTATTAAACCACGCTTGAATATGAGTACGATAACGGGTAATCACAACGTAACTAACGGCCAACACCACTGGTGTAAATAGCACACTCAATAGGAAACTCCCGAGCGTAATTGTGTGATGAAATTGCAACACCCGCCAAAACGCAGATTGATACAGCGTTTGCCATAATGGCTGCCAGTTTTCACTCGACAGCAACGCATAACCGACTTGGTGGAACCAAGGGTCAAGGAGATAAGCAATGCCAGAACAGATTACAAAGCTCAAAATGAAACCGGTGAGATTTATTCGAAACAACAGTGCAATCAATACAATGACCAAATTATGAAGCCGCCACAAGGGGGTGAATCCCATCATCATGCCAAGCACAAAGGCGAATGCCAAAGCCCAAACCCCCGACTCTGAATTCAATGCTTTGAGAAATTTTGCTAGCAAGGTAAGCATAACCCAAACTCCGAAACATATTTATAAGTGTAAGAATAGCTTAGCTAAGTAAATTCGGCTATTTGAAAGTGCTTTTTTTACAAAAAATAAAAATCACAGCCTATTGAATTCTACGTGCGTTAAGTCAAGAATGTGCGATATCACAACATCGGAGTCTCCATGCAGAATACAGCGTTGATCATCCTTGACGATATCACTGATTGGCAGCCCTACTATCCAAGCCAGGCTACAGTGACCGCCGGAGAATATTTACTACAATCGTCAGTTAAAAGTCGCACCCAAGTTCTCAACCTGTGTGGTGACCTCAGCTATTTATCAACGGGTTACTATGTCAGCTTACTTGCAGAAGCGCGCGGTCAACGTGTTTTGCCGTCAGTAACCACCATTAACGACTTAGCGAATTTCAGTCACTACCAACTGTTACTGGCAGACACCGATAAGCATGTCCTGAAATACTTAGCAAAAGTAGATCGAGAGCAACCGTTACGCATCCTCATTTGTTTTGGTCAAACTGAAGAGCCCTTGCTCAATAACTTTGCGCGGCAAATGTTTGACCGTTACCCCTGTCCAATTATTTGGGTTGAATTTAATTATCAAGGGCGCTGGTTTATTCATCAAATTGGGGCAGGTTCACTTTCCGAGTTAAGTGATGCTCAACAAACGTTCTTTGGCAATGCGTTGGATAGTTTTAGTAAACGTGTGTGGCGTAAGGCTCGCACCCGCAAAGAGTATCGTTACGACTTGGCGATTTTACACGACCCGAATGAAGTGATTCCAACCAGCGATAAAAAAGCCTTACAAAAGTTTATTAAGGCTGCCAAAGAAGCCGATATTGATGCAGAGCTGATCACCGCAGAAGACTACAATCGATTGTTAGAATTCGATGCACTGTTTATTCGAGAAACCACCCGCATCAACCATCATACTTACCACTTCGCCAAAAAAGCAGAAGCCAATGGCATGGTGGTCATCGATGCACCGCATTCCATTTTGCAATGTGCAAATAAAGTATTTTTGAAAGAGTTACTCGACAAACACAAGATTCCAACACCGCGTACCGAATTATTGTTGCGCCAGCAGCATATCGATTTTGCCGACATCGGCCAACGCTTAGGGTATCCGGTCGTGTTGAAAATTCCAGATGGGTCATTCTCAATTGGCGTAGAAAAAGCCGAAAATGAAGAAGAGTTTCGCAACGTTGCCGAAGCACTCTTTAATACCTCCACCATCTTGCTGGCGCAAGAATTCGTCAAAACTGACTATGACTGGCGAATTGGCATACTCAACCATCGCCCTATTTATGCCTGTAAATACTTTATGGCGCGCAATCACTGGCAAATATATAACCATGCCAGTTCCAGCAGCCGGGCTAAATCAGGTGGCTTTGCTACAGTTGGTATTCATCAGGTGCCAAAAGAAGTCGTTAAAACTGCCCTCCAAGCTACCCGTCTCATTGGTGACGGCTTGTACGGTGTTGATCTTAAAATGACGACGAAGGGTCCAGTCATCATTGAAATTAACGACAACCCATCGATTGATTCCGGTGTTGAGGATCTGTTGCTGGGTGAAGAACTGTACCACATCATAATGCGCGACTTTGCCCGTCGCTTGGATGAAAAGTAATGTCGACTAAAGCGCTCTCGTGGCAAATCCGTCGAGCAAACCGTTCGGATTTATCAGCGTTAGTGCAATTAGAAGAGCAATGCTTTGATTACAGCCAGATTGGGCGACGCAGCTTTCGTTATTTAATCGATTCACCGAGCGTCCATTTTTATGTCTGCATCGCAGATAATCAGCAGTTGCTTGGTTACTACATCCTACTTACTCGGAAAAACAGTGTGAAATGGCGACTTTATTCAATCGCCATCACTCCGACTAACCGAGGCACAGGGCTTGGTAAAATCTTATTTGAACACGCTCTCGCAACGGCTCGACAAGGTGGCGCGAAGCAATTTACGCTCGAAGTGAAAACGGACAATAGTGCAGCGATCAATCTATATCGTCGTTATCACTTTGAAGTGACTGATCTTCTTCCTGATTACTATGGTCGTGGGACGGAGGGCTATCGAATGTGTCTGACACTCGAGGTGCAGGGCGATCTGGAAAGTCCGTAAAAAAGCCATCGACTCCTATATCTGTTAGCCATTGCCACAACTGCTCATAACTTTCCGCACCAGCCGGTAATTCGTCTGCTCGTAGGGTATACACGTGAACCGTTAGGCCTGCCGCTTTCGCATAGTCCACCACTTTTGAAAATTGCGGCTGCCCTTGTTCATCGAGGCCCAAATAAACTTGGTCTACCCATAACCCAACGCCATCGGCGTAATTCCGTAGCGTTTCCATTCCAGCGGCAGATAACATGGTTTGATAATCAATATCGCTTTCATTCCAGCTGTTATCAGCAATTAATTGAATCAGCGGCAGCTCAAGTAAAAATTCACGCTTGATTCGGCGCAATACTTCCGGATCAAAGCACTGTAGTATTACTGGAGCTGGCAGATTAGTGGCATCGGTTAGGCCGTATTGACCCAATACCTGTAATGTTTGCTTGATGACGTCATAACCTTGCTGTTTATGCCAGCGCACGTTTTTTAATTCAATGTATAAGCCGGTTTGTGTACCACGGGTCTGATTCAACCCTAAAATCAGCTCAATTTGTTGCGCCAGTGACATAATTTTCAATTTCCCGCGACCCGCAGGAAAACGCGTTGGGTAGCGCTGCTCACCAGCTGCGGTGCGCCGCTCGGTTAAGTCGAGTTGTTGTAATTCGGCAAAGGTAAAATCTAAAACGTAATAGCGATCATCAGGACGTTTTTTATCAGGAAACACCTTTTGCACGTTCGAAATATGATCTAACACGATATCGTGCAGCACCACAGGCACATGATCACGGGTAAGCACAACATCCTGTTCGATAAAGTCAACATTCATAGCATGCGCCATGGCTAACGCTGCAACAGAATGCTCAGGGGCATACCCAGAGGCCCCACGATGAGCAATCACTATCGGTGCTGGGCGTTCAGATTCAGTGGCTATCATCACATCCTCCTGAGCTATTTCAGCTTCACTGGATGGAGGGTTTTCCTCCATGGTTGCTTGTGCAACGGCCACAGGTGTCAACAACAGCCACCCGACCAATATGACTAATCCCTTGCAATTACCTTTCATGGGTTACGGTACCATACCAGATCACCTTGTTGGCGATAGCGAGCGATTAAACTGTGGATCGGTTCAGGTTCGGTACGAACACCCCGTTGAGCGAGATATTCCGGGTTATACAATTTACTCGCAGAGCGTTCACCAAGGTCACACGCAAAGGTGACGATGGTCTTACCCGGTCCATGTAACACCGCTGCTTGCAATGCGCCAGCCACATTCAAGCAAGAGCTACTACCGAGAACTAACCCTTCTTGTTGCACCAAATAACGTGAGAGCGTCACCAGATCATCGTCGGGTAGATTAACGGCCGCATCAATCTGCGCTAATCGGAAGTTTTCGACCAAGCGCATGATACCAATCCCCTCGGTAAATGAACTACCTTGGCTCACATAATCACCTGTTTTCAGATAATGGTAAATCCCTGAACCATCTGGGTCGGCTAACCACACTTGAACATCAGGATTTTTCTCTTTCAAAAACATGGAGTTGCCGGCAATTGTACCACCTGTTCCAGCCACTGACACAAGGATATCAACACGCCCCTGTGTTTGTTCCCAAATTTCCGGGCCGGTCGTTAAGTAATGAGCGCGGGCATTACTCGTATTTTCAAACTGATTAGCCCACCAATAGTTTTCGTTCTGTTCGGCAAGGCGGCGGGCGGTATGGTAAAAATGGTTTTCATTTTTAAACGGTACTGGGTCAACAGTCACCAATTCCGCCCCGTGTAAGGTAATCATTCGTTCTTTTTCTTTGGTCTGATCATTGGGCATCACGGCGAGCATATTCAAACCAAACGAGCGCGCGACCACTGCTAACCCAATACCGGTGTTACCCGCAGTACCCTCAACAATTGTCATCCCAGGTTTCAGTTCGCCACGAGCCAATGCATCTTTGATCATTTGTAATGCAGCACGATCTTTAATTGAGCCACCAGGGTTTTGTGATTCGAGCTTCACCCAAATGTCACATCCAGTGAGGTCGGATAATGAATTTAACCGCAGTAAATCCGTCTGCCCTATTAGCTCAGCAGACCGCTTTGCAACGTGCATGACCACTCCTTATTTTCGTTACCGTAATGGCTGTTGCTGGAACGCATCACCTTCACACACCCACTGGGTACGGCATTCAACAGTACTGGTCTCACGACATTGCCGCAATACCACAGCGTTAGCGCCTAACGCAGCAGCCATAACTTTCATCCGCAACAAGGCCTCTTGTTGGGTGGCTATCGGCGCCGATCGATGCGCTTGGCATGACGCTCCTGCCACTGTCCCTAATCCAGTAAAACTCACATCGGTACGAGATAGTTCGTACGGACGAACAAAATCAACAGCATCCGCAGCGGCCAAATCAATGTTCAATTCCGCCACTGGTTGCGTTGCACAGCCAGCGATGAAAGCTACCGCTAACGCAACAAATATACTTTTCATAACAATACCCTATCTTAAGTTAAATTAGCGTAAGACGCTCGCACTTGGATGTAAAGATTGAATCATTATATGGCATTCCACAACCATAGGTATATGTAACCAGCATTGCTCGCGTGCATTTCTGGTGGCCTCGACTACACTGGGAAAGAACGAGTTAATGGAGGTAGCATGAATAACACGCGACGTCTTATAGCTGATTTATTAGCCTCCGCAGATATTCAACTAAATGGTAATCGCCCGTGGGACATGCAGTTGCACGACGATTATTTTCTTACCCAAGTGCTTAGCCGCGGCAACCTCGCCCTCGGTGAAGCCTACATGGCAGGTGATTGGGAATGTGAGGCGTTAGATGTGTTCTTTTGCCGCATCTTGACCCATCAATTGCATACCCATGTCAAACCGACACGTCTGCTATGGCACGTTCTCACCAGCCATTTATTGAATTTACAGACGCCACGCCGTGCGTGGCAAGTAGGCTTCCGCCACTATGATTTAGGTAATCAACTTTATCAAGCCATGCTCGATGAGAGAATGGTCTATACCTGCGGCTATTGGCGGCATGCGCAAAGCTTAACAGATGCACAACGCGATAAGCTAGAATTGGTCTGTCAGAAATTGAAATTACAACCTGGCATGCGGGTCCTGGATATTGGTTGTGGCTGGGGTAGTTTTATGAAGTATGCGGCGGAGCATTATGGCGTTAGCTGCGTCGGAATCACCGTTTCGCAACAACAAGTTGAACTAGGCCAACACATGTGTGCGGGGCTCCCCATTGAATTCCGCTTGCAAGATTACCGCACACTTGACGAGTCCTTTGATGCCGTCGTCAGCCTTGGCATGTTCGAACATGTTGGACAACGCAACTACCGACGGTTTATGCAGGTTGTGGCAAAGTGCTTAAAGCCAAGAGGGCTATTCTTACTTCATACAATTGGCCGAAACCGTGATAGCCGCGGTACTGACCCATGGATTAACCGCTATATTTTTCCTAACGGTGAGTTGCCGTGTTTAGCTCATATTGATACGGCATCACGTGACCTTCTGCGTGCCGAAGATATTGAAAATTTAAGCGCTGACTATGACCCTACGCTGATGGCTTGGTACCGTAATTTTGACCAAGCATGGCCATCGCTCAGCCACGATTATGACGAAACCTTCTATCGGATGTGGCGGTATTATTTACTATCCTGTGCTGGGGCGTTTCGCGCGCGCGACTTACAAGTCTGGCAATGGGTCTTCAGCCACCCAACCGATCTGGGTGGCTATCGTCGTCCCCTCACTAGGTTATCGGAGGTTGGCGAATAAAGTCGGTAATGAATATTTGCCATACGGCCATAAATAATGCAGCAATCAGCGGCCCAAGGACGAAGCCAATAATGCCAAATAATGAAATCCCACCAATGGTAGAGAATAACACGACATAATCTGGAAGCTTAGTGTCACGACCAACTAAAATTGGGCGTAACACATTGTCAGCTAAACCAATAATAATTGCACCGTAAGCAACCAATATAGTCGCATCAACCCACTCACCCGTGGAGTATAAATAGATGGCAACCGGAAACCAGACAATCGCAGCGCCCACTGCTGGAATGAGTGATAGGAAGGCCATAATCACTCCCCATAATAGTGGTGCTGCAATGCCTAGTAGGCTAAATATGATTCCCCCTAACGCCCCTTGGACAATAGCGACCACCAAGTTTCCTTTGATAGTAGCGCGCGTTACCTCTACAAATTTTTGGATCAATGCTTGAATTCGTGCATCCCCCAAAGGAATCGCCTGCACAATGGAGCGACTCAATGTAGCGCCATCCCGTAACAAGAAAAACGCTAAATACATCATTAAGCCCAGACTCACCAACAAACTAAAGGTGTTTTGACCAATGGATAACGTTTCACGCGCTAAGAATCGAGAAAATGTCTGGGCAAGCTGGACCACTTGCTCGCGGATATCATTGGGATTAATCCCAAATTCAATCAACATTTCATCCACAATGGGGAATGCTTCACGTAGTTCAATCAGGATCACGCGTGGGTCAATCGCACCTGATTCTAGTAGTTGGTATAACTGTAAACCTTCTTGCACCAGTACTTTAGTGACAAAAATAATTGGCAGGACCACAATCAGCATACACATCAAAAGTGTTGCCAGAGCGTTGATATTAGGTCGTACCCCCCACCATTGCTCAAAGCGATGTTGTAATGGAGCAAAGACAACAGCTAACGCACAGGCCCAGAAAATGGCAGTCCAGAAAGGTTTGAGGATCAAACCAAAGCCTAGTGATACGATCACTAACAAGATCAAAAACGTTCGTCGCTCAAACTGCTCTCGCATTAGATTTCCTTGTTCTTTATTAAAATAAGGTTAATATTGGCAATAAAACAAAAGGTGAGCAAGCATGAAAACTATAACAGAACACTTGACCCAATACGCAGCCTATCATCGCGATCGGCGCAATATTATGACCCATTTAGTTGGGATCCCACTGATTGTCATTGCCATCGAAATTCTGTTATCACGTCCCACTTGGTTTGTAGGCGATCTCCCGATTTCTCCCGCTATTGTGGTGAGTGCCTTAGCGGCATTATTTTATCTTAAGCTCGATGTCATGCTTGGTATCATCATGACCATTTTACTTGGCCTTGCCGTTTGGTTCGGCAGTAGTATTGCTCTGCTTGATACTACAAGCTGGCTTAGTTGGGGTATCGGCCTCTTTGTGGTGGGTTGGATTTTCCAATTTGTTGGCCACTATTTTGAAGGCCGAAAGCCAGCTTTTATTGATGACATTATTGGCTTAGCCATAGGGCCACTTTTTGTTGTTGCTGAAGTTATCTTTATGCTGGGCCTAAAAAAAGAGCTCCAATCGAAGATTGAAGCTCATTTTAATGATTAGATTAATAGGTTGATCGTAGGACCAAGGTTAATTGTCGGTTACAACAACCCGTTTTTTCGGTGGGTTAATCCAGTAGACGTCAACATCTGCTACGGTAGCAACACGTTCTACTGCGGCGACTTGGTCACGGTCCACGACCAACTTGGTTTTAGTTGTCGGCGTTGATGTTGATGAACATCCGATTGCGGCAGCACATAGTGAAAGTACAAATAACGACCGCATAATAGTTACCTCCAGTAAGATAACACTTAGCCTAATTGCCAAGCTCACTTTTAAGTATTGCTCAATTTTTGGTAATTAGTCACTTTTTCGCCGAAAATTCTTATAACAAATTATTTATAAAGGGAAAAAAACCTTTACTTTAGGCCATTGTTAAGACCTCTTGGACCAACTTACTGATCCCTTGCTCTGCTTCAGCCAATGATTGCGCCAACATATAAGCCGGTGTTGTCACCACCTTGTGCTGCTCATCAACCACAATATTGTCAACGGTACACTCTACATGCACACCGCCCATAGCGGTAATGGCGGTTGCAGTTCCTTCGTCGTTACCAATTGTGAGCTGAACACCCGCCCCATAAACCAAAGGTACTAACACTGGCGCAATGCACATATAACCTGCAGGTTTGCCAAGCTGCTTAAATGCCTCACAAGCATCACGAACCACCGGCATCAGTTCACACTCAGCACCTTTATCTGCAAAATTACAGAGGTTCTTAGCGGCGCCAAAACCACCTGGAACGATCAAAGCATCAAACTGGGTTGCATCCAATTCTGCTAGAGACTTGACCTCTCCTCGCGCAATCCGTGCCGCTTCCACTAACATGTTGCGCGATTCTGGTGCTATTTCACCCGTTAAATGATTCATGACGTGGGGTTGCTCAGCATCAGGCGCAAAACATTGATAACTCGCACCAGCCTTAGCTAGGTGTAATAATGTGAGCACAGCTTCATTTATTTCTGAACCGTCAAACACACCACTTCCAGAAAGAATTACCGCAACTTTTTTCATGACTCCTCCAACACAACCTGCCATGCTGCTCATTATCGGGCAGCAGAATAGACTACTATTATGACAGTTTACGAGAGCGTTAGGCAATTTCACTAATCATTCTGCTATTGCACCATTTTCACACCGCAAGCAATAATGTAATACATTGTTTTAAATGCAATTTTTGTTGTGGCTTGAATTTTGCATGTAATACGACGTAATCATAAGAATAGTGAGGAGAACAAGATGTCGGTTAAATTAGAAGATCGCCCCATTGAACAAGTACGTGAAGAGACCGTTGATAAACTGATCATTAACTACAGTCACGCCATTATTTCAGCCGAAGCCTTCGAGCGCCGCCTTGACGATGCAATGAAATCTGAGTCACACCAACAGCTCATTGATTTGGTCGCTGACTTACCTCTTGAAGCAGACGAAAGTTATGACGCTAAAAAAGAGCGGTCATTCAGTTTGAATTATCAATCCGCCAGCGATTCCAACGAGGAAAAACTGTTCAGTATCATTGGTTCCAATAGTCGTGAAGGGCAATGGGTGGTGCCCAAAAAACTGAATATTGTTGGGGTACTCGGTTCTACGCGGTTGGATTTTAGCGATGCTATTTTCCAGCATCAAAATATTGAGGTAAAGATTGCCAGTATTCTCAGTAGTGTCGAAATTTTTGTGCCTGAGCACGTTAACGTAACGCTACGCATGTTCGATATTATAGGTTCGTCAGAAAATGATGTGCCTAATATGGCGGGTAAGCAAGCGCCCCGCATTACTATCACTGGCTATTCGGTGTTAGGCTCGCTGGAGGTTTCTGTTAAACGGACCATGAAAGAGAAATTTGTCGCATTTGCGAATGGTCTGCGTGAAGCACTGGGATTTCAAACCCAGCCGAACAAAAACAGCGATTCTTAAAAGAATTGTCGCGAGATCGGAGACTTTACAGCTAAAAAACGGGATAATAGCCGCTATTTTTTGCCAATTGCGGTTATTAGCTCATGGAAATTAAAGTTAACTTTCTCGACAACCTACGTATTGAAGCGAAATTTGATGACTTCACGGTCATCGCTGACCAGCCAATTCGATACAAAGGTGATGGCTCGGCACCGAGCCCTTTCGATTACTTTCTCGCATCGTCGGCGATGTGTGCCGCCTATTTCGTCAAAGTCTATTGCGTTGCCCGCAATATTCCGACGGAGCATATTCGTTTATCACAAAACAACATCGTCGATCCTGAAAACCGCTATAACCAGATTTTCAAAATCCAAGTCGAGCTACCTGAGGATATTTCCGAGAAAGACCGTCAAGGTATCTTGCGAGCCATTGACCGATGTACAGTAAAGAAAGTGGTGCAAACTGGTCCCGAATTTCAAATCGAAGTTGTTGAAAACCTCGACGAGGATGCCCAAGCACTATTGATGGGACAGCCTGAAAATGGCTCGTTGACCTACATCGAAGGGAAAGATTTACCGCTAGAGCAAACTATCGCCAACGTGACCAAAATCCTAGCCGATTTGGGGATGAAAATTGAAATCGCATCGTGGCGCAATATTGTTCCTCACGTCTGGTCGCTCCATATTCGTGATGCCGCCTCACCCATGTGTTTCACTAATGGTAAAGGCACGACCAAAGAAGCCGCGTTAGCTTCAGCGTTGGGTGAGTTTATTGAGCGGCTGAACTGTAATTTCTTCTACAACGACCAATATTTTGGACAAGAAATTGCCCATTCTGAGTTCGTGCATTACCCCAATGAAAAATGGTTTCCTCTCACCCCAGACGATAGCTTGCCACCGGGGTTGCTGGATGAACATTGCTTAAGTATTTATAACCCTGAGGGTGAGTTACAAGGCTCACATCTTATTGATACCAACTCAGGTCGTCATGACCGTGGGATCTGCGCCTTACCATTTGAGCGGCAATCAGACGGTGAAATCGTCTACTTCCCCACCAACTTAATTGAGAACCTTTATTTGAGTAATGGCATGAGTGCCGGGAATACCCTAGCGGAAGCCAAGGTTCAATGTTTATGCGAGATTATTGAGCGCGCTGTTAAAAAAGAGATCATCGAGAATGAGTTAGCGCTCCCTGATGTACCCGCAGAGGTTCTGGCACAGTTCCCACATATCGTAGAAGGGATCAAAACACTCGAAGAGCAAGGCTTCCCCATCTTAGTGAAAGACGCATCACTAGGTGGTCGCTTCCCGGTTGCCTGTGTGACTTTAATGAACCCTCGGACTGGTGGGGTATTTGCCTCGTTTGGTGCGCACCCTAACTTCCGTATTGCCCTTGAGCGCAGCCTGACAGAACTCATGCAAGGCCGCAGCTTTGAAGGTTTGAATGACTTCTTACCGCCAACCTTTAATAGCATGGCCGTAACCGAACCGAACAACTACGTCGAACACTTCATTGATTCATCAGGTGTCGTGTCATGGCGCTTCTTCAGTGCCCGCGCTGACTATGAATTCTGTGATTGGGATTTTTCCGGATCCAACGAAGTTGAAGCAGAACATCTCATGACGATGCTGACTGACCTTGGCCATGAAGTGTACATGGCAGTACACGACAAGTTTGGTATCCCTGTGGTACGTACCTTGGTACCTGGCTACTCAGAAGTCTATCCGATTGAAGATTTGGTGTGGGATAACACCAACAAAGCGCTGGATTACCGGGAAGATATTCTTAATATTCATCGCTTAAGCAACGATCAGTTGCGTGACTTAGTGAACCGCCTCGAGGAAAGTCAGCTCGATCACTATATCGACATCATCACCCTGATTGGGATTGAGTTTGATGAAAATACGGTATGGGGTCAACTGACCATTCTTGAGTTGAAGTTGCTTATTTATCTTGCCCTAGGTGATCATGAGAGTGCGCTCGAGCTTATCGAAGAGTTCTTGCAATACAACGACAACACGGTTGAACGTAACCTGTTCTATCGTGCAATGAGCGCAGTATTAGAAGTTACCCTGTCAGACGATATGGAACTAGCCGATTACTTGCACAACTTCCAGCGGATGTACGGTAACACAACGATGGCAAACGTGGTTGGTGCAGTACAAGGGACGGTAAAATTCCCTGGCCTCACTGAAACCAACATACAGCTCGATGGTTTAGATCGTCACTTACGATTACTAGACAGCTATAAGAAGCTTCACGCCGCCCGTGCACGGTTGTATGCGTAACTTGCAAGCGCTTTGCCATAAGTGCCAGCGGCTCATGCCGCTGGACACTTAGAAACCCCGCCGAAAGCTCAGTAACCGGCCCCGATGTGGTGCTGGCTCACCTTCTATAAACGGAATGTTCTGCTCGGTTAAATCAAATCCATAGTCTTGCAGGTAACGCGCAAAGCGATTGCGATAGCCACGCCCTGGACAGGTAATCAACACTTTCGCTTTAGGCGCTGCAAGCTGATTTACGAATTCTGCCAACATTTCAGCGTGATCAGGCTCATACAGAATATCACTACCAAGAATGACATCGTATTGCCCGCGCTGATCAGGAGCAGGCGATAGCCCCCAATCTAAATCAACGAATGGTACTTCGGGCACCTGATTTAGCGCCGCGTTATAGTCAAGAAACTCTTCGCTTAACGGATGTTTGTCACTGGCCACCACATGGGCGCCGCGCGCACGCAATACTAAACTTGGTAACCCGAGGCCACAACCTAGCTCGATAAATCGACGTCCGCTAATGTCAATTTTCTTCACTGCTCGCGCTAACGCTTTGCTCGCCGGCCACAATTGCCCGAACAAGCTCCAACTCGCCGAGCAAATCCCTGCTCGCTTGGCTTCGCCCTGAGGATCATAGTACTGTTGAGTATCTTTTAACGAGCGAATTTTCCACTCACGTGAACCAACGCGTAAGTGAATTTTACGCGTTTCATAACCAGACATAGCAACACCTCCAATAACATTGGACCTGCTGCATCGATAGTTGATGTGCGATGGGTCAAAGACCCCATTATACTGTTTTTAAAAAAAATTTTCTTGGGGGTGGAATGTACTTGACCCGCGAACGTCAAACAAGCACGAATATTAGCAAGCACTATCTTTATAAATACTATGGAAAATGGTGGCCCCTCCCAGACTTGAACTGGGGACCAACCGATTATGAGTCCTGCATTGGTGGCTTTTCTAATATACGGTTTCATACGAAAACCCTATGTTTTCATGAGCTTATGTTTTTTATGAGTGCTTTTTATCCGGTGTCGATTTTAACGGTTTTGATCTTAACTTCCGTTGTAACTACCGCTTAAAATTAGTTTTCTTAAACCTACTCATTTAGCTGTTTAGCCATTCTTGGGCGAAACACCTTCAATAACTTCAACACCCAGCATATTTCGCAAAGGGATAAGTGATTGAGGCAGTTTTGATTCTAAGACAAGTAAAGCTCGTGCGTTTTGTGGCAGTGATTCGGTAAGCAGTACAGCCTCCATGACAGCTCTGTACTTAACGCATTGAAATAGACCTCGAACAATATCACCCTCTGCAGATATGGAGGACTTGATCTCTGCAGCCACCCAAATTTTCTTGCTATTAAATGAAACGTCCAGACTATCACCTGATGGCAACGGGTATTCGGTCGTGCCAATAGGGGTGTTAGCGCCAAGACCGATGACTTTTGGATTTTCTGCAACATATTCTTTGAGAGCCTTATGCCCGTCGCTCTCACCGCCTCCAAAGCCACCCGAGGCTTTTTTTACGAACGGCGTAAAATCGGAGATCGCTGGCTCAAGCTCCAGAGCCTTGAGAACTTCCTGCCATCGTGGATAGGAGAACACATGCTGAAGTTCTGCTTCGACGATTGCTCTCTTCTGTTTAAGCGGGAGCGTTGCAAAATCTTCCTTCTTGACGAGAAACCAACCGATACCCTCTCCCGGTAGCCCCGTGTTTTTATTAACTACAAGACATTGGATAGGCGGCACTTTAACTTTCCATGCCTCAGAAAGTCGCTCTAAAGACTGGCCGATGCTTCCGAGGACATAATTGAGATTACGCGGGTTCGGCATCCCTAACTCTTCCGCAAGATCAGAGTAGAAAACTGGAGCACCAGCCTCCGCTTGACGGACAAGCAACGGTAATGCGGCGCGCGCCCTTACCTGATATGCCTTATCTCCCGATATTGGTTCAGAAATTATAGCTGTACTCATTATGTCCTCGAAATGGCTAACGCCCGCGTAATAGGCGCGAGCTTGCGAGCGTCCTAATTGACGCGTTTGTTAGGCTAGATCTAGTAGTTCCCAACTCTCTTTACCCTTATTCCATTTGTTTTTGCAATTTCGTTCCCTACTGGGAAACACGGTAATGCTGCTAGGCAGAAGATGTGCCTCATCGAAGAAAAACCAGACCCCATCAGCTTTGGAGGCAATAACATCAATAGCACCTTCAGCATATGCTACCGCTTTCGATGAAGGGCCACTGTTGGAGCTCATAGTTGGGAGCTTTCGCTGTGTGTTAATCCAATACTTCGCAGAATCGTTTTGATCTATTGACGAAGATTTAACCTGAACTTTCAATATTTTTTTGCCGTTATCAACGAGCAAGTCATAATGCGCATTATCGCCGATTGGCAGGCTAACTTCGGCACCTCTTTTCATACACTCAAGAGCCAACTCTAGCTCAAGAATATACCCTGTGCCTTTTAAATTTCCTCTGGCCAAAATTTTTCCTTAGAGCCTAACGCTTTGGCTTTGCGGCGCACCGGAGCGCCAGCGTAGGTACGTCCGACAACAGCCATTTGTTAGAGCATCGCCCTATTTCCATGTATAGCGAATAGGGTTGGCTGTGCCGAAGCGGTATTCATCGGGTATTCGCCGTCCAACATACATGCTCCATACTTCGGGTGGTGCTTCACGACCGCTGAATCCCAGCCTTCCAGGTCGATCAGGGCGACCCGGGAAATTATCGCTTGTAGCTTCCATCCACTTTTCAGGAATGTACGCGCCGCGAATAACTCCCTTTTCAGATGCGAGAACAACTTCTGTTTCTTTCGCCCGTCTTTGACTGAGCTTCCAGGCATATCGTGTCGCTTCATAGAGCGGACGCTCGGACGCACTCCTGTTTACACTGATCAATAGCGCCCGATGCTCAAATACCGCCGGCTCAGCGAGATACTCCCGAACAATCTCATCCGCATGCATTGCACCACGGTCACCGCTCTCTTCCCCACCCATTACATTTGTGAGCCCTGGATACGCATCAATAAGTGCAGCTTCTACCTCTTTCGCCACGGATGGCTCCATTCCGTGCCTATGCACGACATGGGCAACCTCAAAGCCAGCAAGACGGATTTCCCTGATTCTTCTCAACTTATCGCCAACTTCGTCTGATTCTTTCCCCAGTTCGTCACGAATGTGGGAATAAAGACGGTTTCCAACACCCCGACCAACATAAAAAGTCTCGCCATTGCGGGGATCGATAAGCCGGTAAACGTAGTTTTTCAGCTTATCAATTATTTCGGACGGAAATTTATCCAAAAGGACGCCTCCTATCTTCAGTGTGCAGCAGCTCTAACGCAAAGCACAGCGGCGGCCGTAAGGCCGTCCGGCGCCGATAGGCGCGAACTGGTGCGTATTGTTAGGCATTTTAGCGTTGATAATATTTCCCATCCTTTACATAAGCAGGTTCTTTTACAGTGTACCGTTGGCCCTCAAACCAAGCATGAGTAGTGATTTCTACCATGTACTCATTTTTAGCAACTTTCAGCCATTTACTGGGAATATTTATTACCTTTGAGTAGGCTTCTTTTGGCCTCAGCCCAAGTTTACCTAAGTTTGAAGCCTCTACCTCAGATATATCTATCCGAACATCACCAACAACGATAAAGCAATGACTTATCATTTTAGATTCGTTTATACAAACGGCTTCAGCTCCGCCACCCTCACTCCATAATGACACTTTTTCTTCAGCAACAGCGAAAAAGGAAAGCGATAAAACCCCAAGCATGACGATTAGTTTATACATTGCTAATGCCTAACGCCCAAAGCAGACGCGCCGAAGGCGTCGGCTGCCTTTGCTTGTTATATACCTTGTGTTACAAGCAACTAGCTCGCTGATTTACTATTTTTTGCTAATAAAAACAAACCAGTTATTGGTGCAAAAATCCACCCCATAAAAAACCATAACCACGCACTACGGTCAGTGTTCTGAGCCCAGTGAGCGCAAAATATACCAAATAAGAACTGAACTAAGCTTACAGTAGCATAGGAGTTTTCTGCGAAATTAATTTCCATTTTTAAAATTTACTCCAAAATATCGTGGGTATATAACGCCTCAAACACCGGCGCCGTTAGCGGCGTCCGAGTGCTTTGACTTGTTAGCTGTATTTTGCACGACATTGGTAAGCATTGAGATTACTTTAAACTTACCGAAGAAAACATGCACTAAAGTAATACTTGAGGCGAAGTTTGGTATACCAAAAACCTCTACGGTGTAGATCCTTTCGTTGTTAGTGTTTGGCTTGCCGAACTCCATAAAATCCATTGGTTTTCCTGAGTAGAAAGCCTCAAGCTCAGCTTCAAGTTGATCCATTATCGGGTCTTGATCACTTATCAAGCTGCAATACACATGTTTTATTGAGTAATTATTTGGCAATGCAGAGCCACAAGACTTGAAAATAATCCCACAAGATAGAGCATCAAAAAACTCATTTAATCTATTCGTATCAACTGGATACTTTACAGCTCCATCAGGTAGTTGAACTGATCCAGCAGCCAGCCTTTTTCTTAATGCTCCATTATTGAAATCTAGTTGGGGCTTTACTTTTTTTAGGAATATTTCTCTAGCTCTATTGCTCGGAGAAGCATTCATGCAGATTTGTGCGAGAACATAAAGATCATCTTTTGACTTGGCGTTATTGTGAGCGACACATGATTTCACTGTTAATAGCTGATCTTTTTCTCCCTTAGGGAAAAAGGCTTTTGGTGGGATATGCTCCTTTGTTACACCTTTTTGGGAACATCCTTGAAAGTAGCAACTCAAACTGATTCTCCTAGTACAGCTAACGCCCCGCGCATGCGCGCGAACTTGTGAGCGTCGCAGGGGCCGCAGGCCCCGAATGACGCGGATTGTTATAGAGCCCAGCCCGATGAGTCAAAGAGACCAATCGCAACAGCTCCTAAAAATGACCAACCTATTAAAGCAATAAAGCTCTTCTTCAATACATTACTTGCTGATAGCACGGAAGTATTTTTTAACTCAAGGAACTCGCTTCTGAACTTTATAAAATTTGACAGCCAAACTAAAAATACAAAAGCCACGGCAAGCCATCCATAAAACTGAGGGTTATCTGTACTTATACAGGCAAGTGCAATACCAAAAGACAGTACACCAAAAATTTCGTTAGCGGTCTGAAAGTATCGCTGAGCATTTTCTACGTTAGACAACTGTTCTCTCCTATAAAGTGGCTCTATAACGCCCGGCTCTGGGGCTGCATGTAGCGAAGCGGAATGCAGTCCCTAGCAGCCGATTGTTATATTTATTGATAGAATACCTCCCGTTTAGTCACTAAACAAGTTTTCCCTGTTTCTGAGGGTGTAAGGTAGAAATATAGACCTTTTTCATTATTAAGAGTCATTGTGGTTTGATTAAGCGAACCACCATATTTCATCTGAGAAAACTGCTCCTCACGAACAATTTGGCATGGCTTTTCTATAGGATAAGTTTCCGTATAAGTCCAATCACATTGCTTACCGCGAGGAATCACCGTAAGAGATATATGGCTATCACCATCTGAATAGTTTTTAACGATTAGCGAGTCGAAAAATCTTTCATTTACAAAATCCTTATTCCAGAAATCATGTGACCCATGGGTGTTTTGTTTGACTAAGAATTCCGCCAAGGTTTTCGTAGTATCTAAACAGTTCGTGAAGCCTGCAGATTTTGCCTGATCATCCACTGTTGTCGCCATAGTGACGGCAGACATTAAGCCACACAGTAGGCCAACACTTATTTTTCTCATTTTATCTCCTTGAGTTTAGTTCTCGTAAATATAACGCATAGCGCACCGGTAGCCTTTACATAGCGAAGCGGCGTAAAGGCTATCCGCGTGCCGCGCATTGTTATGCACTGCTTCCATCAGGCAGTCTAACCTGTAGAAGGTTATTCACCTCAGAAGTACTGCAAAGTAAAG